>CANFGT010000001.1 GCA_947446815.1 Acidimicrobiaceae bacterium
GTCTCGGTGATGATGGCGTGCGCATTTTGAAAAGTGTTGCTGTCACGAGCGGTATTCGTGATGCAGGTTCCGATGTGCAAGCAGGTGCCACTGTGTTTGAACCTGGCGTTGTTGTCACGCCAATGGTCGAAGGTGTTCTCAGCAGCATCAACGCACTGAAGGTGGCCGTGTATTGGAAGCCACGTATTGGTGTCATCTCCACCGGTGATGAATTAGTGGATGACGGCTCTCCGTTGCAGAAGGGTCAGATTCGCGAATCGAATCGCAAGATGTTGTTGCGACTGGTGGAAGAGGCGGGCGCTGAAGCAATCGACCTTGGCATCATTCGCGACAACGAAGAAGATCTTGAGGACACGTTACGTAAGGCAACAAGTCGCGGCATGGTCGATGCGCTCATCTCTAGTGGTGGCGTGAGCATGGGCGACTACGACGTGGTGAAAGCGGTGCTGGGTCGTATCGCAGAGATGCATTGGTTCCAGATTGCAATGAAGCCGGCGAAGCCCTTTGCATTTGGCACGATGCCTGGCGTTGGTGGCAGCTCTGTTCCGATTTTTGGTTTGCCAGGGAACCCTGTGAGTTCGCTGATGAGTTTTGAACTCATTGCACGCCCGGCGATTCGCACAATGATGGGAGTCGCGCAACCATTCCGACCACGCATCGCAGCGATCGTTGATGAAGACGTGAAGCGCGGAGTGGACGGCAAGACGCACTTCGACCGAGTACATGCGTATTGGAATACCGATGGGCGAGTGCACGTGCGCCGCACCGGCCCTCAGGGCAGTCATCAATTGGCATCCACTGCGGTCGCAAACGCCATCATGGCTGTTCCCGATGGAACAGGTGTGAGCGCCGGCGACGAAGTGACCGTCACTTTCCTGGGCCCAGACGCTGGCCCTGTTGCTGGATAAGGCACAAGTAGTCAAAACTTGACGACTGCGTAGGATTGCCACGTGGACCTCATTGACCAGCACGGACGCACTGTGCGCGACCTGCGTATTTCGGTCACGGACCGCTGCAACTTCCGTTGCACGTATTGCATGCCCGCAGAGGGAATGACGTGGCTGGACCGGTCCGAAGTCCTCACATTCGAAGAGATTGAGCGTGTCTCTCGCATCTGTGTCGAACGTTTTGGTATCGATAGTTTGCGACTCACTGGTGGAGAGCCCACTGTGCGCGCGCATTTGCCACGCCTCATCACACAACTTGCAGCTCTTCGCTTGGCCGATGGCTCCAAGCCGGATATCGCTCTCACTACGAACGGTGCAACGTTGCGCAACATCGCCGGCGAACTGCGCGATGCAGGTCTTGACCGCATCAACGTGAGCCTTGACAGTTTGAAGCCTGAACGGTTCCTTGCGATGACGCGCCGCGATGAACTTGCCAATGTTCTCGCGGGTATTGCTGAAGCGAAAGAAGCGGGCTTTGATCTCATCAAAGTGAATGCCGTTGTTGAACGCGGTGCGAACGATGATGAAGTTCTCGACATGGCTCGCTACGGACGTGAAAACGACATCGAAGTGCGCTTCATCGAGTTCATGCCACTCGATGCATCGAATATCTGGGAGCGCAACAAGGTTGTGACCCAAGATGAAATCGTTGCTGCGATTTCTGCAGAGTTCCCACTGGAAATCATGCCCGCACGTGGCGCTGCTCCTGCAGACCGTTGGCGTTATCTCGATGGCAAGGGAACCGTTGGTGTCATCCCAAGTGTCTCGAAGCCTTTCTGTGCCGACTGTGATCGCGTGCGCCTCACGAGTGATGGCCAGTTCCGCACATGTCTTTTTGCTACGGATGAATTCGATCTTCGCGCACTGTTGCGCAATGGTGCAACAGATGACGAGATTGCACAACTGATCATCGATGCTGTGGGCACTAAGTGGGCCGGTCACCAGATCAATCAGGTGAACTTCATTCGTCCGAACCGTTCCATGAGTCAGATTGGTGGTTGATCATGTCTGTTGATGTCACGGGTGAACTTGCCAACCTCAATGTTCTCGTCGAAATCGATGGCCCTGTTGCCACAATGACCTTGAATCGCCCTCACAAGCGCAATGCCATCAAGATGGCCATGTGGGCCAGCATTGACGCGCACGTCACTGCACTTGCTGCGAACCCAGAGGTGCGCGTTCTTGTCGTGCGTGGAGCCGGTGATCACTTCTGTGCGGGCGCAGACATCTCTGAGCTCACCAATGGCCCTAGTGGTGAATACGCCCGTATCAACTGGGCTGCCGAAGAAGCTCTTGCGAACTTCCCTGGACCGACCATTGCAATGATTCGCGGAAACTGCGTGGGCGGCGGCGTCTCTATCGCTAGCGCATGCGACATTCGGATTTCTGCCGACGATGCCATCTTCGGAATCACGCCGAGCAAGTTGGGCATTGTGTATCCAACGAATGCACTCGAACGTGCCGTGCGCATCCTTGGCGCTTCCGCTACAAAACACCTCATGTACACAGGGGAGCTCATTGATGCTGAACGTGCATTGCGCATTGGTCTCATCGATGAACTTCTCACCGTCGATGCACTGGAAACTAGAGTGGATGAACTAGTCGCCACAATCATCGATCGCTCTTCTCTCACTCAAGCTGCAAGCAAGGCGATGATCGATGAAGTCATCCGTGACGGCAAAGTAAAGCCCGCCACCACACGCCATTGGGAAGACGAAATGAATAAGAGCGGCGAAGTGCGCGAAGGTGTTGCTGCCTTCCTTGCCAAGCGCCCTGTTCGCTGGCCGTGGAAGCGCAGTTAGGTTATTGCTGTGACTGAACCGACCTTTTCCCATCTCGACGACAAGGGCAACGCCCACATGGTCGACGTTGGCGATAAGGCAGTCACGCGTCGCCGTGCCGTGGCTCGCGGTTCCATCACCATGGCTCCCGCAACATCAACTGCCATCGTCGCTGGCACGTTGCCAAAGGGCGATGTTCTCGCCACCGCTCGTATCGCCGGCATCCAAGCCGCCAAGCGCACCTCTGATCTCATTCCGTTATGCCACCCACTCATGCTCACCAAAGTTGCCGTCGAGTTGACGGTGGGCGAAGGCATCGTGAACATCGAAGCTGTTGTCGAAACGACTGGACAGACCGGTGTCGAGATGGAAGCGCTCACTGCATGTTCGGTTGCAGCTCTCACCCTCTACGACATGTGTAAGTCGGCCGACAAAGACATGGTCATCGGCGAGATTGCCTTGTGGGAGAAATCGGGCGGACGCTCGGGCGAGTACAAAAAGTCCCTCTGAGGCCAATTTCAGGGTTTTGTCAAGGGATGTGAACATTGACCCACCCCGGAGAGTTTCCTTATTTTGTAAGGGTTTGAAGGTGGTTTAGGGGCCGCGAGACCCCGTTTTGAGCCCCATAGCGCTGAATCGTTACTAGGCTTTCCCAAGTCATGAGCAAGCTCGTTCTACTCATAGTTGGCGCCATGTGGATGGCAGTCCTCCTTCCTCCTCTTTTGCGCTCCCGTTTCGACGGTGGAGCCGTTTCTTCTGTGTCCGACTTCAGCCGTCAGCTGCGCACGCTCCAACGCACGCAGTCACCGGTGGGTGCACCGCACGCAATGCGCGCAATGGCTCGTCCGTTAGCTCCGTCGCCACGTGCGCCTTATTCGCCAGGTCGCCCTCAGCAGCGTCAGGCTCCGATGCGTGCTCCTCAGCGTCCACGTCTCGTTGCATCCGACGGAATGATGGAGCCCACCGAGCAACGTCACCGTCGCTCGCACCACACCGCAGAGCTTCCTCGTGCGCACTACGCCGCCGAGACCCAGTTCATGAATCCACGTGAAGTGGTTCGTCGCCGTCGCGTGAATGTTCTCTACGGCCTCGTTGCCGCAAATGCAGTGACCCTCTTTCTCGGTCTCACCACTGGCAGCACCGCAATGGTGTACATGTTCACGGTGGCATTCCTTGGCCTTGGCGCTTACTGCTACATCCTGGTGCAGTTGCGCAACCAGGAATACCTGCGTCGTTACTACGGCCAGCGCGCCGCGTAATACGGCATCTTCCTCCTTTCGTCTGAGGGCAGCGCTCTACTTCGGAATGTGACGGATGGCAACCCCTCTCGTATGCTTTGGTACTCCCATCACCGAAGAGGAACTCCCATGCCACTGTCCTGGATCGAAGCACAAGACAAAATTCTGAGCCCTGGTTCTGGAACTCCATTCGAATTGGAACCAGCCAACGTTCTTGGTGTTGAAATGGAAGTGTTCAAGCACGCTCCAAAGAACTTGGCACTGATCTTGCAGGGCGCACGTGCCCATGGCGACAAGACATTCCTTCTCTATGAAGGCGAGCGCTACACATTTGGCCGCGTCATGGATGAGGTTGATGGACTCGCGCACTTATTGGTGAACAAGTACGGCGTGAAGAAGGGTGACCGCGTTGCAGTTGCCATGCGTAACTTCCCCGAGTGGATCATCGCGTTCGCAGCAATTATTTCTGTTGGCGCAGTCAACGTCTCGTTCAATGCATGGTGGACAGAAGACGAAATGGATTTCGCACTCAAGGACTGCGGTGCAAAAGTTCTCGTCGCCGACCAACAGCGCATTGACACTGCACATCATTCATGTCGTGCACTCGGCATCAAGATGCTCATCGTTCGTCCTGAGACCGAAGTCGGTCCGGATATTGATGACTGGGCAAATGAAGTCAAGAGCGGTCTCGGACCACTTGTAGCCGACATTGATCCTGATGACGACTGCACCATTCTTTACACCTCGGGTACGACTGGTCGCCCCAAGGGTGCTGTAAGCACCCACCGTGCCGTGGTGAGTTCTCTGATGGCATTTGCCGCGCGCAACGGCGTGTTGGCGCTTGCGTCTGATCCAGAACCTGTCGACCCCAACGATCCGGTGTTCGACACATCGTTCATTCTCATCGTGCCTCTCTTCCACGTGACGGGTTGCGTGCCTGTGATGCTGAGCTGCTTTATGGCCGGCCTCAAGCTCGTCATCATGTACAAGTGGGACGCTGGTAAGGCATTGCCCATCATCCAGGACGAGCGCATCACGAACTTCGTTGGTGTGCCAACACAGAGCTGGGACTTGGTGAACCATCCTGACTTCGAGAAGTACGACACCACATCGTTGAAGGCAGTGGGCGGCGGCGGTGCACCAGCACCAGCAGCACTTGTTGACAAGGTTGCAAAGAGCATCAAGAAAGGTGGCCCACAGTTGGGCTACGGCATGACAGAGACCAACGCATTTGGTCCTGGCAACTTGGGCAAGTTCTACCTTGAGCGTCCTACCTCAACAGGTCGCGCCATTCGCCCCATGGGCGTGCAGGTGTGGGACCCAGCAACCAAAGAAGTTCTTGGCGTGGGCGAGTACGGCGAAATCATGATGTCGGGCCCGATGCTCATTCGTGGTTACTGGAATCGTCCAGATGCAACTGCAGAATCAATCGAAAATGGTTGGCTGCATACCGGCGACGGTGGCTACATCGACGAAGAAGGCTTCTTGTTCATCAAGGACCGCATCAAGGACATGATCCTTCGTGGTGGAGAGAACGTGTTCTGCTCCGAGGTCGAAGGTTCGATCTACGAGCATCCGGCAGTACATGAAGCTGCAGTCTTTGGTGTTCCTCACGAGCGTCTTGGTGAAGAGGTCGCTGTTGCCATCAAGGTGCGCGATGGTGCATCACTCACCGCTGAAGATCTGTGGAAGTTCCTCGACGGCAAGATTTCGTCGTTCAAGGTTCCGAACCACGTGGTCGTCATGAATGAAGATTTGCCACGTAACGCTGCAGGAAAGTTCTTGAAGACGGCACTTCGCGATCAAGTCGCAAGTGGCGCACTCACACCAACTTCCCGCTAGTTGTTGCGCTCCTCCGGGGGGCGAACATCTTTAAACATACGAAGCAATAGCAAGTCATACGTGATCTTGCAGATTGCGCAGATGATCAGAGGCCAGCCGAATGTGGAGTGGTCGAGCATCCATCCTGCTGCAATCGGCGGCAATGCCGATGCAAGGCTTCGTGGAACATTCGTAATGCTGGCTGCAGCTGCACGCTCGGCGGGCGCGACGACTGCCATCACGTAACTTGTGCGCACGGGTACGTCCATCTGGCTGAGCAGTCCGCGCAGAATGAATAGCGACATCGCAACCCATACGTTTGGCGCGAGAGCAACGAGAATCAGCAACACGCTGGCAGGAATGTGCGTAAACACCATCGTGCGTACAAGGCCGATGCGTTCTGCGATCTTCACTGCGGCAAGTGATGAAAATGCCGCAACGGTGCCGGCAGCAAAGAACACAGTGCCGAGCGTTTCCATCGAGAGTCCGAACTTATGGAAGACCCACAATGCGAAGATGGCTTGAGTTGCAAAGCCTCCTCCCATTGAATCCAAACTGAATAATGCAGAGAGTTTGAACACGATGCTGCGCGATGCAGGGCTGAGCGCCGAGTCTGATTTTGAAGCGCGAATACGTGACTTTGCAGATAGTCGTGAGTATGCGAATAACAGAATGAACCCCGCGAGACCATAGATAACGAAGGCTGCTTGGCGCCCCGACTGTTCTGCGTGATGGAAGTGACGTGCGATGAGAACGGGAAGACCTGCGCAGAGCGCACCAAGTGAACCCACCAAACTTGCGGTCAGTGCATAACGGGCAAACAGACTGGTGCGTTCCGTCGCGTTGACATTGTCGGCCAACAGTGATTGCTCTAAGGGTAAGAACGGGCTGACATCGCCGGCGCTCGGATTCATGGTGGTGATGATGCCGATAATGACGAGCAATAAGAATGACTTTGAGAGCCCGAAGGCGACTCCCGTGGTGATCATGATCCATGATGCAATGGAGAGCAGACGTGCCGGGTCGAAGCGATGCGCAACATATCCGGTGATGAGCGTGAGGACTGCTGAACCCAATAACGATGCAGCGACAACGGTGCCGATCTTGACGCCGCTAAACCCGAGATGTTCTAAGTACGCAGGGAGAACAACGAATGCAATGCCATCAACAAACGCACGGATGGCACGCGTGAAGACGAGGATGCGCGCATCACGGGTTGCAGTTGTCGGAAGAAGTGCGATATTACGACTGTAATGCTGACTTCAGCGCTGAGGACTCACGGGAGCGCAAAGCCACGTTGACTCGCTGGCGTTCGAGAACTTGTTCCAACGTCTTCACCGCCTGTGGGATCGGATGCTCGGTGAAGAATGCACCAATTTGGGTTTCGTGTGCAGGTGTATTGAGCGTTGTCACGGAACTCACCATGCGAACAATGGTGTTGCCGGGGAATTTCTCGTTTGCATACGACCAGTTTTTCTGTGCAGCCGCCCAGGCGATGTCACCGTGGTACTTGTTCGCAATGGCACGTGTGATGAGGAAGGGAGCATCCTGGCTCTTCACATCATCAGAGAATGCAAGTGCACAGGTGCGGTTCATCAGTTCTGCATCATCAAACTCGGCTAGTGCGTACAACATCCGAATGCGATCTTGTGGAGTGCTGGGCTCTCGGAAACGACCTAAGAACCATTCGTAATCCTGCGCATCACCTGTTGCTGCGACAACGTTGGTCGCTGCTGCAACAAGTTCTGGTTCTGTCGTTGCATTGTTGAAGAGAATTTCACGTGCTCGGGTCTGGGAAGATTCGTCCGCACCCAAAACAGCAAGGGTGGACAGCAAGAGCCCACGCAGCTTTGCAGTGAGTTCGGGCTCGCCCGCCACAGGCTCCGCACCCAATCGTGCGTACGCAGGTGAAACAAGATTGCGAATGAAAGCGCTGTACGGCGCCATCTCGTCACGGTTCAACATACGACCAAGTCCGACGAGGCCCTTGTTGAGGGCTTGCCAGACAGCGAGGTCTGTTTCGTCGGTGAAGTTCTGAGCGAACGCCATGAACCGATCTGCACTGACTGCGCCAGCAACGACTGCGTTCCACGCATCATCCACCAAGTTGTATCGCTCGAGTGTGGTGAGGCTCCGAAGAGTGTCGCCCGAGATGCGTGTCATGAGATCAGCGGAGTATTCAACGCGGAAGTAACCAGAACCGCCTGCATTGACAACAACAACAACATCGGCGGGATTCTTCATTGCAATGCGAATGTCATCACCTTCGAGAAGAATCTTTTGTGTTGTATTACCGACACGCACATGCACGGGAATAATCCACATTGTTGTGTCGGGCTGATTGTCAAAGGTGAATTGACGCTGCGACAACACAAGATCAGAACCATCAATCCGCACAGATACCAGTGGATAGCCGGCTTGCCAGATCCATGAATCCATCAATTGTCGTACGGGAACCATCTCGCCGCCATCGGTGGATACGACATATTCAATCGCATCCCACAGATCATTCGTTTCGGTGTTTCCGAATGAATGCTTGGTGAGATAGTGGCTCACGCCAGCACGGAAACGATCAGGGCCGAGATACTGCTCCAACATGCGCAACAGTGCGCCGCCCTTTTGATACGTGAGCACGTCGAACATGCCATCTGCATCAGCAGGGGATTCGACTGGGAATTCAACAGTGCGTGTGGAGTGCAGCGAGTCGACGTCAAATGCAGCACTTCGATCCAAGCCAAACGAAGTCCACATCGACCATTGCGGTGCGAAGGCATCGGTAGCTGCAACTTCCATAAACGTTGCGAATGCTTCGTTGAGCCAGATGCCATTCCACCAACGCATGGTGACCAGATCGCCGAACCACATATGTGCAAGTTCATGTGCAACCACTGCAGCAACAAGTTCTTGTTCCACTTGTGTGGATGTAGCGGGGTCAACCAGCAGTAACACTTCACGGAACGTGATGCAGCCAAGGTTTTCCATTGCGCCAGCGGCGAAGTCGGGGAGTGCGAGCAGGTCACACTTATCTCCGGGGTAGGGAATTCCGTAGTAGTTCTGGAACCACTCAAGAGCGAATGCACCAATCTTCAAACCGAACTCTGTGAGATGGCTTTTGCCAGGTACGTGAATGAGTCGTAATGCGATATCGCCCACCATCACGGTGTCTGTGGCTTCTAATGGCCCAACAACAAATGCCACCAAATAGGTGGACATGATCATTGTGTCGGCGAACCATGCACGGGTAGTGCCATTGCCAAGTTCTTCACGACGAATCTCACGACTGTTTGATACAGCCATGAGATCATCGGCGAATGTGAGGTCGATGGCAAAGACAGCTTTGAAGTCAGGTTCATCGAAGCAAGGAAATGCACGACGGCAGTCAGTGGATTGCATTTGCGTCGTGGCAATCGTGCGGGTCTTGCCTGAATCATCAACGAAGGTGGAGCGATAGAAACCACGCAACTTGTCATTGAGGATGCCGGTGAAAGAAATCTCGATAGTGATGGGGCCAGAAGCAATGGCGGCATCGATGACAAGACGTTCAAGCTCTTCGTTCAACGAATACGCGGCTGCTGTTCCGTTCACTGTGACGGAATGAATTTGCAGCTCAATCGCATTGAGCACAATTTCGCTGGCGGCTTCGACGGCATCTGCCGTGATGGAGACCGACCCAGTGAACGATGCGTTCTCGAGGTCGGGCACTAGCGAGACCTGGTATCGCGTCGGAAGAACGGCACGGGGCAAGCGATAAGGACTATTGAGGTGACTCACGCAATAAAGGCTAACGGTGGGGCCAACACGACTACCGTTGGAAACCGTGCCACGCAGTCATCCCTTCACCGCCCACATTCCCGCTCTCACCAATAAAGAGGGCATCCAGTACGACGTTGTTGGCGTCGGCAATGCACTTGTCGACATGATCGCCATGGTGGACGATGCATTCCTCGGTGCAAATGACATGGTCAAGGGCTCAATGGCTCTCATTGAAACCGACCGCGCAGTAGAGCTGACCACCGCTGTTGGGCAGTCCACGCGGACCAGCGGTGGCTCTGGCGCCAACACCTTGGCTGGCATTGCCAGTCTTGGCGGCGATGTTGCGTTTATTGGCAAAGTGTCGAACGACGACTTGGGGCGCGAATTCGCTTCCGACATGTCTTCAATTGGTGTGGATTTCCGTAGTGGCGGCGCAGCATCGGATACCCCAACCGGGCGATGCATCATTGCGGTCACTCCCGATGCGCAACGCACGATGAATACATACCTCGGTGTATCCACGCTCTTGTCGTTTGACGATTTAGATGCAGACATCATTGGCGCTGGTGCCATTTTGTATCTCGAGGGCTACTTGTTTGATCGTGATGAAGCCAAGCAGGCCTTCCGCAATGCCGCCGCGATCGCACACGCACAGGGTCGCGTTGTTGCTCTTACGCTCAGTGACTCTTTCTGCGTTGATCGTCACCGTGCAGACTTCCAGGCTTTGGTGCGCGATGAGATCGACCTGTTGTTCGCTAACGAAGATGAACTCAAGTCTCTGTATGAAGTCTCTGACTTTGACGAGGGCGTGCAATTGTTGCGCCGCGATTGTCACATTGCGGCAGTGACTCGTAGCGAGAAGGGTTCGGTCGTCGTGACACGCGATGACATTCATGCAGTTCCCGCAGCGCCAGTTGCTCAGGTCGTTGATACCACTGGTGCGGGAGATCTCTTCGCAGCCGGATTCCTTCGCGGTCTCACGCAAGGCAAAGACCTCACAAGCTGTGCCCGCATTGGTGCTATCGCAGCTGCTGAAGTGATCTCACATGTTGGACCTCGTCCGTTGGTCTCTCTTGAGAGTCTTCTGCCTGACGACCTCAAATAACCCTTACGCTTACTGGTATGAGTGACACAACAGGCCTCACAGTTCTCGGTCAATCTGTGCAACATGCCATTGCGCATGTTGAAGTTTTTCCTGCACCGGCAAATATTTCATCGGTCTCATTTGAGTCCGATGAGTTGCAATCATTCTGCCCCGTTACAGGTCAGCCAGATATTTCAACAGTTGTCATTGAGTACGTACCGAACAAGCACTGCATTGAATCGAAGAGTTTGAAGTTGTACTTGTGGGGATTCCGCGACCGCGCAGTATTCGCCGAAGCACTCGCTGCAGAAATTGCCGGTGAAGTGATGACAACTGCGAAGCCGAAGAGCGTGCGTGTTGTGCTGACTCAGCATCCACGTGGTGGCATCACCATTACTGCAGTTTCTGAACTCACTGCCTAAGTAAGTGTGGGGCGTGAGCCCCGCGATTACATCTTGCGACCGCGCTCCATGATTTTTGCGCGACGTTCTGCGACCTTCTTGGGGTCAAACTGTGCCTTGCGCCATTCAGCGCCCACTGCTGATTCGTGTTCCCATTTCTCCATCTCTTGTGCATGTGTGGCATAGGTGGAACGAATTTGGCGAACACCATCTTGTTCATTGCCGATGATGTCGAGTGCAATCTGACGGGTGAACGGGATGAGGTCTGCGTGCGGAACAACATGATTGACAAGACCGAACGCCAATGCTTCTTCGGCCAGCATGAAGTTGCCTGTAAAGCTCATCTCACGCGCACGACGCACGCCAATGGACTGCGGCAACAACACGGTGAGACCCCAGCCGGGCATGATGCCCACGCGTGAGTGTGTGTCGCCAAACTTTGCGTGCTCAGACGCAATGAGGAAGTCGCAATTGAGCGCGAGCTCGAAGCCTCCCGTGATGGCCACGCCGTTGACCGCGCCGATGAGTGGCTTGGAGATCTTCGGAAAAGGTCCGCGCACACCAGTGGAGTTCACACTGCCGTCGGCACCTGTGCCGCCGAGGTTCCCTGCGGTATCGCCCAATTCTTTGAGGTCCAGACCAGCACAGAATGCGGGGTCGGTGCCCGTGAGGATGAGCACGTCCACGTTGTCGTCAGCATCAGCCTTCAGCATGAGCTGAGGGAGCAGTTGCAGTACCTCGCTGCTGAGAGCGTTGCGGGCTGCGGGACGGTTGAAGGTGATGGTGGCGATACGGTCGCTCACCTCGTACAAAATCACATCGGACATGGCCCCACCGTAGGCGACTGGGGGATGAGCAGCCGAAGCCGGTGTGCGAAACTTGGAACCATGAGTCTTGTCACTGTGACCGTTACTGACGGCGTCGCCACCCTCACCCTGAACAACCCCGATGAGCGCAACACGCTCACCGCTCCGATGGTCGATGAGATCATTGCGGCGATGGACCGGATCGAGGGAGATCCGAATATCGGTGCTCTTGTCGTTACGGGAACCGCACCTGCATTCTGTGCTGGTGCAAACCTTGGCAACTTGGCCGAAGCAACCGGCGAAAGCCTTGGGGTTATCTACGAAGGTTTCTTGCGCATCGCACGTAGCCCGTTACCCACGATCGCTGCAGTGAATGGCGCAGCAGTTGGTGCAGGCATGAACCTCGCACTTGGTTGCGATATTCGTATTGCCGCTCGACGTGCAAAGTTTGATACTCGCTTCTTACAGATTGGTATTCACCCCGGTGGTGGACACACATGGATGCTTCGTCGCATCGCGGGTCCTCAGGCTGCGTTTGCCACAGTTGTGTTTGGCGAAATTCTCGATGGCGCCGAAGCAGAACGTGTTGGCCTTGCATGGAAATGCGTCGACGATGATCAACTGTTGATCGAGGCGCAGAAACTTGCTGCGCGAGCCGCAGACATTCCACGCCCATTGTTGGAGAGTGTGAAAAAGACAATCCAAGACATGGCCGATGTGGATAATCATCCTGATGCTGTCAAGCGTGAGTTGGAACCACAATTGTGGAGCACTCGTCAGCCCTGGTTTGCTGAGCGCCTGAAGGCGTTGCAAAACAAAATTTCTTCGAAGAAGTAATACCTCTCTCGGTGTCCCACGTCCTTCGTACAAGTCACCGTTAGCCTCAGTTCTTGTGAGGAAAGTTTGTCGTGCACTGATTGCGGGTGTACTCGTTTTCCCTGTCATTGCCGCAACAGGTGCAGCATCAGCACCGCTTCCCGCACCGTGGCACCTTGATCGCATCAACCAGGCTCGTCTCCCGCTTGACGCAAACGTTTCGATGGGTGCACTCACGGGTGCCGGTATTGATATCTACATCGTGGACTCTGGTGTGCTCGCATCACATGAACAATTTGGTGGGCGAGTCTTCCCCGGAGTTGATATTCCTTCGAGCCTCGGTAATTCCGTTGTGAACCCACCATCATCAGATTGCGACGGTCACGGGACGCATGTCTCCGCCCTTGCGGCTGGTTCGACGGTGGGTGTTGCGACTGCCGCCCGCATTATTGCTGTACGCGTTTTGGATTGTGAGGGAGGTGGCAACGTAGGAGATGTTGTTGCCGCATTGCGGTGGATTCGTTCACACCACAAATCGGGCGTTGCTGCAGTTGTCAATCTCAGTTTGGGTGTCGACCTTGGAGACGATGGGACAACAATTGATACAGAGGTGACTGCGCTGATTGAAGACGGAGTGGTTGTCACAGTCGCAGCAGGCAATGGCGACGGAAATGCATCTCCATTGAATGCGTGTGACATTGCGCCAGGCGATGTGTCGCGAGCACTAACAATTGGTGCAAGCACAAACATTGACGCAGCTGCGTCGTATTCCAATTTCGGCCCCTGCGTTGACTTATTTGCACCTGGTGGCAGCAGCACGCGTCAAATTCAATCAGCGTGGTACACATCTCCTACGTCGTATGACTACGACATCGGTACTTCAATGGCATCGCCGTTGGTGGCTGGGTATGCAGCGCTTCTGGCGCAACAGCAGCCCGGTTTATGTGCAGATCAGATCTCACGCGCAATCGTTTCGCGTGCTACACCAAATGTTCTGACAGGGGTGGGGCCAACAACTGCGAACAAATTGCTGTTCATCGATACAACTCCTATAACGCCAGAAACTCCGGGTCAACCATCGCACGTCATCACGACGGTGGAGAATTCATCTGTTGTTGTGAGTTGGAATGCACCCTGTGACGGGGGGTCGCCTATCACGAATACAACAGTGGCATTGTTGCGCAAAGGAAAAGTGTTGCAGCGCAAGACTGTGGCTCCTGGAACAACTGCGGTGCGCTTTACAAAAGTGAAGAACGGATTTTCGTATCAAGTTGTTGTGAAATCAGAGAACGTATTGGGTGAAGGCGTTGCCACACATCGCTTGTCCACAGCTGCAGTACGTGCGTTGCGAGTGGGGTTGCGTGCGGTACCAACTGCCGTTGCAACGTTTGGTGGCAACCTGACGTTGTTGTGGAACATATCGAGCTCATCGCGATCCGTGTGCAAAATCATCGCTGGACAGGTTCGGTTTCTTCGGGCTGGCACCTGCAAAGTGGGTCTTCGTACGTATGCCGGCACCGACCCTGTGGTGCGCAAACTTCGCGTTTCTCGTTAGATCGCCCACGTAATTCTTAGACCGAAAGTGCGGGAGAAAAATCTCTCAAAAAGTGCTTCACAAACCTGAAGTCGAGGAGTACCTTTCGAAGAAGGGAACCACTTTGGAGTCCTCGGACTCCGGAAGGAGGCGGCGATGAGTCAACGTCACCGCAATCAGGACCTCGCGCCAGCACCGCGAGCCGACTTGAGGGCTCACGCCCACAATGAGCGGCATCGAGTGCATAGCGAGTTGCACCTAGCTGTAGGGGCCGTACAACACGGCACTGAACCGCTAGATGTAAATGAGCCAGGTTTGGCATGGAAGCCAGTGCACCATCATGATGCTGAAATCGGAAAGGCCAAGAGCCGCCGTCAGCCTCTGAAGCATTGGAAGACCAAGGACTGGAAGCGTCGAAAAGATGTTCGTCGCGCTCGTGCGCAAGCGTGGAATTCGCTGGCCTAAGCCAGCCAATCTTTGATTAATTGCTCGCTCTGGTCGTTCCATTCTTCAATGGTGAAGCCATAGCGAACGTGGTCTTCCCACGCGCCATTGATCTCTAAGAAGCGCTGAGCGATTCCTTCTTCGCGAAGGTGCAATTTCTCTACAACACGGCGTGAGTTGCTGTTGCGCGGAATGATGCAGATTTCTAAGCGATGAAGATTGAGCTCTTCAAATGCAAACTGTGCGAGAACAACGATGGACTCTGACATCAGTGAACGTCCGGCACGAGCGCGATCAATCCAGTAGCCAATGGTGGCCGACTGCATAGCGCCACGAACCACATTGTTCAGATTGATTTCCCCTGCAAAGGTTCCGTCGACAAAGATGCCGAATGCATATTGGCTACCGGCCAAACGTTCGCGATCGCGAGAACCGCAACGGGCAGCAAATACTTCTCGATTTGTCTCAGGGTCTGGATGATGGGGGAGTCGAATGGGCTCCCATTGACTCAGCCATTCTCCATTCCGCTTGCGTACTTCGCTCCAGGCATTGAAATCTTGTGGCACTAGTGGCCGCAGCACCACACGGCGTCCGTACAGACGTAGGCCCACACTTGATGGACGTGCTGGGTGCATGGCGGTCATGGTTTCAGTCTTTCACGAGCTGCAATTCCATCAAGAAGTGAACGAGTAGAAACAACGATTTCATCAAGGCGTAAGCGACGCATCGTGGCGACCAAAATGCAGCATCCTGCGACAATGATGTCGGCACGGTCTGCAGGTAGTCCGGGGTTCAACACGCGCTGTGCCAATGGTTCTGTTGCGAGCGTGCGAAAGACATCTTCGGCTGCATCGCGAGTGAGTACAAAACCGTGAAGTGATCCTTCATCAAATGATGCAAGACCAATTTCGACAGCGGCGATGGTGACGATGGTGCCCGCAACGCCGATAGCCCGAGCGGGAATATTGGTTGCGGGGATGTTGCGCTGAATTTCTTCGATTTCATCTGCAACGGCCCCAATGAGATTTGTGAGATCTTCTGGTCGGGGGATATCTGTTGTGATGTGCGATGCCGTTCCGGTCACGGAACCGAACGGAATGCTCGCTGACATTTCTGCATCGATAACACCAACAGTGAACTCGGTGCTTCCTCCGCCGATGTCAATGACGAGTTGTGGTGCGATCACTTCAGGGAGGTTTGTCAATGCTCCGCGGAATGCAAAGGTCGCTTCGTCTTTTTCAGAGAGAATCTCCACCGTGATTCCCGTGCGTGCTGTGACGGCATCGATGAATTGTTGAGTATTGCTGGCACGACGACATGCAGCAGTGCCAGTAATCACGACATGCGACACGCCGTGTTGCTCTGCAACCGCAATATGCGATGCGATGGTGTCAACCGTGCGTTCGATTGCAGCAGTGCTCAACGTGCCGTCTTGATGCAACGTTTCGCCGAGGCGAGTTGTGGCGATGACGCGCGCTAGGTCATTCCCGTTGCTGTCTTGTACTAACAAGTTGGTGGAATTGGTTCCAACATCAATGACTGCAATATTCATATGCGGGCTGCTCTCGTTGCGCCACGTGCATCAAGTTGTTCGGCGACCCATTGGCCCACGGCGTCCTCGCCGCCAGCAAGCCAGTGAGCGAGGTGTGCGTGTAAGCATTTCACTCCACGACGTGTTCCGCCTACACCACCGCTCGGCCGATGACCGGTGTGTGACGTGGGAATCAATGCATCTCGTCGTGCGCCATACGAAACATGAATGGCGTCAATGGCTTCCAGTCCGATGAGTGCTTCGACTTCATCGACTGCACCGTCGGATTCCAATGTGCTGACGGCATGCACTTCGCTGCTTCCCACGAGCCAATACAACGTGGGCATCGGCGTGCCGTCTTCAAGCAGAGGAGCATTCAGAAGAACGACAGGTTCGCCATTTAATGCACGCACCACCACACGGAATTCACCTTGGGGGACGCGTCCAATTAAGCGGGTGACGGCTTCGACATCGTCGACCGAAGGCGCATCGCCGCTGAGCAGCATTGATTACTTAACGATGAACCAGATGACAACAGCAGCGATGACCGCAATGACGGGCAATGCACGCTTCGCGATGACGCCTC
The DNA here is from genome assembly GCA_947446815.1 of Acidimicrobiaceae bacterium. Lineage (GTDB taxonomy): Bacteria > Actinomycetota > Acidimicrobiia > Acidimicrobiales > Ilumatobacteraceae > UBA2093. Next base: position 16,743 of record CANFGT010000001.1, read on the forward strand.
GACTGATGGACAGCAAGTCGAGTGCCTCAGCCTCGGGGCCATCAATCTTGCGCACTGTTGGCTCGGCCGGAGAAGAAGTGGTTGTCTCTGCATGAGGTGCTTCGGCTGCATCTGTTGGGGAAGCAGGCGTCTCGGCTGCCGGAGCAGTCGCTGAAGTTGTGTCGCTGTTTGCGATCATCACATTCAGGTTGACAACGAACTGTGCAAGAAGCTTGTCGGAGATATCCGCCATAGCGCCGCGACCAAACTGTGCGACCTTGCCAGTAACGCTGAGGTCTGTGTTGACCGTGACTGATGTTGAAGTCTCAGTGAGTGCTGTGAGTTCTGCGGTAATGAGTGCAGATGCATTGCCCTTGCCGCCGATGTCACGACCTTCGCCCTTGAGAACCACCTTGTGAGCGACTTCATCGAACTCAACAAAACTCGCCTGGCCCTTGAACTGTGCCTGAATGGGGCCGACCTTGACCTTGACAGCACCGCGGTAGACGTCGCCTTCGATCTCTTGCAATTGTGCGCCAGGGAGACATGGGGCGATGCGCTCCACATTGGTGAGGATGCGAAATGCATCGTCCACGGGTACTTCAACGGTGAATGCGTGGTTCAGATCCATTTGGAAAGGTCCTCCGTGGTGTCAATGTCAGCAGAATTGCCTTTGCAGGCTACTTCCCGAACTAGTTCGGGGTGCAGGTGAATGAGAGTGCGCGCACCGACATCGGGGTCTGCGTCAATGGCGATGAAGAGGTCCCAGACATCGGATGTCAACTTCACGGGGTTGCCGCGAACTCCGTCATATGTTGCCAGCGCGATGGGGGAGTCAGCTTCTTCGACTAGTTGCCATGCCTGAGTGGGAATAAAGGGCTGGTCGCCGAGCCCAATCACGATGGACGTGAAGCCGTGGCTGCGGGCAAAATCAATGGCGGTGACAACCGAACTACGTTGACCCGTTTCCCAGGCGTCGTTATGCACCTCAGTGACATCGCCGAGAAGGCCCTCGAGTGCAACGGAGCCCGTTATGGCGATACACGCCCCAAAACCAGCCGAAACCATGGATGAAAGGGCATAGGAGACCACTGGAGCCCCATTCAGGGGGGCGAGAAGCTTGTGGGTGCCCGATAGGAAGCGGGAACCAGCACCAGCAACCAAAAGGACCCCAAGTGAGGTTCCGCGCGTGAAGGACATAAGTAATAGCCTGCCTTAAATGTTCCGTGCCACCACCGTCCGACGTGCACTTGGTGCATTGGCCGTTGTGGCGTTCGCTTCCCAACCCATTGCAGTGATGGCGGCCACAAGCTCAGGAAGTTCTTCGAATATTGACACGTTGAAGATGCCGGGTAACCGCATTCGCCAACGCAATCCCATTTCCGTGGCATCGATTGGTGCGCTCAATCTCATTCAACGCACGGAGAACATTGCCGACCCGTTGTATCTGGCATCTCGTCGAATTGTGTCGGATGCGGTTGCTGCGAAGTTGGGTATTGATGCTGTCGCTCTTGATAAAGCATGGACACGTGCTCCACGCGATCATCAGATTGCAGTACTTGCAGCATTGACACAACTAGATGTTCGGTACGTCGTAGGCAAAGAGTCTCCCTACGTGTACATGGATTGTTCGGGATTGATGTGGTACTCGTGGCGAACTGCCGGAGTTGATCTTCCGCGTCAAGCGCTGTCACAAATGGATCAACACATGCGTGTCAATCGAAAAGATGCAATCGCCGGTGACATTGCGGGCGAGGGTACTCACGTACAGATGTACCTCGGTGTTGGCAATGCAATGGTGCACGCTCCATTTGATCGCAAAACAGTTCGTTTGAAGATGATGTCTGAAGAACAAGCTGTGCGCGTGGTGTGGACGAACCCCAGCCACATCGCAACGTATCGACTCTGAGTTAGTGAATCGGGCCGTCGGTTGCACCCAATGAACGGGCCTCTCGTCCAGTCCGAGACGAGATAATTTCACCAACAATCGAGATGGCCGTTTCTTCTGGTGTGCGGCCGCCCAGGTCAAGGCCAATCGGTGAATGAACTCGGTTCAATTGTTCGGGTGAAGTGATGCCCACATCAGCAAGACGCTCCACGCGCTTCGCGTGTGTTTTGCGGCTGCCCATCACGCCGATGTATCCAACTTTTGTAGCGAGTGCACCAGCAATTGCAGGAACATCAAACTTGGGATCATGCGTCAAGATGCAGACGGCATCACGAGGTCCGAGACGTTCGCCACGCTCTTCGAACATCGGAGTTGGCCAGGTCACGCGTACTTCATCTGCCATTGGAAAGCGGCGACGGGTTGCAAAAATTTCGCGTGCATCACACACGATGACGTGGTAGCCGAGAATTTTTGCAACGCGGGCGAGAGCTGCGGTGAAGTCCACAGCGCCGAAAATCCACATCAGTGGAGGAGGAGAGAAGCTTTCAATGAACACACGCACGGTGTCGGTATCGATGAGGTCTTCTGGCGTCGATTGGCCCTGAGGGCCGTAATGACGAACAATCGTGCGCCCTGCTTCCAGCTCACCCATCGTGTCACGCGTGACAACTCGGTCGATGTCGTCATTGCCGAGAGTTCCACCGATAGCCCCTTCAGGCGTGACCACAAGAATCGCGCCGACATTTGGGCCCTCGATAATTGTGGCGAGAGCAACGGGAGAGTTGTCGCGCACGTGCGAAGAGAAGGTCTCGTACGGAGTCATCACCACTCCAGTGGCTGGATGAAGAGATGGATGATTCCACCACACGTGAGTCCGACTGCAAATGCATCGTCATCTGAGTATCCGAAAGTGACAACGCGGCTGAGTTGTTCGCCGGCAAGGATCGCGAGTGCTTCTGTGACAACAGCGCTTTCGACACAACCTCCGCTCACAGAACCGATGACTTCGCCATCTTCATTGACTGCCATTGCGGCGCCAGCACCTCGTGGTCCAGAGCCTTGGATGTCAACAACGCGTGCCAGTGCGATGCGCTTGCCCGCATTTCGCCAGCGGTCGATGTCGTCAAGAAGTTCACGCATGATTAATCACCCTAGTGAGATGTTCGAGGGCATCAAGAGAGTGTCCCTCAACGAATTCGTCGACGAAGGGAAGCGCCGCAGCCATTCCCCGTGCAAGCGGTGCATAACCAGGGGTCACCTTCAGCGGATTCACCCAAACAACCCTGAAGGCAACGCGCTGCAGGCGAGACATCTGCTCGGCCAGAACAAGTGGGTCACCGCGGTCCCAGCCGTCGGACAGAATCACGACGATGGCGCCACGTGCCATGCCCCGTACGCCCCATTGGTCGTTGAACAAGCGCATCGTTTCGCCAAGGCGAGTTCCTCCGCTCCAGTCGCGCACTTGTTCGCCGGTGGCACGTAATGCTCGATCAGGGTCTTTGCTGGAGAGCTCGCGAGTGACACGTGTGAGACGTGTGCCCAGTGTGAATGCTTCAACTCGTTGACGACCTGCAACGCCAGCGTGAACAAACCGAACCAATGCACGCGCATACGGCTCCATGGATCCGCTGACGTCTAACAAAAAAACAATACGACGAGGCTTTGTGCCGTGTGTTGTCCATCGACGGCGCATGGGTTCTCCCGCAGCGGCCAGTGATGCACGAACAGTGCGACGCATGTCGGGTCGACGACCACGGAAGCGAGTGGGTGTCGTGCGTAGGGATGGGCGTGGAGTTCCTGCAACGCGCAAGGATTCCATGAACTTTTGTGCGAGTCGCATTTCTTCGTCGTTGTAATCAGCGAAGTCTTTATCGCGCAACGTTTCGACACCAGAGAATCGCACGGTGATTGTTGGTTCGTCCGACGCATCAGCCTCGCCTTCGCCGGCACCATCTTCTTCGGTGTCGAGAGCGACGGTGATGTGTTGGGTTTCTTCAAGTGGGGCCGCAACGCTCTCGCGATGTTCCCAGAACACTGCAAATGCTTTGTCAAAAGTGGAGATATCTTCTGGGCGACGCACCAATGTGGAACGACCAGCCCAATAAACAGCCGAACGATCTTCCACCCCCACTAATGCAAGTGCATTCATGAAGGTGAGAACTGAATCAAGTGGTGCAGGTATCTCCAACGAGCGAAGAACGCGTGCGAATCCAACAGCAAGTTGGTCGGCAGAGGACTCGACCGTATTGGACATGATTAGCCGTGCAGAAGGCCGCGGTCGAAGGCTTGTTGCACGATTGCGCCAATTCCGTGATCACGAACGCGACTCTGGTCTTCGCGATACTTCAGAACCGTGCCAAGCGTTTGTTCAATGACGGTTTCGTCTATCTGAGTAACACCCAAACGTCCAAGTGCTGTCGCCCAGTCGATTGTTTCTGCAACTCCGGGCGGCTTATACAAATTGATTCCACGCAGTGCTTCAACAGCACCTGCAACTTGACGAGCAAGAACATCGCCGGCTTCGGGGACTCGTAGCTGAACGATTGCAACTTCGCGATCAAAGGTGGGGTGCTCAACCCAGTGATACAAACAACGACGCTTCAACGCATCATGCACATCGCGCGTGCGGTTTGACGTGAGAATCACAATCGGTGGAGTTTGTGCACGGAATGTTCCAATTTCGGGAACCGTGACTTGGAAGTCCGACAACACTTCGAGGAGATACGCCTCAAACTCATCGTCGGCACGATCAATTTCATCGATGAGCAATACAGGGCGCTTGCCATCTGCTTGGTCGATCGCGCGAAGGATGGCGCGCTTCAGAAGAAAGCGCTCGTCATAGAGCTGACCCTCAAGTGCTTCAGTATTTGAACGGCTGGCTTCTCCGCTGGCCTCTGCAGCGCGGAGATGTAATAGCTGACGGGAATAGTCCCAGTCGTACACCGCTTGGGATGCATCAATACCTTCGTAACACTGCAGTCGAATTAACTCGGCATCTTGCCAGCGGGCAATGGTCTTGGCTAGTTCTGTCTTTCCGACGCCAGCTTCTCCTTCAAGAAAAAGCGGACGACCCAACGAGAGGGAGAGGAACACAGCAGTAGCAAGGCCCTCATCGGCCAAGTATCCGTTCGCGGCAAGCGCAGCGGAAACTTCTTGCGGAGTGGTGGGCTGGATAGGCACCCCTAGAGCGTAGGGCTATGGGCAACGAGAGCACTACACGAGGCTCAGTAAGGTGTCGCCATGGACTTGGGATTACAGGGAAGAACCGCTGCAATCGCTGCAGGAACAGCTGGCTTGGGCCTGGCGTCTGCCACGGCGTTAGCTGCCGAGGGTGTTCGTGTCGTGGTGTGCGGGCGAGATGAGGCGCGACTGAATAATGCGCTGCACATCATTGGACATAACGCAGAAGGTTTTGTATGCGATGTGTCGACAGATGTGGGTGGCCGGGAATTCGCTGAGCATGCGATCGAAACTCTGGGAAGTGTTGACATCTTGATAGCCAATGGTGGGGGTCCGCCTCCTGGCGGTTTTGAACACACACCAGAAAGTGCGTATCTCGATGCATTGCAGAAAAACCTGCTGTCAGTAGTTGCGATGTGTCAGGTTGCGGTGCCGCCGATGCAACAACGAGGATGGGGCCGAGTCCTCGCCATCACGTCTGTTTCCGTGCGTCAACCCATTGCGAATTTGATTTTGTCAAACACCGCTCGCGCTGGCGTCACAGGATTTTTGAAGACACTTGCTCGTGAAGTCGCAGGTGACGGAGTAACGGTGAACAGTATTCAGCCCGGCACGCATGCAACTGATCGCATCACGCAGCTCTATGGCGATAATCCTGATGCAAAGGCAATGGGTATCCCAACAGGAGTTATCGGCGATGCATCTGACTTTGGACACGTCGCGGCCTTCATGTGCAGTGAATATGCAAAGTTCATGACAGGTGTTCAGTTACATGTCGACGGTGGCGCTTACGCCGGTCTGTTGTAAGTTCACATCATGATTCATCACATAGTTCTCTTTACGTGGAACGATTCCGTTCCTGCTGGTCATGCCGAGTTCGCACAAAAGGAACTTCAGGCGTATGCCGCAACGTTGAAGGGATTGGTGTCGTATCACTGTGGCCCCGATGCAGGGCATACACAAGGTGCAGCAGATTTCGCCGTCAGTGCAATTTTCGAAAGCGTCGAAGACTGGCATGCGTATGACACAGCCGATGAACACAATCGAATTCGTCGTGAAGTGTTTGGCCCATATGTAGGCGAACGCAAAGTAATTCAGTTCAACGTCTGAGAAATCTGCGCATCTTTGCGCGCTTCCCACACGTTGGCGATCTTCCACGCGAGAAGAACGGTGGCCCAACCCATGATGGTGTCGATGGCCCAGTGTTCGCCGAAATAGACGAGTGTGAATGCCATCGCCAACGGATAAGCGAGCGCAACGTTGCGAATCCATCGTGGTTTATTGCGTGTGAACCAGAGAGCGACAAGTAATGCCATTCCTGCATGAAGCGAAGGCATCGCTGCTACCGAATTCAGAACGGCTGCGCCGCGATCGAGAGTCTTTGACACTGTCTTCAGGTGTAGCTCCCACCAGCCACGACCGGTAATGCGATACACCGGCTTGGTGTATCCCTTCTCGGCGGCCATCCATGGTGGTGCGGTAGGGAACACAATGAAACTTGCAACTGCGATGTACAAGGTGAGCGAGAATCGTCGTACGTACCGAAGCCACTCTTCGCGATTGCGCATGCGCAGCATTGCAAGTGGCAATACAGGCAACACGAAGTGCATCATGTAAATAATCGACCCACCCACGTCGTACCAACGCACGTCGTCATGGAGGAGCCATGATTGAAGCCAAACATTGGGGTCGCGACCGAAAAAGATGAAGCGGTCAATGTTTCGCGGGATTGTGTAGTTGACCCCGATGCCGAGTTCGTCTGCGGACCCTCGGCTGTAGTCATAAATCATGTAGATGACAACGAGGACAAGCCAGTCGCGCACCATCAGTCGTACTTCGTCACGGGTACGTCCAATGCTGGAAAGCCCAAATGCAACCAACATCCACAACAAGACCGCGATGCGGTCAACAGGGATGCCGTGATTAATCAGACTCCAGAAAAAGGCGCCACCATAGAGCGATAAAAGAACCTTGCGGACAACAACGATGGATTCCGCCTGTTCTGTCATGTCATGAAGACGAATTAGGCGTTAGTTGATTCAAGTGCGCGACGCACAAGAACTTTTGCGAGGTGCACTCGATACTCGGCGCTTGCGTTGAGGTCTGACTGTGGCTCGGCTTCTGATGCTGCAAGTTCTGCTGCTTCAGCGATGCTGGCACCACTGGCAATTGCCTGAGACACGCTGGACGCGAGAACCGGGACAGAACCCATGTTGACGAGCGCAACGCCCGACTCATTGCCGCGCTTCCACGCTGCAACTCCGACGATGGCCCAATCTTGAGCACGGCGATTGAACTTCTGGAAGCCCCATGTCGCGCCATTCATTTTAGGAACGCGAATTTCGGTCAACATTTCATCAGGAGCAAGAGCCGACTCAAGGAATCCAACGTAGAACTCGTTTGCAGGAATCTCGCGAACACCGTTCGGGCCTTGTACGACGTACGTAGCGCCGAGCGCAAGTGTTGTTGCGGGGAGATCGGATGCAGAGTCTGCGTGTGCGATGGATCCACCAATGGTGCCGCGGTGGCGAACCTGTGGGTCACCAACATGGCTTGCTGCGTTAGCGAGCAATGGAACATGCTGCAAAACGATGGGGGACTTCTCAACGTCCATGTGGCGTGTGAGTGCGCCGATCGCGATGTGGTCACCGGCGTCGCGAATGTACGAGAGGTCAGTGATGCGAGCGATATCGACAAGTACTGCAGGCTGTGCAAGGCGAAGCTTCATGAGTGGCAACAAACTGTGGCCACCAGCGAGGAACTTTGCGTCCTCGCCGTATTCGCCGACGAGAGCAATTGCTTCGGCAGCGGAAGATGCGCGCTTGTAATCAAATGGTGCGGGGATCATCGGGTGCTCCTTACTTTGCCTGTGCTGCAGCCAGCACGGACTTCACGATGTTGTGGTAACCGGTGCAACGGCAAAGGTTGCCTTCGAGACCGATGCGAACTTCTTCTTCGGTGGGGTTTGGATTTTCCTTCAGCAAGCTGATGGAAGCCATGACCATTCCTGGTGTGCAGTATCCGCATTGCAAACCATGGTTCTCCATGAAGGCAGTTTGCATTGGATGCATGACACCATCTTTTGCCAAGCCTTCGATGGTGGTGACTTCGCAACCATCGGCCTGTGCGGCGAGCATTGTGCAGCTCTTGACTGATTCACCGTTCACGTGCAGAGAACATGCGCCGCAGCTAGAGGTGTCGCAACCGATGTTGGTTCCGGTGAGTCCGAGAGTGTCGCGCACGTACTGCACAAGCAATGTGCGTGGCTCTACTTCGCTCTCGTGTGTTTTTCCGTTGACGGTGATGGTGACCTTCATGGTGGGTTCCTTCTACTTGTGTCGTTCTGTGATGTGAATGTGTTAGCAGGCCTGCTGGATGGCAGACCAGACGCGTTCGGCGGTTGTTGGCATATCGATGTGGCGCACACCAAGGTGTGACACTGCGTCGATGACAGCTGATTGAAGTGCAGGTGTGGAACCAATCGTTCCAGATTCACCGATGCCCTTTGCGCCAATCAAGTTGTTCGGCGTTGGTGTTTCCATATGGATGACCGTCACGCTTGGCATTTCGGCTGCCGAGATAAAGGCGTAGTCCGCAAGGTTTGATGTGATGGGGTTGCCATCATCGTCGTAGCGAACTTCTTCCAACAGGGCTTGTGCTGCACCTTGTGCGACACCGCCGTGAATCTGACCTTCAAGCAACATCGGGTTGAGGACTGTGCCTGCGTCATCACATGCGTAGTGCGCAATGTGAGTGACCTTGCCTGTTTCGATATCAACTTCAACGATGCCAACGTGGGCGCCGAAGGGGAATGTTGGCCCAGCAACACCGATGACATCAGAGTGAACAAGTCCACCTGTTGCTTTTTCTGCAATGGCAAGGTCAGCCCATGTCTTTGACACGGCTGGAGTACCTGCAACGTGGAAGATGCCTTTGTCCTTGTCGAGAACGATGTCTGCTTCGTTGGCTTCCAAGAGGCGAGCCGCAACAGATTTCGCTTTCTCTGCGAGAGTTCCGGCAACGGAGTACACGGCATTGCCGCCCTGTTGTAATGAACGGGAACCCATTGTGCCAGTACCGACAGGAACAAGATCGGTATCGCCCCAGATGAGCTCGATCTTGTCCATTGGGATGCCGGTCTGTTCGCTGGCCAACATTGACCAGGAAGTGTCGTGGCCCTGACCATGAGGAGAAGTTCCGGTGTAGATGCGAGCGCTTCCGTCCTCAATGACTTCAACTTTGGCGGATTCGCCAGTGCCCACTCCGCCGGTGATTTCGACATACACGCTGACTCCAATGCCCAATTGCTTTGATGCATTGTTCGCGCGACGCTCAGCCTGCTTCTTGCGCCATCCGGCGTAGTCAGAAGCCTCAAGCGCGCGATTCAGTGATTCTTCGTAGTTACCCACGTCGTATGTACCGCCGATTGCTGTGGTGTGTGGTTCCATGAACTTCGGAATGAGGTTCAAGCGACGAACTTCAGCGGCGTCTTTCCCGATCTCTGCAGCGAACATGTCCATTGCACGTTCGATAGCAGCCGTTGCTTCTGGACGACCAGCGCCACGATATGCAACGGTGGGCGTGGTATTCGTGACGACAGAAGTTGTGCGGCATTCAATATTTAGAATTGCATAAACACCCGAGGACATCGGACGTGTCATGAATGGAGCCAAGATGGTTCCCATATCAACCCATGCGCCAGAGTCTTGAAATGCGTGGAGTTGGTAGTGCGTGACTTTGCCATCGCGTGATCCGCCGATGGTGATGTACTGCAACTGTGCGCGACCGTGACCGAGGCCCACCATTGACTCGCTGCGTGTTTCACGCCAGCGGACAGGGCGACCCACGCGCTTGGCAACAACACCAAGAAGAAGGTCTTCGGGATAGGTGCCAATTTTCGCACCGAATCCGCCACCGACGTCAGGAGTCTTGACGTGCACTTGAGCAACATCGACGCCATTGGCTGCAGCAATAGGTTCTGGTGCACCTTGTGCATGTTGTGTTGAAAGCCACTGAGTCAGGCGTCCATCGGGACCCCATGCTGCAGCAGCACCGCGAACTTCGAGCGGGCATGGTGCTACTCGTTGATTGATGTAGCGACCTTTGACGACCACTTCACATCCGGCAAAGTAGTTATCGCCGGTGTTCTCAGGCACACCAAGAGCTGTGGTGTCGAAGACAACGTTGCTTCCACACGCGTCGTAAATGAGAGTGGTGCTTGCCATTGCTTGTTCCACATCAATGAGCGATTCAAGAATGTCGTAATCAACGATGATTGCTTCTGAAGCATCTTCGCCTTGCTCGCGAGTTTCGCTCACGATGATCGCGAGTGGCTCGCCGACGTAGCGCACTTTGTCCATCGCAAGAAGAGTGCGAGTCGCCATCGGATTGAACGCAGATGGTTTTGGCTCTAGCCCAAGGTCTGCACCAGTGAAGACTGCGATGATGCCTGGCATTGACGCCGCATCAGATGTATCGATCGAAAGGATGCGACCATGAGCAACACTGCTTCGTGCATAGGTGACATGCGCAGCGTTTTGCAACAACGGCTCATCAAGAAGGTCGTCGACGTACTTACCGCCGGTAGTGAGAAACTTCGGATCTTCTTTTCGAAGAACTCGGTTACCAAGAATGCTTCCGCCCATCAGATTCCCCCTGGCTAGTGCCGTTGATGTACAGGAGACACTAGCCACGAAAGGGCAGATGCCGAAAGGGGAGAGATTGCGGGGTCTAGTGACCCAGTGGCGACAGCGCACCACCGGAGGCTTGGGCGACTTGTGTGCGTACCCGCACGATGTCTGAGACCAGGGTGTACGGCCATGTCTGAGGCAAATCCGTCGGAAGAGCAGGCATTTTCACAAGGGACAACCGTTGCTCACCAGGCAATACGTACCCCAACAGGGTGCGTGCAGCATTGCGAATGCCCTCTGGTGTTGAAAGTGCATTGACCTCAATCTGCAATTGCTCGTTGGCATCGGCCAGGGTCTCGAATTCGGTCGTTTTGGCATCAAGAGCTTTGCTCTGTGCGCGGTAATCACGCAACGGGAAGATGATGAACGAGAACAAGGCAGCGAGCGCAACGGAAGAACCGAGGATTTTGACCATCCACGAAGAAATTTGGTGACGACCGATGCGGGCATCCTCAGGAGTAGGACGCGAAAAAGAACTAGTGATGTCCCGTGTGCGCTGTTTTGCGCGGGTCACTGGGGTCTTGGTGCGTGGGGCCACTTATCTATTGTGCCGTGTGTGAGGTGCGCCATCGTGGCACACGAACATCAGTTCGCTTAACGAAGTGGCGCAAGAGCGGAGTGTCCGCGGAAACGAGCCGAATCTCCGAGTGCTTCCTCGATGCGAAGAAGTTGGTTGTATTTCGCAACACGGTCACTTCGTGCAGGTGCACCTGTCTTGATTTGTCCGCAGTTGGTGGCCACTGCAAGGTCTGCAATGGTGGCGTCTTCTGTCTCGCCACTGCGATGGCTCATCACGCTTGTGTATGAATGACGAGTTGCCATCTCCACAGTGTCAAGAGTTTCGCTGAGTGTTCCGATCTGGTTCACCTTGACGAGAACACTGTTTGCGACTTTGCGATCAATGCCCATACGCAAGCGGCGTGCATTGGTGACGAAGAGGTCGTCTCCTACAAGTTGAATACGTCCGCCTAAGGATGAGGTCATCTGTGCCCAGCCATCCCAGTCGTCTTCGGCCATGCCGTCTTCAATACTGACGATTGGGTAGCGGTCAACAAGCGATGCCCACCACTCAACCATTTGGCCGGCGGAGAAGACTTTGCCTTCACCAGCGAGGTGGTACGCGCCATCGCGATAGAGCTCGCTCATCGCGGGGTCAAGTGCGATTGCGATGTCGGTACCTGGTGCGTAGCCAGCCTTCTCGATTGCTTCGACGAGAACAATGACTGCTTCTTCGTTGCTTGCAAGATTGGGGGCAAAGCCACCCTCGTCGCCCACTGCAGTCGAAAGACCGCGGTCGTGCAGCACTTTCTTGAGTGTGTGGTACGTTTCAACTCCCCAACGCAATGCTTCGCGGAAGCTTGGCGCGCCAACGGGCATGATCATGAACTCTTGAAGGTCGACATTGTTGTCGGCGTGTGCACCACCATTGATGACGTTCATCATTGGCACTGGTAACACATGTGCATGTGGACCGCCCACTGCGCGGAAGAGTGGAAGTTCGAGTTCGTTTGCTGCTGCATGTGCAACGGCAAGGCTTGCGCCGAGCATTGCGTTAGCACCCAACTTTGACTTGTTCTCGGTTCCGTCTAGATCAATGAGGGCAGAGTCGAATGCGCGTTGGTCTGTTGCGTCCATTCCGGTGACGGCCGAAGCAATATGCGTATTCACATTTTCAACAGCACGGCTCACGCCTTTGCCGAGGTAACGCGAACCACCATCGCGTAACTCCACAGCTTCGTGTTCTCCAGTGGAAGCGCCAGAAGGAACAATGGCGCGACCCGTTGCACCGCTGTCAAGGACAACCTCAACTTCAACCGTGGGGTTGCCGCGGGAGTCCAAAACCTCACGACCAATGACTTCAACGATTTCGCTCATGGAGTGAACGCTAGTGAGTCGGGTGCTGCTTAACCACTTCCCAGAGCGTGTCTAATTGCTCCAGGGTCATTTCTTTCATCGTGAGACCCTGCTCTGTCGCCAATTTCTCCACTGATTCAACGCGAGAGCGGAATTTATTCACGGCGGTACGAAGTGCACTCTCAGGGTCAATGTCAAGATGGCGGGCCACGTTGACCACTGCGAACAGAAGGTCGCCCATCTCTGTCATCGTGGCTTCGGGGTCACCCGTCATGAGTGCATCGCGAACCTCTCCTGCTTCTTCGCTGATTTTGGCAAGAGGGCCGTTGACGTCGGGCCAATCAAACCCCACTTTGGCTGCACGGCTTTGCATTTTGACTGCCAATTGCAATGACGGCGCACCGAGAACAACGCCATCAAAGATTCCGGTCCGGTGTGGCTTTTCTTTGCGCTTGATTTCTTCCCAGTTTGATTCAACATCACTTGATGAGTTCACTTCAACGTCGCCGAAGACGTGTGGATGACGCGAAACCAATTTGTCATGCACGGTACGAGCAACATCAGCCATAGTGAAACGGCCTTGTTCTTCTGCAATCGCTGCGTGGAACTCCACCTGATACAGCAAGTCGCCTAACTCTTCGATGAGATCATCGTCAGTGCTGGGATCATCCACGTTTAGCTTTTCGATCGCGTCGACGACTTCATAAGTTTCTTCCAACAAATAGCTCACGAGTGAATGGTGTGTTTGTTCCATGTCCCATGGGCATTGGTCGCGCAACGTGCGAGCAAGCTGGTGAAAGCGCACCAACTCTGCAGCGACTGGGGTGCCCAGCGATGGGATGTAGAGCGAAGTGAGATGGTCTGCATCGAGGACGCGGTCCATCTCGGCCCAGGTGGTGTTTTCGATGCGTTGATCGGGAAGGCCAACGTGGTGTAACAAGATGACCGGTGTCGTTGGATCGGGATCATCAACACTGAGTTTGATATCGGAGAGCACCCAATTTGCGTGAGTGTGTGCAACGAGCATTGGTCCCGTGACTCCGGCCGCAGCTTCTGTGAAGACATGTCCGTCAATCAGTCGCACTCCTGCTTCGAAGGGATCAATATTGAGGATGCGCCAGACGTCGTCAAGGAATGAGATAGCTGCATGAAGTTCCACTTCGACATCTGTTTGTGCGCGTAAATGCGCAACGGTGCGTTCAAGAACTAACGGTGAACCCGGAACCGCGTACAGCACCTCGTCGTGTTGGTGCGCTGCAGCAATGAGCTCGGTTGCGATTGTTGCATACACATCTTCAAACGAAGGTGCTCCTTCATAGATGTGATCAAAGGTGGTTGCATTGGGCACGACGTGTGCCGATGGGTGTTGCCCAGTGCGCAGATAACGAACAGGAATGCGATTGATCACTGCCAGGGTTCCGACAGTGATCAAGGAGTCGTCTCCGGGGCCGAGGCCAACGATGACGATGCGAGGCATTAGGAAATCTTTGAGGTCGCGCCAACCCATGTGCCATAGATGGAGTTGAGCGAAATCTTTGACGTAGCCATAAATCCGGCGAGCAGTGCAGAACCGATGTTCTCAGAAAGAACTGATGACACGGAACCTTTCACTTCGTTGTACGGATGGCTAAGGATGATGTGCCAGCCGAACTTGGTCTTCACGGGACCTGTCGGAACTCCGGGTTTTACAGCAATTGCGCCCACCAAGAAGTCGCCATCAAAACTTTGCTGCAAAGATTCGAGGGTGCTGCAGGCTTCTTCGCCATTGGCGAGAGAACCACCAGAGGTTTTTGCACCGGGCTCAATTGACTTTTCCTTTGCGACGTCAGCAAATTTTGCGCCGCCATCAAGTTGCTGCAACGCCTTGTCGGCCTGTGCTTTTGTCTTTACAAGAATGTGGCTGAGGCACAACACCCCGGCAGATGCAGGTGATGAGTTGTACAGCTTCTCAATCGCGCTCGCCGATGGAGCCTTCATGGAAGAAGTTGTGAGCGAGGCAACGTTGAGGTTTACCAATAGATCTTGCAGTGGCTTTGGATACGACGGGAAGTTTGCGTCGGCGGAAGCCTGTTGCAGCACCTTCGCACGATCAGCAGCAGTTTCCGTGAGGTTGTACTTCTTGATGAACTGTAAGTACGCCTGGTACTTGATCATGACTTGCAGCACGGGTGTTATATCTGTCTTTGCGACGGTGCCGTTCTGCTTTGTGATTTGGCCGGCGGTGACAAGAACATCGACTACTTTATTGAGTTCGGTCTTTGAGTAACCCTTACCGTTCACCGTAAAAGCATCAGAAGAGGAGGTCACCAGCGAGGAGGATCCACATGCAGTGAGGCCAAGCGTGCTGGCGGTGAGAAGAGGAAGAAAACGGCGGGCGAAGGATGTCTTGGTCACCCTTAGACCTTAGTGGTCAGAGGGCTCGAAGAGCTCCCGCAACAGATCTGTGAGTACTGCTGTGGGGTTGGCGCCGCGCTTGATGGGCACCAACAGAAGTCCCGATTGCTCTTTGAATGTGGACCCAGATGCAAGTCGGCGCAACATCATGGTTTGGCTTGCACGTAGCTCTACAGGGCTAATCCGTGCTTCGTTACCGTTCGTCATGATTTCTGTGATGCCGATGCGGATGCATTCCACGCGAAGCGCACCGACGGCAATGAGTGACTGCGCTGGCGCAGGAAGTGGGCCAAAACGATCACGCCATTCGTTTTCAATCTCAGACAATTCCTGTGCGGTGCGCACGGTGGCAAGTTTGCGGTACGCCTCGAGACGTAAATCTTCGCTTGGTACGTAATCGTCGGGGAGGTACGCATCAACGGAGATATCAACCTTGATCTCTGTCACTTCTTCGGTGCGCTCGCCCTTCATCTCGGACACTGCCTCAGTCACCATCTGGCAATAGAGGTCGTATCCAACAGCAGCAATGTGTCCGCTTTGCGCTTCGCCTAATAAGTTGCCCGCTCCACGAATTTCAAGGTCTCGCATTGCAATCTTGAAACCACTACCAAGCTCTGTTGCTTCGCCAATCGTCTTCAGACGTTCGTAGGCATCCTCTGACAAAACTTTGTCGCGAGGGTGAAATAGATATGCGTATGCACGCTGACCACTACGTCCAACACGTCCGCGCAACTGATGCATTTGTCCGAGTCCGAGAAGATCAGCACGTTCTACAACAAGTGTGTTCACGGTTGGCATGTCAATGCCACTCTCGATGATTGTGGTGCAGACGAGGACGTCATACTGGCCTTCCCAGAAGTCCAACACGATTTGTTCAAGTTGTGTTTCATCCATCTGACCGTGTGCGACTGCAACACGTGCCTCTGGAACCCACTCGCGTAGCTCTGCTGCGCGTTCTTCAATGGACTGCACGCGGTTATGTACCCAGAACACTTGGCCCTCGCGCAATAGTTCGCGACGGATTGCTTCGATTGCGACTTGTTCGCTTTGCTCGCCGACATAGGTGAGGATTGGCTGACGTTCTGCTGGTGGTGTTTGCAGTAGCGACAGATCTCGAATGCCGACGAGGCTCATTTCGAGAGTTCGTGGGATTGGTGTTGCAGACATCGACAGCACGTCGACGTTTGTCTTCATGCGCTTCATCGCCTCTTTGTGTTGCACACCGAAGCGTTGTTCTTCGTCGACAACAAGCAGACCAAGGTTCTTGAACTCCACGCTCTCTTGCAGCAAACGATGTGTTCCGATGACGCAATCAATCTCGCCTGTCTTGAGACCTGCAATGACTTTCTTTGCTTCGCGCGCCGTGAGGAAACGTGACAGCACCTCCACCTTGATTGGATATCCAGCAAAACGCTCCGAGAAGGTGTTGCCGTGCTGGGTGGCAAGCAATGTGGTGGGAACAAGGACGGCGACTTGCGTGCCATCTTGGATTGCTTTGAAAGCGGCACGTACCGCAACTTCTGTTTTGCCGAATCCAACGTCGCCACACACCAAGCGATCCATTGGAATATCGCGTTCCATGTCTTCTTTGATGGACTCGATGGCAGTTAATTGGTCTGGAGTCTCCACAAACGGAAATGCAGATTCCATCTCGCTCTGCCACGGAGTATCAGGAGGGAATGCATGGCCCTTTGCGCTGACACGACGTTGATACAGCACAACAAGTTCTTGTGCGACTTCGCGGACTGCAGAACGTACTCTTGATTTGGCTCGTGCAAAGTCACTTCCACCCATGCGGTGCAGCGATGGTGCTTCTCCACCCACGTATTGACGAATGACTCCGATTTGTTCGGTGGGGACATAGAGCTTGTCGCCACCCTTGTAGGCGATTAGCAAGTAGTCACGTTCAACTCCGCCGATGGTGCGTTTCACCATTCCCTCGTACTTGCCGACACCGTGGTGTGCGTGCACCACGTACCCGCCGGGCTGCAAATCCTCGAACACGGTCGTCGAGGACTTGCCGCGTGAAGGTTTGGTTCGACGTGTTCGGCGTCGACCGCTGAGGTCTGACTCCGTGATAATTGCGACTTTGGAGTTGGGCAAAGAAACGCCATGTGATTGTGGTGCCCACGTCACCCACGCTCCAGGTCGTGCAAGCGTGTCTGCATCTTGTGTTGCAGAGAAATCAACGCCATGTGTGCGCATGAGTTCCACAAGTCGAGCAACGGATTCGTTGGTGTCCGCTGCAACGATGATGCTCCACTTTTCAGAGAGCATCTCATTGAGACGACGCGCAACAGAAGTGGGGTCATGAACAATGGTTCCCCAACTAGAGGCGGGGACAGTAGGTCCGTCAACGCTTTCAGCACTGGGTACTAGCGAAATCGTAGGAACACGTTGATCACCTGAGAGAAGTCGATCCGTGTTGACATGGAGACGAGGGAAAGCAACATTGGCATCTCGTGCCCACGACGTGGCAAGTGCACGCGCAAGATCGTCTTCCTCTGCGAGGAGGTCATTGGCGCGGTCGCTCATGCGACGTGGCTCAATCATGATGATCAGTGCATCGTCACCAATGTGGTCGGTGAGAAGTTCGTCATGGCTCGTTAGCCATGGCAGCCAACTTTCCATGCCATCAAAAATTTGACCTTCGGATAACCGTTCCCATTGCTCGCGACCCCAGGGCTCCGTTGCCACGAGTGTGGCGGCTTTTTCTTTCACGCCGTCTACATAGAGCAGCTCGCGCGCAGGAAAGATGAGCGTCGTCGCAAGATCATCTGTACTGCGCTGATCAGAGATGGTGAAGCGAGTGAGACGATCAATCTCATCGCCCCACATATCAACACGCACTGGCTCGGAATCTGTCGCAGGGAAGATGTCAACAATTGCGCCGCGACGCGCAAACTCTCCGCGATGCTCCACCACTGTCTCGCGCCGATAGCCAAAGTGCACCAGTTGTTCGCATAGTTGATCAATGTCCACTGTGGTGCCGACAGAGATGCGAATTGGATCAGTGCTCGTGGTGCCCGGCGCAAGTTTCTGTAGCAACGCGCGTGTGCCCGCAACGATGACGGTGGGGCATTCTTCTTCGTTACGTAAGCGCCACATCGTGCGCATGCGTGCACCCATGGTGTGGACGGCGGGGCTCACTCTTTCAAACGGCAGTGTTTCCCATGCGGGGAAGAGCTCGACCGATGATTCACCAAGGAACGACACAAGGTCATCGGCAACTTCTTGGGCCATCGTTCCTGTTGGTGTGGCCACGATGATGGGTCGACGACTATTTGCACGGGCAATACCTGCAAGCACTGCAGCACGTGCCGATTCAGGAACGGCAATGACTGCGTTACGGGAACCAGCGATTGCATCAATACCTGGTTCGTGCGAAACGATGGCAGCAAGTGACTCAAGTGGTGGGTGGAAGTCGGTGTTGTCGCTCACCGTGCGTTGTACTCCCGCATGGCAGCGTCGAGACCTTCTTGCATTATGCGTTCAATTGCATCACAGGCAGTTTCAACTGCGATGTCGAGAATCTTTCGTTCTGCTGCAGGGATGGATGACAACACGTGGTCGGCACCTTGTTCCTTTGAAGATGGCTTGCCAACTCCAATACGTACGCGCATGTAGTCATTGGTGCCGATGTGTTGAGAAATTGACTTAAGCCCGTTGTGCCCAGCAAGTCCGCCACCCATTTTTAGTTTCACTGCACCAGGTTCAAGATCAAGTTCATCGTGGATGACAATGATGTTGGCAGCGGGGATTTTGTAACGACGCGCAATTGGGCCGACTGCTTCGCCGGAGTCATTCATCCATGTCGTCGGAACGGCAAGTACCACTGCATGGTCGCCGATGCGAGTTTCAACAACCTGTGCACGGTCGCGACCAAGCTTTAATGAAACATAAAGACGTTGCGCAAGCAGTTCAATTGCATCAGTGCCCACGTTGTGTCGAGTGCGGGCGTACTTCTTGCCTGGATTACCAAGGCCAACAATCAACGTGCGTTGCATATCGCCCGAACGAGGTTCAGAGCGGCGCAACATGACTGGTCAGATGTGATGACGACCCGTAGGCCGCTAGATCAAGCTTCTGGTGCTGCTTCGCCTGCGGCAGCAGCCTGAGCAGCTTCTGTTGCAGCGCGAGAGATAAGAACAGTTGCCACTGGCATGTCGGGATCACCAGTTGGCACGACGCCGGAAGGGAACTTGATGTCACCCAAGCGAATGACGCTGTCTGTTGCCATCTCGGAGATGTCAATTGCGATCTCGTTCGGCACGTTTGCAGGAGTGGTGCGAACTTCAATCGTGTCCACTGATGGGTCAACAAGGCCGCCAGCAGAAACAACTGCCTTGGCTGTTCCGACGAGAACGACAGGAACATGCATGGTGATCTGCTCGGTGAGGTCGATCTGGATGAAGTCGATGTGCGCAACGTTGCGACGCACTGGGTGACGCTGCAGTTCCTTGATGACGGCGCTGTAGTTCTTGCCATCAACATTGAGCGTGAGGATGGTGTTCTGACCAGCAGGACCAGAGATTGCAACGCGAAGATCGCGGCGCACCACGGTGAGAGAGATGGGCTCCATGCCATGTCCGTAAAGGACTGCAGGAATGCGATCGGCGGCGCGGAGACGACGGGAAGCTGCGCTACCTGTTTCGCGGCCTAATTCGGCGGAGAGAGTTGCTGTATTCGACACGGTTAGCGAGTCTATGCCCGCTTCCTTCAACTGCCACACGGGAAGGAGCAAATGGGGTCGAATTCAGGGGTTCGAGCCCCTGACATGGTTCTCAGGACTGATTTTCGCCGTTGAAGAGTTCCGAGACGCTGGTCTCGTCAAAGACGGCTGCGAGGGCATCGGCGATGATTTTGGCCACGGAAAGGACCTCGACCTTGTCAAACATCTTGTCCTCGGCGAGGGGCAGTGTGTTGGTGAGAACCACTCGAGTAATCGGTGAGTTGGCAAGGCGCTCGACGGCGGGGTCGGACAACACGCCGTGAGTGGCCATTGCCCACACTTCTTTTGCACCGCGGTCGAGGAGAAGTTCCGCTGCGGAACAGATAGTGCCGCCGGTGTCGATCATGTCGTCGGTGAGGATGCAGAGTCGGCCTTCGATATCGCCGATGACTTCTTTTGCAATCGCAACATTCTGCGTGCCCTTTGGTCGGCGCTTGTTGATGAACGCAACGTCGGCGTTCTTGTCAGACAAGTGCTGCGCGAAACGTTCAGCAACTTTCACGCGACCTGCATCGGGAGAAACGATGACGAGATCTTGTTCTGCATGTTGACGGACATATTGCTCAAGAACGGGAAGTGCAGTGAGGTGATCAACAGGGCCCGAGAAAAAACCTTGAATCTGGCTGCTGTGCAAGTCAATAGAAACCATGCGCGATGCACCTGCAGCTTTAAACATGTCTGCAACAAGTCGAGCGGTGATGGGCTCGCGTCCTTCTGCTTTGCGATCTTGGCGGGCGTATCCGTAGAACGGGCACACAGCAGTAATGCGCTTTGCTGATGCGCGCTGTGCAGCATCAATCATGATGAGTTGTTCCATGATGCTGTCGTTGATGGAACCAGCATCCGTACCGAAGTGTGACTGCATCACAAACACATCGCCTCCGCGAATGCTGTCTGAGAAACGTGGACGTATTTCACCGTTAGCGAACTGCACAACGTTTGCATCGCCCAAAGCAATGTCGAGGTGACCAGCAACTTCTTCGGCAAGTGACGGATGTGTCCGTCCTGTGAAAAGCGACAAGCGCTTTGTGGTGACCTTTTCCATGGAACGGGTGTTCATGAATTACAAGTGTAGAACGCTGGGGCGCTGAGCCCATTGGCCACTGAATGGCCGCGTGAAGTTGTGGCTTCTAAAAAGCCCCATGGTTCCGGGAAGAGGACTCGAACCCCTATTAACGGGACCAAAACCCGCTGTCCTGCCAATTGAACGATCCCGGAAGGAAGTATTAACGGTAGCGGATTTTCTTTTTTCTCCATTGTCCCGATAGGTTCATATGCCTTATGGGTTCTCTGATCAAGAAGCGTCGCAAGCGCATGCGCAAAAAGAAGCACAAGAAGATGCTTCGTCGCACGCGCCACCAGCGTCGCAAGTAGCACTACAACTACACGTACAAAATCATGCAACGCGTCCCGCATCGGGGCGCGTTGTCGTGTGTACCACCCGAAGTCCGGCCACCTGCTGAGAGATGTCGGGGAGATGCCCGTTGACGAACCAGGTAGCTCCAGAGCCCGCCAATAAAGGCGTTTGGCCACTGGCGGCGGCAATTCGGTCCCGCCATTGCGCAAGCTCTGGAACAGCGGTCAATGCAGCTGGCTCAAGGTCATTTCCGTGGGGTCCGCTTGGCCCACCGAGGGCATCCCAGGTCTTGTAGACGAGCGGCGTTGAGACATGGACGGGCGGAATCAGAAGCGTGATATCGCGAGTTTGATGGGGAAGGGGCTGAATAATTTCGCCAATTCCTGAGACTCGAGCCCGTCCACCCGTGAGCGAAAAGGGGATATCGGCGCCGATCTTGGCCGCAGCGAAGGTGTCCGTGAATCCTGCCCAGCGAAGAATCGCTGCCGCGTCTGTTGAGCCGCCGCCAAGTCCGCCACCATGTGGAATGTTTTTGGTGATGTGCACATGAGCAGTGCGCCCGGTGAGGACGAGTGCTTTGTGAACGAGGTTCGATTCATCATTGGGGATGCCATCTGCGAAGGGGCCATCGACTGTGATTTTTGTGGTGCTTGCTTCTGTGATGGTGATGATGTCGGCGATATCGAGCGCCACCATCTCTGCATTAATGAGGTGATAACCGTCTTCGCGAACGCCAGTGACTGAAAGTGTCAACGTGA
Organism: Acidimicrobiaceae bacterium; assembly: GCA_947446815.1. Lineage (GTDB taxonomy): Bacteria > Actinomycetota > Acidimicrobiia > Acidimicrobiales > Ilumatobacteraceae > UBA2093. Next base: position 38,575 of record CANFGT010000001.1, read on the forward strand.
GTTTCGCTGGCGCTTCGAGTGTGATCACTGACCAACTCCGTTGACGATACGCGCTAGTCGCATCCAGTCGTGCACCGAAAGTTCTTCTGCACGCGCCGTCGGAACAATGTCTGCTTCTTCAAATTGTTCGGGAGTGACGCGGCCGGCAAGCGAGCCGCGCAGCATCTTGCGACGCTTTGCAAATCCCATGCGAACCAATGAAAACAGTTCTTTTTGGTTGATGTCAGCATCAATCGGCTGTGCATGTCGAACAATTTCAACAAGTGCAGAATCAACGTTTGGTTTCGGGAGAAAAACTGTTGGAGGCACAATGCCAGCAATGCGTGCTGTTGCATGGAATGCAACTTTGACACTGAGTGCGCCGTATGCCTCGGTGGAAGGAGAAGCACAGAATCGTTCACCCACTTCTTTTTGCACCATGACCAACATGCGTTGCACTTGTGGCACAAAGTCAAGAACATCGGCGACGAGCGGAGTGGCCACGTTGTATGGCAGGTTGGCGACGAGAGCCCATTGATCGCCGCCTGCAAGAAGTTCATTCCAGTTCAACTTCATTGCATCGGCATGAACAATGGTGATGTTGTCGATGGGGTCAACGTTTTCGCGCAGAAGTGGAATGAGATTGTCGTCCACTTCGACTGCTGTGACCTGAGCGCCTGTTTCCGCAAGAGCAAGTGTGAGAGAACCTAGGCCCGCACCAATTTCAAGTACGTGTCCGTGGTTGTCAACGTTTGCAAGGCGTGCAATCTTTCGCACCGTGTTGGCATCCACAACAAAGTTCTGGCCGAGCGCTCGTTTTGCACGAAGGCCTGCGCCTTCGAGCTGGCGTGATGCGTCAGACCGAGAAAGTGTCACCAGGTCAACTCAACTGCAAGCGGTGCATCTAAAAGTTCTGCAATGGATTCGAACACGGCTGTATTCATAATGATTCCGAAGGTGCCAGAGGTGGGGCCGATGTTGATGTTGAGGCACTTCACTTTGTGGCCATTGTTCAAATTCAGAACCGTGACTGTGGCGCCAAGGGGTGCAACAGTCGTTGCACAACCAGTCTTTGCAGAGTTCGGGAATCGCTTAAAAGAAGCACTCACTCGGGCTATTTGGCCATCGTTATCAGCGGGATACGCAATTTGACCCGAGCCATTGGGGTCCTGGCTGACAGGGCCTTCAAGGTTCGCCGGTGCATCGGCAGTTCCGTCGCCGGAAAGACCAAGGTCATACGTGGTGGTAGTGGCTTTGATTGTCTCGGCCGCAGAGCTTGACGAGCGACCACCCATCATGAAGAGGAGCGGAATCAACACCGCGGTGGCGATGATGGCGACCGTCATGCGGTTCTTGTCGAAACGGGTGAAATCCATCTACCTATGAATGTATGCGGGGAAACGCACGAAGAGCGTTCGCTGTGGTGCGAACTGCGAAATCTGCGGCATCGTGGCCACGAAGATCAGCTATCGCAGTGCCCACAATGCCCACATGGGCAGGTTCATTCGGGCGACCCCGGTGAGGAACAGGTGCAAGAAATGGACTGTCGGTCTCCACGAGGATGCGGTCAATGGGGCATAACTCGGCTGCCTCGCGCAGTTCAGTGGCGTTCTTAAACGTGACGATGCCACTAAAACTGAGATAGGCGCCACGATCAAGACACGCACGCGCTTCGTCGGGTCCGCCAGTGAAGCAATGAATGATTGTGTTTTCTGGCATACCTTCTGCATCAAGAACATCAAAGGTGTCTTGCCATGCATCTCGCGTGTGAATCACGAGGGTGAGATTGTGTTCCTTCGCCAGTGCAATTTGTTCTGCAAAGACTGGCATCTGAATATCTCGTGGTGAATGTTCGTAGTAATAGTCAAGACCGCATTCACCGATGCCAACAACGCGTGGCTGTGAAATAAAAGGAACGATGGAAGCGACACCTTGGGTTGCATCGTGCGGATGTAAGCCGATTGTTGCCCACACATCGTCGTGACGTGAAGCAATGTTCAGTGCATCTGTGCACGTTTGCGCATCGCAGCCGATGACAACGAAACGTTCGACGCCTGCTTCACGCGCGCGAATCAATGATTCGTCTGAGCCAAATGCCATTTTGTCGTCATGAATATGGCAGTGGGTATCTGTCCACCCTGTGGCGTGACTCATACGAAATGTTCCTAAGCCAGGGTGCGACGTGGGAAGAGCGGGTCGCCCTTTTCTACGGGATGACCGGCGATGTATTGACCCCATGAAGTGTCTGTTGCGATGCGGCACTCTTCGATGTTTGTTGTCATGCCAATACGGCGCCAGATCTCGCGAGCGGTGTCAGGGATGGCGGGGAAGGCGAGAATTGTGACAATGCGCAACGCTTCAAGTGCATCACCCATCACGGAATCAACAAGCGGTCCTGTTTCGACTTTCCAGGGTTCATTATTTTCGAGGTGAGCATTGGTTGCACGAATAAGTTGCCACGTGGCTTCGAGCGCTCGTGATGGCTGCACCACTTCCCAATGTTCAATGGTTTCCTTCACAGATTGCGCTGCGATGGGTGCAAGTGGACTATCTGGCGATGGCGCAGTGCCAAGACCTTCGCACTTCTTGCCGACAACGGTTGCAACACGTGCAGCAAGGTTGCCCAAGTTATTTGCAAGATCGGAGTTGTATCGACTGATGAGGCCCTCGTAGGTGAAATCACCGTCGTTGCCGTAGCCCGTGTCAGACAAAACGTAATAACGGAAGCCATCGACACCGATTTCATCAACAAGTTCAAGTGGGTTCACAACGTTGCCGGATGTCTTTGACATCTTTTCGCCGCCAACAAGTAACCAACCGCCTACAGCCCAGCCCTTTGGCGGTTCGATGCCGGCAGACATGAGCATTGCGGGCCAGTAGACGTTATGGAATCGAATGATGTCTTTGCCGATGATGTGATGGTTAACAGGCCACCACTTATTGAACATTTCATCGTCGCTGCCGTATCCGATCGCTGTGATGTAGTTGGCCAATGCGTCAAACCACACATATGCCACATGTGACTTGTCGAATGGAAGTGGGATTCCCCATGTGAGTGTCTTGCGGCTCACGGAGAAATCTTGCAGACCCTGCTTGATGAATCCGAGGACTTCATTGACGCGATGGTCTGGCACAACGGCACCCGGATGCGATGAGTAGAAATCAATGAGGCGCTGTTCGAAACGTGAGAGACGGAAGAAATAGTTCTCCTCTTCGACGTGCTCTACAGGGCGCTTGTGAACAGGGCAGTTGCCGTTGTCGAGTTCGTCCTCGGTGAAGTACGCCTCGCACGGTACGCAATAAAGACCGCTGTATTTATCGAGTTCGATATCTCCGGCATCAAAACACGCGTGGAGAAGTTTTTCGACACCAGCACGATGACGTGGTTCCGTCGTACGAATGAAGTCATCATTCGAGATGTTGAGGCGCTGCCATGCTTCTTGGAAAAGTGGCGCGATGGAGTCGGTGAATTCTTGTGGTGTGGTGCCAGCGGCATCGGCTGCCTGCTGGATCTTGAGGCCATGTTCATCAGTGCCCGTGAGGAAATGCACGTCATCACCCAGCAGGCGATGCCAACGCGCGAGGGCGTCAGCAACGATGGTGCTGTACGCATGACCAAGATGTGGTCGCGCGTTGACGTAATAGATAGGAGTGGTGATGTAGTACGTGCCCACTCGTTCAGGCTACGGGACAGCGGGTGCCCGTCGTCGGTTCGTTTTCAATACGTCAACTTTCGTACGCTTCACTAATGCCCTTTGAGTTCGATATCGCGACTGCAGCCACTTCTCTTGGTAACGGTCTGTACGACACTCCGATTCAAGAGCGGTGGAATATCGGGCCTGGCATCGCGAACGGTGGCTACTTGCTTGCTTTGGCAGCAAATGCCATGCGTGAGGAGTGCGGCCGCGCACATCCGTTGACGCTGACAGCGCATTATCTGTCACCGGGAGTTGAAGGACCGGCACAAACTCAGACTGCTGTCGTCAAATCGGGACGCCGAATTGCAACCATGACGGGGTCGCTCACAAGTGGTGGCAAAGAAATCATTCGCGTTCTTGGATCATTTGGTGATCTTGATGCGAATGAAGGTGCGCAATACAACGACCTCACACCTCCCGATATGCCTGCGTATGACGAGATTCCAAAGCGTAAATCAAATCCGGACATGCCTCCTGGTTTGCACTCTCGTTTGGATTCACGTATGCATCCCGAAGACGCTTTTGTGATGTCGGGGCTTTCTGGTGCCATCCACACCGGCAAGCCATTGATGCGCACGTACTTTGCATTCGCAGATGGTCGTGACGTCGACACTCTCGGATTGTTGCTTGCATCTGATGCTGGTCCGCCGGTTGTTTTCAACTTGTACGGACTCATCGGTTGGGCACCAACTGTGGAACTCACCGTCCATGTGCGCGCTGTGCCGGCGCCTGGACCGATTGCTTGTCGCTTTTATAGCAACGTGGTGCAGGGCGGATTCTTTGAAGAGAATGGCGAGATGTGGGACTCCACAGGTCGCTTGGTGGCGATGAGCCGTCAGTTAGCGCTTTCGCCCTTGCCGCAGGCCTAAGGAATACGTCAACAACATTGCAACCACTGCTGCGGTGATTGTTGACGAACGGCGGATCAACATTTTTGATCGTTGCGCAAAGATAACGACGGGCCATCCGCGTGAACGCGAGAGTGTGGCAAGTTCTGCATCAGGGTTGACTGCGACTGCATTGCCGACAATCTCCATCATCGGAAGATCGCTCATTGAGTCGGAATATGACCACGAGTTGGTCAAATCAATACCGCGTTCTGTTGCAAGTGCGGTAATCGCTTCTGCCTTCCCTTCGCCGTAACAGAACGGACCATCGAGACGACCGGTGTATACGCCGTTATCGACTTCACCTTTGGTGCCGATGCCACCAGTCATGCCAAGCGCAATTGCCAGCGGTTCCACAAGTTCAATTGGTGAGGCGGAAACAATCCATGTTTCGCGACCTGCAGCATGGTGCTGATCGAGTAGCGCACGAGCTTCGGGGCGAATAAGACCGAGAAGCTCTGGAAGAACAAGTTCATTGAGTCCGACTAGGTCTGCCTGATTCATTCCACCGACGCGCGACAAAATGCGGTCACGCACACTGTGGCTGCTCTCGTCACTGGAACCGAAGAATTGAAATTTGAGGGCGCGTACAACATCGGGAAGGAAGTCTTGAATGCGGATGTAGCCGGCATCGCGCGCAGCACGTGCGAACACAAACGCGGACGAGCCCGCGATGAGCGTGCGGTCAAGGTCAAAAAATGCTGCGGTGCGTTGCTGGCTCATGATCCCACTGCGATTGCATATACGCGCTTACGTGCGACTCCGAATGCTGCTGTCACTTCATCAATTGCATCGCGCTTGCTAAGACCATTTGCGGTACGTGCAGCAAGTTCACGAACAATTTCCTCATCTGTTACTTCTACTTCGGAATTGAGCGCCGGCGCAATGACAATTGCGTACTCTCCGCGTGGGGCAACAGTTTGTGAGTGCTTCACAGCTTCTGCAAGAGAGCCGCGCCACACTTCTTCGTGCATTTTGGTGAGTTCGCGCGTTAACGCGACACGGCGATCTTCGCCACAGGTAGCCGCAAGGTCGACCAAGGTCTTTTCCAACCGATGGGGTGCCTCATACAAAACGGTGGTGCGACGTTCGCGAGCTACTTCGGTGAGTCGTTCACGACGTTCAGCACCACTGCGAGGCAGGAATCCATCAAATGCGATTCGGTCAGTGGGAAGGCCACTGATTGTTGCGGCAACAACGAAGGCAACAGGTCCTGGTGTTGCATGCACGGGGTGCCCAGCTGCAACTGCGGCGCGTACTAAACGTTCGCCCGGGTCGCTAATGGCAGGCGTGCCCGCATCGCTAATCACTGCGACCACTTCATTCGCCGAGAGCAACATCAACACTTCTTCAATGGCATCGTGCTCGGTGTGATCGTTTGTCACGATGAGACGTTCCGGCGTGACGTTCATGCGCTTCAACAATGAACCACTGTGGCGAGTGTCTTCGCAGCAAATTACTTTTGCTGCACGCAAGACAGAGACAGCGCGAGGGGAGATGTCGTCCAAGTTGCCGATGGGGGTTGCAACGAGCCAGAGACCAGCATGCACGATGGAGGAAACATCATCACTGTTCGACATGTCGTACTTCCAATGGGTTGCCGGCGCTTAAGTTCCAGCGCTCAAATGAACCTGCAGCTGCTTCAACGACGAGATGACACCGGCGATTATTCGGACCAACGCGCCACGGCTTCATTGTTTCTACTTCCAGCACAACGCCTTCAGCTGAAATGTATGCGACATCAATAGGCACTTTCATGCCGATGGTGTGCACCCATGAGCACGGTTGCAAAACAAGTGGTTGTTCAACAGAAGTAACGCCAATCAGTCCGCGTCGGCGATCGGTGCGTGAAGTGGCAAGTTGTGCTGCGGCGAGCACCCGACCTTCACTCACGAGCCAGACGGGTTCCATGGCTGTCATGGTTACACGTTAAAGCGGAATTCGGTGACGTCTCCGTCGATGAATTCATAATCCTTGCCTTCGGAACGCAACTTGCCCACGTCCTTTGCGGCATTCCATGAGCCCAATTCGACAAGTTCATCCCAGTGGATGACTTCGGCGCGAATGAATCCACGCTGGATGTCGGAGTGAATCTTTCCGGCGCAGACAGGAGCTTTGTCGCCTGCGTGGAATGTCCATGCACGAGTTTCCTTCTCGCCTGTCGTGAAGTACGTACGCAAACCAAGCACGTGATACGCCGAACGCACCATCTTGGTGAGAGCACCTTCGCCAAGGCCAAGTGCTTCGAGCATCTCTGCACGATCCTCGTCAGACAACTGCGCGGCTTCGGCTTCGATTTGCACGCTCATGCCGAGAACTTCAATCTCATGTTCCTGACGCGAGCCAGGGGGGCAGAGCTCTGAACGAACACGAGCTTCCATTGCAGGAATCGTGTCGAGTTCATTTTCGCCGACGTTGACAACAGCCAACACGCGGCGGTTGGTCAGCAAGAAATGCGGTGCAAGCTCTTCGCGATCTGCAACAGAGAGTGCGGATCGGTAAATGGGAGTTCCTTCAGCAAGAACGTCGTAGGCACGTTGCAACAGTGCAGCCTCTTCTTGGTTGCCCTTGTCGACACGCGCCGTCTTCTTCACGCGGTTGAGGCGGGTCTCCACAGTTTCAAGGTCGGCAAGTGCGAGTTCAAGCTCCACAACGCGGAGATGCTCGAGCGGATCATCGGGACCAGGAACGTCATCATCTTTGAAAGCACGAAGCACATAAACAATGGCATCGACTTCACGAATGTTGGCGAGGAACTTGTTGCCGAGACCTTCACCCTTGGACGCGCCTTCAACGAGACCGCCAATGTCGACCACCTGGACGGCGGCATGGACGATGCTCTTGGTCTTCGACATCTCGGAGAGTTGGAGGAGGCGGTTGTCGGGCACCTTGGCCACACCAATGTTGGGGTCCTTCGTGGCGAAGGCATAGGGGGCAGCCAGAGCTCCACCGCCGGTGAGGGCGTTGTAGAGCGAGGACTTACCTGCGTTGGGGAGACCGACGAGACCGAAACATTCCATGAGAGGTATGACGCTACCCTTGAAGGGAGTAGCCAAACCCGTGTGGGATATGGGAGGGGTAATTGTTACTATGGCGGTAGTGCAAATAGCCCCGGCTCGCCTGCCGGACTAGTACGACAAAAGGACACTCCCTGTGACTTCGTTCGATCTTGACCTCAGTAAGTACAGCCTCGGATGGAGCGACGAAGTCGAATATGCCTTCGCCCCTGAAAAAGGCCTCTCCGACCGTGTGGTCGAGCAGATTTCCTGGTGGAAGGGTGAGCCAAAGTGGATGACCGAATACCGCATGCGCAGCCTCGGCATCTTTGATCGCAAGCCAATGGCGCCTTGGTTCGCCAACAACATGCCAGATATCGACTTCCAGGACATCTTCTATTACCTGAAGCCTGCAACGGCACAGGTGGACGAATGGGATGACTTGCCCGAGCAAATGAAGCTCACATACGAGAAGTTGGGCATTCCAGAAGCAGAGCGCAAGTACCTCGCCGGTGTCACCGCCCAGTACGAATCAGAAGTGGTGTTCCACCGCAACCGTGAAGACCTTGAAGCACAAGGCATTTTGTTCTGCGACATGGACACCGCCTTGCGCGAGTACCCCGACCTTGTGAAGCAGTACTTCGGCAGCGTGATTCCTCCTGCTGACAACAAGTTCTCCGCACTCAACACCGCAGTGTGGTCCGGTGGATCATTCATCTACGTACCACCAGGCGTTGAATGTGAAATGCCATTGCAGGCGTACTTCCGTATTAACTCGGAGAACGCTGGTCAGTTCGAGCGCACGCTCATCATTGCTGACGAAGGTTCAAAGGTTCACTACATCGAAGGTTGCTCTGCGCCGGTGTACACCAGCGATTCTTTGCACTCTGCTGTTGTTGAAATTGTTGTGAAGCCATCGGCTCACGTGACGTACACAACGATTCAGAACTGGTCGCCAAACGTGTACAACTTGGTCACCAAGCGTGCTCGTGTTGAAGCAGAAGGCCATATGGAATGGATTGATGGCAACATCGGTTCCAAGCTCACCATGAAGTACCCAAGCGTGTACTTGGTGGGTCCAAAGGCCACAGGCGAAGTGTTGTCGGTTGCGTATGCAGGCGCCGGCCAGCATCAAGATGCTGGCGCAAAGATGGTGCACGCAGCACCCGAGACCTCTTCAAAGATTGTTTCGAAGTCCATCAGCAAGGACGGCGGCATCACCGCTTACCGCGGACTTGTTCGTGTCGAAGAAGGCGCATACGGATGTAAGAGCCACGTGCAATGCGATGCTTTGATTCTTGATGGTGAGAGCGAAAGCCGCACATTCCCATACATGGAAGTGGGCGAGAAGGACGCAGAGATCGGTCACGAAGCAACCGTTTCGAAGATCGCTGATGAGCAGTTGTTCTATCTCATGAGCCGTGGTCTCACGCAAGAAGCCGCAATGAGCATGGTTGTCAACGGTTTCATTGAGCCCGTGACACGTACATTGCCCATGGAATACGCCGTGGAGTGGAGCCGCCTCATCGAATTGCAGATGGAAGGTTCCATCGGCTGATTTCGCCGATGGGTTCTTGTCATGCCGATGCGCACAGAGTGCAAGAACTACGAGAGCCGCACCTATGCAAATGGTGATGCAGTACGCAAGTGCAATCTCGATCTTGCTCCCGAAGCGCCATGGCGTTGTCCAGACCCATGCGAAGGGTATGCACGTCGGTTAGCCGATGTTGCGTGGGTGCATGGCAGTGCGATTGCACCGCCCACACCGCCAGAAGTGCCTGGTTTAGATGATGGTTCCGCGGCTGCAGTACTGGATGCTGCGAGCGAAATCATTAACTCCATCAGTGCACAAACAATTGAAGAAGTCGTAGCCGAACAGTCGAAGAAGCGCCGTTGGTGGCGCAAGAAGAAGTAGCAGATTCATGAATATAACCCCCACACTCCCCAGTACCGAAGAAGAGATCTGGCGATACAGCCGTATTGCCGAACTCGACTTGTCAGCGTTCGCAATTGCCACGGCACGTACCGAGACCATCGGTCTTGATGCAGTGCGTGTGAATGACTCGCTCGCCGGCATTGCAATGAATGGCACACCTGACGTGTTTGCCGAGCTCAATGCAGAGAACGCACAAACAATCTCATTGCGCATCCCCAAGGGTGTTGCCATTGATGGCGTGATTGAGATCATCCATCACATCGAAGCTGATGGAATTGTTGCGTACCCACGTTTGGTAATTGATGCAGAACCAGAGAGCCAAGTCACAGTGGTGGAGCGTTTCGTATCTAACGACAGCGTGAAGTCTCTTGTTGTTCCTGTGCTTGAGATTCGTTCTGCAGCCAGTGCAAACGTGAACTATGTGGGCGTGAACCAATTGGGCTTGCGCACATGGATGATTGCGCATCAGCAGACACTCGGACTTCGCGACTCCAACACTCGTGTGAACACCATTGCTCTTGGCGGCGACTACGCGCGCGTACGTGCTGAGGTTCGTTTGGTGGAATCTGGTGCGAACGCACAGCAGTTGGCTTTGTACTTCGCCAGCGGCACACAGATGCATGACTTCCGCACATTGCAGCGTCACGAAGCACCGCGCACGTACAGTGACTTGCTGTTCAAGGGCGCCGTTGGCGGCAGTGCACGTAGCGTGTACACCGGCCTCATTCGTATCGAGAAGAACGCAGGTAAGTCGGAAGCATTCCAGACCAACCGCAACCTCACTCTTGGTGCAGGTGCATGGGCCGAGAGCGTGCCCAACCTTGAGATTGAAACCAACGAAGTGAAGTGCAGCCACGCCAGCACAGTTGGTTCCATCGATGAGGAACAGCGTTTCTATTTGGAGAGCCGCGGCATTGCGCCAGAAGTTGCTGAGCGCCTTGTGGTGTTCGGCTTCTTCAAGGATGTTCTTGATCGTTTGCCTAGCAATGTGGACACCACATCGCTTGAGGCTGAGATTGCAGAGAAGCTTCGTCGTGAAGAAGCAGCGCAATGAGCGTCGTTGCAAAGTTTGATGAGCTGAAGTCGGGCGAAGCGCAGCGCGTAATGGTGGACGGCGCTGCTGTTGCACTTGTGCGCATTGATGATGAAGTCTTCGCGATTGCGGATATGTGCAGCCATGCAAATGTGTCGTTGTCGGAAGGAACTGTTCTGTGTGAGAACAAGCACATTGAGTGCTTTAAGCACGGCAGTGCTTTCAGTTTGGAAACAGGTATCCCCGATGCATTGCCTGCAACAAAGCCTGTTGCAGTGTTCTCCGCATCTGTTGTCGATGGAAACGTCGTTGTTGAATCAAAGGACGGTGCGCAATGAGCACACTGAAGATCACTGGCTTGACTGCTGAAGTCGCCGGCAAAGAAATCTTGAAGGGCATCGACCTTGAACTGAATTCAGGTGAAGTGCACGCCATCATGGGACCGAACGGCGCCGGTAAGAGCACATTGTCTGCAGTCATCATGGGCAAGCCCGGATACACCGTCACTGGCGGTTCCGTCACTCTCGATGGTGTCGACATGCTTGCATTGCCTACATGGCAACGCGCCACTGCAGGCTTGCACCTCGTCATGCAGTACCCCACAGAAGTGCCTGGTGTGCACGTGGATCAGGTGTTGGCAGAGGCTCTCAGTGCTCGTGGTCGTGACACCAAGGAAATGTCAGCACGCATTGCTGTGGAAGCCGGACGAATCAATTTTGATGCAAGTCTTGTTTCACGTGCAATGAACGTGGACCTTTCCGGTGGTGAGAAGAAGCGCAATGAGACATTGCAGCTCGGCATGTTGGAGCCAAAGTTTGCGATTCTTGACGAGTTGGACTCAGGTCTGGATATTGACGCACTTCGTGATTGTGCACGCCGTGTGGAAGCCGCAACTCATGAGAACAACCTCGGTGTTCTTGCCATTACGCACTACGTGCGTTTGTTGGAAGAACTCAAGCCTGACGTGGTGCACATTCTTGCTGCAGGTCGCATCGTGAAGACAGGCGGCCCAGAGCTTGCCGACATTCTTGAGCGCGACGGTTACGCCGCTTTCGTCTGATGTGCTTGCGCTAGTTAGCGCAAAATTCTTCAGTCATTCGATAGACCTGTCATAGGTCTAGGGTGCCCTTTGGGAAGGGGGCTCCCAATGACAACGTCAACAAATCGTGTGTATCTCGCTCGCGAGGGCAAATTCCCGGGCTGGTGGGTCGTTGGCGGGTGTTTCGCCGTTCTGTTCTTTGGCTCTTCGTTGGGCTTCTACGGAATGGGCGTTTACCTCAACGCTTTCTCGAAAGAGTTCGGCTGGAAGATTTCCTCGCTCTCTATCGCCACTACTTTCTTCTTTCTGATTGGTGGTTTGTGGAACGTCGTCGTTGCGCGGTTGATTGCAAAGTTTGATGTTCGATACTTGATGTATGGCGGTGCTGTGGTGGGCGCGGGTGCGCTCTACATGCTGGGCCACGTCACAGAGAAGTGGCATTTGTTCGTGGTGTACGCAGTATTTGCTGTCGCGTGGTCGTCTAGCGGTCTCACTGCTGCTACTACCGTCGTGACGCGTTGGTTCCACGTGAAGCGTGCCTCCGCAATTGCTGCTGCTTCATCTGGCTTGTCAGTCGGCGGCATTCTCCTCACGCCATTCGTGAAGAAGTTGATTGACGCACAACACGTGAGTGGGGCAAGTATTTATCTCGCACTCATTTGGCTCTTCGGCATGTCGATTCCGGCGTTCTTATTGATTCGTCCAGATCCTTTGGCTTTGAATTGGATGCCTGATGGTCAGCCAAAGCCCGAGAATCACATAGTTGACTTACCTGGTGTACCGATGGCAGAAGCGATTCGCACGAAGTTCTTCTGGGTTGTGACGATTGGTTATGTCTTGGTGATGGGCTCACAAGTGGGGGCAATTCAGCAAATTGTGAAGTTGGTAGAGGAGCGGACAACTCCGGGCACTGCTGCGCTTGCGACGTCGGTGCTGTCGGGTGCAAGCGTGGTGTTCCGCCTTCTCGGTGGTCGCATCATTCCGAAGTTCCCTTTAGCCAAGTTCATGGTATTCATTGCTGCAGTGCAGGGATCGGCAATCGTCCTCATCGGTCAAATGGAGAACACCATTCTGCTGTTCATTGCAATAGGTCTTTTCGGCGCAATGGTGGGCAACGTGCTCATGATGCAGTCATTGCTCCTTGCCCAGCGATTTGGTGTGAAGGATTACGCGCGTATCTCAGCACGATCTGGGCTTGTGAGTCTCACTGGTACCGCAATTGGCCCGATCTTGATTGGCAGTATTCGTGATGCTTCCGGCAACTACACGATGCCATATCTCGTTGCGGGTTGTATCTCTCTGGTGGGTGCACTGTTGTTCACAACAAGTGGACCAGCTGAAGTAGAGGACTAGAACGTCATTTCGCGCAGTAGGCGAATGCGCTCTGCAGTTGCAGGGTGAGTCGAGAACAAACGAGAGACATCGAGTCCACTCTTTTTCGGCATCTCATTCAGCGGATTGTGAATGTAGGCCTGCGCTTGTGCTGGTGCCACTTGCATCGGATGCTGTGCAGCCAAGACTTCAATCTTTTCTAGTGCACGTGCGAGCGGTTCGCCGTTTCGCAAAAGATCAGCAGCGCCACGGTCCGCTTCAAATTCACGACTACGACTGATGGCCATTTGCAGCAGACCCGCAGCCATTGGTGCAACAAGTGCAACCAGTAACGCTCCCAGCGGATTTCCACGTTCGCGGTCGTCACGTCCACCGCTAAACATCGCGGAGAACATTGCCATTTGCGCAACTGCAGAGATAGCCGTCGCAATTGCAGCGGCAACAGAGCCAATAAGAATGTCACGATGACGAACGTGCATCAGTTCATGCGCCATGACGCCTTCGATTTCCTCGCGAGTCAGTGATTGCAACAAACCTCGTGTCGCGCACACCACTGCATTGTCTGGGTTGCGTCCTGTGGCAAATGCATTCGGTTGGTCGCTGGGGGAGACCGCTACGCGTGGCATTGGGAGTCCTGCACGTTGTGACAGATCACGAATCATGCCGTAGAACTCTGGGTGATCTGCTTCGGTGATGACTTGGGCCTTTGCGGACCGTAAAGCAAGGTTGCCACTGTTCCAGTACGACCAACCAACGAAAGCAAAGGCAAAGATTGCACCAATCATGATGGAGCCACTGCTGCCACCTCCGAGTAGTGCAGCAATTGCAACGATGAGGCCGCCCATTGCGGCGAGAAGAACTGTTGTCTTTGCAGTATTTCTAAACATGATGTGCTCCTTATTTATTTTTGTTTCGACGGATGACGAACTTACGAATCTCTTCCACCCATAGAACTATTGATGCTGTTGTAATGCAGAGCATCCACTGTGTGAGCGTGAGCGGGTGGGTGTCGAACAAACGTCTCATGAAGGGAATGATTGTCATTGCGATTTGTAGACCAATGACAAGAAAAAGTGACCACCATAAGTACTTGTTCGTCAGTGTCAATCGGCTGAACACGCTTCGTGATTCGCTTCGCACATTCAGAATATTGAAAAACTGAAAGAGGACAAAGGTGGTGATTGTGATTGTTCCAGCCGGAAGTTCCGCGTTCGTCGCTCCATGATGTCCCGTATAAAACTGAATCAGAATGACAGTGCCAGCTGCCATGACTGCCGCACTGAGCACAACAGTGAACCACCGTTGCCGAGTGAGAATTGGCTCACCTTTGGGTCGAGGGCCTCGAGTCATCACTGAAGTTCCAACATGGTCGACACCGAGGGCCATTGCGGGGGGTCCGTCGATAATGATGTTGACCCACAGAATTGCAATAGCTGTGAGCGGTGCACGACCCATGATGTTGAAGACAGAGCAAGCAAGAAACATCATTGCGAATCCGATTGTGGTGCTTAGCTGGAAACGCACAAACTTCACGATGTTGTCGTAGATAAGGCGTCCTTGTTCGACAGCACGCACGATGGTGGCAAAGTTGTCGTCGGTCAGCACCATGGTGGCAGCTTCTTTGGTGACCTCGGTGCCGTTTATGCCCATCGCGATGCCGATATCGGCTTTCTTTAGAGCGGGTGCATCATTCACGCCGTCACCCGTCATGGCCACAACATGACCAATTCGTTGAAGCGCGGTGACTAGCCGAATTTTGTGGGCAGGGGAGACTCGCGCAAACACCGATGTTGTATCGAGTACTGCATCGAGATCATCGTCGCTCATCGCTTCAATATCGACACCTGTTAGTGAGGTTCCCGTGAGTCCCAATTCAATAGCAATTGCTGTAGCGGTGATGGCATGGTCGCCGGTGATCATCTTGACCTCGATGCCGGCTTGATGTGCCGTTGCGATTGCATCTCGAGCCTCTGGACGTGGCGGATCAATGATGCCAACGAGTGCAAGGAAAGTGAGTTCTTCAATGAGTGAAATCGGATCTTCGTCCGCAATTTCCCCCCATGCATCCAAATCAAAATCACGATGCGCTACCCCAAGCACGCGCAGTCCCTGCGATGCAAGGCGCTCGTTATGTGCATGAAGCTGTGGTGTGAGCACCGCGACGGGATCCGCAGCACCCGCTTCGTTGATGACGCGAGTTGATCGAGCCAATAAAACGTCTGGTGCGCCTTTGACGTAGACACGGACAATGTCGTTGCCCTCGTCTGTTGCTATCTGATGGAAAGTCGCCATGAATTTATGCGCGCTATCGAAAGGCACTTCGGCTATTCGAGGTTTATCGTTTCGCAGTTCTGCAACGTCAATACCACCCTTCATTGCAAGAACGGTCAAAGCACCTTCTGTCGGGTCACCCACCAGTTCCCAATCATTGTTCTCATTTAATCGAACAACGGAGTCGTTGCAGAGTGCCATCGGATACAGCGAAGTAATAAGAGCCAGTGGGTCGTCGCCGTGGAGAGATGTGATTTTTCCGACGGGTGAATATCCCTCGCCAGTGATGTGGTGAGAACGGTTCATGTAGACGAGTTCTTTTGCCGTCATTTGGTTCAACGTGAGCGTGCCGGTTTTGTCGGAGCAAATAACGCTGGTGCATCCAAGAGTTTCCACACTGGCAAGGCGTTTGACAATCGCGTTTTGCTTTGCCATACGTGAAGTTCCAATGGCCAAGGTGACAGCAGTAACTGCGGGAAGCCCTTCGGGAATTGCAGCGGCCGCGAGTGCGACCGATGTGAGAAGCAATGCATCAATCTTTTCAGTCGTGATTGGTTCACCTGTGAACAAACCAATCAGGAAAACAACACCAACTATTACTCCAGCAAGAATCGCCAGCGAATGAGCGAGGGAATCCAATTGACTCTGAAGGGGAGTCTTCTCTGTCTCTGTGTCTTGCAAAAGTCCAGCAATGCGACCCATCTCGGTCGACATTCCTGTGGTGGTGACCACGAATTCACCGCGTCCGCGGGTCACGGTGGTGTTCATGAACACAGCGCAATGACGATCGCCAATTGTGGAGTCCAAGGGCACCGCTTCAAGATTTTTGGTCGTTGCATGACTCTCGCCTGTGAGCGATGCCTCTTCCACTTCAAGATTCACTGCAGAGATCAACCGTCCATCCGCAGGAATCCGATCACCCGATTCCACAAGGACGACATCTCCAGGAACTATCTGGCTGGTGAGAACATTTTCGAGACCACCATTGCGACGAACTCTCGCCGACGTAGCGAGCATTTTCCGTAATGCATTGAGAGAAGCTTCTGCTTTGCTCTCTTGGATATATCCAATAGTCGCATTAATAAAGACCACGACGATGACAACAATTGCGGTCTTCAACTCAT
This sequence comes from Acidimicrobiaceae bacterium, assembly GCA_947446815.1. Classification (GTDB taxonomy): domain Bacteria; phylum Actinomycetota; class Acidimicrobiia; order Acidimicrobiales; family Ilumatobacteraceae; genus UBA2093. Next base: position 54,870 of record CANFGT010000001.1, read on the forward strand.
CAACGACGAGCAGACTTGCTACCGCTGCGACGAGAAGAATCCCAGTGAGAAGATTGGTGAATTGACGAACGAATCGCCGCCACCGTGGAACACGAGCAGACTCAATCAGCTCGTTGGTGCGGAAAAGGGCGAGCCTTGTTGAGGCTTCTTCGGCGGAGAGCCCGGTGGCAGTCGAACGAACGGAGTTGAGAGCATCGTCGATGGAGAGGGCGTGTGAAGTTGCCGGATTCTCGGTCTGATTCTCGCGTACTGCGTGTGCAGGGGACATCGGTTTTCCTTCGGCTTGCTCTGTTGCATTGCCGAAGGTCTCTCCCAACCCTTTCGGGTTTCCGTGCCGGGTTTTTACACCGTGATGACGACACTGGAATTAGTAGGGATACTCCCCCTCGTAAGAGAAAATCATAGGCGGTCTCTTAGTCTTCATAGGCATGTCAGACGAGAAAATTCACCCCAATGTGGCAAAAGTGACAGATGCCGCCCGTGCGGCCGGCTTTGAGATTGAGGTGAAGAAATTTCCCGAAGGAACGAAGACCGCACAAGATGCAGCAACGGCCATTGGTGTTTCAGTAGGGCAGATCGTGAAGAGCCTTGTCTTTGGTGTTGATGATGAAATCGTGATGGCATTGGTGAGCGGCTCCAACCAATTGGACGAGAAGAAACTTGCTGCGGCGGCCGGTGGGGCGAAGTGTAAGCGCGTTGATGCTGATGCAGTGCGTGAGGCGACGGGCTTTCCGATTGGCGGCGTGCCTCCCTTTGGTCACAGCACACAACTGCGCGTGTTCGTGGACCCGGACTTGTTGCAGTACGACGAAGTGTGGGCTGCTGCGGGAACGTGGAACGACAACTTCGGTGCTGCACCGGCCGACATCGTGCGTGTTGCTGGTGGAGTAGTCACCGACCTGAAACGGTGATGTCCCGAGATGGGTTGAAACACCCCGTCCATATTGTTATTGCGTGACACCAAGAGGTAATCCAGTTCCCGACACACTGTTCGTATTCATTGACGAGTCAGGAAATTTCGATTTCTCAGAAAAGGGAACAGACCATTTTGTGATGGCCGGGGTAGCCGCCCTAGCGCCTCTTGATTCTGCTGCTGAAATGCAAGCTCTTCGCTACCAACTGTTGGCGGAAGGAAATGATATCTCAAGTTTTCATGCGGCCGAAGATCGACAGTTCATTCGAGACCGTGTCTTTCAAACATTTGAGTCAATCAAAAATGTGAAGGCTCACGCAATCTATGGCGACAAACACCGTGCCGCACCGCGATTGCAGTCAGATTCTCAAATTCATGCTCTCTTTGGCCAGGGATTGGTTAGGTATTTCCTACGCGTCTTTGATTCGTCCGACTACAAGAGAGTTGTAGTTGTGTTTGATCAGGCATTGACCAAGAAGAAGCAAGGCGATTTTCATGGGGTTATCAAGCCCGAATTGAAAGCTTTGCGGAAACCGTTTCGCATATATTTTCAAAAGATGGTTACTGACATGAACGGTCAAATTGCTGATTACGTTGCTTGGTCAAAGTTCGTTCAATTGGAGAGAAGCGAACTTCGACCTTGGAGGAGTCTGACTTCTACGTTGCAACCAAGTGATTTCAACATCTTCCGAGATGGAAGAACGATCTACTACTGAAGGCTAGAAATGCGACCGCCCCGACTAGCTGTTTCCAGCAGAGCCCAGAGGCTCTTATCGTCGGGGCGGAACCTTTGCACAAATGATACACAGCGGGTGTGCAGCATTCAAACCAGTTGAAAATTTGGATGATTTCTTGGGACAAACTGGACTCATGCGGGGTCTTAACTAGGTGATGGAAGAAACGAGTCCCCACCACCGCAACGACGGCTTCGACGCTTTGATTGATGAGATCAGGGTGAAGTTGCTGCCGGCACTTGTGGCCAAGTGGGGAATCGAGGTCGGAAGCGCTAGTTCACGACGGGCACTGCCACCATCCGCGTCTTGGCACCAGTTTTTGTCTTCACCGTTATTGCGACCCGACACGTTCCCTTTTTGATCCCCTTCACTGCGGTGCCAGTGACTCGACAAATAGTCTTCGATGATTTAGCCACCACCGCGGTCACTTTGGCGCCCGAAGGAACGGTCATTTTGCCAAAGACCGCAATAGATTTTAGTGTTGCAGCTTTTTTTCTACTCACTATTGGTGCCACCTTTGGTGCGACTGTGGTGGTTGTTGCTACGGCTGCGACTGTGGTGCTCGTCGAACTAGTTGAAGACGAAGATGGAGATGTGGCCGTCACCTCGTAACGCGCAACTGCAAAAACTGGTGGTCCAGCGACGCTAATTCTTCCAGCGACGACAATTTTTGAATCGCTTTGTATCGCCACTGCACTACCAGTATCAAAGGAGCTTGTTCCGATGTCTGTTGTTACTTTGCCGTCGGTGTCGAAGGTGGTGTCGAGGGCACCTGTTGTGGTGTAGCGAATAACAGCGAAATCAGATGAGCTGGTTCCTGCGACGACAATTTTTGAATCGCTTTGGATTGCGACTGCGTTGGCGGTGTCGGTGGTGCTTGTTCCGATGTCTGTTGTTACTTTGCCATCGGTGTCGAAGGTGGTGTCGAGTGACCCGTCTGTGTTGTAGCGCGATGCAGCAAAATCTGTTGATGAGCCGGAAGTTCCGGCAACAACAATTTTTCCATCGCCTTGAATTGCGACTGCGTTTGCAGCGTCGGCGGTGCTTGTTCCGATGTCTGTTGTTACTTTGCCGTCGGTGTCGAAGGTGGTGTCGAGTGACCCGTCAGTGTTGTAACGCGCAACAGCGAAGTTTCCGCTATTGAGAGCCATGCCACCACTCCTCCCGGCGACGACAATTTTTCCGTCGCTTTGGATTGCGACTGCGTTGGCGGTGTCGGTGGTGCTTGTTCCGATGTCTGTGGTTACTTTGCCGTCGGTGTCGAAGGTGGTGTCGAGTGACCCGTCTGTGTTGTAGCGCACGATCTCGAAATTAGCCATGTCGTCACCAACGACGAGTATTTTTCCATTGCTCTGAATTGCAATGGCTTTACCTTCGTCACCAACGGCGACGGCTGTGGTTACTTTGCCGTCGGTGTCGAAGGTGGTGTCGAGCGCGCCATCGGCAACAGCTGTGGCCATCGATGGGATGCTTGCAATGGCAGTTATCAATACGAAGGCGGTGGCGAGAACGCGCCTTCGATTTCTATCGGTGGCTTGGTCTCCGGAATGCGACCCCATTGATGTGGTGTGGTTTCGACGGATGGTGATCATTGTGTGCCCCTGTTTTCTATTGATTCTGCGACGGTGTGGCGCTTCGGATGTCCCTCGACTTGAGACAAGTAAAAACATACTATAAGTATGTAACTAGAGTATGCCCATGTATTTCTTCAGGCGCTTTCGGTTGAGCCTCAGGCGCAAAGGGGGCCAGGGCCCCGAGGTAAGCGGTGGCTGGCCCCGAATGATCTGGCCGTGCGGGACATTGGAATGCTTTTGAGACTGGTATTTTCCGGCGAGGGCTACCATGACGGTGGTGATGATTTCAGTCAATAGTGGGTGGAAATGGTGATGCGGCAACGGCGTACCGGGGCCACCGTGCGACCAGACCACCCAACCAAACAGAGGCTCGTTGAAGTGGCTGCTCGCGAGATTGTTTCAGTCGGAGTTGAAAGAGTTCAACTTGATGTTGTTCTCGCCGAGGTCGGGGTGTCTAAGGGTGCGCTGTATCACCATTTCGGATCCCTCAATGACTTGTTGATTGCTGGAGTCCTTCACGCATTCGAAGAAAGCTTTCGTGAATCAGAATTGTGGACGATCTCGTTGCGGGATAATTGCCACTCGGCACAAGAGGTGCGCGATCAACTACGTGAAGTCATCGCTGCATCGCAGACCCCTGAACGCAGATCCTTTCGATCGCTTCGTTTACACACGCTTTCGTTGGTACGTACTCAGCCCGACCTGGCCAGTAAAATTGCTGATCGCCAAGCGGAACTGACTGACCTGATGGCCGATGCCTGTCGCAAATTCCAAGAGCGTGGATGGTCTCGTCCAGGCATTGACCCTCATGCGGTCGCCGTCTTGATTCAGGCAATGAACTTAGGGCGAATAGTTGATGACGTTGTGGAGGACAGTCGCCGAGTGGATCCGCAGTCGTGGATTGCCTTATTCTCTGTCGTTCTTGACAGTTTTTTCATAACTGAATAACTTTTTCATTAGCAAATGTCAAAAGTTCATAAGCCACGGGCTGCGGTGATGACAGAATTGTCAGAAGTTGAAAATGAAAGAGTTGCCTAAACCAATGGCGGCGTGCCTCCCTTTGGTCACAGCACATAGTTGCGCGTTGCTGGTGGTGTGGTCACCGACCCGAAACTCACTTAATCAAGTTCTGTCTGGTCGCGGTGTTCCTGGTTGCAATCGACGAGCGCCTGGACCTTCTGTGGACATTGCATCGTCGGGGTTCACCAATTGACATCGCTGGAATGAAAGACACCCACACCCGATACAAGTAGATAAATCGTCGCGAACACGCACTAAGTATTCAATTTGGGCAGAGAGAACTTTGTGCCACTGCTTGCCAACTTTCGCCCAGTCCGCTTCTTTCGGCGTACGTTTCAGCGGCAGTTCATCTAATGCTTCTTTGATATTGGCGAGGGGAATGCCAACTCGCTGAGATGCCCGAATAAATGCGAGACGACGAAGCACATCACGAGAAAACTGACGATGATTTCCGGCATTTCTCGTGCTGAAGATCAGGCCTTCGCGTTCATAAAAATGGATGGCTGAAATGGTTACTCCGCTTCGCTCTGCAACTTGGCCAATGGGGAGTTGGTCAGTTGATTTCAAATGATGTGGCATCAAGACAGAGTAGTACTTGACCTCAACTTAGGTTGAGGTGCTTTCATGGTGGAACCCCTACGAGATTGGATTCACAATGGAAAAGTACATGGTTGTCTGCAAGTTCAAGCAAGGAACAGAGATGAGCGATGTTTATGCCGTCGTCGCCGAAGAGCAAGCAAAGGCAGCTGAACTTCAAGCTGCAGGAAAAATTGGAGCAATTCATTTAGCAACGATTTCGCGGGGGACAGTTTTTATTGAGACGAATGCAGAAACTCTTGAAGAGGCAACTGCCATTATTCAGTCGTTACCAATGGCAATGTGGTGGGATATCGATGTGTTTCCACTCTCGGCTCCAGGAAAACCAGGTGCAAACTCATGAGCGCATTTACCGTTGCCGAATTGGAATATCTCACCACTCAACCATTGATGCGGTTTGCATCTGCTTCGGAATCTGGACGTCCAGATGTAGCGCCCGTTGTATTTGAAGTTGATGGCTCCGACATTGTCACCGCGGGATTCGATATCACGCACACGGTTCGATACAAAAACATTCAATCGAATCCACGAGTCTCGGTAGTCGTTGATGATCTTGCGTCAGTCAATCCATGGTCGCCACGAGGTATCAAAATCACAGGCACAGCTGTCATTGAAGAGTTCGAAGGGTCACCGAGGTTTCGTATTTCTCCTGAAGTGATCATTAGTTGGGCGATCAACGACACGACACCCGGCATTCCAAAAATGGAACGTCGCAAGGTTGGCTAGAGGCATAATGCTTCAAAGGGTTGCATAAACCAATAGTGGCGTGCCTCCCTTTGGTCACACAACTCAACTGCGTGTGTTCGTCGATCCGGACTTGTTGCAGTACGACGAAGTGTGGGCTGCGGCGGGAACGTGGAACGACAACTTCGGTGCGAACCCGAATGACATCGTGCGTGTTGCTGGTGGCGTCTTTACTGACCTGAAGCGCTCGTGACGATGTCTAAAATTGCCGCTTACTTTGGAGGGAAATTATGAAGGTTGGATATGTGGTGCTGTATGTCACTGACGAGGCTTCGTGTCTGCGTTTCTGGACCGAACAGGTCGGAATGGTCGAGAAGGGCCGTAAACAAGCGGGTCAGTTCTCCATCGTTCAGGTCGGATTCGCCGGACAGGACTTTGCCTTCGAATTGGTTCCACTTGCACTGATGCAGAACAACCCCGACGGACTCGATCTTGCGACGCCATCAATTGCGTTCCGAGTTGACGATCTCGCTGCCACCCGCGACGCGCTTGTGGCGAAGGGTGTACAGGCAACCGAACTGGGTCAACATCCGGGCATCGCGTCATTTGCGTTCCCGGACAATGAAGGTCGCTGGTTCGCAGTCGTTGAGGCCTGACCATCCTCTGACCAGCATTGCAATGGTCGCAGCCCACGTTCCACGGACTACGGTCAATAACTCACGTTCTTTGCGGTAGCAATGGACGTCACAACTCGAGAAGGAAAACGAAAATGGCAATGAAGACTTTGACTGACATTTTGGGATGGCGCTACGCCACAAAGAAAATGAATCCTTCGACTCCGGTCCCTCAAGAAAAAGTCGAGGCAATTGTCGAAGCCGTTCGTATGGCCCCGACATCCAGCGGTCTGCAACCGTTTGAGCTATTCGTTATTACGAATAATGAACTTCGAGCCGAGATCGCAAAAGCTGCGAATAACCAGGCTCAAGTCACCGATGGTTCTCATCTTCTTGTTTTCGCTGCATGGGACAACTACACCGCTGAGCGAATTGACGAGGTTGTTCAACTGACCGTCGACGCCCGTGGCGACTTGCCCACATTGCGCGGATACTTCGACTTCCTGAAGGCCAACTATGTGCCGCGTGATCCAGAGATTAACTACGCACACGCTGCCCGCCAGACCTACATCGCGTTGGGATTCGCATTGATGGCCGCTGCTGAGCAGGAAGTCGACAGCACACCCATCGAGGGCTTTAATCCTGATGCTGTTGACACCATTCTTGGATTGCGTGAGCGTGGATTGCGTTCCGTCGTATTGATGCCATTGGGCTATCGCGACATGGAAGGCGATTGGTTGTTGCCAATGCCGAAAGTTCGCAAGTCCCGCGCAGCCATGGTCACAGATTTGGCATAAGTCAGTCGGAAGGTTTCACTGTGAAACAGAAACTGTCGCTGATCACGCTTGGTGTCGTAGATATTGAACGATCTGTTCGTTTCTATGAATCTCTAGGTTGGGTGTCAGTAGCCCGGAACATAGGTGATGACGTGGCATTCTTCGAGATGGGCGGGGTACACCTGTCGTTGTTTGGCCGTGATGACCTAGCTGCAGAAACAGGAATTCCACCTGCTGCTTCAGCAAGGTCATCCTCATTCACGCTTGCGCACAATGAGCCATCAGAAGCAGAAGTTGATCGTGCTTTTGAAGAGTTTCTTTTAGCTGGAGCAACCGAAGTGAAACGCCCGGCACCCACCGCGTGGGGTGGTTACTCCGGGTACGTCGCTGACCCCGATGGACACCTTTGGGAAGTCGCATTCAACCCGTTCAGCGATTGGACTTAATCGCCCCACATGGCTGATACGTCCGTCACCCACATCTTGAGTGGATGTGATGAGTAGCCAAGGGTTTTCAAAAAGAGTTCAGCTTCCTTCTGGCCAATGCTCGCAGCAGTTTCAGCACCTTCCGATGTGCGTACTTCATAACGAAGATTGAAGAACAACACCCTCTCGTCGTAGGTGAATGTTCCCTCAGCGGTGTGTGCCGATTTGAAAATGTCGTGCTCCGGCTGAGCTTTCAACAAGTACGAGCGCGATTGTTCGCTGAGATCTTTGAATCGACCACGCGCAGTGACTCGGTAGACGCGTTCAAAACTCACACAATGAAGTGTATGACTTTTGGCAAATTTAATTCTGTTCATCTATTTCTGCATCTGAATCATTGAGAGTGACGGGATAGCTGCCGCCGAGGCAGAAGATGAGGTCTCTCTCAATGTCGCTCGCTTCACCTGTGCGGACGTATGGCTCAGTACCCTGGGGTGCGTGAGGTGTGCAATACAGCTCTTGAGCGATCACGTTCCCCTCATCGTCAAGACGCGTCGCGACGAATCGAGAATCCGCCCGACAAGAAACGCATTGCTTGAAGCCCGCTTTCCAAATGTGCATCCAATGCCGTTCCTCAACAATCCAGCGCTGTCCTTCGCGCCGTCGAGAATTGAGCAGTGCTATGACGTCGTCTCCGTGTGGATCGCAATGAAAGTGCATTTCCTGATTGAGGCCATCATCATCAATCAAACTTGTCATATAGGTGGCATGTGCCGTGCAGTATTCGCACGCAATAACTTCGGACGGATTGGCAGCACTCCAATGCCGCATTGCTGTCCTGATTTTCCATTGGTATTTGTCCATGACTGATTCCTCTTGGTGAGGACATCAGAGGCCCGGATGTTTGCGCAATGCGCCTCATCCCCTTGCGGGTAGCACCGTGGCCGGGTGGCTCGGTTGCTGGGTCTCCATGGGGGAGACCTCTCTTGATGTCGTTGTCACCGTAACGCACGGGTGGGTCACGGTTGGAGAAATATCTAATGTGGTCTGTGTCGTAATGGACGGACGGGAGAAAATTCATGGGCAAGGAATTTCGGAAAGCAACTGCAGAGGATTTGTCTCTCATTTGCACGACATTTGCTCGATCCTTTTGGGATGACCCCGTGATGCGATGGCTCTTTCCCGACGATGATGTCTTTCGTGGCGGAACAGCGATGCAAGGTTTCTTCCAGCGAGTGATGGCATACGACTGCACATTGGTCACGCCTGATGTTGCTGCATTCTCGATGTGGATTCCACCGACACGACCCGAGTTGGACGTAGACACCGGTCCAAGCGAACCACCATCAGATGAGATGCTCGCGAAGTTCATTGCACTGCGGGAGGCGCTTGTTGCAAATACTCCGGACGAAGATCACTGGTACCTGCAGATGGTCGGAACGCACCCAGATTGGCAGCGTCGCGGCATCGGGTCCACTTTGATTCGCGAAGGGCTTACTTGGGCCGCACGAGAAGGTGTGCCTGCATATCTGGAAACAGAAACGTTTGAGAATGTTGCGTACTACAGACACCTTGGTTTTGAAGTGCGCACCGAATGGGATGTGGCTGCGGGCGGACCACATATGTGGGGCATGTGGCATCCTTGAGTCATGGATAACGAGCGAGACAACGTCACTCCAATGAGTGCACGCACAACGGTACGCCGTGGTGCGAATCGTGCGGAATACAGGCTGGAAGAGATGCATGAGATTCTTCGTGCTGGTTCTGTTGCTCACGTCGGAGTCATCACAGAAGAAGGTCCTCTCGTTCTTCCCATGGTCTATGGAATCGGGGATGGTGTGATGTATCTGCACGGTGCGCTTGCGAACTCGCTGTTAAAGGCTGGAGCCAATGCAGACATCTGCGCAACGGTGACAATTCTCGATGGGCTCGTCTATGCCAAAACTCCGTTCAACCACTCGATGAACTATCGCTCGGTTGTTGTTCGTGGTGCGGCACGCATCGTCAGTGATGAACAAGAAACTCTTCAGGCATTGCAGTTGATGACTGATCATGTCGTTCCAACGTGGGATGTTGTGCGCAAGCCATCGGCAAGTGAGATCAGGGCAACCCGCGTTATTGCACTACCGCTCACTGAAATGTCGGCAAAGGTTCGCACGGGTGGAGCAATCAATGTTCCCGAGGATGAAGGTACGGAGTATTGGAGTGGATATGTTCCTGTCTCAACTATCTACGGTGCGCCGATTTCAAATGAAGATGCTGGAGCTGACATGCCAGCAGTGATTCGCAACCTTAAAGGCCGCGATCTGCATCAGTGACTTCAGCGAAGGAATGCGCGAAGTTCAATCTTTCGATTGCATGCTTGCGATGCCTCAAGTGCCAATTCACGCGCCGTGGCGTCGTCAGTTGCTTCAATCACCCAAAAGCCTGACATGTATTCGTCTGAGGTAACAGCTGGTCCGTTGACAACTGACCCGAGTCCATTGCGATTGTCAATGAGAAGTGCTGACGTTGGTGCGGCGACGCCTGCTGCCATGACTCGCTGACCAGCAGCCTCGATTTTCTCGTTGAAGGCATCGATAGAAACCATCTCTTCGGGTGTGCCTGAGTTCGACTGTGTATCAATGACTGCAAAGAGATAACGCATATCCCAATTCTTTCATGCATCAGGAGATGCGTCGGAACTACGGTGCAGTCATGGCAGATGAAAAGGTCAAAGGTCCAGCGTCGTACTTTCCTTCAATTGAGAAGAAATACGGGAAGCCCATTTCTCATTGGAAATCCCTGTTGAAGAAGATGAAGGGCGCCAAGCATTCTGAGATGGTGGCAATGCTAAAAACTGAGCACGAAATGGGCCACGGTCATGCCAATGCCATCGTCGCTCACTATCGGGCTGAAAACGGCCTCTGAGAAGTCATTGGAATTTGCCAGATGATTCTTGAACACGCGCCGCTGAGTGTCATCCCGGGGCGCGAATCGGAATTTGAATCGGCATTTGCTCAGGCACGAAAAATCATTGAGTCGATGCCGGGCTTTATCAGTCTTCGGTTGGCACGTGGCTTGGAATCGCCTTCCACGTATCTATTGCTGGTTGAGTGGGAAAATCTTGAAGATCACACCGAGGGATTCCGAGGATCGGCTGAATATCAACAGTGGCGAGAATTGCTGCACCACTTCTATGCACCGTTTCCAACGGTGGAGCACTTCGTAGACATCCTCTGAGTGCATCGCATATTCCCTGGTAACAGGGGTTTGATTCTTCGCGATTATCGTTTTGCCATGTCGCTAAACACGCCAGAACCAGACAAGTTGGATGACTATCTCTTAGATCCCACTCATGAGGCCGAATTAGAACGAGTTGCTGCTCGCCGTGATTCGGTGAAAGCGGAAGGTGTCATCGCTGCAAAGTACTGGGGTGGAATTCAGTGGCGCATTGTGGTGACCTTCAGCGTCTACGCAGCCCTCTGGACCACCGTGCTTGTGTTGGGTCTCAATGGCTCTATCCCATTGTTGGTAGGTGTCATCGTGAACACGGTGTTGGCCGCCACCTTCTATATGCCGATGCATGAAGCAGTGCATAAGAACATCTGGGGCAAGGTGTCGCGTGGGCGAGTAGTAGAAGAAATCATTGGAACTCTCTGCAGCATTCCTCTGTTGATGCCATTCCGTCTTCATCGCGTATCACATATGCGTCACCATGCATTTACAAATGATCCTGATCGAGACCCTGACTATTTCTCACAAGGTTCGCTCCGTGAGCTGCCATTGAAGTTTCTCTCTGTCACTTCTATTAACGCCCTGTTGCCACTCTTCGCTTTTGTTCCTCCCATGCGTAAGTTGCTCCACCCTGCGATGGTGCGCGCAAATAAGGCAAGCGCCAATAAAGCCGACGGTTTGATGCAATTACGGTTTTGGCTTATTAGCCACGGTGTGTTGTTGGCGGCGGTTCTGACCGGATTCGGATGGCCTGCATTCCTTCTGTGGTACTTGCCCGCACGTTTGCAGTTGTTCTGGTTGGCTTTTGTCTTCGCTTGGTATCCACACCATCCTGGTACTAAGCAAGGGCGCTATGTCGATACTCGCGTCGCGGTTTTCCCCGGATCAACGTTTCTGATTCGTGGGCATGACCACCATGCTTTGCATCATTTATTTCCTCGCGTGGCTCATTATCGATTGCCTGCAATGTGGCAAGAGATGGCGGCAGATCTTGTGCCTAAAGGTGTTCGCGCCGAGGGACGTGCATTAGAAGCAACCGGCCCCGTCGTTTGGTGATTCGCCTCTGAGCGAAATGCGTTAAGGCGTCTAGACCAGAGCGCCAGTAAACACTTGCCATGCAAGAAGTGACTTCGCTACGAAACTGAGGATGATGTAGGCGCGTTCGCCATACAAATAATCGGACCATTTCCCCTGCGCGCGATATTGCTTCCATTGCACAATCGCAAAGCAGTTGAAGAAGATGAAGAGTGAAATCACGATCCCGATCACAAACCCGGGCACAGTTGTTTCTGGCGGGCCGCTAGGCGAGAGCATGTTGATAAAGATGGCAATCCAAGGAATGGAGCCAGCGACGCAGCCGAACCAAAAGGGGAGCATGTCGCCGCTACCTGGTGTTGTGTAGCGCTCTTGTAACCAGCCAAACAGAATCATGCTGACGTTGACGCCGAACACTGTGATGAGTGCGATGTAGTCCGTCACACCATTCAGTTGAAGAATGAGGACAATCATGATGGACGAAGACAATGAGTATTCAATCCATCGATAGATATTGATGTGCCGCTTTAAGCCATCGACATACTTTGGAAAAATTGATCCTGAGATTACAAAGAAATGGAAGAACGCCGAGAGCGCCATAAACGCAGCAACGGTGTAACTGATATTCAGACTGAAGAGTTCAACAGGTGCTGCAAATTTCCCCGTCCCCGGTGCATCGGACATGTATGTCGCATTGATGGGTAGCGCAACATCGGTGGATAGAACCAATATCGCAATCAATGAGAACAGGTGGAGAAAACCTGCAATCAGATTGAGTTTTTTTAATTTCGAGAATTGGTCGACCATGTCCACAGTCTTGCACTCTTTCAAATGTGATGAATGCTGCTGAGGTTAGATGTGGAAGTTAGGACAATTCGGCGAGACGATCTTTCGCGATTGCGCGCATCAGTGCACCGTCTACCTTCCAGTTAAGAGGGACTTTGAAGGTTTTCTTGTTGGACTCATACTTCTCAAGTTTCTTCGCAAAAGTCTTGACGAAGTCCTTATTGAAAGGGCCGATGGTGAGGTGATTCTTTGAGACGGTGATCCCCAAGATGTACTGCCCATCAATCTTGAGCATTGGTTGATTCCAGGCCATAACAAGCTCGAGGTCAGAGTATGTCGAAGTAATGCTTGCAAAGATTTCTTTGATCTTTTTCGCTGTAGATGGTTCAAGTGTCTTGAAATACTCGGTCGGTTTGGTGAATTTCTTGGAAGTTGTTGATCCGCGTACGTACATCACCAAGGCATTCGCATGTGCCTGACTAAATCCGTGGTTTTCGCGAAGGAATGCAATTTGCTCGGGGTATTTCGCTTCACCCAGATCGCGAAGTCGGTCAATCCATATAGAGATTGGCCCACCATGTTTCTTCTCGATAGCAGGGAATAACTTTGTACGGTCACCATCGTTGGCGGTCATGCTTGCTCCAGTGGAATGAGATTGAAATACACCGTAACAATTTTGGTTTCATCGTCAACCGCTTCGCCCACTCGGGTCCAATAGGCGAGATGACTGGCACGAAAATCGGTGGCATTGAGGTCGCCTTCGGCTTCTGCAAGTGCAAATTCATCAGGCACATCTATGAATCGCAGAACTTCCACGCGCGTTACTTCAAGGGTCGCTACGTGATTCCCATTGTTATCCAACATTGCGAGATGTTCTCCGATGTGTTCGATCGGTTCACCCTCGTCTTCATACTCACGACGAAGGCCCGCGGTGGCGCGCTTGTTGCCGTGTAATACAAAGTTGTTGAGCTTCTCTCGAGATTCTCCTGGAGTGCCGAACTCGATGGAACGCAAACCATTAACTACTGGGAACATCGTGTGACGCAGTTCAGGACTTTGTGAGGTCCGCGATGATGATCTTGCCCATCTTCATCATCGCTTGCATTGCGTATCCAGAGATTTCCGGGTCGCTGGAAGACAAAGCTTGGGGAAGAGCCTTTGGAATGATCTGCCAACTGACACCAAACTTGTCTTTGCACCAACCGCATTGACTTTCTTCGCCCCCATTAGCGATAAGAGAGTTCCATAAATAGTCAATTTCCTCTTGTGTATCGCATGCCACTTGAAACGAAACTGCTTCGCTGTGAGGGAATAATGGGCCGCCATTGAGGCAAGAGAATGGTTGACCAAAAATCTCAAACTCAACGGTCATCGCTGTGCCGGCAGGCATAAGAGACCCTTCGGGATAGTGCGAGATATTTCCTAAACGGGAATTTGGGAAGAGGGAAACATAAAGATTTGCTGCCTCTTCTGCTTCGCGATCAAACCAAAGAAATGTCGTAACACCTGAAATCGTCATGCGACGAGTCTAGAGAAGGCAAAATATCTCGGGGGTTATGAGGCGTGAGCCAGACCTGCGACTATGTCTGCTGCAACGGTGCGCACGGGTCGTTGTTCACGACGTGCTATCGAGCGAATCTCATGAAAAGCAGATGGGAAATCCGTGCGATTGCGCTCAGCGAGGATTCCCTTTGCCTGCTCAATGACGACACGACTATCTAATGCCCCTTGAAGTTGGGTGACGAGCGAATGTGCTTGTTGGATGCGATGGGTTTGATCGATTGTTGTTGCAGCAATATCTGCGATGCTTTGCAGAACTGCGATGGAATGTTCTCCCAGTGCAGTCTGGCCAATGCTTGTGAGGCGAATCACACCGAGCGCAGCTCCGCGCACTCGTAAAGGAAATGCGTATTCGCACACAAGTTCTCGACCATTGCCAATTACGGAAAATTCGGATTGCAAAGTACTCAGTGCACGTTGCGCAAGGTATGGCATGGGCTCTGCATCTGGCGCCAGGCTTCTATCGCTACGGACCATCACGGGTGTCTCGTTCCCAGTAGGCAACATCACTATTTCTCCGGCATCCAAGGATGAAGCCTCAAGGCAATATGTGAGGAGCATGTGAAGTCCATCGGTATCGACGCTCTCGCAGAAAATGTCCGTCATGTCGGCAAACATTTCAGCAATCGCACGAGTGTCATTGTTGTGATTCATAGGGGCCTCCCTGGTTGAAATACATCACACCCGAATTCACTCGGGTTTATTCACGGCATCTGTACCGATAGGAATGAACGCTCGTACCTTCATCCGTTCAGTTACGTATGAAAATCACTTGCGGTAGTGCTCTGCTTGTGAGATGTAGCGCGCGAGATTATCTGCACGGCGTTCGAATTGGCTGAGTGTCATTCCGTATGTGTATCGAAATGACTCCAGGAAATCTCCGGATTCACGCATGTGTGAATACAAGGCAACAATCCGGGGTAAACCACCGTAATTTGCAATAAGCAATTCCAAAGCAGAAGCGCCACGAAGATATTCGCATCCACCAGGTGCTTTGCTGTTGTCTCGAAATGATGAAAGGTTCGCACCGCAACTATTGGGCCAGTTGGAAAATTTTCGCATGCGGATCACGTGAAAATGTAAGTAGGTCATACGACCTTGTGAGGCCTTGACGCGTGAGAGTCCGCTGACAACTTCTGCGAGTCCCTCTCGAAACCACGCTGGTTCATTGTCGGGAATGAATCCATCAGTGAGTCGATTGCGTGCAACGTGAGTCCACTCATGTGCCAATGCCGAAATGTTTCGATCAACAAGGATGTAAGAGGTTGCAGAAATTGGTGGTTCGGGTTTTTGTTCCATTGTCATCGTGATGGGCTGTCCGAGATATCGAAGAAACAGATATCCAGTGAGATTGATGACGATCACACTTCGGTTACAAATAGTTGCTCCCATGATGTATTCACCCTCATAGAGGGCCAAATTGGGCTGGCATCCAAGGAGATTGACTTGTTGTCGCAAATACGCTTGGGTTCGTCCGATGATGATCACGATCGATTTTGTTGCATCGTTGACGGGCACTGAGAGGAATGCTCTTGCGGCGTGAAATGCCTCGATGCCCAGCGCTATGGTCGGAGAATTTATGGCTGAAGGTTCAATTCGCCAGCGAATGAGATTCACGGGTGGTGGAGAAGCAGAGTCCCAATTGATTGCGAGATTCTGTAAGCGTCTAATGATGTCCACTTCTGATTTTGAGAGCCGAACTCGGATAGGAGCGACATAAAAACCGTAGGGAGGCTTGATCGTGACAACTTTTGTCGGTTCAAGTACCAACGGAGATTGAGCCTTGGAATGAGATGAGCTACGAAGAGCTAACGAAGATGAAGAGATCATGCTCGTTGCTGCAAGCATCACGAGAGTTGCTCGAAAGAATTTCTTCATATTGCGAACCTAAGGAAAGTGGATGCCTTGCAACATGTGAATTCTTGGTTAGGTACTTGTGTTGGAGTTGTAAGTACTCCTGTTCATTGAGTCGGGAAACTCATCTAGATACTTTGCACTCAAACATCAGTTGATGGTGTTTTATGACCAAGGACCACGGTCATTCAAAATTGCGCAACCCCAGACCAATGGTTGAGCTTCCCAAATAGCAAGGAAGAACACTATGGATCCGGCTAATGGAACTCACATACTGAAGCAGCAATTCTTGAGCCGTCGAGGGCGAATAGTGAAAGCTGCAGTCGCAACGTTTCTTGCCGTAGCAGTGTTAACTGTCACGAAATGGGATTCCCCCTTGCAGGCGTCAGTGAAGCCCTCTGTGTCCCTGGAACAATGTTCGAATCTCTCCACGACCTGCGATACAGCGCACTCCGCAAATTGGCAGACAGGCAACCTCGGCACGAGCAACTCGAATTACGCCGAGGGCGACAATGTTCCGTATCGAACCATCGCCTCGAACCTGACGGTTGGTAAGACATACAAATTGCAGTTGGAATGGGATGCGACTCAATCGGGAAAACACGCCCTTGATTACCCAACGTCGTTCGACCGCACCGAAGGTACGGCAAACCCCTGTGCAGGTGTCACTTGCTCTGGTGGAACCAATACTTTGAGCATCCCTATTGACCCACACGTCACATCAGCGGGAGTGACCCAGGTATCCGGACAGAAATTCACTGCATTTGGTGCAACATTCCCAGCAAGTGGAGCTTCGGTCAGTAACTCTGGTGGCAATCTCTGCGGTAGTTCAACATGCACCATCGCAGCTAACCCTTCGGCCTACACACTGAGTGGAACGTATGCAGGAACTTCTGCCGCGGGAACTGCTGTGTATTTCACGGCAACCAGCACGACTGCGGTCATTGCCTGGGGTGGCCACATTGCCCGTCGCCTCGACTGGGGCTCCGGACATTCAGCAGCTGATGTTTCTGGTTCGCCGTATCACATGCGCGTGATTGACTTCAACTGCTCAAACGTTGATAACTGTTCCTCAGGAAACATGGATCGCTCATTGAGTGCAGGTGCTGTCACCATTCCAGGTTCCATCACGATCGTGAAGCAAGCAACGAGTGAAGGTGACACTTCTTTCTCCTTCGTTGGTGCACCAGCGCCACTGACAAGTTTCAACTTGGTGGACAATGGAACAGTTTCCAATACGAAATTGTTTTCTGAAATCACAACCTTCGGTAGTTACACAGTGAGTGAAACCTCGTTGGCAGGTTGGGGACTTGATCGAGCATCATGCATCATTGCAAACCATTCCACTGGTACAGCTTCTGTTGATGGCGCAACCGCTTACATCACATTGGCTGAAGGTGAAGATGTGACATGCACGTTCTACAACTCACCACTGCCAGTTCCGGCACTGGGTTTGACAAAGACCGCCGATGCAGCGACATACGCTGCGGTGGGCGACCAGATCACATACACCTATGTGCTGACGAATACCGGTAACACCGTTCTTGGACCAATGCAGTTCAAGGTGGATGACAACAAAATCAATGACGGTACGGCGTTCAATTGTGGAGCTGCTGGAACAACGCTGCAGATCAGTGAGACGGTGACATGCACCGCGGTGTACACCATCACCGCAAGCGACATCACAAATACGAGTGTCACAAACACTGCTTTCGGTCTTGCTGGTGAGCTGGCCTCATCAAACAAGCAAGTAACTGTGAACTATGTGGCTCCGGCGACAACAACCACAACGACAACCTTGCCGATTGCGACAACCACAACGACGTTGCCCATAGCAACGACCACCTTGCCCATCGCGACAACAACGTTGCCGGTTGCTACCACGACACTTCCTGTGGCAACAACGGTGCCGGCAGTAACGACGACAACGCCAACGGAAGTACAGATTGTGAATCCAGACAATCCGACAGGAACGGAGGACGTCCTCGACGTTCTGATCCCCGAAGAGCTTCCTGTCACTGGTTGGCACGTGGGCGGAATCACTTTGATTGCTGCCCTCGTGCTTCTTGCCGGAGTTGGTGTGACGACATTTTCATCCAACCGCCGTACGCGTGGCCGTCGAAATGGTGGCCGATGATGCGCACGATTGTGACACCAGAAATGCCAACACGTCTGATGCCTTGGGCGCCTTTGCACCCCTCTGTAGGAGTCATGCCGAGTGTTGCGGTGATGAGTACATACCCACCGACTCACTGCGGATTGGCCACATTTGCTTCCGCTCTCGCCAATGGCTTACGGGCCATTGGCGCAAGAGATGTCGGCGTTATTGATGTCTCGAACACGGCTGATCCGATTGATGATCCAATTGTTGTGGCCCGATTACAGCCGGGATCGACGCGGTCACGCGTTGAAGTAGCGCGGACAATCAATGGCTATGACTTCTTGCTCTTACAGCACGAATTTGGAATCTTCGGCGGAGATGATGGTTGTGAAATTCTCGAATTGCTCGAAGATGTACACGTACCAATTGTTGTGACGCTTCATACTGTTCCGCTGCGGGCGACAGAAGGGCAAAGAAGAGTGTTAGAAGATCTAGCGCGCTGTGCAGATGTTCTCGTCGCAATGACAAACGTTGCGCGAGAGCGTTTTCTGCAGCTCTACGATGTCGAGGCTTCGAAGGTAGTCGTCATTCCTCATGGAGCGACTCTGCCGGCCAGTGCGGCTGAACCTTCTCAAGAGGCTTTTATCTTCCTCACATGGGGGCTACTGGGGCCGGGCAAAGGTATCGAATGGATGATTGATGCGATGGCCATGGTCCCCGAGTTGCGAGGGAAAATTCGATACATCGTCGCGGGTCAAACACACCCGAAAATTCTTGCGAACGACGGCGATGGATACCGTGACATGTTGAAGCGACGATCACGATTGTTGGGCGTCGATGACATTGTTGAATTCGATGACAGCTATCGCACTCTTGATTCACTTTTGGAACTGATTGGAAGTGCTTCATGTGTGGTGTTGCCCTATGACTCTGTCGATCAGATTACGTCGGGAGTATTAGTTGATGCTCTCGCTGCAAGAAGGCCAGTTATCGCAACAGCTTTTCCTCACGCACAAGAGTTATTAGAGGAAAGAGCCGGAATCGTGGTCCCGCATCATGATCCTGTATCTCTTGCTACATCTATTCGAAGTGTTGTGACGGACAAAACCCGTTTGACAGCAATGTATGACGCAACGGAAGGGATAGCCCGTGAGCATCGCTGGTCCGCAGTCGCTGCGCGTTATCTCGAATGCGGACGTCATTTGGTTGATGCCGGAAGCGTGGTGACCTCGTGAGCATTCTCGAACCGCGGCAGAAGGTAGGACTTCGGCATCTCTCTCGAATGACCGATGACCGAGGCATCTTGGAACATGCTGAATATGAGCATCCACGCTTTGAGCATGGTTACTGCGTGGATGACAATGCGCGATTACTTGTCGTCGCCGCAAGAGATGACGGAGAGAATGCTGACTCGATTCTTCTTGCGCGAATAGCTGCTCGTTTTCTTATTGATGCTCAACGGATCGACGGACAGATTCATAATCGGATGAGCTTTGACCGGATGTGGATAGATGCTCCCAATACGGATGACTGTTGGGGGAGAGCACTCTGGGGATTCGGAACCGCTGTTTCTCGCTCCTCGGATGCAGAATTACAGAAGAGTTGTCTTGCGGCGTTTGAGAACGGGGCATTGGCTCGTTCCGACACCTTCCGATCCATGTGCTTTGCACTTCTTGGCGCAGCTGAGATAGTCAGTGTCTATCCCGGAAATGAGAGAGCGCTTGCTTTGTTAACTGATGGCGTTGCGATGTTTGCGTTTCACCCCAATGGGCATGGTGATTGGAAGTGGCCAGAAGCACGTCTCACATATGGAAACGCATTGATTCCCGAAGCGATGATTGCTGTCGGATACGCATTGCAATATCCACACCTCATCCAACGGGGACTCAATCTGCTTCATTGGCTCGTATCAAAAGAGACTCTGGGTGATCATCTTTCAGTGACGCCTGTTGGGGGTCGTGGCCCCGGTGATGTCTCTCCAGGCTTTGACCAACAACCTATTGAAGTGGCCGCTCTGGCCGATGCGGCTGCACGTGCTTCTGTCGTAACGGGTGATGACTATTGGGAAGAAGTGATTGACCTTGCAGTGACTTGGTTCTTAGGAAATAACGATGTGGGGCTTTCCATGATGAATATTGAAACTGGCGGCGGATACGACGGCTTGCATAAGAATGCGGTCAATCTCAATCAAGGAGCTGAGTCAACGCTTGCAATGATTTCAACAATGCAACATCATTCGTCAACGTGGCTTGTGTGAGTGACACTCAGGAACATGACCCTTTAGTTCGGCGAGTATTGCATCGACTGATGCCAGATCCCTCGCGAGTTGTGTCGCGTCTCTTTGTTGCGGGTCAAGAGGATTACGGTTCACAGCAGTCACGAGCAAGTTTGGTAATTGACAGAGTGTTGGCTCTTACTGAGGAAGATGTTTGCAAAACACTGGACGATGTCTACTCCCGTTTTATTGGGCGTCATAAGGACTTGACACAAGATTTGGAACAGCATGCACACCGAGTTGCAAATCGTGTGCAGCCTGGAGTCACACTTTCCGAAGAACGATGGCGATTGATTGGGGCATTGTTCTCGCACGAGTTTTCTATTGAATCTGCAGCGCTCACGAACCCGTCGATGGTCCCACACCCAGACCAAAGCGAACTTGACCCAGGGTCGACACGATTTCTCATGAGTGTGCGATGCATTGGTGAAGGGCATCGTTCTTCAATTGGTTTTCGTACCGGCGTGGTGAGCGCTGATGGGGAAGTGGAAGTGGATTTGCCAGGAGATCATCCTGCAATTGGAGTGCATTGGGAGCCCTTGCTGCGACAAAGCAACTTCAAAGGCCTGCTGGAAGAGATGAATGATCTCGGGGAGAACGCTCGTTACGTCATGAGCCAGTTAGGCGACACATTTACTTTGACCGAACTGAATGCAGTGCTCTTCCGTTTTCTAGATGGCCGAGATTCCTTCCGGAATGCAGACACCACTGTGCACCACTTTCGCATGATTGCTGAGAGGAACTACTCAGTGTCGTTCTCGGCAGAGCGAGATGTATCTGAACGCGTGTTATGGCCTGTCTCATATGCCGAGTGGCGTGGGATGGAAGATGCGCGATTCGTGAAATTTACTGAGCCCGACGGAAGCGCTGAGTACTTAGCTACCTACACGGCATTTGACGGTTCTAACGTTTCCCAACAGCTTCTACAAACACAGGATTTCATTGCCTTTGAAACTCATCCCATCTCAGGAAAATCTGCGAGAGGGAAGGGATTGGCTATCTTCCCTCGCAAGGTTGGTGGAATGTATGCAGCTATGTCGCGCTCCGACAACGAATCGAACTGGGTGACATTCTCGGAACATCTTGATTATTGGAGCACAACGCATTCCGTGCAGATTCCGCTTCGGCCATGGGAGTTGATCCAAGTGGGCAACTGCGGCTCACCCATTGAGACAGATGCGGGTTGGTTGTTGCTCACACATGCGGTGGGACCAATGCGTACGTATTGCATCGGGGCGTCATTGCTTGATCTGAATGACCCAACGCGAGTGATTGGTGTATTGAAAGAACCTCTTCTCACACCCATGGAGGATGAACGAAACGGATATGTGCCAAATGTGGTGTATTCGTGTGGCTCTATGAAAGTAGGGAGCAACATCGTCATTCCGTATGGCATCTCGGACCATGCGATTGGATTGGCAATTGCGAACTTGGATGGACTTCTTGAACGCCTGGTGGAATAGAGAAATGCAAAAGGGGCGGTGACCAAATGGTCACCGCCCCTTTTTGTGTCTCACAAAAGCGAGAAGAGATTACTTCTTGATCGAGAGAAGACTCTTGACAATGACAGGTCCGTACTTGGCGTTCTCTTGTGCAGCAATTGCAAAGATAAACAAGGCACCACCGGCCATCGAGATGTTCTTTAAGAAACCAATCATTTCAACTTGCTTGGATGCTTCATCTGCATTCCAGAAGTCATGCATCTTCACAGCCATTGCTACGAGTAGCACTGCAAGCGCAATTGCCCCGAGGTCAGCCCACACACCAAGAATGACCGAGAGGCCACCGAGGATGCAGATAAGACCAGAAAGCTGAACGGACAGCTTTGGCAATGGCACTTTCTTGAACTGGGCGTACCCCGTCATTGCTTCAGTGTGCTTGAAGTGGTTGAGGCCAGAGCCGAGGAACATAAATGCAAACAACACTCGTGCTGCAAGAAGGACGTAGTCCATGGGTTTCTCTCTTTCCATAAGGAGATAGTTGAGGACGCAATCATAAACACAAAATGGTTGCGATAGCAATCATTCCTGTTTTGGGGTTAGATTGTCCCAATGGCAACGAACTGGCTCTCTCCTCAAGAGATGGCTGCTTGGCGTTCCTATATTGGAGTTTCAACGGATTTGATGAAAGCCATTGAGAAGGATTTGGCCCAATTTGGTCTAGACCGAGGCGACTATCAATTACTGGCAATGCTTTCGGAGTCTGAAGACCAGCAGATGCGCATGTGCGACCTGGCCGACAGTTTGCGTCTCACCCGCAGTGGGCTCACACGTCGCATGGAAGGTGTGTTGAAAAAGAAACTTGTCACGCGTATTCAGTCCACTGAAGATGGTCGTGTTGCATTTGCGCAGTTAACGGCGAAGGGTTTTGAACTTCTAAAGACTGCAGCGCCACATCATCTTGAGAGTGTTCGAAGTCTGATGATTGATCAGTTGTCGCCCGCTGAAATCAAAGCATTTGCTTCAGGCTTCAGCAAGATTGCTAGCAATCTTGCTGCTGAATGATTAGGCAGCGAGAGCGGCCTTCACCTCTTTGAGTCCATCCACCAGCACCGTGCGTTCTGCATCGGAAAGAACTGCATATGCCGGTTCCACAATGCGGTCGGTGATGTTCTCAGCCTCAGCACGGGCGGCCTTTATTGCATCAGTGATGACCGGTGCTTCTTCTTCGGTGTAACCAAACTGCTTCCACATGTCTGGGCGCTTCATGTAGTGCGCGGTCTTTGAGTCAAGACCTGCTGCACGGAGTGCTACGAGGTGGGCACTGCCGCGGTATTCACGAAGAATGGCGATGAGCTGCAATGCACGACCAGCATCATCGTCTGCCAATTTCTCTGCATTGATCGCTGCATACAGCGCAAGACCATCACCATCGGCGGCGCTATTGACCTTGTCGAGAACAGCAACGAAGGCATCAAGGTTGGCGAGGCCTGACAACTTTGTGCGGCTAAGAGCGGCACATGCATTCATGAATGCTGTGCCTGTCACGCGTGGTTCAGACTTTGCATTGGCAGCATCAAGAACGCTCTTCAACAATGCAGGCTTGAAATAACCAAATGCTGCTGCAACGGCTTCAGGCTCTGTATTGCCCATCTGGCCTGCTCGACCCTGCACGTAGAACTCCATGCCGCCAAGTCCCATTGCCTTGCCAGCGGCCAAGGTCTCAGGGATGAAATAGAAAGCAGCACCGAGGTCTCCGATGAGTGGGCAGGCTGCGTCAAGAAGTTCTTGGTTATTCATAATGAGGCACAGTACCCAAACCAGGCAGACCTACAGTCATTGGGTGAATTATTTGCTCCGTCAGAGGTCCCGATTGTGCTGAAGCGCATCGCTCCTGCTGTGTTTGTGGTCCTTTGGAGCACTGGGTTCATCGTGGCTCGGTACGGCTCACAGGATGCCGGCCCTCTCACTTTTCTCACAGTGCGCACGGCAATCTCTGCACTCATTTTGTGGGTGGTCGCTCGCTTCGTGAAAGAGCCTCGCCTCCGTCGACCTCAGATCAATGTTCAGGTTCTCTCGGGTCTGGGGATTCACGCGATGTATCTCGGTGGTGTTTGGGTGGCCATTGATCATGGCCTGCCGTCTGGCATTAGTGCATTGATTGCTGCCTTGCATCCAGTCGTGACCACGGTGCTCAGTCGTGTGTTGTTAGGCGAAGTTCTGACTCGTCGACGAACCATCGGTGTGTTGTTGGGATTCATTGGTGTGATTGCAGTTGTCATTGAGCATGGCGGTGCAGGTGATGGAGTCACGGGTTTTGCAATTGGCGCGATGGCAATCGCTGTGGCGGGAATGTCGGCTGGAACATTGGTGCAGAGAAAATTTGCAGCTGGCACGCCATTGTTGAGTGGCACGGCAATTCAATATTTAGCCACCACCATTGCACTGGGAATTTTGGCGTTTTCATGGGAAGGCTGGCAGTTCCAGATCACGGCACGCAGCATGTTTTCGCTTGCGTGGTCCATCATCATCTTGTCGGTGGCAGCCATCTTGATCATGCTGTGGTTGTTGCATCAACAAGCTGCAGTACAGGTGAGTAGTTTGTTCTTCTTAACACCTGCGCTCTCCACCATCGAAGGGGCGTTGTTGTTTCATGAACAGTTACATGCATTGGCAATCGTTGGATTACTGATTGCTGTTGTTGGTGTGTGGCTTGCAACCACCACACCGCAAAGTATTACTTCTCGACAGAAGTAAGATCTGGTCCAACCACGATCTCGCCCGCAAAATGCTCGGCGGCCATTGCGCGCCATTCGTCTTCTTGGCCAGGCTGAATGGCAGGTACAAAGTGCGTGAGCAAAAGAGTCTTGACGTTGCACTTCGATGCAGTTTGTCCAGCCTGTTGCACGGTCGAGTGATAATCGAGAATGTCCAAGAAGCGATCGCCTGTCGGGACCAATGGAGCAAACGTGCGCACTAAGTCTTCGCGAAGAACTGTTTGTACGTAGATGTCTGCGTCTTTGCACATGTCGTACAGGCCGTCACATGGAATCGTGTCACCCGCAAGTGCACCCACGACGCCATCGTGTTCAATGCGGAAACCCACAGTGGGGGCGACAGGGCGATGGTCAGTTGCATGTACGGAAACTTTCACATCACCAATGCTGAATGATTTGCCCGCTTCTACTTCGTGTACTTCTACTTTCATGCCACCGGCGGCACGAAGATCATCGTGGTGATCAAGGCGGTACGTCTCGTCTTGGGACAGCATCGCAAGTAAACCATCAATCATTTTCTGCGTGCCCTTCGGGCCATAGATAGGAAGCGGAGTTGCAGCTGGCGTAGAGATCCAACGCGTCGTGATGATGTCGTTGAGGTCACAAATGTGATCACTATGTAAATGCGTCAGAATGACCGCTGAAATGAAAGGTGGTGGGCACATTGCGCCCACTAGGCGCATGATGACACCGCGACCAGCATCGACAACGATGTTTTGTCCACCAGCCTGAACGAGCGTTGATGGTCCAGCACATGTTGCGCTAGGGAGTGGGCTGCCGGTACCAAGCAAGGTGATTTTCATAGGACGAACCTAATCCTGTTTCGGGCTGTATGGATTGAACACGGATTATTCCATCCGTGTGATCAACGTCCTTTGGGCTTGAACATCTCGCGAATCATCGGTTCAAAGTGCGATAACGGTGCACTCTTGTAGTCCGTATCGAATGCGGGGGAGTCGTATTTTGCACAGAACTCCTCGGTGTATTCGAAATACTCGTGACCACGGAATTGTTCTCGTGCATTTTTGTCGAGACCGATGTAGTCCCAGAAGTAGTACCCCTGGAAGATGCCGTGATGTTTGACCATCCACCAGTTGGCGTCAGAGACAAACGGCTTCAAGATTCCGGCTGCGATGTCGGGGTGATTGAAGGGAGCAAGGTTGTCGCCGATGTCGTGAATCAGCGCACACATGATGTACTCAGCATCGCGACCATCCGCTTCTGCGCGCGTCGCAGTCTGCAAGCAATGTTCGAGTCGGTTAACAGGGAATCCGCCTTGATCTAGCTCGAGCATTTGTAGTTGTTGAATGACTCGGTCCGCGACCATGGATTGTGTCTCTTGAAGACACACCATGATGTTTTGCCATTCTTCCTTTGTGGATTCCTCGAATGACTTAAATGTTGCCCGCTCGACCATGGTTCCCCCCGTAGTTGCTGAAAGAAAAACTACTACTACGGGCGCGAGATGTCAGCGGCGAGAACGAACAACGGCAACAATCGAGCCGAGCTTCATGTTGGTAAAGACCCATTGGGCATCGGCAACACGCATACGAATACAGCCATGAGACACCGGCGCTATGCCGAGCGGCGTATAGAACGGGACTTCGCCAGACTTCGTGACCTTGAAGGGGATGCCGTGGAATCCGATGTTGTCTCCCTGGCGGCCCTTGGTGAATCGGGTCATGTAGCGCATGCGCTCATTGGGGCTAGGCGAATAGATAGCGAGTGCAGACTTGGAAAACACTTTGAATGTGCCCGTTGGTGTCTGGTCCTTGATGCCAGTGGAAACAGGAAGTGTGGCGACGAGGCGACGACTTGCGGTGTAGAAGTAGGCACGTTGTTCATCAAGGACAATGCGAGCAAATGCAATGTTGATGCGGCCTTTTTGTGGTCCAGACACGGGAGGCAATGTGGAGGTGGTCGTGGTACTTGTCGCCACAGTGGAATCCACGGGGACAGTGGTGTCGGGAGTCGAGTCGTTTGAGCCTTCAGCGAATGCAGATGCAGTCGGCAACAAAGTGCATGCAGCAACAACTGCAATAGCGACGCGAAGGGGGCGAATCATGATGGGAAAAGGCTAATAGCGAGAGCGGCTCAGAATGAGCCACTTCAGTTACTCCCCGGCGATGTCGAGCGCCTCGGCCAATGTGTTCCAAGAAAGAATGGCGCACTTAATGCGCACGGGGAACTTCACCACACCTTGCAATGCTTCAAGGTCACCTAATGGGGCCGAAGTGTCTGGCACTTCGCCTTCTTCGATGGACATCATGTGCTTAAAGCGGCTGATGAGAGCTCGCACATCCGCAATGGGCTTTCCCTTGATCGCGGCGCTCATCATTGATGCAGAGCTCTGGCTGATGGAACAACCTTGTCCGCTGATCTTGATGTCTGAAACTTTGTCGTCTTCGACAGTGATGAACACTTCGATTTCGTCACCACACAATGGGTTATGACCTTCTGCGCGCACTGCAGGTGGTTCAAGGGAGCCGCGGTTACGCGGGCTCTTGTAATGGTCGAGGATGATTTCGCGGTAGAGGTCTTCGAGGCCGGGCATGGTGTGTCTCCGTGTCTAGAACTATGAGGCTAGAGGGTGAAGAAGTCGCCCGCGGCGGATAGCGCGTCGCAAAGGGCATCAACTTCTTGGTTGGTGTTGTAGAGATATAAACTGGCGCGCACGGTGGCGTTTGAGCCCAGCAAGCGCATGAGTGGTTTGGCACAGTGATGGCCGGCGCGCACGCACACGTTGGTTTGGTCAAGTACCTGGCTGACGTCATGAGGATGAACGTCCTTGTACGCAAAACTGAGAGTGGCGCCACGGACTGATACGTCGCGGCTCCCGTGAATCACAATGTCGTCGCCGAAGCGATGAGTCAACGAGTCAAGCGCATATTGCGTGATCTCGATCTCATGTTGACGAATGTTCTGCATGCCAATACCTGTGAGGTAATCGACGGCTGCACCAAGACCGATTGCTTCAATGATGGGCTGGGTTCCTGCTTCATATTTTGCTGGCAGTTCTGCACAGGTAAAGCCTTCGAGTTTCACGTCAGCGATCATGTTGCCGCCACCAAGAAAGGGTGGCATCGCATCGAGAAGAGCTTCGCGTCCCCACAACATGCCGATACCGGTAGGGCCGACCATCTTGTGGCTGCTGAATGCGAGGAAGTCTGCATCCCAAGCCTGCACGTCGGTCGGCATGTGCGGAACTGATTGGCAACCATCAACGATTGCGATGGCGCCATGTTTGTGTGCGGCTGCAACAAGTTCACCAACAGGGTTGATGGTGCCGAGAACATTAGACATTGCAGTGAAGGAGAAAGCCTTAGCGCCAGTCAGCAAAGTGTCGAGGTCGGAGAGATCGAGAAGGCCATCAGATGTAAGTGGAACCCAACGAATACTGAAGCCGCGCTCGGCTGCCATCATTTGCCACGGAACGATATTTGCGTGATGTTCCATATGGGTGAGCAGAACGACATCGCCCTTGTTTAGATTTGCCGAACCCCATGCACGAGCAACGAGGTTGAGAGATTCTGTTGCATTCTTTGTGAACACCACTTCATGTGCATGTGGCGCATTGATGAACTTGGCCACCTTTGTGCGTGCACCTTCATATAAATCAGTCGCGTGTGCAGCCATGTGATACGCGCTGCGATTAGTGGGGCTGTATTCATGCGACATGAAGTCAGCCATCGCATTGATGACTGCTACTGGCTTCTGTGACGAATTAGCAGAGTCGAGATACACCAATGGCTTGCCATTGATAACTTCAGCCAAGACGGGGAAGTCATCGCGAACTTTTTGAACGTCGTAACTCACAACGATTACGCCTTGTACGCCTCGTAGCCGTTCTTTTCAAGTTCTGCAGCAACTTCCATGCCACCAGACTTCACGATGCGACCATCAATCATGATGTGCACATGGTCGGGCTGCAGCTCGTCCAACAAACGCTGATAGTGCGTAATGAGAAGAATTCCCAGGTTGGGACGATCAACACGTACTTCGCGAATACCTTTTGCAACGATGCGCAAGGCGTCAATGTCGAGACCGGAGTCTGTTTCGTCGAGCACTGCAAACTCAGGCTCGAGCAACGCCATCTGCATGATTTCGTTGCGCTTCTTTTCGCCGCCAGAGAAACCTTCGTTGAGGTAGCGGTCCACGAAGGTTGAGTCCATGCCGAGACGCTTCATCCAGTCCATTGCAGACAAGCGAAGTTCAAGAACAGAAAGATCGATGCCCTTGCGCGCAGACAATGCCTGTCGAAGGAACTGAATGACCGAGACGCCAGCAATTTCCTGCGGGTACTGGAAGGCGAGAAACATGCCAGCCTTGGCTCGCACGTCGGTTGTCCAATCGGTGATGTTCTCGCCATTCAGGAAGATGTCACCCGAGGTGACTTCGTATTCAGGTGAGGCGAGAAGTGTGCTCGCAAGCGTGGACTTGCCACAGCCATTGGGGCCCATGATGGCGTGTACTTCGCCGGCCGCCACCTTGAGAGAGAGCCCGCGCAAAATGTCATCGGGCGTCTCACCATCGTCAGTCACGGGGCGGGCGTGGAGGTTTTCAATACGGAAAAGTTCGCTCACGGAGCCAGTCTATTAGGGCTCTCGGGATTACCACTATGGGCGTAGTGGAAATTACGACACAGGGGCGAGGGCGCGCCAGAGGGCGGTGTAGCTGGTGTATTCCAGCGTGTCGTCGAGGTAGTTGGCCTCGTGCAACAGGTTGTTGTACTCGCGCAAGTGTCGGAAAGGTACGCCCGCATCCACATGATGAGCCATGTGGAATCCGATGTTGTAGGGCACAAGGAAGAATTGCGCAAACCAGTGTTGACGCACAGCGTGTGTGGTGTAACGGCGATCATCGTCCTCACGCAGACCACCATGTTCGGCGATGGAACGAAGTCGATTGATGACGCGCCACACAGTGAGATATGGCGCCACCCACATCACGGGGTACATCCACCAGTAACCAGCAGTAGTGAACACTGCTGCGATGACAACTTGAACGCTGATCATCTTCCAGAGCGTGTGGCGCACGCGAATATCTTCAGAACGAAGACCTTTGAATTGATTGCGCAACAACTTGTATCCGGTTTGTCCCGTTGCGTCACGAACAAGTTTGCGTCGCAGGCTTGCGCGAGTAATGGGGTAGTTCGCATATAACGGAACGTCTGGTTCGTTAGGTCCGAATTCACGTTTGTGATGTGCCATGTGTACGCGTCGATATGCCTGCGTGCTCGTTAGTTCTGTAAACCCAAGTAACCAATTGCCGACGAAGTCGTTTGTTGCTTTGTGTGCAAACAACAATCGATGTGCCGCTTCATGCATGAGTGATGCGAACTGTGCATGTGCACGACCCATGAGAAGAAATGCGAGAACCCAGGTGATGGGGTTATTGAGTTTTGCGGCGACGACAAGAATGAGAATGTTCTGTCCGTACAGCCACACGGTCGACCATGCATTCTTGTATGACGGAATCGCGCGCAATCGTGCGCGATCTTCTTGCGAGAGGCGACCATCGACACTGAGATGTGATGTTGCATGTGCTTCCGGAAGAAGCGTTGGGGCCATGCCGCCGAGGAACGGAGATTTACCAGCCACGATCCACCCACTCTTGTAAGTGTGGACGTTCAACGGCAATAGTTGTATCGACTCCGTGACCAGGGAGAACCACAGTGTTTCCAGGGAAAGTGAAGAGTCTGTTGTCGAGTGACTGAATGATGGCTTCAAAACTACTGCCAGGGAAATGTGTTGCGCCTGGGCCACCGGGGAACAACGTGTCGCCGGTGAACAACAATGGCGCATCGTGCACTTTGAACGAAACAGAGCCAGGTGTGTGACCGGGGTTATGAATTGCTTCAAGACGAAGTTTGCCGACTTCGATGATTTGTGAGTCGGTAATGAAAACGTCGTAGCCAACATCTTTCAACATTTCTGCATCTTCATTCATGACGGCAACTTCGTAACCGGCTTCACGCATTGCAGGCACCGCTTGAATGTGATCCCAATGTCCGTGAGTTTCGAGCACGCGCCGAACACCCAGTGCAGTGCATAACTCAAGCAATTGTTCATGCTCATTAGCTGCGTCAATAAGGACTGCGTCGCCAGTGTGTTTGCAACGCACGATGAACACATTGTTCGCATACGAGCCAACGACCACGCGATGTACTTCGAGGTTGTGATCGAAGTAATGGAGAGTTCCGAGCGGCGAAGCCATGTGCTTAGCCTGACACAACATTGAAACCCATGGACAGTGCAACGGGGATCTGTGCAGCGTCAAAGGTGACAAAGCTGATGGGTTGGGGGAGCCGTGCAGCAGATGCAAGGTGCATTCCTGTGGACATGCCAACGGGTTGCTCCTGGCAGAGACTTGTTGCCTCATCAAGCAGTGCTTGATCGAGAGGAACAACATGGAGAAAGTCCCAGGTGTGGCGCAACATGTCTTCGAGATGACGAATCAGTACCGGCTCATCTGTAAGCCGTGATGCGGCCGCAATCGCTTCGCCCAATGCAACGGCACATGCGGCCCACATGGTGTCGCCATTCAGTGCGTCATTCACGATGATGCGCGATGGACCGTCAATGTGCAAAGACAACAATGCGCTGGCATCGAGAAACACGGTCATGTGCGAACCTGGTTCAAGGCCCTGTCGACGCGTGCACCAGACGAGAGCAACAGGGGGTCGTCGGGAATCCAGTCACCACGTCGGCGCGGCGGAGCAATGGCGCCGCGGGCAATGAGGTCGGCCATCGTGACGCCAGCCATGTCGGCAGCCATATTGCTGAGTTGGGCAACGGGGGCACCATCAACAGTGATGATGACCCGCTCTCCATGTTGAGCCCGCCGTATATATGTGGCAAGGGCAGATCTGAATTCACGCATTCCGACAAAGGCCATATCGGCAGGCTACAGGATGTGTACACCCGTGTACACGCCTCGACTAGCGAAGGGCGAATTGGGTGGGACAGAATGAAGACATGAATTTTGCATTTAGTGAAGAACAAGAAGAACTCCGCAAGATGGTGCGCTCGTTCCTTGAGAACAAGTCATCAGAAGAGGCAGTTCGCGAGAACATGGAAACCGCAAATGGTTTCGACGCAGCAGTGTGGTCACAGATGGCCGGCGAAATGGCCCTCCAGGGTCTCGCTATCCCCGAAGAATTCGGTGGCCAGGGCTACAGCTTCATCGAGCTTGGTGTTGTGCTCGAAGAAATGGGTCGCGCTCTCTTGTGTGCACCTTTCTTCTCCAGCGTTGTCCTTGCAGCAAACACATTGCTTCTCTCCGGTGACGATGCAGCAAAGAAGGCATACCTTCCTGGCATCGCAAGTGGCGAAACAATCGCAACACTTGCCACCACCGAGCCATCAGGCCGTTGGGACGAAGCAGGCATCACGATCGAAGCAAAGGGTGCAGGTTCCGACTTCACAATCAGTGGCACCAAGAGCTTCGTGCTCGACGGCCACACCGCAAACCTCATCATCGTCGCAGCTCGTACAGCAAAGGGCGTCAGCCTCTTCGCAGTTGAGGGCAATGCAAGTGGCCTCACACGTACAGCTCTTTCCACAATGGACCAGACACGTAAGCAAGCCAAGCTTGAATTCAACAACACACCAGCCAAGCTCATCGGTACCGAGGGCAACGGCGGCGCAGTTCTTTCCCAGGTCATGGATCTCGCAGCAGTTGCACTTGCAGCTGAGCAGGTCGGTGGAGCTCAGAAGGTTCTCGAAATGGCAGTGCAGTACGCAAAGGATCGCATCCAGTTCGGTCGCCCCATCGGTTCATTCCAGGCAATCAAGCACAAGTGTGCAGACATGTTGCTTGAGGTTGAGTCCGCAAAGTCCGCTGCCTACTACGGCATGTGGTGTGCAGCTGAAATGAATGAAGAACTTCCTTCGGTTGCTTCACTTGCAAAGGCATACTGCTCCGAGGCCTACTTCCACGCAACAGCTGAGAACATTCAGATTCACGGCGGTATTGGTTTCACCTGGGAACACCCAGCACACCTGTACTTCAAGCGTGCAAAGTCAAGCGAACTCATCTTCGGTGACCCCACCTACCACCGCGAGCTTCTTGCTCAGCGCATCGGTATCTGATCACTGTTTGAAACAGATTCGGAAAAGAGCCCGGGCCTTGTGCCCGGGCTCTTTTGTTTGTCCCGACATAGGCTGAGAACATGTCCACAATCACCATCGTCTTCGCACTTATTTCAGCGGTTGTCGTATTTGTGATTGCAGCCGTAGTTGTTGGCAGAGAAGCTCGTCGGCTCGATGCAGTTGCACCTCGCGTTGTATACGAAATTGATGAAGCAGTTCTTTTTGTTTCTGATGCATTGCCGTCGGAGACGCAGGCTCGCCTGACATCGGAAGAAGTGCGTTCGCTCTTGCTGGGGCATCTCAAATGGCTGGCTGATCGTGATCTCATGCCAAAAGATGTTGTTGACCGACGTCAAGATATTGATACGCCGGTGATTGCTGACGAAACATCACTTGCTGCGTACTTGTTGAGTGTGGCTTCAAGTCGTGGTGTCGACGTGCTTGACGATGTAGACGTGGTGCACGTTCTTGATGCGCACAACGCATACCTTGCAGCAATTGGTGCAGTTGGCCCCAAGGCCGACTCGCTGTAGTTAGATCATCATGGTGAACTGAGATAACACTCGGTTCGCATGTTCCGCATCGCCGCTTGTAGAGATGTGTTCTGCAAGTTCGTTGTACGTTGCGCGACCAGTTGCCAATTGAAGGAATGTGTCGCTGTCCATACTGATATCGCAGCGAGATGATGCTGGGGAGTCATTGCTGATGTGGCCACGTCCGTCAACAATTCTGGTGACAACAAGTCGCTGCACGTGGCCAGTGATGCGGATAACAACGCATTCACCTTCCGCAGTACCGGCACGCTTGCCAATCACCATTGGCACGGTGCGGATAAGTCGGTCAATAGTGTGTTCTGCCGATGGCCCACTTTGATGACCGTGACGTCCAAGTACTCGCCGCATGTCTTGTTCATGCGTCCAGCAATCAAGAATTCGAATGTGCATAAAGTCAGCAACCGTTCCGGGTCCAACAGGTGTCGTTACTTCGCGGGCAAAGTAGGCATCATCTGCAGCGCGCATTTCGGAGAGTCGAGCGGCGGAAATCTTGTTCCATTCGGCAAGTACTTCTGCACCTTTAAATGAGCGCCAGTAATCCACGTCGTCCTCGTTGGAATCTCCGAGTTCATTCTTCACGTGAGACTTGTCGGGTGCCGTGTGGACGGGACGTGGGAGTCCGTGGAAATCGGCCTCAAAGGCAATGAGGTGAGAGAGATTGTCCTGCACTGACCAGTTCGGCAATTGCGTGGGAGTCTTCCACTGATCCTCAGTGAGGGTGGAGCAGAACTCGCTGATGCTGCTCCAGGTCGCCTCGAGTTTGTCGATGGTCTCGGTGGGAATCATGAAGGCAATCTAATATGACACGTGTGAGTGTTGGTGCCGATATGCGGTCAAAGATGATTGATGCAGCCATCGAACTGCTGGAGGTCGGCGGTGAGTCGTCGGTGCGAGTTGCCAAGGTTGCAGAAATAGTTGGTGTGACTGAACCGCTTGTGTATCACCACTTCAAGAACCGTTCGGCACTAGTGACGGCTGCGTACGCAGAGTGGTACAGGCGAAGCCAAGACTTGGAAGTACCTATTGACCGTCTCATGATGATGGTGTCGAACCAAGAGGAATACGAGCGTGCACTTCGGACTTCGTTGTCGTGGAGCTACCGGCCTGAGCGCATTCAAGCGCGAAGTGTTCGTCTCGCTGTGATTGGTGCAGTACAAACGAATCCTGAACTGGCTGTCGCAATCAATGAGATCAACCGCTCTTTCCTACAATCGCTTGCAAAGTCCACGGAATATGCACAAAGTCAGGGCTGGGTGCGTGCAGACCTTGACCCACTTGCTTCGGCGTATTGGCTACATGGGCAAATTAATGGTCGCGTCGTGGCTGAAATGGACGAGGGCTGCATTGACCTAGCCACATGGGATGACATCTCATTTGATGCCATTTTCTCGCTCATCCGTCCACGCTGATACTCGCGTTCGTGCATCGCAGGTGTGCGGCGACTACCGTGAGAGTCATGGAACGCCCCGTACGGTTTGAGCACACCCGATTTCTTGGTGACAAGCGCACCCAGCTTGTGTACGACCTTGACGAATGGACCGAAACAGCCATCATCGACGAGATTGTGAATGAGGGCGTCGGTCTTTGTTTCGGACCAGACACTTTGGCCGAGGCACGCAATCGTGGTTACTCGTTAGCAACAGTCGGCGCAACGCGTCGTCTTCGCAAGCCTCGCGCGTAAACCATGACCGGAGCAATGAACGGCACATTCCGTTCAGGACCTCTCACGCTTCATCGGTACCTTGCGGTTCCGAGTGGACACAACGCATCGGGTTTACCAGGAGTCATCTTGTGCCATGGATTTCCCATCGGCCCACTTGATGCACGTCAATCGGGCGTCACTTTTCCTCAACTCATGGATCGCATGGCGAATGAATTGGGCTGGGCGGCACTCACATTTACCTTCCGCGGTTGTGGTTCCAGTGAAGGTGACTTCTCGATGCAGGGTTGGGTGGATGACCTTCGTGCCGCCATCGATCATTTGGAAGCTGAGACAAACCCCAACGGTATTTGGTTGGTAGGTACGAACACAGGTGGTGCATTGGCGCTCAGTGTTGCTGCCGACGATCCACGTGTTCGTGGATGTGCACTTTTGGGTGCACGTGCTGACTTCGACGATTGGGCAGGCCAACCTCGTCGCTTCCTGGAGCATGCGCGTGAGATCGGCGCAATTCGTAGTCCAGGATTTCCTCGTGCCTTTGATGAATGGAGCCGTGAATTGCGTCGCTTCCGTCCGGTCGATGCAGCACGTCGTTTTGCGCCGCGCCCGTTGCTGGTGATGCATGGCGAAGAAGATGAGAGTGTTCCTGTTGCAGACTCACGTGTGCTTGCAGAAGCCCACGGCAGTGCTGAACTGCGCGTCATTGCTGGCGCGGGTCACCGTTTGCGTCACGACCCTCGCGCTATTGCAGTGCTGCTCGGTTGGCTTGATCGCCAACGCGCACTCATCATGTAACTAGCTGTCGTGCCCTGCAGGGTGCGAGGTATGCCATGCGTATGCCGTGGCGATGATGTCGTCGAGTGAACGAGTGGGCGACCATCCCAAAGTCTTGTTGATGAGGCTGGGGTCTGCGTAACACTCTGCTGGATCGCCGGCTCGACGACCGACAACTTCATATGGAACTTTCTTGCCAGAGATTTGTTCCGTTGTTGAGATGATGTCCATCACGCTTGTACCAAAGCCGGTACCAACATTGCATGTGATGCTTGCGCCGTTGTTCTTGAGATGATCAAGTGCGGCAATGTGCGCAGTTGCAAGATCTTCTACATGGATGTAGTCGCGCACACCCGTACCGTCGGGCGTGGGGAAATCATTTCCAAAAACTTTCAGAGCAGGCGCATGGCCCAGAAGCGCTTTCATTACATGAGGGATGAGGTTCTGGGAGTAGCGCCAGTCTTCGCCAAGGGTGGAATCAGATGTCGCTCCGGCCGCGTTGAAGTAGCGCAGGCACACGTGGCGCATGTTGGTAGTGCGCGAGTACCAACCAAGAGTCTTTTCAATCATCAGTTTTGTCTCGGCGTACACACTCTCGCAACGTGTCTCTGCGTCTTCGCGAACAGGAACTGTGTCGGGCGTGCCGTACACGCCTGCAGTAGAGGAGAACACAATGCGTTCGACTCCTGCGCGGTTGAGTGCATCGAACAACTTTTGGGAACCTGTGACGTTGTTCTGGAAATACTTAGAAGGGTTCTCCATGCTTTCGCCCACTGCTTTATACGCAGCGAAGTGAACGACTTCATCAACATCATGTTCGCGACAGATGCGCTCGACAAGTTCAGTATCGGCAATATCGCCTTGTACGAATGGTGCGTCACCGACTGCCTTGCGATGGCCATTTTCTAATGTGTCGAGAACAACGACACCACGCCCAGTGGAACGAATTAGGCGAGTCGTGATGGAACCGATGTAGCCAGCACCACCCGTAATAAGTGTGGTCATTTCGCAGGCTTCTTCACTGCGGGTTTCTGGGCTGGTGGCTTGATGATGCCCGCTTTTCTTGGCGTCGCTGCCTTGGCAGGAAGTGGCCGAGATTGCTTGTCGCGGTTGGCAGCTTTCTCCATCTTTTTCCATTCGCGCACTTTGATGAGCGTTTCTGGATTGGTGATATCGGCAACGGTGCGTGGGTTCTTGTCGCTGAATACGCCTGCAGCTTTTTCCCAACCCTTTGGCTGCACTCCGAAACGCTTACCCAATAGCGCCATGAAAATTTGTGCCTTCTCTTCGCCATAGCCAGGCAATGCGCGAAGTCGTTCGAACACCACCGTTGCATCGCCGGTGTCGTTCCATATGTTTTCGCCCTTGTTCTTGTATTGGCTGGCGATGATGCCGCACATAGCGTGAACACGTTGTGCCATGGCCTTAGGGAAACGATGAATCGCTGGCTTGTCGAGGCACAGTGCCAAGAAGTCGTCGGGGCTCATCGCAGCGATTTTTTTAGGGTCGAGGTGGCCAAGGCGATTCTTCAACGTATAGGCACCATTGAATGCCCATTCCATAGGAACTTGTTGGTCGAGCAACATGCCGATCAGCAATGCAGTTCCGTTGGTGTTGAGAAGCGCATCTGATTCGGGAATGCCGGTGATGTAGAGGGTGCCCATGTGTGTCCTAGTTAATCGCGCGAGAGTCCGTATGTCGCATCTGCGTTGATGCCGAGCTCTGTTATTGCCATGGCAATTGTGTCATTTGTGATGCCGTGGGAACCGTTTAATGCAGTGAGTACTGCGACAACGATGTGCTCGGCATCAGTTTCAAAGAAGCGACGCAATGCCTCGCGCGTATCGCTGCGGCCCATACCGTCAGTTCCGAGGGCCGTAAATGATCGGTGAGTGATGTACGGAGAAATCTGTTCTGCAACGATGCGCATAAAGTCTGTGACCGCAACAATGGGAGTGGTTGCATCGCCCAATGTGTTCTGAAGAATTGATGTCTTGGTTGGTTCTGTTGGGTGTAGTCGATTCCATCGTTCAACTTCCATCGCATCCTCGCGCAATGACTTGTACGAAGTGGCCGACCACAGATCAACATTGATGTTGTAGGTGGTTCGGAGAATTTCGGCCGCGCGTGTTACCGCAACGTTGGCCGTGCCAGAGAAAAAGAGCGAAGCATCAACAGTGCCCGTTTCGCTTGGCGCGAATTGATACAAACCGTTGATGATGTCTTGTGTTTGCACGTGGGCAGGGCGTGCGGGCATGTGCAAGTTCTCGTTGTAGAGAGTGATGTAATAAAAGATGTCTGCTGGTGATGCGCCATACATCTTGTCGATGCCGTGCTCGATGATTGTGGCAAGTTCGTACGCAAAGGCAGGGTCATATGCCTGACAAGCCGGAATCGTGCTTGCCAATAGCAAACTGTGGCCATCTTGATGTTGCAAGCCTTCACCCATGAGAGTGGTGCGTCCGGCTGTTGCTCCCATGAGGAAACCACGAGTACGTGCATCGGTTGCCTGCCAGATGAGATCGCCGACGCGCTGGAATCCAAACATGGAATAGAACGTGAAGAATGGAACCATCGGCACACCGCGAGTGGAGTAACTGGTGCCCGCAGCAATGAAACTGGACATCGCGCCTGCCTCAGTGATGCCTTCTTCCAGAATCTGACCTTGTGCTGATTCGGCATAGGTCAACAACAAGTCATGATCAACGGGCTCATACTTTTGGCCCTGTGACGCGTAAATCTTTTGTTCCCTGAACAACGAGTCCATGCCAAACGTACGAGCTTCGTCGGGAACGATGGGCACAACGCGCGCGCCAAATTTTTCATCGCGTGCAAGGTTGCGCAAGATGCGAGTGAAAGCCATTGTGGTGCTGACTGCCTGCTCGCCCGAGCCCGCAAGAAACTCAGTGAATACGGATGCTTCCGGCAGAGTGAGCGGAGATCGTGTCCATTGTTTGCGTTCCGGAATAAACCCGTTTAAAGCGCGACGACGTTCTTGCATGTATTGGAACTCCACCGTGTCAATAGCGGGGCGGTAATACGGAGGCTCATCTGCATCTAATGCACTGTCGGGAATTTCTTCTTGCAGTTTCAAACGATCTCGCAAGGCTCGCAATTGTTCTGTGCTGAGCTTTTTGATTTGGTGCGTGGCGTTTCGTGATTCCACTTGTGGGCCAAGCGTCCAGCCCTTAATTGTTTTGCAGAGAATTGCTGTTGGCTTGCCTGAGCCGAGGTTGTCTGTTGCGGCCTTATACGCGGCAAAGATCTTGCGGTAATCGTGCCCGCCGCGTGGCAAGTTGACGAGATCTTCGTCGCTGAGATGTGCAACTAATTGCAAGAGTCGGGGATCGGAGCCGAAGAAGTTTTTACGAATGTAGGCGCCGTCTTCGATGGCGAGTCGTTGGAACTCTCCGTCAACAGTGGAGTTCAATTTGTTGAGCAACACGCCATCAACGTCAGCTGCCAGAAGTTCATCCCACTTGGAACCAAGGATGACTTTGATGACATTCCAGCCGGCTCCGCGAAACGTTGCTTCAAGCTCTTGAATGATTTTGCCGTTGCCGCGAACGGGGCCATCAAGACGTTGCAGGTTGCAGTTCACAACAAACACAAGATTGTCGAGCTGTTCGCGCGCAGCCAGCGAGATGGATCCAAGCGTTTCTGGTTCATCGGTTTCGCCATCACCTAAGAAGGCCCAGACACGGCTCGTTGATGTGTCGTCGATACCGCGATTATGGAGATAACGGTTGAATCGTGCGTGATACAAAGCAGTGAGTGGTCCGAGCCCCATGGACACCGTTGGGTGTTCCCAGAATTCGGGCATGAGGCGTGGATGCGGATAACTGGAAAGACCTTTTCCATCACGACCGATCTCGCGACGGAAGTGATCCATGTCGTCTTCGCTGAAACGACCTTCTAAGAACGCACGCGCGTACACGCCGGGTGCAGCGTGGCCCTGGAAATACACGTGGTCGCCAGGGGTGCCATCAGACTTGCCGCGAAAGAAATGGTTGAATCCCACTTCGTACAAACTGGCGGAACTTGCGAACGTGGAGAGATGGCCACCGATGCCTTCGGTGTGATGATTTGCGCGCGTAACCATGACGGCTGCGTTCCAGCGGATGTATGCACGAATGCGACGCTCAATGTGTTCATCGCCGGGGAACCACGGCTCGTCGTCAACCGGAATGGTGTTGACATATGGCGTAGACACTGTGGCGGGGAAGCTGACATTTGATTGCTGTGCGCGTTCAAGCAGCCGAGCCAACAAATAGCGAGCGCGATTTGGACCGTGGCCAACGACAACGGAGTCAAGCGAGTCGAGCCACTCTTGTGTCTCGCCGGGATCAGTGTCTGGCAACTGATGGACGGAGTCGTCGTAGATCACGTGCTCATTCTCCCACTATTGAGCGGGGATGCACATTGCGCCGTCTCCGATAAGGGACAATCGAGGAATGGAACATTCCGACGACACCGTGGTCATCTACACAGACGGGGCATGTTCAGGAAACCCTGGCCCTGGCGGATGGGCATGGGCGGTGTCGCCCAGTGGGCAGCCACAGGCCAGTGGTGCAGAGGGACGAAGCACGAACCAGCGCATGGAAATCATGGCGGCATATGACGCCGTGAAGACCTACGCCGACGACCCACGCAAGATCGTCATCGTGGCGGACTCCACCTACGTCGTGAAGTGCTTCAACGACAAGTGGTGGAAGGGATGGCACGCTCGTGGTTGGAAGAACTCACAGCGTCAACCCGTTGCGAACCGCGACTTATGGGAACCGTTTATTGAATTGGTTCTGAGTCGCGGCAACATTGAATTCGCTTGGGTGAAGGGGCATAGCGGTGACCCCATGAATGACCTTGTGGATGCCCTTGCCGTTGCTCAGACCCAGCACTGACGGGGTCTCGGGCGGTTCGGCTAGGAGCCGACACCCTTCGTTGCGTAGCCTGACTGCATGGAAATCAAAGGCGTAAGCGCAATTGTCACTGGCGGAGCATCGGGAATCGGTGCCGCCTCCGTTCGTCTCCTGGCTCAGGGTGGGGCAAAGGTCGTCATCGCCGACCTTGAGCGTCAGCGTGAAGTTGGAGAGGCACTCGCAAAGGAAGTCGGCAATGCCGCTTTCTGCCCAGTGGACGTGACAAAGACAGAAGACATCATCAATGCAGTGGAAATGGCTAAGTCCATGGGACCACTTCGCGTGCTCGTGAACTCCGCCGGTATCGGTGCAGCACAGCGCACCATCGGTAAGGACGGCCAGTACTCATCTGCTGCTGACATCGACCGCTTCAAGCTCGTCATCGCCATCAACTTGGTGGGTACCTTCGACGCGATTCGTATCGCAGCGACCGCAATGAGCCAGACCGAGCCTCTTGAAGACGGCGAGCGAGGCGCAATCGTGAACATCGCATCGGTTGCAGCATTCGACGGCCAGATTGGTCAGAACGCATACTCCGCATCGAAGGGTGGCGTTGTCGGTATGACATTGCCAGTCGCTCGTGACCTTGCTCCTGTTGGTATTCGTATCAACACTGTTGCTCCTGGTCTCATTGACACTCCTATCTACGGCAGCGGTGATGCAAGCGAAGCTTTCAAGGCACAGTTGCAGAAGGGCGTTCTCTTCCCACAGAAGTTGGGCAAGCCAGAGCAGCTCGCTTCGATGGTTCTTGAGTGCATCACGAACAGCTACATGAATGCTGAAACCATCCGCGTGGACGGTGGCATTCGTATGCCGCCTAAGTGAGCATCGTTTTTCATAACGATCCGTTCACGCCGTTTGATCGGCAAGAAACACCTCATAACGATTCCCCGGGCTTTGTCCCGGGGTTTCGTCGTTCTATCGCTATCCCTGACGGGTTGTTGCCGACTGCTGTTGATGCTGCGCGATTGCGAGTTGGTGCTCGTCCTTTAGATGTTGCGCAATGGGTGTCTGCTGAAGATGCGGACTGGGTGCCAACAATTGCAATGAAGCGCGCACTCATTGCAGAGCGCCCACAAGAAGTCATTGCGTGCGTTGAAGGTGCAGAAGAAGCGTGCGAAGAAGTCGCAGCAGGAGTGCTCGCTTCACTAGGTGTGAATCCATCGATGGAATCTGGCATTGATGCTTTAGTGGATGCTGCGTTGCAGGTTGCTGATGACCTCTGCATCTTGTTGCCCGATGAGAAAGGCGTGCCGCGGCTTGCCGCTGCTGTGTTGTGTTCGCCGAATCGTTGGCGCTTGGCCGAGAAAATAGGCGGCACGATGAGCAGCATCCATTCACCCGTGGCGCGTTATGAGGAAGATCTCACTTCACCCGTCAATTCAGTGATGATGCGATTGAATCCTGAGCGTCCGATGTGGCGTATCAACTGGGGAATCTCCAATCATCCTGCGTTGTTTCAGCCCGACACTCCGCCTGTAACACCCGAGATAGATGCGGCCGATATGTGGTTCCGGGTGGAGTGGCAGACATTGCGTCGCTTGCCATTAACCGGCGGCATCTTGTTCACGATTCGCACGTATGTAGAGAAGTTGTCGGACTTTATGGAACGTGATCAACCATTAGTGCAAGACATTGCGGAACTAGTGAACAAGATTCATGAAGATGTGGCGCAGTACAAGAGCATCGCGCCGTACCGCGAAAAACTCTTCGCGTATTTCGAAACCCGCTAGACGCGTTGTAGGGGTGAATGAGGCAGCGGTGGTAGAGCGACTTCAATAGTGTCGCTGATGTTCACTGTTCCGCCGACAATGACAATGGCCATCACGCCGGCCCGTCGCTGAACTTC
Source organism: Acidimicrobiaceae bacterium (assembly GCA_947446815.1). Lineage (GTDB taxonomy): Bacteria > Actinomycetota > Acidimicrobiia > Acidimicrobiales > Ilumatobacteraceae > UBA2093. Next base: position 97,099 of record CANFGT010000001.1, read on the forward strand.
GCCCTGTTCATCTTTGGGCAGGCATTGCTTGAGGAGGCCACTTCGGAAATCGTCGATTTGGTGACATGGATTGCGTAAACCCGTCAATGCAAGAAGTGCCTCTTTGCCAATACGCAAGAGAGTGCCGACAGGGAGGTCGTGTAAGTCAATGCCTGATGTGGTGATGTTCTCTCCAAGATCTCCTGGCTTTACATCAAAGCCATTGTTCACGAGTTCAGACAAAATTTCTGAAGGGATGAGATGAACTTGTCGAAGATTAGGTGTTGATGGGTTGATTGCGACTCGGGACCGGTGCTTGACCGTAGGGCCTGCGTGCGCATCGCCTTCCACTCCATGGCCGGCGATGAGTGTGATGCGATCCTGTGAAAATTTTGAGAATGAATGCTCGGGTGAGACATGAAGATGCGCAACGAACGACATAAAAATCAGGTGGTGTAGTCGGCGTTGATGCGTACGTAGCCATCGGTGAGGTCACATCCCCACACGGTGGCCGATGTGTTGCCCGTGTTGAGCGACACATGGATCAACACGTCATCGCCCTTCATGTATTCGCTCAGCTTTGCAAGACCACCTTCATCGACTTGTGATGGGTACACCTCTTGTGTGCCGAAGCGAATGACGACCATTTCCTGATCGATGTCGGTGTAATCACTGCACTTACCAATAGCCATTGCCACGCGGCCCCAATTGGGGTCTGCACCGTGCACTGCGGTCTTGACGAGTGGTGAGTTCACGATTGCTTTCGCCACTGTCTTGGCTTGCATTTCATCACGTGCATTATCAACGCGCACTTCAATGAGTGTCTCGGCGCCTTCGCCATCGCGCGCAATCTTCTTCGTGAGTTCCAACATCACCGATTCAAGTGCAACTTCGAATGCCTGTGCATCAACTGCACCTGCAGCACCACTGGCCAACACAATCGCGGTGTCGCTGGTGGATGTGTCGGTGTCGATGGAGACGCAGTTGAAGGTGCGGTTGACAACACGACGGAATGTTGCATCAAGGTCTTCGGAAGACACAGATGCATCAGAGAAGATCATCGCAATCATCGTTGCCATGTCTGGCTCGATCATTCCCACGCCCTTGGCAACGCCAACAACGCGTGCTGAAGAACCTGCAACAGTTGCTTCAGCAACCTTGTGCACCGTGTCGGTGGTCATGATGCCGCGTGCAACTTCTTCAGCATCCTTCGCCGGCAATGGGAAGGGCAGCGCTGCGATTCCAGTGCGAATTCGGTCGATGGGATAAAGCCGACCAATGACACCTGTCGATGCGATGAGAACTTCAGAAGCGCTGATGCCCAACTTGGTGGCGACAGACGCCGTGACTTCTTCTGCATGAGCCAGACCCTCGGGGCCATTGGCAACGTTTGCATTTTTAGAAATCACGACCATTGCGCGTGCGTGGCCTGTGTTGTGGCGCCGTGAGACTTCGACAGATGGTCCTGCGAAACGGCTCTTGGTGAACACGCCGGCGGATGTGGAGCCAGCGTCGGCGAGCACCACGGTGAAATCTTTGCTGTCGTCTTTGACGCCCACATTGGCGACGTATGACGAGAAACCTTGGGGGAGAGAAATTGCCACGTAAGAGGTTTAGCACCGACAACATGGTGTTGGAGGTTTAGATTTGTGGTGTGCGCACCCTGATTCTCAATGGAACCGTCATTAATGCTGATGGCAGGGTCGATGCAGACGTCTCGATTGAGAATGGTCGCTTCCAATCCATCGTGCCGAAGTCTGCAGGTGGCATCGCACCTGGCCCTGATGATCGTGTGATTGATGCGGCGGGATGTCTCGTTGTCCCTGGTGGCGTTGATGCTCACGTGCACATGCAGCTCGACACGGGAACCATGTCGTCATCGGACACTTTTTTGTCCGGCACCACAGCTGCAGCGCACGGTGGCACCACCACGATTATCGATTTCTCTGAACAGCGTCTCGGCGGCAACGTGCTGCAGTCTTTTGAGAAGCGTTTGTCTGAAGCGGAAGGCCAATGCGTTATTGACTGGGGCTTGCATCAAGTTCTTGGCGGGGTCGATGAACAAGCTCTCATCGACACTCGTTCACTCATTGAACGCGAAGGCGTTGCATCGATCAAGTTGTTCATGGCGTATCCGGGCCGCTTGTACTCCGACGATGGTCAAATTCTGCGAGCACTACAGATGTGTGCTGATACCGGAATGATGGCCATGGTGCACGCAGAGAATGGTCTTGCCATTGATGTGCTGATTGAACAAGCAGTTGCCGCTGGAAATCTCACTCCGGATTTCCATTCGCGTACTCGTCCGCCAGAGTTGGAAGCAGAAGCTGTGCATCGCGCTGGTGTGCTCGCACGAGTCGCAGGAAATGCACCGCTATACATCGTGCATCTCTCTAGCTCTCATGCATTGCGCGAAGTAGTGGAAGCACGTTCACGCGGCACGAACATCTTTGCTGAGACATGCCCGCAGTATCTGCACCTCTCGCTAGAGGATCATCTCGGCAAGGGTTGGCCTGATGGTGCCGCATACATTTGCTCGACGCCATTGCGTTCAAAGCATGAACATCACCAAGCAGACCTCTGGGAAGGCTTGCGTGTTGATCAACTAGCAGTTGTGAGTACGGACCATTGCCCGTTCTGTTTGCGTGAGCAGAAGTTGGCCAACGGCGAAGCATTCAATGTTGTGCCGAACGGTATTGGTGGCGTTGAACACCGAATGGACCTCGTATTCCAAGGTGTAGTTGCTGGTCACATCACGGCGGAACGTTGGGTGGAAGTGTGCTCCACGGCTCCTGCGCGTCTCTTTGGTCTTCCGCAAAAAGGTGCGATTCGCGAAGGTCTTGATGCCGACGTGGTGGTGTACGACCCCAACGCGCCGCAGGTGCTGGGGCAAGCGATGCATCACATGAATCTTGATCACTCTGCATATGAAGGCATGAACATCACGGGCAAAGTGCGAACAGTTGTGTCGCGTGGTGATGTCATTGTTGACAACGGCGAGTTTTTGGGGACTGCCGGACGTGGCCAGTATCTGCGTCGTGCTGTCTCGCAGCACATTCGCTAATTACTTTGTAAAGACTCGTACCAAATTCGCAAGAGTCTTCTCAATGGACTTTGCATTATTGCTCGGTGCATTCATGATCTTGAGGCCCAAGTAACTCTTAGCGGTGTTCATATCGAACTCTTCAGTCACTTTTGTTCCGCCGTCCACTGGCTCCAGGATGTATCGCCACACATGTCCACCGATATGACGCCAACCGATGCGCGAGCCTTCTTCAAACTCGACCACTGTGTTCATCATGGTGTACGGCACAACAATTCGCATTTTCATGCCGAACTTTGCATTCAACGACAGGCGTTCTGGCGCATCGAGGTTTGCATCCTTGACAGAACCGGATCCATCAATCTCGTGATGGCGGCGTGGGTCTGCCAACAAATTGAAAATGTCTGCAGCGGGTGCAGGAACAACGACAGAACGAGAGACGATCTTGGAAGGGTCAGAAGTGGTCATACAGACAGTCTGACTTGTTGAGCAACCAATTCCGCACAACGACGACCGGAGTACATTGCTCCCTGGGCTGACCCTGTGTCTCGGTGATCACCACACACGTATAGGCCATCGCCAAGCGAAACTTTTTTCTTTGGAGAAAAGGGTGCATCTTGCCCTGGCTGCCCATGGGGAATTTTGTAGGTACGCAGGTGTGTCCAGGAGTCCACTTGGGCGCCCCACCAACTACGAAGTTGTGTACGGGCGATGGCTTCAAGATCTCCATCAATCACGCCAGGTAATGCAGCAGCAATGAGGTGTTTGCCCGCTGGTGCGTAATGCGGCGACACAAGCGACATCACCGCAACGTTGAGGACCGGACCTTGTCCATGCCCGTCGAGAACAACGTACGCGCCATCAACAGGAGGTGTGGCGGCAGAGAAATACACGCATCCGGCGGCACGTGATGCAACAGGTGGGAGTCCGAGCAGTTGTGCGGCAACGGGGCCTTCGGTTGCCACGATGATGGCTTGTGCGGAGATGGTGTGACCGTTTGCAAGAGTGACGGATCCAGAAGCAACCGAATGAACCGCGGTGTTGAGATGAAGAGATGTTGTAGTCAATGATGCAGCAAGTTGCTCGGAAATCTGTCCCATTCCGTGAGCAGGAACAACGGAGTCTCCATTTGCGAGTGTGCGAAAAATGACATCAAACATGCGCCGCGATGTGGAGAGCGATGGATCAAGCTGAATTCCACCAACGAGTGGACGAAAGAATCTCTCGATCATCTTGGAAGAGAAGCCCATTGCACGAAGCGCAGTTGCGGTGGGCATGTCCTGCCCGCGCAATAGTTGCTTCGGATCTGCTCGCTTCAACTTCGTGCGCATGAGTGCGATGCGTGCTTTGTCCCAGACTGTGCCAATGGGTGCAAATGTCGTGCTCACCAAAGTTTTTGGCCGACGGAAAGGGTCGCCAACAATGTGCGACTTGCCTTCGCGCCAGACATTTGCGCCAGGTTCGAAGGCGCGTAGGTCTAGTGCAGGAATGTCGAGGTGGCGATGAATCTCTGGATAACCAGTTAAGAGAACTTGGAAACCGCGATCAAGGATGTAGCCGTCGACGATGTCGCTGCGAACTCGTCCACCAACGCCATCCGATGCCTCAAGAAGTACCGGCGAGAAGCCGTTCTGCTCTAGGACTCGTGCAGCAACAAGACCTGCAAGCCCTGCGCCAACAATGACGATGTCGGCCTGTGTGGGGAGAGAAGTATTCGTCACTTCTTCAGTAGAGCACGAAGCGCGACATCAAGTGTTTGATGCGAGAAGACAAAACCATCTTTGGTGAGCGCATCGGGGATGACGCGTTGGCCGGTGAAGAGCAATGCATCTGCGAGTTCGCTACCCAACAACAACTTCGGACCAAACGGCGGGATGGGGAAGAGTGCAGGTCGTGACAAGGTGGATGCAAGAACTTTGGTGAACTCTGCATTCGTCACGGGCTCTGGTGCGGTGAGATTCACGGGGCCTGACAACTGTGAATTGAGGAGGTGAATGATGGCGCGCACTTCGTCGGTGATGCTGATCCAGCTCTGCCACTGCTTGCCGTTTCCAAACTTTCCGCCAAGACCCAATTTGAACAAGGGCAATTGCTTCTTTAGTGCGCCACCCTTAGGTGACAACACGATGCCCGTACGAAGGAACACGGTGCGAATACCTGCTGCAGCTGCGGGTGCAGCTGCGTCTTCCCATGCGCAACACACATCGGCGAGAAAGCCATCGCCGTCGGCGGCGGATTCATCAAGGATGTCGTCGTTGCTTGCACCGTAGATGCCGATTGCCGAACCAGACAGAAATACTTTTGGCTTGACCTCAAGTGTCGCCATGGTGTTGGCAAGAAGTGAAGTTCCTAATGTGCGGCTCTCGAGTATTTCCATTTTGTAAGCATCAGTCCATCGCTTGTCGCCGATGCCGGCGCCTGCAAGATGCACCACAGCGTCAACTCCATCGAAGGCCGACTGATTCATAATCGAATTCTTTGGGTCCCACTGCACTTCATCGTTTCGGCGAGGTTCGCGCCGAACGGCTGCCACGACGGTGTGACCTTGGGCTTTGAGTTCGGTGGAGAGGGCACGGCCAATGAGTCCAGAGGCGCCAGTAACAAGAATCTTCATGCCACAGTCAACCCCGCAAGACGAAGGGTTGTTCCCTTGGTCTGTGGTGACCAAAGTCCTGTTCTAGGTCAGCGATGGGGTGGGGGCGTAGCCTGAGAGCCGTATGAGCACCCGCAAACTCATCCTCACCGCCCTGATCTGTGGCCTGGCCATCATGGTGGCGGGCGGTACCAAGTTGTTCCAGATGGCAACCGACCACTCCAAACCGGTGCTCTTTAGCCTTGGTCACCGCCAGACATTGTCGGATATGACGGTCTCGGTGAGAAAAGTGGAGCAAGCAGTGGATGCCACCTTGGTCACGGTGACGATGGTGGGTGTGGACGGAGCAGTAGCCACCGAAGGCTGGCGGCTCCTGTCGGGAGGCGAAGTGACGTCTCCGTTGTTGTCGAAGTCAACGTGCGAGGCAACCACCAAGAACACGGTGGAGACCTGCATCGTGGGGTTTGCGAAAAGCACGGGAAGTGTGACGATTGCCTATCTGAGGGCAGGACAGCAATCTCAGTGGGCTCCCTAGGGCAAACGGCTACCGTATAAGTAGTCGGTACAGCGTCGTATCGATGATTGGAGAAGACCCCCATGGCTGACCAGTTCGACCTCGTTGTTGTTGGTGGCGGTCCCGGCGGATACGCCGCGGCCTTTTACGGTGCATCAGCCGGCCTGAACGTGGCACTGATCGAGAAGGACACCATCGGAGGCACTTGTCTCAACCGGGGTTGCATTCCTGCAAAGGCATTTCTTGAAACTGCAGCGGCACGTCGTCATGCAGAACATGCGACCGACTTCGGCATCGACGTCACGGTTGGTGCAACTGACTTCGCCGTTGCTCAAGCGCGCAAGCAGAAGATCGTTGATGGCTTGGTGAAGGGTCTCACCGGTCTTGTCAAAGTCAAGAAGGTGACATACCTCCTGGGAGTTGGTGCGTTGAACGCAGACAACTCCGTGACCGTCACTTCTGAAGACGGAACAACCACTCAGTTGAAGGGTGACGCTGTCATCCTCGCTGCCGGAAGTGTTCCTCGCGTCATTCCTGGCTTCGAGCCCGGTGGTCCGATCATGACGTCTGATGAAGTTCTCATGCTTGACCGTATTCCTGCACGAATTGCAGTGATTGGCGGCGGTGCTATTGGCTGTGAGTTCGCATCCACATTCGCTGACCTTGGTTCGCAAGTAACAATTCTTGAAGGTCTGCCAAAGATTCTTCCTGGTCTCGATGCTGACCTTGCCAACGTTGTTGTTCGTTCCTTCCAGAAGAAAAAGATTGACATCAAAACAGGTGTTGCAGTGAAGGGGCATACGCCAACAGGCAGTGGTTCCACTGTGATTTCGTTCGGTGAAGGTGAAACTCTTGAAGTAGATGCTGTCATCGTCTCGGTGGGCCGTCGCCCATTCTCCGATCAACTGGGTCTTGGCAACACCAAAGTTGCAGTCAGTGATCGTGGCTTCGTTGAAGTCGATGAGTACTGCCAGACATCTGTTGATGGTGTGTATGCAATTGGTGACCTCATCAACACGCCACAGCTCGCACACGTTGCGTATGCAGAAGCAATTCTTGTTGTGCAGCAGTTACTGGGCGAGAACGCAATCCCTGTTGATTACGACCGTGTGCCGTGGGCTATCTATTGCAGCCCTGAAGTTGCATGGGCAGGTCCTGGCGAAGAAGCAGCGAAGGCAGCTGGATACGACGTTGTTGTTGCCAAACATCAGTTCCGCGCGAACAGCCGCGCAATGATTCTCGGTGAAATCGATGGTCTCGTGAAGATCATCGCCAAGAAGAACGCTGATGGTTCTGCTGGTCAAGTTCTCGGCGTGCACATGGTGGGTCCATGGGTGACAGAACAGTTGTCAGGTGGATACCTCGCAGTGAACTGGGAAGCCACTGTTGACGAAATTGCGCACTTCATCCAGCCGCACCCAAGCTTGTCCGAATTGTTTGGCGAGACAGTGATGTCTCTCACCGGCCGCAGCATCAACGCATAAATCGCAACGCAAGGAACTACGAACATGGCAGAGATCACACTCCCGCAACTCGGCGAAACAGTCACCGAAGGAACCATCACACGTTGGTTCAAGAAGATCGGCGACACGGTTGCAGCCGACGAGCCATTGTTCGAAGTGTCGACCGACAAAGTTGACACTGAAGTTCCATCGCCGATTGCTGGTGTGTTGACCGAGATTCGCGTTGCCGAAGGTGACACCGTCGCAGTCGGCACCGTCATCGCCGTCGTTGGCGATGCCTCCTCCTCTGCTGGTGCAGGCGCTTCGTCGCCGGCTTCTGCTGCCAGTGCGGCTCCTTCGGCACCGGCCTCAGAACCCGAAACCCGCACAAGTGCGAAGGTTTCGGAACCTGTAGTTCCCGTAGCAGCAGCGCCTGTAGCGCCGGCTCCAGAACCCGAAACCCGCACAAGTGCGAAGGTTTCGGAACCTGTCCCATCGCACGGCGCCGCGAGTGCTTCAACTCCATCCTCCTCAGGTGCTTCGGTGGTGTTGTCGCCGGTGGTGCGCAAGTTGATTGCAGAGAATGGTCTCGACGCGTCACGCATTCAGGGCACAGGCCCTGGTGGACGCATTACGCGTGACGATGTCGTCGCTGCAATCGCAAGCAAGGGTTCTGCGCCCGCATCGGCTCCGGTTGTTGCAGCAAGTTCCGCACCCGTGACAGCTCCACGTGGAGTTGCCCCGCGCGTCGTCGCCGGCAATCGCGACGAAGTTGTCGCACTTTCGAAGATTCGTCAGGCAACAGGTATTCACGCTCTGATGAGCAAAGATGCGATTCCTGCTGCATTCAGCGTTGTTGAAGTCGATTTCGCAAATGTTGTTGCAACACGTGGTCGTTTGAAGGAAGAGTTCAAAGCCACAGAAGGTTTCAGCCTCACGTATCTTCCATTCATCGCGCGTGCAGTTGTCGATGCATTGAAAGAATTCCCTCACATGAACTCATCAGTGGGCGAGAGTGAACTCATCGTTCATAAGTTTGTTGATCTGGGTATCGCAATCGATCTTGATTATCAAGGACTATTGGCTCCGGTTATTCGCGATGCAGATGAGAAGCGTCTTCGTGCCATCGCTCGTGAAGTGAATGACCTTGCGATCCGTGCGCGTTCACGTCAACTTTCTCCAATGGAGATCTCTGGCGGAACATTCACCATTACCAACAATGGTTCTTCCGGTTCCGTCCTCACCATGCCCATCATCAATCAACCACAGGTGGCAATACTTTCCACTGATGCGGTAAAGAAAAAGCCAGTGGTCATTGAGATTCCTGGTGGTGGAGAGAGCATCGCGATTCACCCTGTGGGCAATCTTGCAATGGCGTGGGATCATCGCGCTTTTGACGGAGCCTATGCAGCCAACTTCTTGGTGAAGGTGAAGTTCATCCTCGAAACACGCGATTGGTCGTCTGAGCTCTAAGGAGCCCTCACGACGGAAGTGTTCGACACCATGGCCGACACATCCACTCAACTACATGTGCGATGGCTGGGACGTGTGCCCTATGCCGAGGCGCTGGTTGTGCAAGACGCGATGTTCCGCAACGGAAGCGGCAATCGTTTGTTGCTGATGGAACATCCACATGTCTTCACCTACGGACCTTCGGCGGACCTCAAGAAGAATCTTCGATGTGATCCAGCAGCAGTGGGTGCAGACTTTGTTCGAGTGAAGCGTGGTGGAGACATCACGTATCACGGGCCAGGACAACTTGTCGGGTACCCGCTCGTCAACCTTGCGCCAAAGCACGGCAATGATGGACCAGCGGATTCAGTTGCCTATGTGTGCTCGGTGGAGCAAGTCATCATCAACTCTTTGCATGAGATTGGTCTCACCAATGCTGGACGACTCGCCGGCTATCCCGGTGTGTGGCTAGACGTTGATAGCAATCCTCGCAAAATTTGTGCAATTGGTGTTCGAGTGAGTCGCCGGCGCACTATGCACGGCTTTGCCGTGAACGTACACACAGATCTTGATTACATGAGCACAAACATTGTTCCCTGTGGCATCTCGGAATATCCCGTGACATCGATTGCTGCAGAAGGAATTGATATCTCCATGCATGACTTCACAGATGTTGTTGCACGACATGCCGCCAACATGTGGGGTAACGGCGAGATGGAACGTCAAGACGTGGCTTGGAAGCAAACTCCTGACGACTTATCTGCGTTTTCCCGCGGCGAAGGTCCTGGACAGCCTGTGCGCATGTTGGGTCGGCTTGCACGTGCAGGTGTTGAAGATTCCATCCCATTGTCTGAACGCAAGCCGGATTGGATTCGTCCGCATGTAAAGCACGGCGAAGAAGTGCTGACCTTGAAAAAGACTTTGCGTGAATTGTCATTGGTGACTGTGTGCGAAGAAGCAGGTTGTCCGAACTTGTCGGAATGTTGGAACGACGGCACTGCAACATTCATGGTGTTGGGTGAGCGTTGTACACGAGCATGTGGGTTCTGCCTTATTGATACACAAAAGCCCGAAGCACCCGATGGGCAAGAACCTATGCGAATCGCCGAAGCTGTAGCGAAAATGGATTTGAAGTTTGCGGTGCTCACGATGGTGGCGCGAGATGACTTGGCCGATGAAGGGATGGGTCATGTTGCTGAGTGCATTCACGCCATTCGAAGCGTTGATTCAAACATCCAGGTGGAGACATTGATCTCTGATGGGCGTGGGACAGATTCATTGAACATCCTGATTGATGCACGTCCTGATGTGTTCAACCACAACATGGAAACCGTGCCACGTTTACAGCGTGCTGTTCGGCCAAGCGCCGGGTATGCCCGCAGCTTGTCTGTTCTTGCTCGAGGCAAGGCAGCTGGGCTCACTGTGAAGTCCGGTCTCATTGTGGGAATGGGAGAAACTGACGACGAAGTGCTGGGTGTGCTTGCCGATCTCGCAGAAGTGGGCGTCGATATCGTGACAATTGGTCAATATCTCCGTCCTACGACGAATCATCTGCCGGTCGCACGTTGGGTAGAGCCAGCGATTTTCAACATGTACAAGCGTGTCGGAGAAGAACTGGGAATCGGACATGTGGAGTCCAGCCCGTTGACTCGTTCCAGCTATCACGCCCGAGAATCGGCAGAACACGCCGTACCTGTCACAATTGGAATGCGATGAACATCACTACTGACGCCTCCGTCTTCTCTGCACGACTTGATCGAGCTCGTGCGGAAATGGTGCGCTCCGGCGTTGATGCGCTCATTTTGTCCTTGGGCCACGACATGCCGTACCTCATGGGCTACTTGGCAATGCCGCTTGAACGTCTCACGATGTTGGTGGTGCCCCGCGATGGTGAAGCATCTCTCATTATTCCGCGCCTCGAAGCTCCACGTGTGCATGAACTTCCTGGTGTGTTCGCCATGGTTCCGTGGAATGAGACTGAAGATCCCGTTGCCATTGCGCACACGTTGTTGGGTGCTGCTCAGACCATCGCAGTCGGTGATCAGATGTGGTCTCGCTTCCTTGTTGATCTTCTTCTTCATCGCCCCACCGCGAAGTACGTGCGCAGTGTCACTGTGATGGAAGCATTGCGATCACGCAAGGATGCAGCAGAGATTGCGGCCCTTGTTGCCGCAGGTGCTGCAGCTGACCGAGTCGCAGCGCAACTACATGCAGGGGATATTCCTCTTGTGGGTCGCACTGAAGCGCAAGTGTCTGCAGATATCTCTGCGCGGCTGATTGCTGAAGGTCACCAGAAGGTGAACTTTGCGATTGTTGCAGCAGGAGAGAATGCAGCAAGTCCTCATCACCACGCCGGTGACCGAGTGATTAATCATGGTGAGATCGTGTTATGCGACTTTGGTGGAACCATGAACGGGTATTGCAGTGACATCACTCGATGTGTGCACCTCGGTGAACCACCGAAAGAGATTTCTGATGCATATGACGTGCTCTTTGAGGCACAATCTGCTGGTGTTGCTGCAGGCAAAGTGGGTGTCACCTGTGAACACGTTGATTTCGCAACGCGTCGAGTGATTGAAGCCGCGGGATATGGCGAATACTTCGTACACCGCACAGGTCACGGCATCGGCATGGAAGAACACGAAGACCCCTACATGGTGTCGGGCAACACCACGCTGTTAGCCGCGGGTCATGCCTACAGCGTGGAGCCAGGCATCTATGTGCCGAACAAGTGGGGCATGCGCTTGGAAGACATAGTGGTCGCTACAGAGAACGGTCCAATGTCTGTCAATCACGCCAATCATCACCTCGTCATTCTCGACAAATAGGCGCCCCATGATCAGACTTGACGCAGCAACAGTTCTTCTCCAATGGGCCACCGGAGGTTTGTTCTTTCTTTGGTTCACCACTCGCAAGCATGAAATGGGCGCTGGCTACGGATGGTTGATGCGCGGCACGTTCATTGTGTTGGCAGGCGGCGGAGCGGCGGCAGGTTTCTATACAGAGTTCATTCCCGTACGAGACGTTGCTGCAATCGCATGTGCCGTCGCAGCACTGCTGACACTCAAGCGCAAGAACGCACAGTGGGATCTCTTGGCACCTGCCATCGGACTCATCGGAGTCATCGCTGGTGCAGTAGATGCAGCCCATGGCGCCGGTGGCATCACAGTCAACTTGGTGCGAGTACTCGTCGGCACTGCCTTCCTCGGCGCGGTCAGCGATGCAATGTTGTTGGGTCACTGGTATTTGGTGCAGCCAGGTTTGCCCCGTTCCATTCTCGGTGAATTGGTGACTGCACTTCGCTGGATTACACCATTCGAAATTGCTGTGATGTTGTTGCCCACCGGAATGATCAGTGTGCTGAACGGCTCAATTGATGATGGCTGGGGCGGCATGCTGAGTTGGTTCTGGGTGGCGTGTGCGATTACTACGGTGGTGCTTACGGAAGTCACCCGCGCTGCATTACGTGAGAAGTTCTATTCCGCAGTGATGGCAGCAACTGGCTTGCTCTATCTGGCGATTTTGACCGCATTTGGTACAGATCTCGTCGCTCGCGCAGTTCTCGCCTAAGAGCCAGAAGCGCCTAGCGTATGAAGTATGGATTTCTTCGAGCGCACCGTTTACAACGCTGATCATGAGCAGTTTCGCTCCGTCTTTCGTCAGTGGCTGGACAACGAAGTCGTGCCCCACCACGAACAATGGGAAGCCAACGGAATTGCACCACGCGAAATTTGGTTAGAAGCCGGCAAGCATGGCTTCCTCGGCTATCACGTACCAGAGCAATATGGCGGTGGTGGTACGGATGATTATCACTTTGGTGCAGTCATGCAAGAAGAAGTGTCAGATGCGGGTGTCATCGGTAGTGCGAATGGAATGACATTGCATAACGACATTGTTTTGCCGTATTACCTATCGCTCGCAACAGATGAACAAAAAGCGCGTTGGTTGCCCAAGATGGTGACAGGTGAGTACATCACCGCAATTGGAATTACTGAGCCGAACGCCGGCAGCGATATGGCAGGCGTGAAGACCTCGGCTGTGAAGCATGGAGACACATATGTGGTGAACGGTGCAAAGACATTCATTACCAATGGCATCAATGCAGATCTTGTTTTGACTGTTTGCCGTACAGATCCTGATGCTGGGCATCGTGGTATCTCGCTCGTTGTTCTTGAACGAGGTATGAAAGGTTTTGAACGCGGACGCAACCTCAACAAGCTCGGTATGCACGCACAAGACACCGCTGAGTTGTTCTTTGACAATGTGGAAGTTCCTGCGGAGAACATCTTGGGCGAACCGGGCATGGGCTTTACATATCTCATGACCAATCTTGCGCAAGAGCGTTTTGGAATGGCACTGGGTGCAGTTGCTGTTGCGAGGGCCGCTATACGTTGGACGCTTGAGTACACCAAAGAACGCAAAGCATTTGGGCAGTCAATTGCCAGCTTCCAAAACTCAAAGTTCTTACTTGCAGAACTGCACACCGAAACACAAATGGCGCAGGCCTATGTGGATCGTTGTTTAGAACTGCACTGCGAAGGCAAGTTAACTGCGGAACAAGCAGCTGCTGCCAAGTACATCACCACTGAATTGCAGAACAAGGTTGTTGACCGTTGTCTGCAGTTGCACGGCGGCTACGGCTACATGTTGGAATACCCAATTGCTCGCGCATGGGCTGACAGTCGAATCCAAACTATTTACGGTGGCACGACCGAGATCATGAAAGAGATCGTCGGTCGCGCACTGTCGAAGTAGTTACTTCACAATTCCTTCTGCGGTGAGTGGCCACGGGCGCTCGCGCTCAAGGCGATGTGCGAGTTCCAACAAGATGGGCTCGGAGAAGTGCGGACCGATGATCTGCAAACCAACGGGCAATCCATCAACAAAACCAGCAGGAACTGAGATGCCTGGGTTTCCGTGAAGGTTGCACGGGAAGGTCAGCTGGCCGTTGTTTCCAGCGCCAGCCTTGATGCCGCCAAATGTGTTGGGCAATGGGCCTTCTGCATCAAACGCAACGTCAGGGTTCGTTGCGGTGATGACGAGGTCGATCTCGTCAAAGATTTGCGCCATACGAGTGTTGAGAGCAGCTCGCCGTTCTTCAATACGTGCACGTGCATCGGCGTTGTAAAGCCCCGCCGTGTACTCAAGGCCCATGCGCATCTCAGGTGTGAGTTGGTCTGCGCATGCAGGCCAATGCTCTTTCAACGCGTGAGCAATCTCAATCATTCCGCTGATGGACCATGCTGCGCCCATACGAGGAAGTGTGGTGTTGAGATTGTCGACGCGCTTCAAGCCCGCATTCGCTACGAGGAAGTCAGCAGTCTCCAACAGCACATTCCACATGGCGGGGGAGACAATAGCGCCACCCCAATCGCTCACGATGGCGACGCGCAGACCTTTCACATCAATGGTGCCAAGTCCTGCTTCCCATCCGTCAACACGAGGAAGGCTGAGGGGGTCATGTGCGTCGTGACCATTGCACACATCGAACCAACGCGCGGTGTCGCGCACGCTGCGTGAGACGCAGCCCACTGTGACGGTGAGGTTGCTGAACTCTGCACCGGGGCCTCGAGGAATACGTCCGTATGTTGCCTTCAAACCAACAAGGCCGGTGAAGCCAGCAGGAATACGAATAGAGCCGCCGCCGTCACCAGCTGTTGCAAGTGTGAACAAACCGCCAGCGACACCAGCAGCACTGCCGCCTGATGAGCCACCCGGTGTGCGCGATTCATCCCACGGGTTTTTTGTTGCGCCATTGAGGACCGTGCGAGTGAGGTTGACTCCACCAAACTCGCTGGCGGTGGTGAGACCGAATGCAACAGCGCCGCCGCGTTCTGTAATACGCGCAACAGGGATACTTGTTTTTGTTGCGATGCGATCAATGAATGGCATTGACGCTTCTGTGTCGGGCCAACCCAAAACAGAGTCGAGTTCTTTGACACCGATGGGAATGCCGCCAAAGGGGAGCGAGATATTTGCAGTTTCTGCACGCTGTAATGCGCCGTCGGTATCAATGAAGGACACTGCATTCAGGGAACTGGCCTTGATGGCATTGAGAGTCGCTTGCATCTCCTCTTTGGGGGAACGGCGACCTGCGCGGTACTCATCTACAAGCGAACAAGCGTCACCTTGCCATGGGGAATCTGTCATGGAGGCAAGTTAGCCGACCGACGGTCATCTCAATCCGTTGGGAAAACCCTTATGGGACTAGGGTTGCAGGGGCATGGATAGTCGTACCTTCCTGGGTCTCCAACAGACCCACAACCCCTTCCGTTGGTACCTTCCGGTCGAGAAGAAACTCTGCACGGGCGGCAACTTCCTTTATGGAGGAAGCGCACTGGGAGCAGCTATCTCTGCTCTCGAAGGTGCGACAGGTCGCAATGTCATCTGGGTCACGGCTCAGTACCTCAGTTACGCCCGTCCTGGTGAAGTCATGGACATCGATGTCATAGTGCCTGTTGCAGGAAATGCCATCACTCAGGCACGCGTCATCGCCCGTGTTGGTGAGCGCGAAATCATCACGGTGAATGCTGCTCTCGGCGATCGCGATTTCGATCATGCAGGTCAATTCGAAAAAATGCCTGATGTTGGTGGCCCCGATGATTATCCGGATTGGAAGCATCGCCACCTCATGAAGGGCACTATCCACGACTTCATGGATGAGCGCGTCGTCAAAGTGCGAACCGATGAAGAGCTTGACGGAACATTGGGCGATGGTCAGACAATCATGTGGGCACGTTTGCCTGAAGTGATTGATGGCGTGGATGCCGCAACACTTGGCGTGTTGGGTGACTTTGTTCCTCGCGGTGTGGGACAGGCTCTCGGTATTCATGGCGGCGGTAATTCGCTTGATAACACTTTGCGGGTGATGAATCTCGTGCCCACCACCTGGGTATTGCTCGACATCCGCATCCACGGTGTCGCTCGTGGCTTTGGCCATGGACTCGTCAACATGTTCGCTGAAGACGGAACACTGATGGCAACAGCCAGCCAGAGTTGCATCGTCAGAATTCATAAGGGCTAACGCTCACTTACTTACATAATTTCAGGGGGAATCATGAACGCATACGGCGCAAAGGCTCAACACGGGATGCCTGTTCGTCCAGGTATGACTGTGCCGCTTCCTGGTCATCTCAATACCCATCGAGATCGCCTCATTGAATTGGCCGACATGGGTTATACCGATATCTGGTCTGCAGAAGCAGATGGTGCCGATGCATTCACTCCACTGGCACTTGCATCAGCATGGGAGCCCCGTTTGCGGCTCGGCACTGCAATCGTTCCTGCATACACGCGTAGTCCGGCCTGTTTCGCACAATCGGTCGCAACGCTTGCCGATGCGGCCCCTGGCCGTTTCGCCATCGGTATTGGGTCTTCCAGCAATGTCATCGTGCAGAAGTGGAACGGCATTCCCTTCGATGAGCCATACAAGAAAGTGCGCGATGTTGTGCGTTTCCTGAATGATGCACTTTCTGGCGAAAAGGTCACCAAGGAGTACGACACATTCAAGGTGGACGGTTTCCGTTTGGGTATTCGCCCTGAAGTGAAGCCACAGATTCTCGTTGCTGCATTGCGTGAAGGCATGTTGCGTTTGGCTGCACGTGAAGCAGACGGTGCCATTATCAACTGGTTGAGTGCAGAAGACGTCACGCGCGTTGCGGAAGTGGTGCATGGCGCAGCAGATGGTGTTCCGAAAGAAATCGTTGCCCGTATTTTCATCTGTCCATCAGAGAACACCGAAGTGGTGCGTGCGGCAGCTCGTTTTGCAATTGCTGCGTATCTGAATGTGCCGGTCTACGCGCAGTTCCATGCGTGGTTGGGACGTGGTGACGAATTGAAGGGCATGTGGGATATGTGGAAGGCAGGCGACCGCAAGGCCGCGCTTGCTGCAATTCCTGATGAAGTTGTTGACCAACTCATCGTGCATGGCTCACCTGAATATTGCCGTGATCGCATTCGCCAGTACTTCGACAATGGTGTTACGACTTCATCACTTGCGATCATGCCGTTTGACCCAGAGTTGAACTATTGGGAAGCTGTGAAGTCGCTATCGCCTGCAGCACACAAATAGATCATGGCGAACGAAACCAAAGGTGTCACGCGCGAAGGGTGGCGTCTCCTCCTCGGCACGCTGAAGCTGCAACGTAGGGCTCTCATCATGGGTGCATGCGTGGGGCTTGCGTGGACGCTTGGAAAAGTCTCTGTTCCCCAACTCACCAAACTGGCCATTGACCGCGGTATTGATAAGAACGGTTCGCTTCTTTTCTGGACGATGCTGATTTTGGCTGCTGCAATCATTGCCGGATTCTTTGCAGCATGGCGTCGCTACATCGCGTTTCGCGAGAGCCGACTCACAGAGATGATGTTGCGCGAGCGCATCTTTGCTCAGATTCAAGGTCTGCATGTCGGGTATCACGACAAAGCACAAACGGGTCAGTTGATGAGTCGTTCATCGAGTGACTTGCAGCAAGTACAGGGTTTCGTTGTCAACATTCCGATCTTCGTCTCTCAGATCACCATGGTGTTGGGTGTCGTGGTGATTTTGTTCCTGTCCGATCCTTTGCTGGCCGCTGTCTCTCTCTTCCCGCTGCCATTTATCAACATCTCTGCTCGATCCTTCTCGCACAAGATTCACCCTGCCGTGTTAGCAGTACAGCAAGAACAAGCTCAGTTAGCAAACATCGTGGAGGAGTCCGTCTCTGGCATCCGCGTCATCAAGGGTTTCGGTGCAGAAGCTGTTCAACAGGGCAAGCTCAACATTGAAGCTGATGACATTCGCCGTGAATCTATGCGTGCGGCGCTCATTCGCAGTCGTTTCCTTCCTGCAATCGACTTGTTGCCCTCTCTTGGACTTGTTGCAGTGCTGAGCCTTGGTGGTCATCGAGTGATTAATGGCGATATGACTCTCGGAGGGCTGGTCGCATTTAATACGTATCTCACCATGCTCATCTGGCCAATGCGCAACATCGGAATGACAGTTGCATTCGGTCAACGCGCGGCATCTGCGCTTCTGCGGGTCAATGAGATTCTTTCCGAAGTACCTGCCATTGCTGATGCAATCGATCCACAGAAACTTCCGCAGGCTGGGTTGGCGAGCCCTGTTGGCGCAGTGAAGTTTGAGAACGTGCATTTTGGATACGACATCGGTCATGTCGACATCCGGGTGTTGAATGGGCTGACACTTGAAGTGCAACCAGGCGAATCAGTTGCAATTGTCGGCGCTACTGGTTCTGGCAAGTCAACAATTACCCGGTTGTTGTTGCGTTTCTACGACCCTCAAACGGGTGGCATTAAATTGGACGGCGTTGATCTTCGTGAATTGACGCTGTCTGATCTGCGCCGCGCTGTTGGCGTGGTCTTTGAGGACACTTTGCTCTTTAACGACACAGTGTCGGCAAATATTGCATTTGCAAAGCCCGGCATCGACCAAGAAACAGTCATTCGTGCAGCCAAGTTGGCAGGGGCGCATGACTTCATCTTGGAATTGCCAGAGCAGTACGACACCATTCTCGGAGAACGTGGTTTCTCGCTTTCAGGTGGACAGCGTCAGCGCATTGCTATCGCGCGCGCCATCGTTGCCGACCCGCGGGTCTTGGTGCTCGATGATGCGACATCAGCCGTGGATCCGACAAAAGAACATGAGATTCGTGATGCATTGGCAACTGTGATGAGAGGACGTACCACTCTCGTTATTGCACATCGTCCAGCAACCATTGAACTTGCAGACCGTGCGGTATTGCTCGATCAAGGCGTTATTGCAGCGGTCGGTACTCACCAGGAACTATTGGCGACAAACGAGAAGTATCGCGAAGTACTCGCAGCGTGGTCTTCGCCTCAGGTGGTGGAGTAATTATGTGGTCAGGTGGAGGACGTGGCGGCGCAGGTCGTAGCGGAATTGAAGACGATCAAAAGCTTGATCGTTCACAAACGAGAGTTGTTCTCGTTCGCAGTATCAAGATGGCGGGAGAGTTCCGCCGAACCGCTGCATTAGCAATGGTGTACGTCGTGATTACGGTGCTGTGCACGCTTGCTGGGCCTGTATTGGTCCGTCATGGTATCGATGCGGGAATTAAGGGCAAAGATGGTCACGCTCTCAATATGACGGTCGTGGCGTACTTGGTTGTGGTTGCGATTGCATACATCATCGGCCGTCTTCAATATGTTGCGCTGAACTCGGCAGGTGAAGGGTTCCTTCGTTTGTTGCGCATCAGGGTGTTCACCCAGATGCAACGTCAGTCAATGGCTTTCTTTGATCGAGAAAAAGCCGGGGTGCTTGTTGCTCGCATGACAGCCGATGTTGAATCAATGTCGGAACTTGTGCAGTTTGGCCTCATGCAATTTATGTCGGCATTTTTACTGTTGTTCTTTGCGTTTTTCTTGTTGATGAGCTTGTCGTGGGAACTGACATTGATCAGTCTCGTTGTCTTCCCATTCCTCATTGCTGCTTCAGTGAAGTTTCAGCGAGATTCCAATCGTGCGTACCTCGAAGTGCGTGAGAAGGTGGGCGCAAACCTGTCGGCATTGCAAGAAGGCATTACCGGAGTACGCGTCATTCAGGCGTATGCGCGTGAGGACGAGCAGATTCGTCGTTTCAAGGAATCAAATCGCGAACTCTTCCGCAGCCATCTCTACAGTGTGAAGGTCAGCACCTGGTACTTCGGTCTGATCGAGTTTGCTGGCATCGCATCGTCCGCACTCATTGTCGGTCTTGGTGGGTATTTGGTCCATAAGGGCTCGGTCTCGCTTGGCACTGTTGTTGCTTTCGTGTTGTTATTGGCAACTTTGTTTGACCCAGTGCAGCAGTTGTCTCAGTTGTATAACACTTTGCAGTCTGCTGCGGCTGCTCTGCACAAACTCTTTGGCATTCTGGATGCAAAGCCAGACGTTGATGAATCTCCCACGCCGACGGCTTTGCCCGCAACGGGCGATGTGGTGGTGGACAACATCACTTTCTCCTATGCAGGCTCTGTAAAACCAGCGTTAGAAAATGTGAGCGTCACACTGTCGGCAGGCACTCGTTTGGCTTTGGTAGGTCCTACTGGCGCAGGAAAATCATCGCTGGCCAAACTGATGGCACGTTTATATGACCCACAATCGGGTTCGGTGTCGTTTGGTGGCGTGAACTTACGAGATGCGTCAATGGATGATTTGCGACGACGAATTGTTGTCATCCCGCAAGAAGGGTTTTTGTTTGATGGCACAGTGAGGGACAACTTGTTGATTGCCAAGCCCGATGCCACAGAAGTTGAACTGTTGACTGCTCTTGACCGTCTTGGCCTACGTGAACGCTTTGAAGCATTGCCCGAAGGTCTCGATACGGAAGTGCGCGAGCGAGGCTCTCGGTTGTCCGCTGGTGAGCGTCAATTAGTTGCACTCTCGCGAGCCGCCCTCGTTGACCCTGCAGTGTTGGTGTTAGATGAGGCAACATCAAACCTGGATCCGGGTACTGAGATGTTGATTGAAGCTGCTCTTGAGCGTCTGATGGTGGGCAGGGCAGTGATTGTGGTTGCGCACCGACTATCGACAGTGCAACGCGCGGACAAGATCGCAGTTGTTGCCGACGCGAAGATTTCTGAGATCGGAACGCATGCTGAACTTGTTGCACTAAATGGTCACTATGCGTTGCTTGCGGCAACTTGGAATAAGTCGCAACCTCACTAGTGCAGATAGGTAAATCAGTACTTTCGTCTGATTTATAAAATGAACAGAAGAGTTAGTGTCTGCTCCCTATGGCTCAATCGCAAGAATCACAGGGTTCTGTCCTCGTGTGCCATACCTCTGAAATTTTTGCATTCGGCCTCGCCTCTTTACTGAGAGAGAGTGCATTATTCGCATCGGTAACCGCCGCAATCAACATTGCTGGAATTGTTGAAGCTCTTGAGGCGGGAGTCGACCTTGTCGTGCTTGGAGCACCATGTCTGGGCTATTTGAATCCGCAAGTAACGAAGCGTATCAGCATTGGAAGTTGAGCAGCATAAGCACTGACCTTCGCAATGTATGTCGTGATGACATAGATCTGAGAATTGTCACGCTGATCATTCAGGGTTTAAGCAACGAAGAAATCGGCGAACAGACTTTTATTGCTGTTCAGACTGTACGAAATCGCATCAGCCGGCTGTTATCCGCCGCTGGCGCAAAGAACCGTACGCAACTCGCAATTATGTTCTCACGAGAAATTGATTCTCAACAGGAATTCAGCGGCTCGTAATTGTTTTAGTCACGTGCCACGAAGTATTTCGACTTCGGGTGGTGGCAAATAATCGCAGAAGTCGTCTGCTCTGGCTGATATTGCCAACCCGTCTCTTCATTGACTTCGATGCCAATGCGACTTGCTTCGAGAAGTTCGGCCACGGTCGCGTTGTCTTCGAGGTCTGGACATGCCGGGTAACCCCAGCTGTATCGACCGCCACGATATTGCTGACGGAAAAGACCTGAAAGCGATGGGCCATCCTCGTCAACAAAGCCCCACTCGGTGCGGATGCGGTGGTGCCAGTACTCGGCCAATGCTTCAGCCATTTCAACGCCGATGCCGTGCAACACCATGTAGTCGTTGTACTTATTCTCAGCGAACAGAACGGCTGCTTTTTCGCTCACAGGTTGACCCATCGTCACGATGTGGAATGCGGCGTAATCCTTCTCGCCACTTTCCACACTGCGGTAGAAGTCGGCGATGCACTTATACGGCTCAACCTTTTGGCGTGGGTAATGGAAGCGGGCCTTCTCTGTGGTGCGAGTGTCGTCGGTCCACACGATGAGGTCATCGCCATCGGCGTTGACAGGGAAGTATCCATACACCACTTGCGGCACGAGATAACCGCCGGACTTTGCTGCCGCTAGTTGCTCACGAAGAAGGGGGCGAATGCGATCCTTGAAGTCAATATCGGTCTCGCCCTCATTCGGGCGGTACTGCCACTGGTTGCGGAAGAGCGCCGTCTCGTTGATGTATTCAGCGATTTCATCAAGTCCGATGCCCTTCACGACCTTGCTGCCAAGGAACGGAGGAATGAACACATGGTTGTCTGTCTCGACCTCGGGGGAGCGTGCTGGAATCGTCGAAGGATCGACTTCAACTTTCTCTGCACGTTCAATGAGGCGTGTGCCCAACTTGCGACCGAAGTCAGGGTCGTCAATACCGGTCTTTTTGATATTCATCAGAGTGTCGAGAACAGACAAACCTTCAAATGCATCTTTGCCGTAGAACACACGACCGTCATAGATCTTTCGCAGATCTTGTTCGACGTAGCTGCGTGTGAGAGCTGCGCCACCAAGTAGCACTGGAATCTCACTGAGATCTTGGGTGTTCAATTCCTGAAGGTTGTCACGCATGATGATGGTGGATTTCACGAGAAGGCCACTCATGCCGAGAGCGTCTGCCTTCACTTCTTTCACTTTGTCGATCATCTCTTGGATGCCGATCTTGATGCCAATGTTGTGGACTTCGTAGCCATTGTTTGTACAGATGATGTCGACAAGGTTTTTACCGATGTCGTGCACGTCACCCTTCACAGTGGCAAGTACAAGCTTGCCTTTAGCACTGCTTTCACCGGTCTTTTCCATGTATTGCTCAAGGTGTGCAACAGCATTTTTCATGGTTTCGGCGCTTTGCAATACGAATGGCAACTGCATACGACCAGAACCAAAGAGTTCTCCCACTTCACGCATGCCGTCCAACAAAATTTCATTGATGATGTCCAGTGGCGCGATGCCGTTCGTACGTGCCTTCTCAAGATCGTCAACTAAGCCTTCGCGGTCACCATCGATGATGCGCTGACGAAGAATCTGTTCAATCGTCCAGTCAGTGCGGTCCACTTTGACTGTTTCAACAGCAGAAACACCAGCGAAGATTTCGAGAAGTGCAGTGAGCGGGTCGTAGCCCTCTTTGCGACGGTCATAAATGAGGTCTTGGCAGACAGTGATTTGTTCTTCGGGAATGCGAGCCAACGGAAGAATCTTTGATGCATGAACAATTGCCGAGTCGAGGCCGTATTGACGTGCCTCGTGAAGGAACACGCTGTTCAATACCTGACGAGTTGCCGGGCTGAGTCCGAAGCTCACGTTTGAAAGGCCAAGAGTGGTGAAAGCACCTGGAATCTCAGTCTTAATGCGCTTGATGGCTTCAAGAGTTGCGATGCCGTCCTTACGCAGGTCTTCGTCACCTGTACCAATCGGGAATGTGAGTGCATCAAAGATCAGGTCGCTATTGGAAAGGCCGTAACGCTCTGTTGCGATTTTTGCGATTCGATGCGCGACTTCCATCTTCCATTCAACAT
This sequence comes from Acidimicrobiaceae bacterium, assembly GCA_947446815.1. GTDB lineage: Bacteria > Actinomycetota > Acidimicrobiia > Acidimicrobiales > Ilumatobacteraceae > UBA2093. Next base: position 120,392 of record CANFGT010000001.1, read on the forward strand.
CACGCGCTTGGCCGCGTTCGTCAATGAGCAGACAAATAACAGCAGCGCCGAAATCACGTGCAAGCGTGAAAACGCGGTCAAGACGACTGCCGGGTTCTTCTCCATCTTCCAAGTTGGCGGAGTTCAAGATGCTGCGACCACCGGTGTGCAAAAGGCCCGCTTCCATCACCTCTGGTTCGGTGGAGTCGAGAACTAAGGGCACGCTGGCTTGGCTTGCGAAGCGTGATGCGATTTGGTTCATGTCCACGGTGCCGTCATGGCCGACATAGTCAACACACACGTCGAGAACATGGGAGCCTTCGCGAATTTGCTCGGTGGCCATCTTGAGACAGGTATCCCAGTCTTCGCGCAACATTGCATCGCGGAATGCCTTTGAACCGTTTGCGTTCGTACGCTCCCCGATGATGAGGAAACTCTGGTCTTGTTCAAGAGTGACAGGGGAGTACAGCGAAGAAACGCTTGGCTCAAATTCTGGAGTGCGAGTCTTAGGAGTGACGCCACGGACTGCTTCACAGACCTGACGTAAATGCTCTGGCGTCGTGCCGCAACAACCGCCGACAATGCCAATGCCTAAATCGCTCACGTGACGAAGATGGAACTCGGCGAGTTGCTCGGGGGTGAGGTCGTAGTGCGTCTTGCCGTCGACAACGCTCGGCAAACCAGCGTTTGGCAACACACTGATGGGGATGAGTGAATGTTCGCTGAGATAGCGAAGGTGCTCTTGCATTTCTGAAGGGCCAGTAGCGCAGTTGATGCCGATGACATCAGGCTTCATCGCTGCAAGTGATGCATAGGCGGCGCCAATCTCGGTACCCACCAACATGCGTCCTGTTGTTTCCATGGTGACCTGCACCTGAATAGGAAGTTCGCGACCGCATGCCTTCATTGCATTGCGACAACCCTGCATTGCAGCCTTGACCTGCAAGAGGTCCATGCATGTTTCGATGAGGAAAAGGTCAGCGCCGCCATCGATAAGGCCTCGAGCTTGCTCTTCATAGGCATCACGCAGTTCGATAAAGCCAATGTGGCCAAGGCTGGGCAACTTGGTGCCTGGTCCGATGCTGCCGGCCACGTAACGAGGGCGACCATCAGTTTCGAATCGGTCCGCAACGCGACGAGCGATGGTTGCGGATGCAACATTCAGTTCATATGCCTTTTCGGGAATGTCGTACTCGGTGAGAACAGTGGAGAAACTGCCAAAACTGGCTGTCTCGATCGCATCAACACCCGCTTCGAGGAATGCTGTGTGCATAGCTTCGATGACATCAGGACGAGTGAGGCACAACATCTCGTTGCAGCCTTCAAGTGATGCACCGCCGAAGTCGTCGGGACCGAGATTGAGGTCCTGGACGAAGGTTCCGAAGGCACCGTCAAACACGATGACTCGGTCGCGGACGGCGTCGAGATAAGGCTGGCGATTCATGACTGCTCCACGATACTTGCCGACCCCAGTATCTCTGCCTCTTTTCGCCATATGCCACAAGGGAAATGGGGCATCAAGGCATCAACTCACTTAGAGTCAATACCATGGCTCGCGAGAAGATCTACACCCGTGAAGGTGACGACGGCACAACTGGACTCTTTTATGGTGGTCGAGTACCCAAAGACTCGGAATTGCCCCGCGCATACGGCGCAGTCGACGAAGCGCAAGCGGTGATTGGTCTGGTTCGCACTGCTGCTGGTCACGGCTCCGATGTTGATGCCATCGTGGTGCCATTGATGAAAGACCTCTATGTATTGATGGCTGAATTGGCCACGCTTCCTGAGAACCGTCACAAGCTGACTCCAGGTTCTAGTTGTGTGACATCAGAGATGGTGGATCGCCTCGAAGCAATCATCGACGACCTCGACACAAAGTTTGATCCTCCAACTGAGTTTGTTGTGCCTGGCGAACATCCCGTCTCGGCTTGGCTTGACTTTGCTCGTACCACCGTGCGTCGGGCAGAGCGCCAAGCATTTAGAGCTGCAGCACCACCGTCCTACGTCGTGCCGTACCTCAATCGTTTGTCGGACTTGCTTTGGACGATGGCTCGTTGGCAAGAGGGCGTGTCGCGCCCTGTGAAGAGCCTTTAGTTCTCGTATCGCCAGACGCCTGTGGGCGCAACATAGAGTGGGCGTATGCGCACAACGTTTACAACGTCAAAGTCAGTTCCTTCGAAGGTTGATGCCGTCATCATTCCTGTTGCCAGCTCTGGCGCAGTGGGTAGCGGAATCGGCCTCAACCGTGATCAACTCTCGGCACTCGGCTTTGATGGTCGCGCCTGCCAGACGGTGACACTTCCTGGGGACAAAGGCAAAGTTCGCATTCTTGTTGGACTCGGTGATGTCAAAGATCTTGACGCAAACGGAATGCGCAATGTCGCAGCTGCCGCAGCTCGTGCCGCAAGCCGTTATGCATCAGTTGCCACCACACTTGCAACCGCTGGTCGTGGCGCAACCAAAGCAACTGCACAAGCAGTCGTAGAAGGCATGGCGCTTGCACTGCACCGCTGGGCGGATCTCAAGAATGACAAAAGCAGTTTGCCGAAGTTGACATCGGTGACTCTCGTTGCTTCAACGGAAACAACTGCCGTGACTGCCGGAATGAATGCTGGCATCGCAACTGCTGGTGCTGTCTGTCGTGCGCGCGACTTCGCAAACACGCCACCATCACATCTCACTGCACGTGCCTTCGCAGAACGCGCCGTTGCTATCGCTGCAGACTCTGGCTTGACCTCCACGGTGTACGACAAAGATCAGTTGATGGCCATGGGCTGCGGTGGACTTGTCGGCGTGAATGCCGGCAGCGTGGAACCGCCTCGCATGGTGAAGTTGGAATACAAGCCCGCAAATGCAAAATCACATGTTGTGCTTGTTGGCAAGGGCGTGATGTACGACTCCGGCGGAATCTCCTTGAAGCCAAGCGACGCGAGCCATGCTTCGATGAAGATGGATATGAGTGGTGCGGCTGCAGTTCTCGCAACAATGGGTGCGCTGAGTGCATTGAAAGTCAAGACACGCGTCACCGCGTTCCTTATGTGCACCGACAACATGCCAAGCGGTAGTGCGCTCAAGTTGGGTGACGTTCTCACGATGCGTAATGGCAAGACCGTAGAGATTCACAACACCGATGCTGAAGGTCGCCTCATCCTCGCCGATGGCCTTTCTCTTGGTAACGAACTGAAGCCAGATGCAATGCTCGACATTGCAACTTTGACGGGTGCATGCATGGGCGCACTGGGTAAGCACATGGCTGGTGTGCTCGGCAACAACGATGGCGTGCTTGATCAGATACGCGCATCCAGTGCTCGCACAGATGAGTTGGTATGGGAACTTCCGATGCATCGTCCGTATCGCAGCCTTCTCGACTCCAACGTTGCAGACATGCGCAATATTGGTGGCCCACTTGCTGGTGCAACCACTGCATCGTTGTTCCTTAGCGAATTCGCTGGCGCAACACCATGGGTACACATCGACATGGCGGGCCCAATGGAATCAGATGGCGATAATGGATGGCTCAACCGTGGCGCAACTGCCTATGGCACACGCCTCATGATTGACTTCTGCGCCAACTTCACAAAGCCTGGTCGCAAGAACAAGTAGTTCTAGTTCTGTAGAGGAATCAGTTTCTCTGCAGCTTTCGCAAGGTGATCATTCCATTCGTTGACCGACTTCGGTTCAACAGAAGGAATCACTACAAACTTTGAAGCGCCCACGGCGACAAACTTCTCGATGCTGGTCACAAGTGAATCCCAACTGTTAGGCACAATTGTTGCAATGTCGTCGATGTCGGGGCGACGTTGCTTCAAGCCTGCAAGTAGAGCTGCCGGTGGATCACCGATGGTGTAGGGAATGAGAACGCCGAAATGTTCAGGATCAATCTCGCGATTGTGTTCTGCGGCTACCTCATTCACTGTCTTCCAACGAGGCGCAACATCTTCTGGTGTCACGAAGGAAGGTAGCCAACCATCAGCCAGTCGGCCGACGCGCTTGAGTTCACTATCGGCGAGTCCACCTAGCCACACTTCTGGTGGGCTTTGCTGCGGCTTTGGTTCTACACGCAAATTGTCGTAGTTGTAGAAGTCGCCGTGAAAGGTGACGGACTCGTCTGTCCAACATGAACGTACGACGGAGAGTGCTTCGTTAAACATTTTGGCGCGTTGCGTGCGCTCAACGCCAAAGGCCTGCTGTTCGTGTGGGTCTGCAACGCCGAGTCCGAAGGCGGGGAGAAGACGACCGTCTGACATCCGATCAAGCGTGGCGAGTTCCTTCGCCAACACAATTGGGTTGCGCCCTGGTAACACCATGACACTCATGCCGATCTTCAACTTCTTTGTGCGTGCGGCAGCCATCGACATCGCGACGAGCGGGTCTGGAGCCTCGCCGCCAATGCGTTCGCTCAGCCACAAGCTGTCGAATCGCAACTGTTCAAGAGTGTCAACAACATCCAGAAAACTGGTGTCATTGAGTTTTGTTCGCACCCCAAGGCCGTATCCCACGCGTACTTTCACTTTTCCATGCTTGCACACACCCCTGCGCGCAATAGCCTCGGTGCATGGCTGAAACCCAGGTATTTGACCCAATCGCACAGTTCCGACTTGATGGAAAGGTCGCCATCGTGACCGGCGCTTCCTCAGGGCTCGGTGCAAGATTCGCCAAGGTGCTTCATGCAGCAGGGGCCACAGTTGTGGTGACGGCTCGACGTATCGATCGTCTTGACTCGTTGTGCGCGTCATTGCCGGGCTCGCTTGCTGTGCAATGTGACGTGGCAGTGGCCGAACAGCGCGAGGCAATGGTGCAAAAAGTTGTTGACACGTTTGGCACGGTGGACATTCTCGTGAACAACGCGGGCATTGGCATCGTGAAGGGCATCGAGCACGAGACGCTTGAAGACTTTGAAGATGTGTTGCAGGTGAACACCACGGCAGTGTGGCATCTCGCAAAGTTGTGCGGCCAGTACATGGTGAAACAGAAGTCTGGTGTCGTCGTCAACGTGGCCAGCATTCTTGGTCTCATTGGTTCCACGCCCATTAAGCAGGTCAACTATGTAGCCAGTAAGCACGCAGTCATTGGCATCACCAAAGAACTTGCATTGCAGTGGGCACGCAAGGGTGTTCGTGTGAACAGCTTGTGCCCTGGTTGGTTCCTCACCGAGATGACCGCAGGAATGGAATCTGATGCAGGTGCTCAGGCAATGATCCAGGCGAACTCACCCATCCCTCGCATGGGTGAAGAGCATGAACTTGATGGAGCGCTTTTGTTTTTATGCAGTAGCGCATCGTCGTTTATGACAGGTCAGTCACTCGCAATTGACGGTGGCTGGACCACTCGATGACCGACCAACCTGGCGCGATGAGCGCACGCGAGGCAATCACAGCGCCTGGCGTGCGGCCTCTCTTAATTTCAAGCATGGTGCTCACCATTGGTGTGATGCTGCAAGCAGCTGCACTCGGAAAGCACGTGTATGACATCACTGGCTCGGAGATGTCAATTGGTTTGCTCGGGCTCGCGGAGTTTCTTCCAGCGGCAGCCCTGGTGCTCATCACTGGCACAGTTGCAGACCGTCTGAATCGCAAGAAGATTTCGCTTGTTGCAACTTTTGGAGAGTTCATTTGCTCGATCCTGTTGATGATCTATGCAATGAATATGTCAACTCCCGATGGTCACGGTTCGGCGACGCCTATTTATGTCATTGCGTTCTTATTTGGAGCGTCACGCGCGTTCCTGTCGCCGGCCTTACGTCCTATCGCAGCAATGATTGCTCCTGAAGGCGGTCTTCCTCGAGTGATTGCTTTCTACAGCGCAACATGGACAGGTGCAGCGATCATTGGCCCCGCAATCAGTGGCTTTTTGTATGCAGTGGATCCTGCTCTCGCATATGGCACGGCTTCGGTTCTCATTCTTGGTGGCATGGCTTCATTGGCGATGGTGTCATTGCCACCGATGGTGACGAATGGCGAAAAACAGGAACGACCAACTTTGCGAGATGCAGTAGAGGGGCTCGTCTTTATTCGTCGCACACCAGTGCTGTTGGCGGCTATTTCGCTTGACCTTTTTGCAGTCTTGTTCGGTGGAGCTGTGGCGTTGTTGCCTGTTATCGCAGAAGAGCAATTACACGTGGGCGATGTTGCATACGGTTGGCTGCGTGCAGCTGGCGGCCTTGGTGCAGCTGCAATGGCAGTGTTCTTGGCGTTCCGTCCTGTGCGTCGACATGTGGGTCGCACATTGCTATGGGTAGTTGGCATCTTTGGCGTAGCCACCATTGCACTTGGCACAACGCATACATACTGGATTGCATTTGCCGCGATGGTCATCGCGTTTGGTGCCGACATGGTCAGCGTGTTTATTCGTAGTTCGCTTGTTCCTCTGGTTACGCCGGACGATAAGCGTGGTCGTGTTTCTGCCGTTGAGAACGTATTCATTGGTGCATCGAATGAATTGGGTGCGTTTGAATCGGGGGCCGTTTCAAGTTTTGCTGGCACTCCTGCAACGGTGGTCGGCGGTGGAATCGCAACGATTATCATCGCTGGTGTGTGGTGGCTGGCATTTCCATCACTTCGTAATGTTGACCGCTTTGAAGATTTGGAAGACCGCGCCGAGTAATCTCGCCGTATGGCAGAAATTCTGAACAAGGTCGAAGAAAAAGTTGGCAAGTTAGCCAGACGAGGCATTGTCTCTGAATTCAAAGAGTTCGTCAACCGCGGCAACGTGGTGGACGTTGCAGTTGCCTTCGTCATGGGTGCTGCATTTAAGACGGTGGTCGACTCGTTCGCCGGCAGTGCGACAAGCCCCGGCATTTTGGGTGGACTCATCGGTGCCATCTTTGGTGGTCAGCAACCTGACTTCTCTAAGAAGGTCTTCACCATTCACGGAAGCGACATTCCTTTGGGAGCATTTGCAACCGCATCGATGAACTTCTTCTTTGTCGCTCTTGTGTTGTTCGGGGTCGTGAAGTTGTACAACCGCTTCCGCGACAAAGGCGGCGATGGTGCGCCAACAGGTCCAAGCACGAATGATCTCTTGGCAGAAATTCGTGATGAGTTGCGTGCTGCTCGTGGCGCAAGTGACAAATAAGTAAATAGGTATGGGGCTGCCCCGAGAAGGGGCACTTCAACCAATAGCCTGAAGGGTTCATGTCGTCCCTTCGCATCAGCTCAATTCTTGGTGTTTTCGCCATTTCAGGGTTGATCTCTGCGTGTTCGGTGGTCGGAGGCTCAAACGGTCAAACCGTGTTGCAGAACGTGGGTCGAATCCCAGGAATCGCAGCATCAGGTGGCGATCTCATCATCGACGGGCAACGGGCAACGCTGGGTTCTGTCGAAGGCGAAACGCTGGGTGCAAGCGCCCCGGGCAATCGGCTCCTCGTCATTGGCGATTCCATCTTGGCCGGATCTGCAACTCGGTACGGCGGGGCTTTGTGCTCTGGTCTCGTACCGCTCGGATGGCGCGTTGCAGTGGAAGCAGAAGCAGGCCAAATGGTTGGCTTTGGTCGCACCGTATTGAAAGACCGCATCTATGAGGGATGGGATGCTGGCATTGTCTTTCTCGGTACTAATTACGGCGGCAACCAGAAGAACTACGAACGTGACCTCACTGCGATTGTTGAAGCGCTTGCACCACGGCCCACATTGTTGCTGACGGCAACACTGAATCGCCCGACAATGCAGCAGGTGAATGAAACCATTCGCACTGTTGCCTCAAAGTATTCCAATGTGTCAGTTCTTGATTGGGGTACTACTTCTATTCAGCCAGGTTTATTGAATAGGGATCGTGTTCACCCCACCGATGCAGGTAGACAAGTACTTGTTGCATCTATCGCGGCTGCACTAGGCACAGCACCAGAAACTCCTGGTGAATGCCTTGCTTCGAAATACACCGATGACTCATTGGTAACTAGTGGAGTTATGCCGTCCACCACGTTGCCGGGCGTCACGATTCCCGTGTCGTCCACCACGACGATTCCTGGAGCAGTGACTACGTTGCCATCAAATGTCAGTTCCACAACTGTTGCGACGGGTATTACTGCCACAACGGTTCGCCGATAATGCTGCAGGTTCAGAACCTCACCGTTGAAGTAGGCGGGCGCAACGTTGTGGAGGGTGCAACGTTCACAATCATGGCTCGCGACAAAGTCGGCATCGTTGGCCGTAATGGCGCAGGTAAAACATCAATGTTCAAGGTGCTGGGTGGGGAAGCAGACCCGGCCGGAGGCAAAGTTGCGCGTACGGGCATGTACGGCTATCTCTCGCAGGATCCTCGAGTATCAAAAGAGACAGAAGCAAAGCCAGCAATCTCGCATGTGTTGTCGGGTCGAAATATTGATGGCGATCTTGAGCGTTTAGAAAAATTGCGAATCGCAATGGAAGCCGATGCAGACGAACGCAATGTCGCGCGTTATGTGAAAGCAGAAGAGGCGTTCAATCTCAAGGGTGGATATTCTGCAGAGAGCGAAGCGCGCTCCATTGCTGCTGGTTTGGGTTTGCGTCCAGATCGTTTAGACCTTGCGCTCGGGGTTCTCTCTGGTGGTGAGCGTCGTCGTGTTGAGCTTGCTCGCATTTTGTTTGCTGGTAGCGACATGTTGCTGTTGGATGAGCCAACAAACCACTTGGACATTGACGCTAAGACATGGTTGTTGAACTTCTTGCGCAACTACAAGGGAGCATTGTTGGTGATTAGCCACGACCTTGAATTGCTCGACGAAGCAATCACACGTGTGTTGCATCTTGACCGTCCGGACGAAGATGACATCGGCGCGGTGTATGAGTACCGCGGTACCTACAGCCAGTACAAGCGCTCACGCGCTGAAGATGAGGCGCGTGCAGAGAAGAAAGCAATGATGCAGGCCAAAGAGGTCGCGCGATTGCAAGATGTTGTGGATCGTTTCGGTGCAAAGGCCACAAAGGCGACGATGGCGCACAGTATTGAAAAGCGCATCGCTCGAATTGAGTCTGAAGGCACTGGCATGCGCAAAAAAGACCGCGTTCTCAATGTGAAGTTCCCTGACCCACCACAAAGTGGTGTCACAGTGTTGACAACAAAAGGTCTCAGCAAGGGCTACGGCGGACCACCAGTCTTCGAAGATGTTTCCTTCGACATTGGTAGAGGAGACCGCTTACTTGTTCTCGGTCTGAATGGTGCAGGAAAGACGTCGCTGTTGCGCATCCTTGCCGGAGCGACCGAGGCAAACCTTGGCGACTTCGAATGGGGCTATCAAGTCAACGTTGGCTACTTCGCTCAGGAGCACGACACGCTTGATCCGAAGCAGTCTCTGATGTGGCATATGCGTCGCGAACTTCCGTTGGGAAGTCCATTGACGGAAACTCAGTTACGTGCGTTGCTCGGCATGTTTGGCTTGCAGGGCGACAAGGTGTTCCAGGAATCCGGGTCACTCTCTGGTGGAGAAAAGACAAAACTCACGCTTGCGATGTTGATGGTGGGCCGCAACAACACGTTGTTGTTGGACGAACCGACGAACAACCTCGACCCGCACAGCCGCGAAGCGGTCGCAGGCGCATTGGAGTCTTGGAAGGGCACCATCATCATGGTGAGCCACGACGAAGAATTTGTTCAGCGTTTGAGGCCCACCAAGGTCATCTTGATGCCAGACGGTCAAGTGGACTACTTCAGCAAGGAATGGTTGGACCTCGTCAGCCTCTCCTAGCCCTCCCGCTGATACCGTCAAGGCTTATGAAAATTGGCATTTTTGGTGGCGCAGTAAACGACGGAACAGTGGATGATGTCGTCGCTGAGGCCCGTTCTGCAGAGCAAGACGGTTTCGCAAGCTACTGGGCTCCGAACATCTTCGGACACGATGCACTGACCGCATTGGCCGTTGTGGGTCGTGAAGTTCCTCGCATCGAACTTGGAACTTCTGTTGTTCCAACATTCCCGCGTCACCCACATGCCATCGCACAGCAATGCCACACTGTGGCCGCCGCATCGGGCAATCGCCTTACCCTCGGCATTGGCCTTAGCCACAAGATCGTGATTGAGAACATGCTTGGTATGTCGTACGACAAGCCCGTGCGTCACCTTCGCGAGTACCTCAGTGTTCTCATGCCATTGTCACGTAATGAACCTGCCAACTTCGACGGCGAGACCTACAAGGTGCACGGCGGCATCGCTGCAAAGGGCTCGAATGGTTTCGGCGTTGTTGTTGCAGCTCTCGGTGAGCAGATGCTTCGCGTGACCGCCGCAATGGCTGACGGAACACTGACATGGTGCACCGGCCCCGCGACACTTGCTGAACACACCATTCCCACCATCACTCGTGCAGCAGATGAACTTGGCCGCCCAACACCTCGCGTGATTGCCGCATTGCCAGTGTGTGTCACCACCGATAAAGCAGCTGCTGCAGAGCGCGCCGCAAAAGTATTCGCTGTGTACGGCACATTGCCTAGCTACCGTGCCATGCTCGACCGTGAAGGTGCTGCAGGCCCTGCAGACATTGCCATCACCGGAACAGTGTCGGAAGTACAAGATCGCATCGCAGCCCTCGCCGCAATCGGAGTCACCGACTTCGCTGCTGTGGAGTTCGGCGCAACACCAGAAGAAATCGCTGAAACACGCGCAGCAGTTAAGGGACTCCTCTAAATGTCAACACTTTTTGACACCGTCACATTCGCCCATGGTCCTTCATTGAAGAGCCGCTTTATGTTGGCGCCGCTGACGAATTCACAAAGCGCTGCAGATGGAATTCTTTCCGACGAGGAATATCGCTGGTTAACTATGCGCGCCGAAGGTGGGTTTGCTCTCACCATGACATGTGCTTCTCACGTGCAGGCTGTTGGTCAGGGTTTCCCTGGTCAGCTCGGTTGCTTCGACGATATGCACATTCCTGGTCTTGCCCGCTTGGCCGAAGGCATCAAGCAAAACGATTCGCTTGCCATCGTGCAGTTGCACCACGCAGGTCGTCGTTCACCACAAGAACTCATTGGCACCGAGCCTGTTAGCTCAAGCGCCGACGAAAAGATGGGTGCTCGTGCAATGACCACTGCTGAAGTGGAGCAGATGATTGAAGACTTCATTTCTGCTGCAATTCGCGTGCAGAAGGCTGGTTTCCAGGGTGTGGAACTTCACGGAGCACACGATTACCTCATCTGTCAGTTCCTCAATGAAGAACTCAATAAGCGTCGTGACAAATTCGGTGGCACCCTAGAGAATCGCGCGCGCGTTCTCTTCAACATCGTTGCTGGCATTCGCGATTGTTGCGGTGAGGATTTCCATATCGCAGTACGTCTTTCCCCAGAGCGTTTCGGCATGAAGACCAGTGACATCATTCAGGTGTACAAGCGTCTCGTGAAGGAAGGCAATGTCGACATGATTGACATGTCGTTGTGGGATTGTTTCAAGCTGGGTGCAGATGAAGACTTCGCTGATCAGCGCCTCATCGACATCTTCGCAAATCTTGAGCGAGGCAACGTACGCTTGGCCGTCGCCGGCAAGTTGTACTCCGCAGAAGACATGCAGAAGTGCATTGATGCAGGAGCAGACATTGTTGCCGTTGGTCGTGCGGCCGTTACTAACCATGACTTCCCACTGCAGACTCGCAATAACCCGAAGTTTGTGATGCGTGAATTGCCTGTTCCTCGTGCAACATTGCGCGAAGAGGGGCTCAGCGACACCTTCATTGGTTACATGGGCAACTGGCCCGGCTTCGCTGAAGCCGAATAATCAGAACTTCAGTAATTAATTACTTGTGGAGGTTCACGGGCGTGCCCGTGGTGCCCACCTGATCAAAGAAGTCATTGCCCTTGTCGTCAACAACGATGAAGGCGGGGAAGTCTTGCACTTCAATCTTCCACACTGCTTCCATGCCGAGTTCTGGATACTCCAACACTTCAACTTTGGTGATGCAATCTTGTGCCAAGCGAGCTGCTGGACCGCCGATGGAGCCCAAGTAGAAACCACCATGTGCGTTACAGGCCTCGGTCACTTGGCGTGAACGGTTGCCCTTTGCCAGCATGACGAATGAACCACCTGCTGCTTGGAAATCTTCCACGTAGCTATCCATACGACCAGCAGTTGTTGGGCCAAATGAACCTGAGGCCATGCCTTCGGGCGTCTTTGCGGGACCTGCGTAATACACCGCGTGATCTTTCAGGTACTGCGGCAAACCTTGGCCTGCATCAAGACGCTCCTTCAACTTTGCATGCGCAATGTCGCGTGCAACAACAACAGGGCCTGTGAGCATCACGCGAGTCTTCACGGGGTACTTGCTGAGAGTTGCGCGAATCTGATCCATCGGCTGATTGAGATCGATGTGTACGACTTCATCGCTGAGGTCATCATGTGTGACCTCAGGAAGGAAACGAGCGGGGTCTGTCTCGAGTGCTTCGATGAAGATGCCGTCCTTGGTGATCTTGCCGAGTGCTTGGCGGTCCGCACTGCACGACACTGCGAATGCAACGGGGCAACTTGCACCGTGACGAGGCAAACGAATCACACGCACGTCGTGGCAGAAGTACTTACCGCCGAACTGTGCACCAATGCCGGTCTCTTGCGAGAGCTTTAGAACTTTTGCTTCAAGTTCAATGTCGCGGAAGCCATTACCAAGATCGCTGCCTTGTGTTGGCAATGAGTCGAGGTAATGCGTGCTCGCAAGCTTTGCGGTTTCCACTGCTTGCTCTGCTGAAGTTCCACCGATCACAACTGCAAGGTGATACGGCGGACATGCGGCAGTTCCCAAGCTGATCAACTTCTCAAAAATCCACGGAAGAAGAGTCTTCTCGTTGAGCAATGCTTTTGTTTCTTGGAAGAGGTAGCTCTTGTTGGCAGAGCCGCCACCCTTAGCCATGAAGAGGAACTTGTAGGAGTCTCCATCAACAGCGCTGATTTTGATTTCTGCCGGAAGATTGTTTCCCGTGTTCTTCTCTTCGTACATCGAGAGAGGAGCCATCTGGCTATAACGAAGGTTGCTTGTCTGGTACGTATTGAAAACGCCACGAGCAATCGCTTCCTCATCGTTGCCGCCCGACATAACGAACTGGCCCTTCTTGCCCTTCACGATTGCAGTGCCGGTGTCCTGGCACATCGGCAACACGCCACCAGCAGCGATACTCGCATTCTTCAAGAGATCGAGTGCCACAAACTTGTCGTTGGGGCTTGCTTCTGGGTCATTGAGAATGTTGTTGAGTTGCTGCAAGTGATCGCTGCGCAAGAGGTGCGCAATGTCTCGCATCGCAGTCTGCGTGAGAAGCGTGATGGCCTCTGGTTCCACTTTCAAGAAGGTGCCAAGTGGAGTCTCCACCTGCGACACGCCTTCGGTGCTGATCAACCGGTATTCGGTGGTGTCAGGGCCAAGGGGAAGAATCTCTGTGAATGCGAAATCAGGCATACGCAAAGGCTAGAGCGCAGCCCGAGTTCCAGCCCCATGCGTGCGTCTGTTGGGCGCTTTAGGCGCTGGGGTCAAGCGGCCAGTCATGTTTGGGGTAACGCCCCGCCATGTCTTTACGCACATCTGTCCAACTGCCTGTCCAAAAGTTGGGCAAGTCGGCGGTGATCTGAATGGGGCGGTCCGCAGGCGAGAGAAGCTGAATACGTAGGGGTACCGCACCATTCAGGACGCTGGGGTGTGTCGGCACGCCATATAGATGTTGCACACGAATCGCGATGGTGGGGGCAGTGGGGTCGGCGTAGTTGATGACTACGGGGCGTCCGCGAGGAGGTTCGTACTTGGCCGGTGCGAATGATTCCATCGAACTGCTCTTGTCCCAGCCCAAATTTGATTGCAACACCATGGTGAGGTCCACGGCAGCAAGGTCGGCCTTGCCTGTGGCTCCAGCGAGGTAGGGCAGCAGCCACTCGTTCATGGTTGCCATGAGATGTGCATTCGAAGTCTCTGGCCATTCGTTGCCAATGTGGTGACGAAGAAAAGCGATGCGCTGACGGAACTGCGTGGCAGCGCCTCCGCCTAATACAGCCATGCTGGTGACCTTCACACGCTCCAATAATGCTTCGGTTGTTTCGTCACCTGCAACGGGTGCGAGATCTCTCTCGTCAATGCGAATACTTCCAACCTTGCGCACGACCCGTTGCACGAGATCGTCGCGGCCTTTATCCCACATGAGGTATGACTCGACGTCAACATCGTCTCCGAGTACTGGTGCGATGAGCTCTAGGTCGACGGCCGCTGCACGCCGCACACGAGAAACATTGCGCTGAGCATCAATGTCTGCAACGACTATGAACTGCTCTCGTGCAATGGAGTCCTTCGAATCCATATTGACGCCGCCTCCGCCACGCATCACAAACTGTCCAGCCGAGGAACGACGCATCGCGAGGCGATCGGGGTATGCCGAAAGCAATACAGCCCCACACAATGAATCCACCATGTCAGTACTGCAGTGTGCATTGGTGTCGATGTTGCTACGACGCGCAATATCGCGTGCTGCGTCGCGGACTCGGAGCAGCGCACCACGATCCACCAAGTCATGACGTTCAATATCCATCACAGCTTTCACACGAACAGCAAGGTCGGTGGGTAATGAATCAGGACGGCCGCGCATGATGTCGCGTTCTTCCACAAGCGCTGCAACAACGCAAGCGACCCATCCCTGAGGTGCATAGTCGCGATTACGTGCGACCATTGTGCCGAGGCGTGGATGCAGTGGAAGACCCAATACTTGTCTGCCCAATGCGGTGATAGATCCATTGCCATCAAGCAAATGAAGCATCGTCAGTGTCTCGGTTGCCAACTTCATGTTGCGTTCAGGTGGTGCATCGAGAAATGTCAGTTCACTCAGTGGCGTACCCCAGGCTGCAATCTCGAGTGCAGGTCCAGATAGATCAGCTTGGGTAATTTCTGCGGGTAGGTGTGCAAGGCGAGTGGAATCTTCAATACGGCTCCACAAGCGATACGCCACGCCTTCTTTCACGCGTCCGGCACGTCCACTACGTTGTTCGGCACTGGCGCGTGACGATGTCACGGTGACCAATTCAGTAAGTCCTGTGCGTGAATCTAAGCGTGGAGTGCGTGCAAGGCCTGCATCAACCACGATGTGCACACCATCAACTGTGAGTGAGGTTTCAGCGATATCGGTGCTCAACACAACGCGACGACGTCCGTTGGGACTTGCATTTAACGCTGCGTCTTGTTCTGCAAATGGCAATGCACCGGCAAGGCGCAAAACATCAACGTTTCCGGGCACACGCTCACGTAGCACTGTTTGTGCGCGATTGATTTCACCAATACCCGGCAAGAACACCAACATGTCGCCCTCGTCGTCACGCAATGATGTCAGCACCGTCTCGGCAATGGCATTTTCTAGCCGGTCATCACGTTGACGCGGTACATAGCGAACATCAACGGGGAATGTACGGCCCATCGACGTAATGACAGGTGCATCGCCTTGCTCGTCGGCAAGGACGCCGGCGAATAACTCTGCTTGTGCGGTGGCGGACATCGCAAGAATGCGCACATCAGAATCAAAAGTTTTGATTGCATCTAAGAGAAATGCCAAACCTAAGTCGGTGGGCAAGTTTCGTTCGTGTACTTCGTCGAAGATCACAAGCGCAGTTCCATCCAGCGTGGGGTCGTTCTGCAGGCGGCGCGTCAAGATGCCTTCAGTCAGAACTTCAATGCGCGTGTTGGAACCAATGCGTCGTTCATCACGAGTTTGATAACCGACGGTGTCGCCTGGCTTTTCGCCCAACATGTGCGCCATGCGTTGTGCGGCTGCACGTGCGGCAAGACGACGCGGTTCCAACATGATGATGCGACGCCCTGCAATCCACGGCTCATCAATCAGACGCAACGGAACAAGTGTTGTCTTGCCCGCACCAGGGGGTGCAACGAGGACAGCATGCGTTCGTGAAGCAAGAGCGGAACGAAGAGGCGCAATGGCCTCTTCAACGGGAAGACCCGATGGAGGAAGTCGATCAGACAAGCGCAGGTGTGCCGCGGAATGTTCCGGGGTCACCAGCGGCAGGAATACTTGGCTTTGACCACGCGGTCAATGAAGCGATCTTTGCTGCAACTTCTTTCCAGTCGCCGGCAGTCCAGCCTTGTGCGGCTGCGGGGATGGAACCGTCGGATTGGATGACAAGGAATGCCGGAAGCTCTGTGAGCCCCAATGCCTTGACAGCTGCTCGAGTGGGGTCGCAGAACACGATGAACTCATCGGCGTATGGACCAAGGAATGCGCGAGCATCTTCGGCTTCACAGGTGATGAGGAAGTTGATGCGGATAGCGGCTCCGGAGAATTGGCGCATAATGCGAACAGCAGTCTCAAGAATCCACGAGCTCTCGTTGGTGAAAGGGTCAAGCACAACGGTGCCGAGGTGGAAGGTGGTCAGCCACTGACGAAGTGTCTTTGCCTCGCCCGCAAGTGGGGTGAGGGAGATGTCGAGGCTGGGAGAAGAAAGGGGTGCACTTGCCACGTGGTCAACGCTAGTTGGTGAGGGGGTGTTACGCGAACCCCTTGCGCCAGGATTTCCATCGGTGGGTCCACTACCTGCCTTATGTGGCATGGGGTCTAGGTTGTGGGCATGGCCTCAAAGCGCAGCAAAATCGAAATGACCGACGAGGAATTGGCGGCATATCTCGAGACCGGAAACATTCTGAACATCGCCACCATCAACCCCAGTGGGCACCCTCATTTGGTGGCCATGTGGTACGTGATGATTGACGGCAAGCCCACATTCTGGACGTTTGGCAAGAGCCAGAAAGTTGCCAACATTCGTCGCGATGCCAAGATCACAGGCCTTGTTGAAACCGGCGACAGCTACTCCGAGTTGAAGGGTGCTGAAATTGTCGGCACTGCTCGTCTGATTGAGGACTTCGATGAAATCGTGCGTATCGGCGCCGATGTTTCCGTGAAGTACAACGGCCCCGGTGCAGCAAGTGAAGCTGCAATGGGATTCATTCGCAAACAAGCAGAAAAGCGCATCGGCATCGCAATTGATGTGGAACGCGTGGTCACGTGGGACCACAGCAAACTCGGAGGAGCGTACTAATGGGCGAGATGGTCGAATTCAAGAGCAATGGCGGAACCTGCACCGGTTACATCGCTGGTAACAGCGGACCTGGTGTCGTTGTCATTCAAGAATGGTGGGGTCTGAACGACCACATCAAAGACATTGCTGATCGTTTTGCCGCAGAAGGTTTCACTGCACTTGCACCTGACCTCTATCACGGTGAAGTCACGACTGAGCCGGATAGTGCAGGCAAGTTGCTGATGAGTATGAATCTTGCAACAGCAGGCAAAGACCTCAGCGGCGCAATTGATTTGTTGCAACAGCGCACCGGCAACACCAAAGTTGGTGTCACTGGTTTCTGCATGGGTGGTGGGCTCACTCTCATGGTCGCGTGTCAACGTCCTGATGCGGTTGCAGCTGCGGCTCCGTTCTATGGCGGCATGCGTCCTGATACGCCCATCAACTGGGAAGCGCTCGCTGCCGTTGTGGAAGGCCACTACGCAGAGAACGACCGCGGCACTGCTGCACCAGACGCCATTAAGGCAACGGAAGCAGAGCTACGTGCACTGGGGAAGGACGCAACGTTCCATGTGTACCCCGGTACGCATCATGCGTTCTTCAACGACACTCGTGCAGAGGTGTATGACGCAGCCGTCTCGAAGACTGCATGGGAGCGCGCACTCGCGCTCTTCCGCGCCCAGCTCTAACGGCAATCCAATGGTGTTATCAAATTAGATAACACCTGATATAGTGCGTCTATGGACGCAGCAAGAGTTATTCAAGTCGCTCGCGAGAGATCGGGCCTTTCTAAGCGGGAATTGGCTCGGCGGGCCGGCACCTCGCCGGCCGCAATCGTGAAATACGAGTCCGGCATCACTTCCCCCAGTGTCGACACACTTAATCGCATCCTTGACGCCGCTGGTTGGCGTATCGAATGCGATTTGCGGCCGACGAGGGTTGACAATTTTGACCGCGCGGCTGTTGTCTTTGAGCTGCTGGAATTTGTTCAGTACACGCCGTTACGTCCAAAACCGGAACACATTGAATTTCCAAGTTTGAAGCGTCATGTCGTCGCTTAATCAATTACTTCTCGACGTTCATCATGCGTTTAATGAGGAAGGGCTCGATCATGCTTTTGGTGGAGCGTTGGCACTCATGCATTACGTGGCCGATCCGAGGCTGACTCGCGACATTGACGTCAATCTTTTCGTCAACGAATCTGAGGTGGAAAGAGTGCTGCAATCTCTCTCTCATCTCGCAGAGATTTATCCTGAACATTCAAATGAACTTCTTGAGAAGGGATTTGTGAGGCTCATCTCTGGGCTATATCCCATAGATGTGTTTATCTCAGTGCATGAATTTCATGAAGACATGCGACTGCGTGTTGAGATGCACAAGGTCGGAGAGACGTACTTGCCATTTATCTCAGCCACTCATCTTGCAGTGTTGAAAGCACTTTTTGATCGTCCTAAAGATTGGGTGGACATCTTGGAGATGATGAAATTTGGATCAGTTGACATTCAGCATGCGCTTGGTTGGCTGACGACGATGACTTCAGAGCGCGATGAAAGGCCAGCGCGATTGCGTGCTTTCTCTCTCGCTAGACCTGATGACCTCAATCCTGAGAATTTTAGTTTTGAAAACCTGATGAACAGGCGAAAAAACTAACTACGCGAGTTCGGCGATTGCTTCTGCAATGGCGATAGCGCGACGTGCATTATCAACGTGCAGGTTCTCAATCATGCGGCCGTTCAGCTGAACAACGCCTTTGCCAGCAGCAAGTGCTTCGTCGAATGCTGCGATGACTTCGCGTGCATGAGTAACTTCGGCTTCGGTCGGTGACCACACGTCGTTTGCAATGCTCACTTGGTCAGGGTGAATAAGAGTCTTGCCATCGAAGCCCATCTGCAAACCCTGCACACACTCTTCGCGGAAACCATCTGCGTTCTTGATGTCGTTGTACACGCCGTCGAGGATGGTCTTGCCAGCCTCGCGAGCGGCAAGCAACGCCATGTGAAGACTTGGGTACAACGGTGCACGGCCAGGAACCTGTGCTGCGCGTAATTCCTTTGCCAAGTCATTGGTGCCCATGATGAGAACTGGCACTCGAGGGTGCGCAGCAATCTCACGGCAGTCGAAGATCGCCGTTGGCGTTTCGATCATTGCCCAAATCATCATTTCTTTCGGTGCGCCAGCGGCGTCCAAAGCGGCAGACACTTCATTCACCTCTGCAACAGAGTTGATCTTTGGAATGACAACTGCAGACACGCATGCCTTGGCTGCAGCAGCAACGTCTGCATGACCCCATGGTGTTGCAAGTGCGTTACAACGAATGGTGAGCTCGCGCTTGCCGTATTCGCCAGAGTTCACTGCAGCAACTGCTTGTGCACGTGCAATGTCTTTTGAATCAGGTGACACAGCATCTTCAAGGTCGAAGATGATGGCGTCGGTGGAGATTCCTTTTGCCTTCTCGAGTGCGCGCTCGTTTGCGGCGGGCATGTAGAGGACGGAACGGCGTGGGCGAAGTGAGCTCATGATGGCCTTTCGTAGAAGTGAAAATTAGAAGCCGTAAGCGGCGGAAAGTTCTGGGTCACGTGCAGCAAGCTGACGAGCAAGTTCAACAACAACCTTGCACTGCTTCACGGAAGCATCGTCTTCCATCTTGCCGTCGAGCATGATGGCGCCCGTGCCGTCGCCCATTGCATCAATGACGCGCTGTGCTTGCTTCACATCTTCCGGACGTGGGCTGAACACGCGCTTTGCAATGTCGATCTGCACAGGGTGCAAGCTCCATGCGCCAACACAACCAAGAAGGTATGCATTGCGGAACTGGTCTTCACATGCAACAACATCCTTGATGTCGCCGAATGGACCATAGAACGGCAACACGCCATTCATCACGCAGGCGTCGACCATGCGAGCCATTGTGTAGTGCCAGAGATCTTGCTGATACGTGGTGCGCGCACCTTGGTAGTCGTCACCGGTTGGGTCTTGACGCACGATGTAGTCGGGGTGTCCGCCACCAACGCGTGTTGTCTTCATGCGACGGTTTGCAGCAAGGTCTGCCGGTCCGAGGCTTATGCCCTGCATACGCGGTGATGCTGCACAAATTTCTTCCACGTTGGCAACGCCACGTGCAGTTTCAAGAATTGCGTGAAGAAGAAGTGGCTTCTTCAAACCGGCGCGTGCTTCAAGTTGTGCAAGCAAGCGGTCGACGTAGTGAATGTCCTCTGGACCTTCCACCTTTGGAATCATGATGACGTCGAACTTGTCGCCGGCCTTTGTCACGATCTCGATGAGGTCATCAAGGAACCATGGAGAGTCAAGGCTGTTGACGCGAGTCCACAACTGGGTGTCGCCGAAGTCGAGTTCGTTCGCCACCTTGATGAGACCCGCGCGTGCGGCTTCCTTGTCGGCCATTGGAATGGCATCTTCCAAGTTGCCAAGGATGATGTCCACATTCGGAATCGTCTCAGGAAGCTTGGCCACCATCTTTTCGTTGTGTGGTGGGAAGAAGTGAATGACACGACTTGGCTTGAATGGGATTTCCTGGACGGGAGTCGGAGCTCCAGCGGCAAGGGGCTTGAAAAAGTCACGGGCGGGGCGCATGGGTCAAGCGTAGGGGGGTGGGGGTACGGCTAGGAAACCCGACCGCTGTGGCGACGGGCATAACGACAAATATCCCCGGAAATGCAAAAGGAGCGGCCCCGCAGGACCGCTCCTTTATTGCGAGATGCTTCGAATTACTTCTTGGCAGCTTCGCAGAGGTTCTTAGCAATCACCTTGAGGCAGAGTGTTTCGTCTGCACCTTCGAAGATGGAAAGCACGCGGGCGTCCACATAGAGACGGCTCACGGTGTATTCCTCGGCATAGCCAAAGCCGCCGTGAATCTGGAGAGCTTCGCGAGCAACCCATTCGGCTGCACGGCATACATATGCCTTCACCATGCTGGCTTCCATTGCACCCTCGCCGCGGCCCATCATGCCGGCCACCGTGTAGGAGAACTGACGTGATGCCTGAGTGATAACAGCCATGCGACCCAACTTCACCTTGGTGAGTTCATACTCGCTGATGGGCTGACCAAAGACAACGCGGTTATTTGCGTAATCAAATGCAGCTTCGTAAGCAGCCTGCATCACGCCCACAGCACGAGCAGCGGTCTGCAAGCGACCATTTTCGAAACCAGCCATCTGCAAGTAGAAGCCCTTGCCTAAGCCATCGCGGCCACCGATGAGATTCGTTTCAGGAACCCACCAGTTTTCGATTGCGATCTCGTAGCTGTGCATACCGCGGTAACCGATGGTGTCGATGGGGCGACCTTCCATCCTTCCGCCACCGTCTTGTGTGAACACGAAACCGTGTGCATCACCAATTGGCTTTGGCACGATGAACAGAGACAAACCGCGGTGTGCCTTTGAGCGATCGGGATCAGTACGAGCAAGAAGCATGAGAACGTTTGCACGTGCGCCGAAGGTGCACCATGTCTTCACGCCATTGATGAGCCAACCTGCTTCACCGTTAGGACCTGCTGCTTCAACAGCGGTCGTCTTCAAGCCTGCAACGTCAGAGCCGTAGTCGGGCTCGGTGACTGCAACTGCTGCCATCACTTCTGCGCTGGCAAGCTTTGGCAACCATTCGTGCTTCTGCTCTTCAGTGCCACCCTTGACGAGTGCGCGCGTGAGAATTTCAGGACGTGTGATGAGCGAGCCACCAATACCGAGAGATGCGCGCGTGAGTTCCTCAGTCGCAATCACTGATGCCATGTATTCGCCTTCGCCGCCTTCAGAGAAGCCGTCGTATTCGACAGGAACGCTGAGTCCGAATGCGCCGATCTCGGCGAGACCTGCAATCACTTCTTCAGGAACGTCGCCGTTGTGGCGGTGAACATGCTCGGCCTTTGGTGCAATGACCTTGGCGCCGAACGAGCGGAATGTGTCTTGCACCATTTCGAATTCATCACCGAGGTGACGAGGTCCTGGCTGATCTGCAAGTGACGCGAGGAATGCGGGCTCGCGATAGGTCTGCACGAAGTCGTGAGCGCTGGAGAGTCCGGATGGATCCACGCCCCACAATTTCTCTCGGCCAATGAGGCGAGTGATGAAGTCGTGCACCATGTCGGCAGTGAATGCACACGTGATGTTTCCTTCGACTGTGCCCTTGGCGCCATATTCAAGAAGTCCGCGTGAGGTTTCAACTGCTGCAGCAACGTGTGCGATGTCGTACGCCAGCGTTTGGTTGACGTCGGGGCCACCCTTTGCAATCAGCGTCTGGATGGCGGTGTCCACCATGGCGCGGGCTGTGTTGATGACCGCTGCGGCGGTCTGGAGGTCTGGCGCTGTGCTCATGAGCGGAAACGCTAGTGATTATCTGCCCCTTTCCACATACCTGTGTAACCTCTGGCGGGGGAGAATTGCTCACTCGTGGGCGGTTATCGGTCACGCCTAATGTCATGGGTATGAGTGCGCGACCCTTTCCAGCCACCGATTGGCCATCGCAGACCATTGATTCTGATGTCAATCGCCCTGGTCTTGATGCAGCACTGGCCTCCATCACCCAACGGCCGACCGAAGAGGGTCAGACCCATGCATTGCTGGTGGTGCACCGGGGAAGCATCGTGAGTGAGTTCTACGGAGAAGATGTCGACAAAGACTCCACTCTCATTTCGTGGTCGATGGCCAAGAGCATGACCCAAGCGCTGATCGGTATGGCAGTGGGCGATGGTCTGCTCTCGGTCAACGATTCGCATCTCTTGCCGCAGTGGGAGTCCGATGCACGGGCGAACATCACACTGGATGATTTATTAACAATGCGCAGTGGATTGTCGTGGGTAGAGGATTATGTGGATGGTGATGCCTCTGACGTCATCGAAATGTTGTTTGGTGAGTCCGAGTACACAGGTGACCATGCGGGATACGCCGCATCAAAACCATTGATACACACGCCCGGATCTCAATATTTGTATTCATCCGGAACAACAAACATCATCGCGCGCATTCTGGCAAACGCATTAGGTGAACCGGCGGGTTCGCACGAAGTTTTTGAGAGGTATCTCAACACGCGACTCTTCGATGCAATTGGCATGTCATCGCCGCTTGCAAAATTTGATGAAGCGGGAACCTTTGTCGGATCATCGTTTGTGTATGCGACTGCGCGAGATTTTGCGCGATTCGGATACTTGTATCTGAATGATGGTGTGTGGAACGGCAAACGACTTCTTCCCGAGGGTTGGGTGCAATATGCAGGCCGAGTAATTGCTCATGATTCTGAAATGCCGCTTGATTACGGAGCGCAATGGTGGGTATGGCCCGAAGATGAAGGCTCAATCATCGCGCATGGGTATGAAGGACAAATTATTTGGGTCTCGCCACGACGTGAATTAGTCGTCGTGCATTGCGGCAAGACAGATGCAGCGTTTGGTGCTCAACTCCGTTCATTAGTGGCAGAGCTGGTAGGGGTATTCCCCATTCGGTAGGGGTCTATCGGTAACGATGGTGAGCATGGAAGCGGAGCAAAAGAAGCCAAAGACCTTCCGACGGACTTTGCAAATTTTGACCGTCGGTGTTGTCTTCTATTTCTTTGTTATTCCTCTGATTCCAAGTTTTCGCCAAGCAGTGGAAGACCTCCACACCATTAATCCGTATCTGTTGATTGTCGGAATGGGCCTTCAAGGTTTTTCGCTCTTTGCTTATTCGTTATTAACGCGCGCTGCTCTCGGTGAATATCACGCACGAATCAGCTCGCTGCGCTTGTTCCGTATTCAGCTGAGCACGAAAGCTCTGGGCAATATCGTGCCAGGTGGTAGCGCTGCTAGCTCTGCACTTGGATATCGCCTCATCACGATGTGTGGTGTTCCTGGACCTGACGCTGCATTTGCATTGGCGACGGCAGGTGTTGGTTCTGCAGTCGTGCTCAACCTCATCTTGTGGTTGGCTCTCATCATTTCGATTCCCATTCGTGGCGTGAATGCTGCATATGGAACAGCTGCCCTCGTTGGAATTATTTTGATGACCTTCGCCGCTTTTCTTATTTTCGGTTTGGTCGAAGGCCAAGGTCGATCCGAGCGTATGGTGCGCTCAATTTCGCGTCGACTTCATTTTGATGAACAGCATGCAGCAGAAGTTCTCGCACACTTGGGCGCACGATTAGAAGGTTTGTACCAAGACAAAAACCTTTTACGCCGTGTTGTTGGATGGGCTGCAGCTAACTGGTTGTTAGATGCGTTCTCGCTCTGGGTGTTTCTTCGTGCGTTCGGCGGTCATGTTGATTTTGATGGACTGATTATCGCATTTGGTATCGCCAACGTATTTTCTGTGATCCCCATTACGCCCGGTGGTCTTGGCTTAGTGGAGGGCATTTACATTCCTTCTCTTGTGGGGTTCGGACTCGCTCAGCGGATTGCGACTGTGGGCGTGCTGTCTTATCGCGTGGCGCAGTATTGGCTGCCCATCGTTGTCGGTTGGGCGTGTTATCTCTCGTTGCGTGTTGGGCCATATGCCATTGACCGCAAGCACCGTCTGCAGCCACTGCCACGACTTGCTCAATCACAAACAGAGCGCGGTCTCACCACTGTCGACTGGGTGGAGCGATATGCCCCACGGGACAGAACGGGTCAATTCCCGATGCCGAAGTACGAGTCACACCCTGATGATCTTGAGTACGAGCACGACGATACGGATGGGTCGGCTCGTCCCCACTAGCGTTTGCTCTCATGACAACACATGAGCGCCCCTTTGGCCGTTATCTCGAAGACTTTGTTCCTGGTGACGTATTCCGTCACTGGCCCGGCAAAACAATCACTGAGTACGACGACCATCTCTTCTGCATGATCACCATGAACCACCATCCTTTGCACACCAATGATTGGTTCGCAAAGGAGAGCGTTCAGGGCCGCAACGTTGTTGTTGGCAACCTGGTGTACTCATTGGTGTTGGGCATGAGCGTGCCAGATGTCAGCGGTGCAGCAATTGCAAATCTTGAAGTCGAGACGTTGCAACACAAGTTCCCCACATTTCACGGCGACACCATCCATGCCGAGACTCGCGTGCTTGAAATCAATGAGAGCAAGTCAAAGAACGACCGCGGCACTGTGTTGGTCGAAACCAAGGGCTTCAATCAAGACGGTAAGGAAGTGTGTTACTTCCGTCGTCGCGTGATGGTCTGGAAGCGCGAATTTGCTCCAGATCGTCGTCGCCCATACGACGGAACGGAAGTGTGGGGCGAGTAAGCCGCCACGACCGCATTGCTGCGGGCCTCATTGCATGGGGCAGTGGATCGCTTCGCGATCTTCCGTGGCGTCGCACCAATAACGCATGGCATGTCCTCGTCAGTGAGGTCATGTTGCAGCAAACCTCGGTGGCACGTGTGTTGCCGAAGTACGAAAACTTCATCGAAGAATTCCCCACGCCCGGACACCTGGCACGCGCATCTCTTGGAGATGCTCTGTCTTTGTGGTCCGGGCTTGGTTATCCCCGCCGATGTCGCAACTTGCGAGAAGCAGCAATTGTGATTGAACGTGATTATGCAGGCGATATGCCTTCCACTTTGGAAGAACTTCTTGCGCTACCTGGCATCGGCCAATACACCGCACGTGCCGTACTTGCGTTTGCACATCGCCAAGATGTCGCTGTAGTTGATGTCAACGTGTCGCGTGTTCTCTCACGATTGCAGGGTGGACCATTGAAAGCGCGCGCGCTGCAAGACCTTGCAGACCAGTTAGTGCCTGAAGGGCTCGGCTGGGAATGGAATCAGGTGATGATGGATTTTGGTGCACGACATTGCACAATCCGCCATCCACAATGCGCTGCGTGCCCAGTGAGCAAGCAATGCAAGTGGCATGGCGTGGGTGAGGACCCCGCCCCAACATCAGCAGGCGCTAGTAAACCGCAAGCGAAGTTTGAAGGTTCAGATCGTCAGGCTCGCGGCCGTGCGATGCGTGCCGTAGGAAACGGCATCACGGCGCAGAAGGACATCACTGAATCAATGGGTCTTGCAGAAGATGCCATGCGTGCACAAAAGTTGTTACACGCACTTGTTGATGAAGGCTTGCTTCTCCGTGCCGGCAAGCGTTTTACTTTGCCGTGACCCAGTCGATGATGAGCTTGTTTACTTCTGCAGGCTTCTCTAATTGCAAGAAGTGTCCAGCACCTTCCACGATGGCAACCGTTGCCCACGGACTGAAGGTGCGCACGGACTCTGCAACTTCTACACCGATGCATCCATCATCTGAGCCGTGAAGGTACAAGGTGGGCTGCGGTAGCTCGCCACCACCGGCGGCTTGAATAGCGTCGTACTTTTCATCTCGAGGGCCAGCGCCAATATTGCAGCGGTAGTAACTCAGCGCTGCAGTGATGTTTTCAGGAGTACGCAAACATGCCTTGCAGTTTTCGGCATCGACTGCGCCGTCATAGGTCGGAGACCAGTCCTTCCACAGCATGTCAATGAATGCCAGATCATTCGACGGAACAACGATGTTGGACAATGGGTGCTGGAAATAAAACATGTACCAACTGCGCTTGATTTGATCAAGGTTGCCAACGAATGCAGCGCCGATAGCTGGCCCTGGAGGCACTGCCATGCCTACTACTTTTTTCCACCGTGCAGGTTCGCTGGCTGCGGCGCCATAAACACTGGGAGCACCCCAGTCGTGGCCAATAATGACGGCGTTTCCATCACCGCCAAGCGCCTCGTGCAATGCATTGGCGTCGGCAGACAAGGCTCCAGTTTGATACAGGCCATCATCGGGAACTGAAGTGGGTGAGTATCCGCGGGTAAAGGGTGCAATGGCACGGAAACCAGCATCGGCAAGTGCGGGTAGCAAATGTCGCCAACTATGTGCGGAGTCAGGGAATCCGTGCAGACACAGGGCAAGCGGTCCAGTGCCACATTCGAGGTAGGTGAACTCAATGCCATTCGCTGTGACAGAGCCTGTAGTGATTTCGGAAGCCATGAACGAACGGTAGTCCTGTTGCCTGCGACAGGCGTCACTAGGACTAAATGTGTACAACTGCACAAGTGTTCCGTAGCGTTTGAGAGATGGGGGCAGGGTCGTGCTGAATGTGACGTTTCACGGCGTACGTGGATCAACGCCGTGCCATGGGCCGGACACCGCTAAGTACGGTGGGAACACCTCGTGCGTCTCGGTGGAAGCAGAAGGTCAGCGTCCTCTTCTTCTTGATCTCGGTACTGGTCTTCGCTATTTCGGTTTGAAATATGCAGAGCGAACTACTGCACCACTAGACGCGGTTGCACTGGTCACGCATCTTCATTGGGATCACATTCAGGGTTTGCCATTCTTTGGACCCATCTTGAAAGACGGCGCCCGTTTAGAACTGTTTGGTCCGCCACAAGAAGATGGCACGTCGTTCATGGCCTCGGTATCGAATGCAATTCGTCAACCAACTTTTCCTGTTGAACTTCATGACTTGCGAGGCAAGTTTGAATTCCACGATGTGATGGACAATGACTTCATGATCGATGGCTATTCGGTGAAATCTCGATTGGTCCCTCACATCGGACCGACGGTGGGATATCGCATTGAATTTGGAGGCAAGAGCGTTGCCTACATCTCCGATCATCAACAGCCCTACGACGGTTCTTTCGTTCTTCCCGAAGGCGTTCGTGAATTGGCTCAGGATGTCGATTTGCTCATCCATGACTCTCAATACACATTGCCCGAGTTTGAAATCAAGAAGACATGGGGTCACTGCACTCCCGAGTTCGCAGTAGGTATTGGAGTGGCCTGCAATGCGCGCCGCATCGCTTTGTATCACCATGACCCGGACCGCACTGATAGGCAGCTTGATGCGGTGAAGTCATGTGGTGCAACGGGCAGTACAGAAGTGTTCGTTGCCCGAGAAGGCACAACAATCACTCTCTGACATCGTTCGTCTACTGTGGGTTTGTGTCCACAGAATTTGATCCTTCCCAATTCCGCGCCGTGCTCGGGCATGTTCCGACATCGGTCGTTGTTGTCACCGGCGTCGATAAGACGGGTAAGCCCTTCGGAATCACGATTGGTTCTTTTGTCTCGGTGTCGCTAGAGCCGGCGTTGGTGGGTTTCTTGCCTGGCACAAAGTCTCATTCGTGGGCATCAATCGCTGAGTCTGGCAATTTTTGTGTGAACGTCCTTGGTGCGCAACACGAAGAATTTTGCTGGCGCTTCGCCAAAGAAGGCGACGACAAGTTTGAAGGCGTTGAGTGGACACCGTCAGCTTTGGGTAGCCCAGTGTTGCCGGGTGCAATTGCAACAATCGATTGTTCAATCGATTCGCAAACGATTGTTGGCGATCACTTCTTTGTAGTGGGCGCAGTGCATTCATTGCGCCATGAAGATGAAGTTGCAAATGCGATGGTCTTCTTCCGCGGCAAAGTCTCCAAAGTCGCGCACGCCGGCTAGTTGATGATTGCTCACATTTGCGCTGCAATTGTCGGCGTTCTGATTGCGATTGCTGGAGCAACAAAAATCACTGATTTTCAACAGTGGCGAAAAGATGCAGACGCACAACACGTGTGGCCGATGATTGCGTTAGTCGTTCCACCTCTTGAGTTGTTGGTGGGTGCACTTCTGATTGTTCTGACACCACAGCCCACTGTTCTGGGGGCTGCAACGCTTCTCCTGCTGGTCTTTTCTGCATTCCTCGTTGCCCAGATTGCGTCAGGCTCCTCAACCCCGTGCGCTTGTTTCGGCAGCAAGAGCAAGCGAGCACCGTCGCAGAGAGATATTGCTCGCAACATTGCAATGATGGCGTTGTTGTTCGCCGCCGCAGTGCTGAGCTAACGCCAGTTATGCCACGCTGGCGATAGCGAATGTCAGCGTGCGTGCTTCATCTCGCCATTGTTCGTATCTGCCTGATGGTCCACCATGTCCAGCACCCATTTCACATTTAAAAACAACAGTGGTGGTGGGAGATTCGTAGCGAAGACGCGCCACCCATTTTGCGGGCTCGTGATAACTCACGCGCGGGTCATTGAGCCCAGCAGTGACGTATAGATGCGGGTATTTCGCTGTACCGGTGTTGTCATAGGGCGAATAGCTCAAGATGTACGAGGCATATGGCTCTTCTCGGGGATCGCCCCATTCCTCCCATTCCGTCACGGTGAGTGGAAGCGAGGGATCGCTCATGGTGTTGACAACATCAACAAACGGAACTTCTGCAATTGCCGCTGCGAAACGTTGTGGTGCCATCGTGATACAGGCACCAACAAGAAGTCCGCCGGCACTGCCGCCACGTACGACGAGCTTGTTGCCATCGCATATTGATTGAGCAGCGAGGTGATCGGCACAGGCGATGGTGTCCGTGAACGTGTTGCGTTTATTCAGCAACTTGCCGTCGCTGTACCAATTGCGTCCCATCTCACCGCCGCCACGTGGGTGGGCAAGAGCCCACACCCATCCTCGATCAAGAAGTGACAGCCGCGCAATGGAGAACCATGGTGGAGTGGAAATTTCATATGACCCGTATGCGTAGATCACTCCAGGAGCTGTGCCATCACGTGCAGTGTCAACGTGGCGCACAATGTCGACAGGGATGCGGATGCCATCGGGTGCAGTTGCCCACACACGCTCGCTGATGTAATGCGAAAGATCGGTACCGATGACGTGAGTTTGTTTCAGAGTGGAGAGCTCTGATGTTGCGATATCAAACCATGCAGTGGTGTTCGGTGTTGTTAACGATTGGTAACTCAGGCGCACGCCAGATGTGGCCCAATCGGGATTTGCATCGATTTCGGCTTCATGTGGTTCGTTCAGAATGTGGATGTCATTGATCTGTCCGTCGCGAGAAACGAGAGAGATGACTTGTTGTGCTTCCACCCATCGCTGGAGCAGAGCAAAGTTCTCGAAACAATCAAATTGTGTGATGCGCTGACCCGATACATGTGTAATAAAGGGCGACCACGATGAGGGATCGGTGATTGGCGCCGTCATCACCTGGAAGTCAACTGCATCAAGGTTGGTGGTGATGGTGAAGACATCGCCCCAGTGGTCCACTTGGTACTCCACATCTTCGCGGCGAGGCGCAACTGATAATGGATTACTCGTGGGAGCGTTGGCATCAATCACCCAACATTCGCTGGAAGTTTTGCTGGAAGAGTCAATGATGATCCATTCGCCAGAACGGCTAGCGCCAACGCCGACAAAGAACCGTTCATCTTTTTCTTCCAACACAACAACATCATCGGTATGTGAGGTGCCGACGCGGTGGCGCCACACTTTGTCGGGCCGCATTGCTTCGTCGGGGGTGACGTAGAAGAGCCATTCGTCATTGGTAGACCACGCAGTGCCACCCCATGTTGTGTCGGGAATCTCATCGACGAGGTCAATGCCACGAGCAACATCACGAATACGCAAGGTGTACATCTCGCTGCCATCTAGATCGCTTGACCACGCAAGAAGATGTGCATCATTTGAGATGTCGAATGCGCTGAGTGAGAAATATTCGGAGTCACCAGCTTCAATATTTTCGTCGAGGAGAACTTGTTCAGTCGCTGTTGCAGCAGAAGTGCCCCGTGAGTGAATCGCATAAGACTTTCCGGTCTCCGTTCGCGAGGTGTACCACCAGTTTCGATGCAGTACAGGAAAGCTTGCATCATCTTCTTTTACCCGAGCCTTAATCTCGCCAAATATGGCATCAACGGTGGGGGTGTGGTGCGTAAACCATGCGTCAGCGAATGCGTTCTCAGCCTGAAGATAAGGAATTGTTTCGGGGTCTTCCTTGTTCAGCAACCACGAATATGGGTCGTTCACATCGCCTGTTACTCGAGAGCGAACAAAGTCGCGACGAGATGGGCGTGGGGTGGCAGAAGTCATGTAGTGCAGACTAAAGCCCTCATGCGGGTACCGTCCTGTGGGTGCGCGTATGGATTGACCAAGACCTCTGCACAGGGGATGGCTTGTGTGTCGACCATTGCCCCGATGTCTTTGTGCAGCTAGAAGATGGCATCGCATATGTGGCCGAGCGGGGAGAGCCGCTGAATGATCCGGGCGGCTCGGGGTCCTTGGCTGATGTGTGGGAGAGAGATATGGCCCAGGTCGTCGCTGCCGCGGATGTGTGCCCCGGAGAGTGCATTTTCATTGAGTTGGATAATTAACTCAGCAGTAAGTGCACTTATTTAGACAAATAGCAAAGGTGTAATTCCCCAAATACGACACACCCAACACCTAGGGTTGACCGCCATGGCCCTTCGCAAGAATTTCGACCACTTAGATAATCCCCTTGCTGATGCCCTTGGCGTTGTGGGTGAGTGGTGGACGCCATTGGTGATTACCTCTATCGCAGGGGGCTCTCATCGTTTTGAAGAAATCCAGGCCAGCTTGGGCATTGCCCGCAACATCCTCACCGACCGCTTAACCACGTTGGTGGCCCATGAAGTGGTGGAGAAGCGTCAGTACAGCGACAAGCCCAAGCGTTATGAGTATCACCTCACCAAAAAGGGCAAGGACGTGCTTCCGGCTTTTGAGTTGTTGGCCGCCTGGGGTGCCAAGTGGGTAACCCCTGGCAAGCGCAAGTAGCCATTTCTCATTTCTGAATCTCGCACTACGGTTTTCTCATGTCCGATGACGAGCTCATTCCAGAACGACTTCAGAGAATTCTCGAACGCATCGAATGTTTGATAGTCCAGTCTGGGCGTGTCAACTCGCGGGTTACTGTGCGTCCAGATGTTTCGACGATACGAATTTTTGTTGCCATTGAAAATGGTGCGAACCGTTTCGAGGACATTCAAAAGCAGATTGGCCTCTCTCGAAATATCTTGACTGATCAACTTTCGACAATGATCGATCTCGGAATTTTGAAAAAGAAGCAATATTCAGAACAGCCAAAGCGCTTTGAATACTTCATCGTGCCAGTTGAAGAAGATGGCACGTCGGGTCAGCCTGCATTAGTGCCGGCATAAAGGAAATTTATGAACGCAACATTGAGTAAGAAACTGCAGAAGACATTGATTGTCTTTCCTGCGATTGCCATGGTGATCTCTGTTGGCTGCGCTTCTGTCTCCGGTGCCAACACCGAAGTCTCTGCAGTTGCAAAGAAGACAACTACCACCATCAAGAAGAAGGTAACAACTACGACGAAGGCGCCGAAGGGGAGCGCGGGGTTGCCAACTGCACTGTCGGTGTTGGCAACTATTCCTCAAGTGAATGAACACGGATCTGGATACAGCCGAGACTTCTTCAAACATTGGATTGATGCGGATCATGACGGGTGCAACACACGCGAAGAAGTGTTGATTGCTGAGTCAGTGACGCATGCACAAGTTGACGCATATGGATGCAAAGTGATCGCTGGTGATTGGTATTCGCCCTATGAGAATGCCCATTACACCGACCCTGCTGAATTAGATATTGATCACATGGTCCCGCTAAAAGAAGCATGGGACTCTGGGGCCTATGCCTGGAATGCAGAACAACGTCAACAATTTGCAAATGACCTCAGTGACTCGCGTCCACTGATCGCAGTGCAGGCTGGCCAAAACAGATCAAAGAGCGACAAGGACCCATCAAATTGGATCCCGCCAAACAAAAACTACGTCTGCACCTATTTGGCGAATTGGGTGGCCATCAAGTCTCATTGGAGGCTCAGCATGGATACAAGCGAGTGGGGCCGTATCAAAAATCTGCTCACCGCATCATGTGCGACAACGACCATCGCGCCATGGGGCAGTGCGTCTGCATCGAATGGCTCTGGTGGATCGTCCAATGTCACGTCTGCGCCCACAAATACCGTGGCGCCACAGACATCCGTCGCTCCTGGCACCAGTCAACTTGCGACAATTCATCCTGGTTCGTTCTGTTCACCACTTGGTGCGCACGGCACGTATAACGGCAACAGCTATGTCTGTGCCACGACCAATGCTTCGGGGGTTCCATACTCCGATGGTCGCGCTCGGTGGCGACAGGGCTGAGGCCCAAAGACCGCCCTGCATATCTCGCCTGCCCTGTGGGGGTCGAGAAATTCCCCGCTAGCCTTGCCCTCTATGTCGAAGAAGACCAAGAAGCGCAAGGCGCGCATGCGCCGCTCAAAGGCCAACCACGGCAAGCGTCCAAACATGGGTCGCGGTTAGTCCGTACCCCATATGAATCGCCTCGTTGCATTGCACGTTGGCGGTGCGCTTTCACCCTGGCAGGCCATCGGACTCATGTTCGATGCATCAACCTGCCACCTCGCCGATGTCGATCTCATCGTTTCCGGCGAAACCCCTGGATTGCACAGCTGGACCATTGATGTTGGTCGTGACGAAGTCCTCGAGATCGACGGTATCCGCACTCATCTTGTGTCGGGAACCTCATCATCTCGAACCACCTCCACCATCGGCACGCAAAAGATCCTTGGTCTTGATCACGTGGTCGTGAACACTGATGACATCGATCGCACCACCTCTGCCATCACTGCTGCGCTTGGGCTCGAAGTACGTCGTGAACGCGAATTGGGAAATGGGGCGGTGCAGCGGTTTCACAAACTCGACAACACGATTATCGAAGTGGTGAGTGGCCCCCATATAAAAGAACCAGGTGCCAGTTTGTGGGGAATGGTGGCCAGCATCGATGACCTCTTTGATTTGGCGGACGGTTTGGGTGAAGACATCACCTCTCTGCCCAAAAAGGCGACGCAACCTGGTCGTTACATCAGCACAGTTCGTGGATCGGTGGGGTTGGGCGTGCCATTTGCGCTCATGACGCCACACGTACGCCCCGATAACGACTAAAGCTCTTCTTCGTCTTCGCCGTTTATTTGTCGAAGAAACTTTGCACCGGTCTCGCACTCTTCGTTGATGGGGCACCATCTGCATTGCGCGCCTGCACGTACATCAGGCGTGCGTTCTTTCAGAGCAAGTTCTGCAATCAACAATGTTCCGGCAACGGTGCGTCGCACGGCTGCCTGCAGCAAACCTTCAGTGACATCTTCATCGTCGAGGCGAGCGGAGTCGAGCGAGTATGAACCCAGTTGACGCGGTGCTTGTCGACTACGCAGAGTTTCTACCAATGCGTAAAAGCGCAAGTCATCGCGATGCGTGGGGGTGAGCCGGCCGGTCTTGAGGTCGATGAGAACTTTTTTGCCAGGACCACCCAGAACTAAGTCCATGCGTGAGGAGAAAACAACAGAGTTGTCAAAAAGTGAATAACTAGCGGAGTATTCGACCATAGGTCGCCATTGCGGGCGTATGGGCGGGAAACACTCGATGAAGTTGGTGACGGCACCAAGCACTTGACCTCGTAGTTCGGCGTATTCATGTTCTGACAAAGTGTTGATAAAGCCCGATGCACTTTGCCGTGGGTTGTCAGCGATAGAGATGATCGCAGCATCAACAATTTCTGCGGGCACAAGAGGACCACGCCAATTGAGAAGCAGTTCGATGCCTTTATGTGCAATGGTGCCGCGCACTGTGTTGATATTCCATGCAAATTGTGACTCACGATTCAGTACGTGGTACTTCTCGCAACCATGCACCGTTGCGATGTGGTGCTTATTGATACGCAATGGCTTTTCTGCGGTGAACTTTCCCTCAAGTGGCGTAAGTGCACTCACAAGCTGCTCTTCGATATCCCCAATGATGCTGCTGGGCAACGGCTCCCAGTCAACGGGGACGCCGAGAGCATCGATGATGTCTTGCTGTAACGGGTTGAGTTCTGTATCCACGACTCGCACACCTTATGACGCGGGGGTGGCAGGGCTGGAAAGTCTGAGACACCCTCTTGGCAGTATGTCCACATGACCCAGTCAGCCACCATGAAGTTCGCTGCAGCAGCACGCGTGCTTGCTCAGCGCTCGGCTGAACTAGATCTCGTCGTTCCGGGCTTTCGCAGCCCGCCACGCATTGTGGGCGTCAACCGCACTATCCGTCGCTCACGCGATGGAGAAGGCGGCGTGGTGGCAGTGCGCTTGTCCGACCGGCCATTTACGGCTGCCATCGGAGACATGATCGAAGGTGTGGTGTGCATCAATCGACTTGAGCCACCCGAGGCGGATCGTGTTCGCACGCAGCTCTGGCGCACCATGTTGCAGTTCACGGTAGAAACTTCTGGCAATTCCCGGCGCAACATACGGTCAGAGCAGCCCTCTTCGCGCGTAGCCTAAATACGTTCTGGCCCGGATGGCGGAACTGGCAGACGCAGGGGGCTTAAACCCCCCGGAAGGCAACTTCTTGCGGGTTCGATTCCCGCTCCGGGCACTAGTGAGAATGAACGTGGCGAATGTCGTGCACGCTGTGGACGACGGTGATGGATTCCGAAATAAGGATCATTGCCAGAAGCGGTAACAGAAGAATCGCGATCAGTAATGGATGGTTCGCAAATGGTTCCGCCGAGACGATAATCATCGGGGTTTTTACACGAGTGCCCAAGATGTTTTCATCGGTCAATGTCCATGCATCGGCTGTTCGGTTTGCATCGCCTTTGGTTTTGAACATTGTGTGAGTGACACCATGAGGATCAACTGACGTCCATCGCTTGACCACTCGGTGAGTCACAGTGGACCCGTCTGTGATGAAAGAGATGATGTCATTGACGGCTGGAGAGATTCGAGGATCCACCGTGATGACGGTTCCTTTGTGGATGGTGGGCTCCATCGACCCGCCAACAATGTGAAGGTACATCGGCTCTGAATGGGCCGCATAGGCAGTGGCCCCGGCTACCACCAGGGAGCCGAGGACCGCTGCCGTTGCCGACACTGCCACGAGAGCAGAGAAGATGCGCCGAATGTTCATTAGGCCTGTTCAGAGGCGATTGTCATTGTGACTGTCGAGGACTTGCCAGCAACTGCGTTTGGAGTTGAGATGGGCAAGGAGAACCGGAAGCACACGGAGTGTGAAGTGGCTGGTGTCATCAACTGATTTGCTACAGCCAAGGCGGTCAAAGTGCTCGAGGCTGCAATCAATGTTCCTGTGTTGTACTTAGCAGCGGTGCAGTTGGCTCCGTCGGTCAGCTTCCAGGTCTCTACCAAAATGGCGTCTACCAGTGGTGCGCCACTTCCTGTTGGGCGAGTAGCTGTGATGCCGTAATGAAAGTCCAATGAACCGGCGTTGGCCAAATTGATCGAACGGAAGAAAACATCTCCGGGCTTCAGGTTGCTGAGGGCCACAACATTTGTGCCGCCAGCTGTGATGTCGACCCAACCCGAGGAAACGTCCATGCTGGCCGTTTCGGTGTCGGTGAACATTGCTCCGGAAGCTGCTGTTGCAACTCCGAAACCTGCTGTCACCACTGTGGCCAGGGAAAGCCCTAACCGAACCAGATGGCGACGAATGGATGTGTTGGTGTTTGGTGTTGTTTCCATAACCACACTCAAACATTTTTGAAGTATGTATTGGTAGGGCTTTGGTACCTAGGTGAAAGTACCTCGGTACCTGGCTAGGAAAGAGGACATTTCCACCGAAAGACGGTGCCGCTAGTGCTTCCTGGCAAGAGCGAAAACTCTCCGCCGTGAGTGCTGGCTCGGTGGGCGAGAGAGAGTGTTCCTCCGCGGCGACGTTGATTTCCTTGTGGTCCAACACCGTCATCTTCAATTTCAACTTCAATTAAATCCGACGTGACATCGACAGAGATCTTTACGTGCGTTGCTTTAGCGTGTCGCGCTGCGTTGGAGAGTCCTTCGCGTATCACGTTCTCAACATCGTCAAGCAGGTCTGTTGGCAATTCGTGCTCTAGATGAAGTTGTACTTCTGGCGGAGTGGGCCAAGCCGTTGCGAACATATCGACAATTTTTTCAATGCTGTCACGTAATGGAGGATGTTCTGATGGAACGATGTCAAAGATAGTGCTGCGAATTTCAGAAATAACTTCATGCAATGAATTAATCGCCCATTCTTTGTCGTCTCGCGTTTTTAAATTCAAGCTGATTGCAAAGAGATTTTGAATAATTGAATCATGCAAATCGCGCGCAATTCGGGAACGTTCTGCCTCAAGTGTGGATTGTCGAGTTGCGTCGGTGTATGCCTTGCGCTGTGCAATGAGCTCGAGCTCTAACGCTGTCATGTCGCTCAGGTCTGAGCCGATCTCGACAACTGAATCCCCCGTTCGCATCCATGTCACATCGATGCGAACGAGAACTTCTGGATTGCGATATTGGTCAACTTCATCTTCGCCAATGTGGAAAATTTGTTTCACGACACCTTGTTCAAAAGCTTGTTCCACAAATTGAAGTGCACCTTCGGGTTCGTAGTACGTAGCCATCATGCTTTGGCCAACGAACGGAGGGGTGACGCGAATGGATTCATATTGATCGTTCCACCAAATAAGAACAGCATCAATGACTTTTCCGGATTCATCTCTGACCAACCGATGTAATCCGATGTAATCCCGAAGATTGCTCATCAGAGATTCCACTTTTTCTTCGGAACACATGCCTTGAGGGATGTGTACAGGGCAAGGCATTCTGGTTTCCTATTTTTCAGGTGGAGTGGATGGCAGATTCGCTGTGGCGACCATGACTGCGAGTTGTGTTCTGTTGGCTGCGCCAACTGAAGTGAGAATGCGAGACACGCGATTCTTAATGGTCTGAACACTGAAGTTGATAGCCGATGCAATTTCTTTGTCTGTCATTCCTTTGGAGACTAAGTCGGCAATTTCTCTGTCTGCTTCGTCAAGCACACTTAACTGTGATGGATTGAGATGCTGGCGCCGTTGCGAAGCGGCTCGCGCGGCTTGTGCATCGACGAGTTTGAGTCCGGCATGAACATCTCGAATTGCTTCAGTGAGATCTCTCGTTGGTGCTCCTTTGAGGATCAGCGCATCTGCACCTGATGAATAAGCATCAACGAGTAGTTCGTCTTCGAGGAAAGAGGTCAAAAGCACGACTCGAACATCGGGTTGGTTGGCTTTGATCCAGCGCGTGATGTCGTGGCCGGTGCCATCAATCAGACGCACGTCGAGAACCGCAACATCAATCTTGCCTTCGTTCTGGGCGAGGTGTTTCAAGCAGGCGTCCACACCTCGGGCCGAAGCGACTACTTCGATGTCTTTTTCGTCCGATAACACTCGGCCGAGCGCATCGCGCACCATGTCATGGTCGTCGCAAATCAGTACTCGTATCCCCATCCACGGATTGTATGTGGTATTTGGATAACCCCTCGCCGATGGAAGTACTGATGTCATGATGGAGGGCATGCGTATTGACCGAATCCGAGTGATTCAGACACCACTGAACGTGGTTGAGCCATTACGCACCTCCGATGGAATACATGAGTCGCGTTTAGCAACTCTTATTGAACTCATGGATTCCGATGGATATATCGGCTGGGGTGAGAATGTTGCACCATCGGGCGTTGCATATGTGGGGGAATCAGCAGCTGAATCCGTCACGGCAATGACATCGCTATTTGCGCCACTGCTTACTGGTCGCGAAATTGACGTGTATGAGATGTTGCCAGAGACATGGTGGGGAATTCAGGGACACAACTTCGCAAAGCACGCATTGGAATCCGCCGTGTGGGATATCCATGCCCAGCAGGAGAAGAAGTCATTACGTCACGTGTTAGGTGGTGAACGCCTCACGATTACACCGGGCGTGGTCGTTGGCATCGCAGACACAATTGATGTGACAGTTGCTGAAGTGAAGAATCGCATCGCGCAGGGCTATGTGCGGGTCAAAGTGAAGATTGCCCCAGGCCGAGACGCAGAAGTATTGCGAGCCATTCGCATTGAATGCGGAGATGACTTCATTTTGCAAGCTGATGCCAATGCTGCATACACGAAGAATGACATCGCGCATCTCGCAACATTTGACGAGTTCAATCTTCAGTTCATAGAACAGCCATTTGCAGCCGAAGATTTACAATCGCATGTTGAACTGGCTGAGCGCAGTGCAACCCCCGTATGTCTTGATGAGTCCATCTGCACTATTGATGATTTGTTGACTGCCATTGAAATGAAGGCGTGCACCGTGGTGAACATCAAGCCTTCGCGCGTGGGTGGCATTGGTGCCGCGGTCCAGATGCATCACATTTTGAGATCCCATGAGATGGATGCATGGGTGGGCGGAATGCTGGAATCTGGGATAGGTCGGGCATCGTGTCTTGCGCTGGCCTCGCTGCCGGGCTTTACATTGACCCCCGACCTCTCTGCATCTCGTCGCTATTTCTCGGAAGATCTCACGGAGCCATTCGAGTTGGTGAGCGGATCTATTGTGGTGCCTGATGGCGTGGGAATTGGTGTTGTGCCGCTGGATGGGGTGTTGTTGTCTCCAAACACTCATATACAAACCGTGTTTGCGCGCTAATACATGGCACGATTACTCCCATGATTTCCTCCAGCCAGTTCTCACTTGACGAGATGCTTGCCGACCTCGACTTGTTGGTCTCGTTGGAGTCGCCATCGCGAGACATCGAACGACTAACGGTCCATGCCCGTGCGCTTTCGGGAATGATGGTCCGCCTGCTTGGCAAGGCGCCAACACTGATTGATTCGCCAGTTGGCCCGCATGTGCATTGGAAGGGTGGAGACGAAACAAAGGTTCTCATCCTTGGTCACCATGACACTGTTCACCCAGTCGGAACACTCGCAACTATTCCATTCTCGATTGAAAACGGCATTGCTCGCGGCCCCGGAGTTTTCGACATGAAGGCGGGCATCGTGCAGGCACTGCATGCGATTGCCGCATTGCCTGATTCTTCTCACATTGAGATTCTTCTCACCGCTGACGAAGAGATCGGTTCCAAGGAATCTCGTGCCTTGTTAGAGGAGCGCGCCCTTGCATGTGGCGCTGTGTTGGTTCTCGAGCCAAGTGCTGATGGTGGAGCGCTCAAGATTGGTCGCAAGGGAACAGGCACCATCACTGTGCATCTTGAAGGTCGCGCCTCTCACGCTGGATTAGAACCTGAAAAGGGCATTAACTCTCTGATTGAACTTGCGTCGCTGATTCCTCAGATCACCGCAATCGCTAACGAAGCCCTCGGAACAACAGTGACGCCAACGCTTGCATCGGCCGGAACAGCCGACAACGTGGTGCCAGCGAATACAACCTGCACGGTTGATATTCGTGTTGCAGTGCCTGAAGAGAAGCCACGCGTTGAAGCTGAGTTCGCCAAGCTCACAGTGTCAAACCCTGAAGTGAAACTTTCCTTGTCCGGTGGCATCGGACGTCCGCCCATGCATGAATCTGCTGCAGCTGAATTGATGCCTCTTGCAATCGCAGTTGCTCAGGCAGCCGGGCTCGCACCGCTAAAGGGCATTGTTGTTGGTGGCGGCTCTGATGGAAATTTCACCGCAGCGGTGGGCGTGCAGACTCTCGATGGCCTTGGAGCAGTGGGCGGCGGTGCTCATGGCGCTGATGAACACGTCATTGTGTCCACCATGGCGGAACGTGCAGCGTTGCTCGCTGGATTATGTCAGGAGTTGTCGTCGATTGCTAAGAGGCCACCGCTCGGCAACGTGCCTGCGCCACGGTAAACCTGCAACTTCGAACGACTGTCGTCGATATCCAAGTTGCGCATGGTGAGTTGGCCGATGCGGTCCAGCGGACCAAACGCAGCATCTTCCACGCGCTCCATGCTCAAACGATCAGGCGCATAGGTGAGGTTCGGGCTGGTGGTGTCGAGAATGCTGTAGTCATCACCGCGACGTAAACGCAACGTGACTTCGCCAGTGATGGCAGTGCCGACCCAACGCATCAATGGTTCGCGCAACATCAATGATTGCGGATCGAACCAACGACCTTCATAGAGCAAGCGACCAAGACGACGTCCCATGTTGCGGTAGTTCTCAATAGTGGCTTCGTTGTGAATACCCGTGACTAATCGTTCGTACGCAATGTGTAGCAACGCAAGTCCTGGTGATTCGTAAATGCCACGGCTCTTTGCTTCAATAATGCGGTTTTCAATCTGGTCACTCATGCCGAGGCCATGGCGTCCACCAATTTCATTTGCTTCAAGTACCAGATCAACGCGTGATGCAAATTCACGGCCATTGATTGCAACGGGGAAACCTTCAACGAAGCGAATGGACACCACTTCAGGAGCGATGACGACATCTTCCTTCCAATGTGCAACGCCCATGATTGGCTCGACAATTTCCATGCCGGTGCTGAGTTCTTCCAACAACTTTGCTTCGTGTGTGGCGCCCCAGATATTCGCGTCTGTTGAATATGCCTTTTCTACAGACGCCTTGTATGGAAGTTTACGTGCGGTGAGAAATTCACTCATCTCAGTACGGCCACCCATCTCGTTAACAAAAGTGGGGTCAAGCCATGGCTTGTAAATGCGTAGTGCCGGATTCAACATCAGGCCATAGCGGTAGAAGCGCTCGATGTCATTGCCCTTATATGTGCTGCCATCGCCCCAAATGTCAACGCCATCTTCTTGCATTGCGCGCACCAGCAGTGTTCCGGTAACAGCGCGACCTAGGGGTGTGGTGTTGAAGTACGTCTTGCCAGCAGTGGTGATATGAAAAGCACCGCACTGCAAAGCAATGAGACCCTCGTGGACCAACTCTTCGCGACAATCAATGAGACGAGCAAGCTCTGCGCCATATTCCTTTGCCTTGCCAGGAATACCAGTGAGGTCTGTTTCATCAGGCTGGCCAAGATCTGCGGTGTACGCACAAGGGATAGCTCCCTTTTCACGCATCCATGCAACGGCAGCTGAAGTGTCGAGTCCGCCGGAGAATGCAATTCCGACGCGTTCGCCGATGGGGAGATTGGTGAGGACCTTGGACATTCCTCTAACGGTACTTGCGTTGAACCTGAAGAAGAGCAATAGATGGGCCGAGTGCAGCGATTCCAATTGTGAAGATGGCAATGGCAATTGCAGGGTTAGAGCCAAAATCGGGCATTGCGGACACGAGGAGGGCCAGTGAGCCAATGAGTCCCACTCGCACCATTCGATGCGGGCGTTGAATGATGACGTAGAGGGGGGTACCGACAATCAGGACAGGGATCAAAAGGTAATAGAGCGGGGTGGGATTGCTGGATGGTCCCAGCCACCAAATGGGACGACCGATGGTGCGACTCGAGATCGACACCGCAAGGACGGACGCAAAGACAGCAATCCACGTAATGAATGCAACAGTGCGCCAACCATCGCTCATGGTGGGATCGGGGGCTGCAGGTTCGCCATTCATCTGTGCCACGGTACAACTCTCGCATGGGGTGACGGCGGCACGGGGGAGAGTGCACAGCCATCAGTAGTCTGTTCTGCGATGGAAGCGTCGACTTTTTCAAAGCTCTCCGTGTTCTTCCCCATGTGGAATGAGCAGGATTACATCGAACGTGCCATTGATGCCGCACGCGAAGAGTGCGAAGACCTCATGTCGACCAATGACATCGGTGACTACGAACTCATTGTGGTCGATGATGCGTCCACTGATAAAACTCCCGAAATTGCTGCTCGGTTGGCAAACGAAGATCCTCGCGTGAAAGTTGTGCGTCACCCTGAGAATCGCAAATTGGGTGGCTCGATGAAGTCTGGTTTTGAAGCGGCAACGGGTGATCTAGTTCTGTACACCGACGCTGACTTGCCGTTCGATATGCATGATGTTCATAAAGCGATTCGTTTGTTGCGCTATTACAACGCCGACGTGGTCAGTGCGTATAGGTTCGATCGTACGGGTGAAGGGTATGTACGTACCGTGTACTCGTTTTTCTACAACCTGATGGTGCGAGTGTTGTTTGGTGTTCGCATGCGTGACATCAACTTTGCATTCAAGTTGTGCCGCACCCGCATCTTTGACCATGTTGAGTTGAAGAGTGAAGGTTCATTCATCGATGCCGAGCTGGCGGTCAAGGCTCAGAAGTTTGGCTACACCGTTATTCAGTTTGGTGTTGACTATTTCCCTCGTACTCGAGGAGTCTCGACGTTGAGTTCTCCCGGTGTCATTATCAAGATTCTGCGTGAAGCACGCTCATTACGGCGTGAAATTAGGGGAATTACCCCCGTCGTCTAGCCCGAAGTCCCGCTCTGCGGGGTGGTTGGTAGCGTTCAGGGCTCGTGAGCGAGCCTTTTGATCCAGAGATGAGCGAGCCATATTTTCCCGAGGACTATGCGGGGGAATATCCCGCTGGTTATATCCCGCCCCATGATCCGTGGTGGGTGCATTGGCGACCCGCCATGATCGCCGCGGCGCTCTTCGCCACAACCGTTGGTGGCGTTGTCATCGCAAAGAACAACACATCGGCACCTGCTACCACGACCACATCATCGGTTGCGCCTGGACAATGTCCCGATGGCTCACCCATCACGTGCTTTCCACAGAATCGAATTATCCGCGGGGGCATGAAGGGCAATGACGTACGCCGAGTGCAGCAGCGCCTGAAAGACCTTCATTTTGACCCAGGCACCATTGACGGCATTTACGGCGGTGACACAACGATGGCCATCTGGGCATTCCAATCATTGGTTCTCAAAGTGCCTCGTAATGCCCTCGTTGACTTCGTGACACCAGTCTTGTGGGATGCGATGCGCGGCAATGTGGTGATCACGCCTCGTCGTCAACCAGGAACGCCACATCACGTTGAGGTGTATCTCCCCGAACAAGTTCTCGTTGTCTTCACCGGGACCGAAGTCAACCTAGTGACGCACATCTCGACCGGGACGGGCCAGCACTGGTGTGAAGAAGTGATTATCGACCCAGGCGAAGAAGGAAACAAAGGCGCTGATGTCATCAAAGAGGGTTGGTGTGGTGATGCAGTGACTCCTGGTGGTATCTATCGCTTCTACAACCGCAAGATTGGTCTGCGCCAAAGCAAGTTGGGCACCATGTGGAACCCGGTGTATTTCAACTTTGGTATTGCAGTGCACGGTGCAATGACAATTCCTAAAGAACCGGCGTCACATGGTTGTGTGCGTATCCCCATTTTCATCTCGGAGTATTTCTACACGTTGGTGGAATACAACGATCGTGTGTATGTGTTTGATGGCGTAAAAGAACCTGAACAATATGGATCGCAGATTCCTCCTTCCGATAAGAAGGATCCGAATTACACAACGACGACATCGAGTACGACATCAACAACTATCCCGAAGACCACCGTGCCAAAGACAACTGTTCCGAAGACCACTGTTCCGCGCACGACGTCAACGTCGTCAACGACTCCGTAATTCTCTTTAGCTCAATTCTCTTTAGCTCAGCTGGGCAAGAATTTTGGTGAGCTCATTAATCTCTGATGTCTGAGAAGTGATGATTGCATGCGCCAAAGCGACGACTTCTTTATTCTTGCCGTGTGTGTTCACAAATTCAGCCATGTGAAGGCCACCTTTATGGTGCGCGATCATCAGAGTGGCAAATATTTTGTCGGCTTGCGCATTGCGTGCTTTGTAGAGCGATTGCAATTCAGAATCGGTTGCCATGCCGGTCATTTCCTCTAAAGGAACCGGCATCCCCATCCAGCCCATCGCGGTATCTGACTCGTTGGTCTCAGACTCGCCAAACATTCGCAGCATCTGAGCCATGCGGCCATTTTCTGCGGATTGGTCAAGCATGATTTCTCGTGCGATTGTGTGCAGGAGTGCGTTTCCCTGTGGGGAAGCCCCGAGGTATACAACGGACATAGTGACTGCCTGTTCATGGTGAATACGCATGTCCTGCAGGAACCCAGTGTCTATTTGGTTATGGGCTGCAACTGAATCGGTTCGACCGATGGCGAAGCCAATAGATCCAGCGGTGATCACAAGCACGAGAAGCATGAGTGCAATATTCAGTGGATTCTTCCACCAGGGGAGAAGTTCGTCTGGGGTGCTGTCCGTCTCGGTATTCACTCGGCACACGGTAGTAGCCTTGCGCGCATGGAAACTACAGCCCCCATCGTCTTGTCAGACCTCGTTTCGTTCCCTCGCACAGTGAATCGTGCTTGGGTTCGTGATGCAGTTCTTGTTCTTTCTGCAGCACTTTTCACTGCACTGTGTGCGCAAA
Source organism: Acidimicrobiaceae bacterium (assembly GCA_947446815.1). Classification (GTDB taxonomy): domain Bacteria; phylum Actinomycetota; class Acidimicrobiia; order Acidimicrobiales; family Ilumatobacteraceae; genus UBA2093. The sequence continues at coordinate 165,120 of CANFGT010000001.1, forward strand.
TCACTATTCACCTTGGTTTCACACCAGTTCCTTTGACGGGACAAACATTCGCAGTTTTGTCCGTGGGTGGCATTCTCGGAACACGCCGCGCCATGGCTAGCCAGGTTGTCTACTGGGCTCTCGGAGCTACTGGTCTTCCTTTTTATGCGGCGAATCAAGATGGAATCCGCGGTGGATGGAAACTCGCAACAGGTTCCACATTCGGTTACTTCGTTGGATTCGTAGTGGCGGCTGGTGTTGTTGGTTGGTTTGCTGACCGACGTAACGATCGCAACTACGTATCGTCTTTGTCTGCCATGTTCCTTGCTTCAGGCATTATCTATGCATTCGGTGCGCTGTGGCTTGCACACTCATTGAACATCTCAGTTGCAGCAGGTGGGAAGGACGCTCTCTATTACGGCGTCACTCCATTCCTCGTCGGAGATTTTCTGAAAGCCGTTATTGCAGCAGCAATCGCTCCGCTCGGCTGGGCTTCGTACTACGCAAAGCCGCGCTAGTAAGGAAATTTTGTGACGCCGCCTACTGCAGATGTCGCTCCACAAGGGCGCAAACTGGGTCGGCCGGCGGACTCAGACTCTTCAGATACACGCGAGCGAATCATTTCGTGTGCATGCAATAAGTTTGCGAGCGAAGGTTTCGAAGGCACGACGAATAAGGACATTGCAGCGCAAGCGGGCATTTCCACTGCGGCGTTGTATCACTACTTTCCATCTAAGTCAGATTTGTATGTCGCAGTCTGTGAGCACATCACATGTGTGTTTACAGAAGTGTTTCGTGTCGTCAAGGAAAATGATGCGCGGCTTGAGCGCCGCATCACGGCTCTCCTTGCAGAGAACGGAAAAATCGGGACTGCAACTCCTTCGATTGTTGGATTCATCACGGGCATTTCCGCTGTCGTTAAAAAACATCCAGAAGTGGCTCGTGGAGCAGACACATTCAATGCGGGCTTTCGGCGTTTGACCTTTGATCTCATTGAGTCATCGACTGAAAAAGATGCAATTTTGGCCGGCGCTTCAGTGAATGGCTTTGTGGACCTCACCGTTGCTGTCCTTGCAGGTTTAGGCCGAATGAGTGCCCGCGGCGAGCAAGATCGCCGTGATGCTGCAGTGGAAATGTACTTACAGCTCATTCGTTCGACATCTCGCAAGTAGTTTGGGTGGCAGTGAAAGCCAACGAACTTCAGAATCTCAGAGTGCAATCGGAGAATTTGCGCTCGATTACAGAATTGTTTGCAGCGGATTCTGCACGCGCCTCGCGGTTCACGGTTGATGCATGTGGCATCCATGCGGACTTCTCGCGACAACTTATTAGTTCTTCGCTTCTGGATTCTCTCCTTGTCGCTGTTGCATCTCATCAGATCCACGACCGCTTTGCATCAATGATGTCGGGAGAGGTCATTAACACCACAGAGAATCGTCGTGTGTTGCACACTGCGTTGCGGGCAAACGCAGACGCCAACGAATGGTCCGTGCTTGCATCGGTGCAACATCAACGAGCTGCTGCATTCGCAGAGTCCATTCGTGCCTCAGCTGATATTGACGCAGTGATCAATATCGGGATTGGCGGAAGCGATCTTGGCCCGGAATTGGCCGTAGGTGGCTTACGTCGATTCCATGATGGACCCGTTGTGCGATTTATTTCCAACATTGACGCCGCAGATTTTGATGCAGCGATAGAGGGCCTCAATCCTGCTCGTACGTTGTTTGTCGTCTCTTCGAAAACATTTACCACGCTGGAAACCATGCATAATGCAGAACGCGCACGCGCGTGGGTATCGGCATCAGGCGTCGATTGGGTCTCACGGTTTGCTGCTGCGACAGCGAGTCCTCGTGATGCGATTGCTTGGGGTATCTCGGCGGAACAGACTTTTGAATTCTTTGACTGGGTCGGTGGACGATTCTCATTGTCATCAGTCATCGGATTACCAGTGATGTGTGCCATCGGTGCGGAGAACTTCAAAGAGATGTTGCGAGGCATGCATGACATGGATTTGCACGCTCTGCAGGCTCCGACCGCAGAGAATCTGCCGATGATGCATGCGCTCACCTGGTTTGTAAATGCGGTGTTGTTGCAGTTGCCGACCGTCGCTGTTGTTCCGTATAGCCATGACCTTGCGCGACTGCCGGCATTTCTGCAGCAGTTGGTGATGGAAAGCAACGGCAAAGGTGTGTCGAATGATGGGTCGGCGTTAACACATGGAACATCGCCAGTGGTGTGGGGCGAACCTGGCACCAATGGTCAACATGCGTTCTTCCAAATGTTGCACCAAGGCACGCAAGTAGTACCGGTGGAATTCATTAGTTCCGTTGAGCCTCTCGGCGATGATGTTGTCGCACATGATTTGTTGATTGCGAACATGATCGCGCAAGCAGAGGCATTGGCCGGCGGAAGTGTGGCTCATGATCCACAACGCGGTTTCCCAGGCAATCGTCCGAACACAATATTGATGCTGGATCGTCTTGACCCCTATTCGCTTGGTGCACTAATTGCGATGTATGAACATTCGACAGCCGTCCAGGGTTGGCTGATGGGCGTGAATAGTTTTGATCAATTCGGAGTGGATTTGGGCAAATCAATGGCCCAAATTGCAGTAAATGCAATTGAAAAAGGTGTCGCGGATTCGTCGCAAACCATGACACACCCTTTGATGGAATGGTTTTTGCAGAAGCGACGTAACAAGTCGTAGCCAGATCATGTGAATGGGGCAACTGCGCCCTATCCTGCCCTAAATGGCGGCCAATAAGACAATGGTGAATTCCACTGAACGAATGCTGAATCTCGTTGCGTTGCTCAGTGAGTCAACGCTTCCACTCACACTCGAGGACATCTCGAACAGCATGCGCGGTCAGTATCCAGACAAAGACGAAGCGCGTCGTACGGCGTTTGAACGCGACAAAAAATCCCTCCGCAAATTGGGCATTCCAATTACGACGCAAACTCTTGCAGGAAGCGATGCAGGTAAAACTGCGTACTCCATTGATCGCGCTGGCTACACATTGATTGACTTTGCACTCACAAAAGAAGAACTTTCTGCATTGCAACAAGCCGCTGCTTTGGTTCAAATTGGCACCACATGGGGCAAGCAGGCTGTGCAGTGGCTGGGTGGAGAAATTGTCGACACTGAACTGGCCGGTGCTGTCCGTGTTGACGCGCAGTCGCACGTGCTCCCAACGTTGTGGGCAGCAGTTGCCTCGAGCAATGCAGTGTCGTTTTCGTATCACGGTCGTCGTCGTAACGTGCACCCGTATGGCTTAATTGCCCGTAACGGATTCTGGTACCTCATCGCATTTGATACAGAACGCAACATGCAAGTGACGTATCGCGTGGACCGAATTGAAGACAGCATCACAGTGGGAGCATCCAACTCGTTTGAACGCCCCGAAGGTTTTGACCTCGCCACGGCTTACAAGCGCGACCCCAAGGATTTCGCCGGTGCTGGATCTGAAGTTGCCATTGTGCGTCTCGATCACCGCGTTGCTCCGGCAGTGATGCGCGAATTGGGCGACGAAGCAGTTGTGGCCCGTCGCACCGACGGCTCCATTGATGTGGAAGTGGCATGCGGTAACCGCCCAGCATTTAAGTCATGGTTGTTTGCCATGGTTGATCGTGCAGAAGTCATCTCGCCCGAATCGGTGCGTCAGGAGATCATTGCTGATCTTCAGCGCATGGCAGGAGGTGCCCAATGAGCGGTAGGCGTGGACCCCGCAGTGCAGAAGACCGTGTACGCGGCTTACTGGTGATGTTGCCATGGCTCATGCAGCGCAAGCGCGTTGCGATTGCCGATATGGCGAGGCAATTCAACATGAGCGAGTCCGATCTCATCGAAGATATTGAATTGGCTTCCATGTGTGGTTTGCCCCCATATTCGCCGTATGAGCTCACCGAGGTCTACATCGATGAAGACTTCATCCTTGTTGGGCCCAATAAGCACTTTGAACGTCGTCTCGAGCTCACGTCATCGGAAGCATTTGGTCTCAGTCTTCTTGCAGCTGCTGCGGAAGAAATGCCCGGGTTCTCCCGAGGCAAGGATCTCAAGAATGCCTTGAAGAAGTTGCGCAAAGTCTTGGGTGAAGGAATCGTTGATGTTGATGTCGAATCTCCGCAGTTCTTGCAAGAAGTGACGGAAGCATCAAAGTCGGGGGAGCGCCTGCGCATCACCTATTGGACACCAGCACGCAATGAAGAATCTGAGCGAGTGATCACAGTACGTTCAGTGTTTACCGATCGTGGCCATTGGTACATCGCCGCTGACGATGATGTTTCTGGTGATCGACGCCACTTCCGCGTGGACCGCATACGCATGATTGAAAACACTGGTGAATTCGTGGCAGTAAAGCAAGAACCTGTGCAAGTGCCGTCCTGGTTTGCTGATGCCGCCGACAAGTTAGTCGTCACCATTGAAGTTGCTGCTGAAGCTGCGTGGGTAGTGGAGAGCTATCCGTGTCGTTCTCTGACTGAAAATGCCGACGGCTCTTTCCGTGCCGAGATGGTGGTGAACAGCGAACACTGGTTGGGTCGACTTTTGTTGCGGGGCGAAGGCAACGTGAAAGTGGTGGAGCCAAGCACGATGGCTGGATTGCAGCAATCTGTTGCAGCTCAGGTACTGGCCAATTACAACAAGAAGTAACTACAACACGAAGTAGTTACGAAAACAGATCGGGCAACTGATCTGGTTGTTGTACATCCATCTCACGCATGAGATGGATTAATAGTTCTGCTGTGGCGGTGGCATCAGATTTTGCTTCGTGTGCATTTTCATGGTTGATGCCGTAATGCTCACAGAGAGCTTGCAGGGAATGTTTGCGAGTTCTTTCGAGGTCGGTTTTGCGGGCGAGGGCCAATGTGTCGACGTATGTATCGACCTTGTTCTCTAGTCCGACTCTCTTGGATTCTGCATGAAGAAAGTTGATATCGAATCTGGCATTGTGGGCAGTGAAGACGTTGCCTTCGCTGATAGTCCACACTTTCTCGAGAGCCTCACGTAACGGCATACCCTCGGCGACTTGCTCGGCTGAGATGCCATGAACATGTTGTGCGCCATGGGTGTACTGGGAAGGGCTTTCAGGACGCACCACGGTGTCGAATGACTCGACAATCTCGCCCTCGCCATTGATCACAATGGCTGCAACCTGAATCACCCTGTCCGTTTCCGGATTAATTCCTGTGGTTTCAAAGTCGACAACGGCGAAAGAAATATCACGCATTGATTTTGCGGATGTGTATTCGTAGTTGTTTGACATAGCTGAAAGAGTAAGCCCTGGGTGGTGCAACGTAGGGAATGTGTGTTGCGTTAAGCGGTCGGTGGAGTCATGACATCGATAATTGTTTGCTTATCGAAATAATCTCGCCACAGCGTGAGCTTGCCGTTCTTGATCTCAAACACCCCAGCAACTGGAAGTGTTGTCCAACGTCCGTGAATCTCCACGCGGTCATCGCGTTCATTAAGAACAATTCCGTGTGTGAGGTCGCCCGAAGAAGTTTGACGAAGAATTTGCCAGTCGATTCCGGTGCACATGCCAAAGAAACCATTCAGCGTGTCCTTCAGACCTTGTGGTCCAAAAGTTTTTCCCATGGGAACATTGTCGTATTCAAAATCTTCAGAGACCATTGCGGCCGCGCCATCAAGATCACGCATGACAAGCGCTGCGATAAAGGATTGGACGAATTCTTCGGGAGTTGATGCCATGGCACAAAGTGTGCCACACGAACTACAGAAGTTCGGCGGCGAGACTGGCGACTTCACTGCGTTCACATGACGCAAGCGTCACATGGCCGAAGCAACTCTGATTGGCGAACGCGTGGATAAGAACGGCGAGCGCATTGTTTGATTCACCCATATACGGAGCATCAATTTGGCTGGTGTCGCCAGTAAAGATCACTTTTGTTCCTTCACCGATACGGGTGAGGATGGTCTTCAAAGTAGTGGGTTCAAGATTCTGTGCTTCGTCCACCACAACAAATTGGCGGTGCAGCGAGCGGCCGCGCAAGAAAGTGACGGATTCAAGGGAGAGTTGTCCACGAGCGGTGAGGTCTTCAATAAGTCGACGTGCATCATGACTACTGCGCTGATCGGTGAGGGCCACGATGGCATCGTGGATTGCTGACATCCATGGATCGAGTTTCTCGTCGAGTCCACCAGGCAAGAAGCCAACATCGGCACGACCCACGGGGACAAGTGGTCGATAGACCGCAAGCTTTTCGTAGGTGCGTGATTCGACGACTTGCTCAAGTCCGGCAGCAATGGCCATCACGGTCTTGCCAGTGCCGGCGCGACCATCAAGCGCAATCACGCTGACGTCGGGGTCCATGAGAAGTTCAAGAGCAAAACGCTGTTCCTTCGAACGTGCTCGTAAACCCCATGCTTCGGGCGATGAAGCAGAGAGCAGTTCTGTCATCTCTCCGTTGCAGCGCACGAGGGCTGACTGCGATCCGGAACGAACAACAGCAAACTCGTTGACAACAAGTTCTGGATCGCGACCAAATGCATTTGTGGCAACTTCGCCATCGTTGTAGAGACCATTCACGATGTCGCTGGAAACATCAAGGGTGAACCATCCCATGGGGCGAGTGTTGGCTGCGCGTCCGACCGGCTGGTGTTCTGCGGCGACAAGACCAAGGTGAGCTGCCTTAATGCGCAGGCCGGCGTCGTTTGAAATCACCTGAGTAGGGGCGTAACGAGATTGGCCGAGGGCTGCACCAATGATTCGGTTATCCGGGACTTCTGGATTCAGGCCGTTTTCAATGAGACGATCGCGCTGAATGCCATTGACTTCGATGTGAATCGTTGCGCTGCCAGGTTCACCGTTGAGGGGAGTGGGTTCATGAATGGAACCACCAGCGCGCTTACGAAGATCTTCAATGGTGCGCAATGCGGTTCGTGCAGAACGACCAACATCATCGGGGCGACTCTTCAACCCATCAAGTTCTTCCACCACGGTGAGAGGAATGACAATGTCGCATCCAGGGAATTGATGAAGACATCCGGGATCTGCGACGAGAACAGAAGTGTCGAGAACGATGCGAGTGCGCACAACAGCCTCAGAATGCGAGGTGCTCAACGTCGCACCGAGTGGTGACGAAACGTCTGCACCGATCTGCTCCGCAACATGATCGATGACTTCATCATTCACCTCACGCGAACTCAAGTGGTGGATTTCAAGGTGAACTTTTTGTTTCAAAAATGTTCTTGAAGGTCAATTTGAGGGAGATTTTTGAAATTTTTTAAAATATTTTTTCGGCACAAAAGTGACACTCATCACGGGCCTAAAAACGCTGGCAATCGCGAAATCCATGAAGTCCTTACACCGCTTGGGATTGCGCAGATTCAGAGATGCTTGAAGTTTCAAAAACCCTTTATCCACAAGGGGTTTTGAAATAGTGACCTCGGGAAACCCTTGGTGTTATTGGGTTTCATCGTTTTTCTTGCAATGAAATCGAGACATCAAAGAAATGTTTTTTTGTGCTTCCGCGGTAATGGTGATGACTGGAACACACAAAATTTTCTCTGTGTGTCACGTTCGTGATCACTAACGAATCGCGCGCTGAGATTTTGTCAAAAAGTGAGATAGTTGCATTTGCAAGTAATCGAATGCTTGCAATTACTGAAAATTGCCACTCTGATTGTAAGTACCACTCCGATTCCGAGGAGGAAACACAATGACAAAAGCAGAACTCATCGAAGAGATTGCAAAGCAAGCTGAGTGCACGAAGGCAGACGCCGAGCGCACTCTCACAGCTTTCTTTGACTTAGTAGTTGCTTCTACCAAGAAGGGCGAAAAAGTGGCATGGCCGGGCTTCGGCTCGTTCAGCACCACCGATCGCAAGGAGCGCACCGGTCGCAACCCACAAACGGGTGCGGCAGTAACGGTTCCCGCCTCAACTGCGATGAAGTTCACAGCGAGCTCAACATTAAAAGCTCAGCTGAACCCAAACCGTAAGTAACCACTTACCCAACGATAGGAAACTAAAGTGGCAGCAAAGAAGAAAGCAGCAGCTAAAAAAGCTCCTGCACGTAAGAAGAAGGCAGCAGCCAAGAAGGCTCCTGCACGCAAGAAGAAAGCAGCAGCTAAGAAGGCTCCTGCAAAGAAGAAGAAGGCAGCCAAGAAGGCAGCCCCTGCAAAGAAGAAGGCTGCTAAGAAAGCAGCTCCTGCAAAGAAGAAGAAGGCTGCAAAGAAGGCCGCCCCAGCTAAGAAGAAGGCAGCCAAAAAGGCAGCCCCAGCTAAGCGCAAGGCAGCAAAGAAGGCAGCTCCAGCAAAGAAGAAGGCAGCTGCAAAGCGCAAGCCTGCCGCCCGTAAGAAGGCAGCAAAGAAGAAGTAATTCTTCTTTCGCTCTTTTAAGCGAAAAAACCAACCGGCTCGGAGTGCAGAAGAGGGGGACGCAAGTCCCCCTCTTCTCTTTTGTATCGGCAAGACTTTGAATATGTCTGATTCCACCGATTCGGTTCTTGTTGATCTTGCAGGCGAAGTTGCCTCGATTGACAATCTGGTTCAATCACTCTCATTCGAGGATTGGGCGAAGCAAACACCTGCACCAGGTTGGACTGTTGCAGACCAGGTGATTCATCTCGGTCTTTTTGATCGCCGTGCGCAATGGTCAATGACCGAGCCTGACCGATTCCAAGATGACATGCGCGCTTTGATGGCCAAGGGCGGTGTTGACGCGATCCATGATGCGGAACGAAATCGTTCACCACAGGATTTACTGACGTGGTGGCGCGAAGGCGCAACTGCATTGGCGTCTGAATCTCGCAGTCTGGATTTGTCTGCGCGATGTGTGTGGTACGGCCCATCGATGAGCGCACGCTCGATGTTGACAGCTCGTTTGATGGAAACGTGGGCGCACGGATACGACATTGCCGATGCGGTAGGCGCGGTCTTGCCAGCAACTGATCGCTTACGCCATGTCGCCCACATCGGGGTGGGAGCGCGTCGGTTCGCATTCGCCGCCAACAAACGTGAGATGCCTGACACTGACGTTTATGTAGAGCTCACTGCTCCCAGTGGTGCTGTGTGGACGTGGGGAGATTCGTCGGCTGAGAACTCAGTGAAGGGTGATGCGCTGAATTTCTGTTTGGCAGTGACGCAACGACGTCATCTTGATGACTGTGATCTCAACGTGCACGGTTCACTTGCATCCGAGTGGATGTCGATTGCTCAGGCCTTTGCTGGTGCGCCTGGAGTAGGACGCGAAAAGGGTCAGTTCGACTAAAGCCTGTCCATTAAATGAAAAATCTCTGCGGCAGTGACGCCGTGAGGCTTTCCAAGTTCCGCCATTCGATTGCGCATGCGTTGACGGAACACTTCCATTCCGTCATCGTCAGTGGCTTTCATTGTGCTCTCAAACTGACTCTCGTGGCTCTCTAACGCTGCGAATTTGGCATTGACATATGTTGAGATGTCTTCAAAGTGATTCGGCTCATCGGCTTCCCATAACAGCAGCGCATCGGGGCGATGATGCACCACGCCATGATCTGACATGTGGTGCTTGAGGAAGTGTGGATCACGTGCTGCGACGATGGCATCGCACACGTTCAGGCCCGTATTGCGATGGTCGGGGTGAAGTCGGTAACGCTTCCACGGGTCGTGTGAAAGAACAACATCAGGCTTGATGGTGCGAATTGCAAGTGCAATGCGGTCTATGGCGTGTTTGGAATGTTCCAACTCCCCATCGATATACCCAAGGAACGAGACAGTGCCGGTTGCGCCGAGAGCTGCAGCTGCATTTCGCTGTTCCACTTGGCGTGAGGCGATGAGCGCTGGAATGTCTGCATCCGGGTTCCATGTGCCTTTAGATCCGTCGGTGCAAACGAGGTGATGCACGACCGCGCCAGAAGCAGACCATTTTGCAAGTGTCCCACCGCAGCCAAACTCAACATCATCGGGATGTGCACCGATAGCGAGGACTACTTTCGGTGTTGCCAAGTTGCTGGTGTATGCAGCCTGTGCCACGGGTGGCTGACCTGGTTCGTTTGCGCTCATGGGGTGTCCTTTCGGCGACGTTCTAGTTCGCTGAGGTCATCAGCGGTATCAAGATCAAGTGCAAGTGATGCGTCTTCGATGATTGCGTAGACAAGACCACATGATTCAGCGGTGCGAATGTGATTATCCAAACTGCCGGGGCCGTACGCCGTGGTGAATGGACTAGCGATGGGAAACGACAACACATTGGTTCCATCGCTGTGACGGTCAGTCACCATCGTGACAATTCCTTCGCGGGCGACATGGCCCAGTTCTTCTGCAAGGGGAAGATCAGCGTGCGCAACAATGATGTGATCAAAGCCAAGTGCAGCGATTGCTTCACGACCAGCTGTGACAGCAACGTCGAGGCCAGGTGTGGAGCAATGCACAACGTGAGCACCCAGCGAGGTGGCCCAGGTTGCAACAGCATCATCAGAACACACAACGTACGTAGGAAGAGGAGAAGCGGCGCGTATGACCGTCTCAGCACACGTACGCGCCAAGTCTTCGCGTTGTGATGGCGTGAGAGTGTCCGCAAGGCGTCCTTTCGCCATGGTGAATGACTTCACGGGGATCACTACGGCAGCTCGCACATGACAAGCCTACGAAGCCAGAGCCTTCACGGGGGAGGTGGTCGTCCTGGTAGTCGCCTACGCTGTCTGTATGGCGTCAATTCGCATGGCAGTAGTGGGCGCTGGCTCGTGGGGGACCACCGTGGCCTCACTGGCAGCGGTAAATACTCCGACCACTTTGTGGGCTCGCCGTGCCGACGTGGTTGATTCCATCAACACCCATCATGTGAATCCCAACTACATCAGCAGCGTTTCGTTGTCTCCAGAGTTGAAGGCTTCTGTATCGCTCGCCGACACTGTGTCGAATGCTGATGTTGTCGTGATGGCAGTTCCTTCGCAGGGATTTCGCACAGTCCTCACCGAAGCTGCTCCGCATATCCGTCCGTGGGTGCCCATTGTCAGCCTGTCGAAGGGCTTGGAGGCCGGGACGATGATGCGTATGTCGCAAGTGGCAAAAGATGTTTTGCCAGATCACCCTGTTGCGGTTCTCACCGGTCCGAACCTTGCATCTGAGATTTCTGTGGGTCAGCCTGCAGCAAGTGTGGTGGCTATCGCAGATGATGTGATTGCGACAGCATTGCAAGAACTGTTTTCATCTCCGACGTTCCGTGTGTACACAAACCCAGATGTCGTGGGCTGTGAACTTGCAGGAGTTGTGAAGAACGTGATCGCGATTGCGTCGGGCATGGCAATGGGCATGGGCTTTGGCGACAACACGCGCGCATCGTTGCTGACGCGAGGCCTGGCAGAGATGACACGGCTTGCAGTGGCACTTGGCGGCGATCCTGAATCACTTGCCGGCCTTGCAGGCATGGGCGACCTCATCGCCACATGTTCTTCAATAAGTAGTCGTAATACGAGCGTGGGTGTTCGTCTCGGTCAAGGTGAAGCGCTGGCGGACATCATCGCGTCAACTTCTATGGTTGCCGAAGGTGTACGCAGTTCGGCCACGGTGTTGCAGTTGGCTCATCAACACGGAGTTGACATGCCCATCACCGAACAAGTGGTGGCTGTTTGCCATGAAGGAAAGAGTGCAACTGATGCACTCCTCGCATTGATGTCGCGTCGCGCGCGACCTGAAACAAAGTAAGTAATCGCATGAACTCCCCAGTGACTGGCCGCTCTATTGGAAATCGTGGTGGTGCATGGCGTGGCACGGTGACGGGACACGGTTCCATCCTTCCCGCCGATGGCAGTGCAGAACTTGACTGGTTTATTGCTGCTGATGATCGCTGGTACACGCCTCGCACAGAGGCCAGCACTCGTCAGAAGTGGTACGCCGGGTATCCCGTTGCGGAAACGCGCGTGAAGATTCCCGGTGGCGACATGATTCAGCGCGTGTATGCCGTTGCAGACCTTGGCGGTATGACCATCATGGAGTTTGAAAACGATTCCACGTTGCCGATTGCGGTGGCAGTCACGCGTCGTGATGTGTTCACAACACGTGAACCAGCAACGAACCCACCCGTGGGAATTGATTTGCCAGCGGATTCCATTGTGATTCCGGTGGGCCATAAGAGCACTGCGCGAATTGCATTGGCTCATAACAATCCTGCATCAGGCCGTTTGCCCGATGACGCACCGGATCACCAAGCAGTGGTGCGTGGCTGGGAAAAGGCGTGTGACACAGCATCGCGCATCAATGTTCCCGATCACACCATCGTGGCTGGCGTATCACGGGTTCGCAGCGACTTGTTGTTGGGTGTTGGCGTTAATGATGATGCCGCAATCGAGTTAGCTCGCTTGGGTGAGAAGTACACCGACTCCATCGTGGAAGTAGTGGAAGCGGTACAGTGCCGTCTGAAAATGGAGAAGCGTGCCAAGGTGTTGCGCTGGGATACGCCCCATGTGATGGCGTCTGCAGCGCGAGCATGCGTGTTGTTGGGCGATGAACTTGCAGCCGGCGACATTGGGGCTGCGTGGTTGCGTCTTGCAGATCGCCCTGTAGCTGAGCTGCCAATTGAAGTTCCTACCGGTTTGCAGTCCATTGCCTGGGCAGAGTCTTTGCTGGCTCAAGGTTCACCCAGTGGTGGTGTGTGTCGCATTCTTCCGCACGGCATTCCTGAACCATGGTGGGGTGTTTCTTTTGAAGCGCATGGCCTCACAGGAGATCCGTATCGCACTGTGGGTTATGCAGTGCGCTGGCACGGCCCACGACCTGCAGTTCTGTGGGAAGTGACTGGTGCACCAGGTCTTGTGCTTGCGAACGGTGAATGGGCATCCGCAGATACATCGGGCGAGACATTGCTTGAAGCGCCAGTGTCAGACCATGTGCACGACCACGACCAAGACCACGACCACGACCACTCTCACTAATCAGCTTCTGCTTCGAAATCGAGTTCATCGATTGCATCAATGCGCTCATCGTCATCAAACTCGCCGATGAATTCGTCAACCTTGATGCCACATTGTGCGCAGTAGGCAATCTCGTCACCGTCATAGGTGACATCTCCGCCGCAGGTGGGGCAGGACTCCGTCGAATCAATGCTTGTAATCATGAGTGCACTGTGGCAAAAAAGTGCAGGAATGTGAATCGGTAATCAATACCGAATGAGCACCTAGCGGTCGGTGAATAACTCGAACGTGTCGCCCACGGAGATCTCACCGCAGGTGGTGACCATTGCATAGAGGCGGCTGTAATGGCCACGCTCGTGGCTCATTGCCATGAAGTTCTTGTCGAGGAACCAGTCGTTGTTCTGTTTGCAAGGAATTGCATATGCAGTGAGAAAGCCACGTACCTTGCCGATGCGGAAATGCGCACCCGGACGGAATGCTCCAGCAGGGATGCCAGCAACGGTGATGTTCTCGCCGGCGAAACCCGGCCCAATGGGGTGGCCTTGCGCGCGCAATGCGTCAATGGCATCGGTGGACCAGATGCACAGTGCTTGCCATGGACGGCCGTGATGTACGCGCGATTCCTGCACGTCGCCTTCCACGCCTTTCCAGGTGATCACAGCATTGTCGATTGCTTTCTTGGGCAGACCTTTTGATGCATGCATATGGGAAATGGTGCCCGTGTGTTCTTCATTCAACAAACGCATGGTGGGGAAGAAGCGCCATGATGCAGCAAGCAGAGACTCGATCTGTGGGTCGGTGAATTCCTTGTATTTCGCCACGAGCGCTGCGGTGAGTGCAACGAATGCTGTGTCGACGTTCTCGAGTGACGGCAACTTGATGCCGCCGAGCGATGACATCTCTGCGAGGAATCCGCGCGCACCTGCAAGCCATCCGTCGGGAATCTGTGAATCGTGTGAGTGGTGCTCCCAGATTTCATCGAGATTGCTGATGGTCTTTTGTGCATCTTGAGCCGTGTAGATGTAGTTGCCAACGGTGATGGATGCTCTGCCTGCCATATGCGAAGCCTACGCTTCATGCAATGGCTCGGCCGGAACCCACCTTGGATGTTGAACGTGAATTCTTCGCCCATGGTGCACGCATTGTTGCGGGCATGGACGAAGTGGGTCGTGGTGCCATTGCAGGGCCTGTCACCATCGGCGTTGTTGCTATTGATGCGAACGTGGGAGAGATTCCAACGGGTCTGCGTGACTCCAAGTTGATGACTCCGAAGCGCCGTGAAGCGATGGTGCCGATAGCAAAAGAGTGGGGCATTGCATGGGCAACTGGTTCGGCCACAGCTGCAGAGATTGACAAGTTCGGCATCGTGACGTCGTTGGGTCTCGCTGCTAGTCGCGCCTTGCAGAACTTGGGCGTCACTCCTGATGTAGTGATTCTGGACGGCAACACATCGTTCCTCATGGAAGAAGCCGGCGGACCACGCATCGTGACGCGCATCAAGGCCGACCAAGACTGTGCGTGTGTGTCAGCAGCCAGTGTGATTGCGAAGGTGGAGCGCGACACGTTGATGACGCAGTTGCACGAGCAGTTTCCGCACTACGGGTGGGAAGGCAACAAGGGCTATGGCGCAGCAGTGCATACGGATGCAATTAAGACACACGGTGTCACAGACTTGCATCGCAAGTCGTGGAACCTCGGCGTGTGACTAGCCGCTGTGAAACAAAAAGGCCCTGTGTCAATCGCAATGATTGACACAGGGCCTTTTGAATAACTGGGTTCTTACGAAACCTTGATGTCCTTGAACGGTGAACGTGAGTCGATGCCTGGCTCTTTTGGAAGACCGAGCACGCGCTCACCAACAATGTTGCGCATCACTTCGTCAGAACCGCCTGCAATGCGCAGACCAGGTGCTCCGAGAACGAAGTTTGCCCATGCATAGGTGCCCCACTCGCCGCTGTCTGCGATGAGCTTTGGTCCGAGAACGTGTGAGATGAACTTCACAAGGCGAGCTTGATTGTTCACCAACACCATCTTGCCGATGGAGCCTTCTGGTCCGGGCAACTGTCCGGCCTTGGCCTTTGCGGTGGTGCGCTGAGCATTCATGTTGGCGATGCGGTAGTTGATCACGATGTTGGCAAGTTCGTTGCGGATCAAAGGATCGGACTCAAGGCCGTAATGCTTCACCATTGCAATGACGCGTGTGAGCAAGTTGGAGTCACCAGAGTTGTTGGTACCAATCGAAGCGCGCTCGTTCATGAGTGTTGTGAGAGCAACGTTCCATCCGTTGTTGATGTCACCAAGACGCATGTCATCCTTCACGCGAACTTCGTTGAAGAAGATTTCGTTGAAGCTTGCACCGCCGGTCATCTGCTTGAGAGGACGTACTTCAACATTTGGATCCTTGAAGTCAATGATGAAAGCGGTGAGGCCCTTGTGCTTTGGAAGATCCCAGTCGGTGCGGGTCATGATTTCGCCAATGTCGGAGTAGTGGGCACCAGTGGTCCACACCTTCTGGCCGGTGATGACCCACTCGTCGCCGTCCTTGACAGCCTTGGTGGTGAGAGATGCAAGGTCAGAACCAGCACCTGGCTCGGAGAACAACTGCGATGCAATCATCTCGCCACGCCACAGTTTCTTCACATAGAGCTCTTTTGCACGTGCGGAACCATGGTCATAAATCGTGGGTGTCACCATGCCGAGGCTGATGGCGAATGCGCTCTGGTCGGGCACGCGGAACTGTGATTCAAGTTGGCTGTATGCGCGGTCGAATGATGGTGGCAATTCACGGCCGCCGTATTCCTTTGGACCAGTGATCCAACCGAAGCCTGCATCGAACTTCTTCTGACGCCAGAGCTTTGCTTCTGCTGCGTTGTCAGCTTCTTGCTGACGATCCTTCTCGCGGTAGAAGTTGTCGGATCCTTCGCCCCATACGAACGCCTTCTCGACGGGACGGCGCTCAACGTTTGCTTCAAGGAAGGCAAGTGCTTCCTTTTCGAATTCTGCGAGTGTGATGTCAGCCATGTGGTTTCTCCCGTGTGAGATTGATGGAGTTGAGATGTGGATGAGGCACTGGCCAGCCCTCGGGGGGACGGCAACTGCTCTCGCTACGGTACCCGCCAACCGATTAGTAGGCGAAGCCGACCCGCCATTGACTAGCGTGACATTTATGGGTCAGCCAGTGGCAGTACAACAAAAGACAGGCGGTACCCCCGCCATCGTCCGTTTCGAGACCAATCGTTCCCTCACGGGCATGGGTCATGAGCGTTTCAATAGCGCCGCCGAGGCTAAAGGCCCCCGTCCTGCCGCTGTCGTTGCGCGCCGACTGTTTGAGTCCGGTCAGGTCTCATGGGTTCACGTATTCGGCAACATCATCACCGCTGGCTTGTCCTCGGGAGCTTCGCAGTCGGGTCTTGACGACATTGTTCGCGACATGTACCAGTACTGGAAGCCGGGCATGACACCTCCAACCCTTGAAGAACTCTTGGCCAACATGCCAGCCGAAGCAGCGCCTGCCGCTGCCGCACCTGCGGGTGATGCTGGTTCCGGTCTTGATCCACGAGTGCCAGCGCACTTGTGGGAGCGCAGCCGCCTTGGCCGTGAGCGCTGGATGGCTAAGCAGGGCTAAGCCTCTTATTCCGGGGCCGGAGCGCCTTGGAACATACGAACACCTGTTCGCTATGGTGACCGCGTGGGTCATCTTCTCCTTCCTGAATTAACAGGCACGCATTCTTCTGGCATTGAAACGGGCGCGCAGTTTGCGCAACGTGTGTCGGCACGTGCCGAAGCAGGGTTTGGTCCTATTCCTGTTGCGCCCGCGTTAGCCAGCCTTCTTCCTTCATCGGGTTTAGAGCGCGGTGGTGTGTACGCGTGCGCCGGAGATGCGCCGATGTCGTTGTTGTTTTCACTTTTGGCCACTGCAACGTCAGTGGGTTCATGGTTGGCGTTTGTTGATGTGCCGCGTGTGGGCCTCATGGCCGCGCATGAATATGGCATGGCGTTGCAGCGTGTCATGTGTGTCAACTCGGGTGGGCACACGCAGTCGTATGCACAAGTGGTGGGTGCATTGGTCGATGGCGTTGATCTCGTCGTCGTGTCCTCGCCAGCGTGTTCAGCAGCGGAAGCCCGACGCATTGTGGCGCGTGCGAAAGCATCGGGCTCGGTGTTGATCATCTTGGGTCGCGCTGGTCAGTTCTCTCCCGATGTTGTGTTGTCGTCGTCCACCACGGAATGGCATTTCCATACGCACGCGTCGTCCCGCACCATGTCAGTGCAGGCGCATGGTCGTCGCGTGTACAACCAACGTGCGCTCACGGTGCAGTTGCCCGCAGCAGATGGTGCGATCTCGTTATGAAGGTGCACGCATGACGCGCTCAATTGCTGTGGTGTTTCCGCAGTGGCAACAGCAATACGGCCAACTAGGTGAGCAACATGCGTTCACCATGTTTGAACATGTGGTGCGCAGCCTCACCACTATCTCTCCATTGGTGGAAGTAGAAGAAGTGGGCACTGTTGTAATGGCAGCGCGTGGCCCCTCGCGATATTTCGGTGGCGATGTTGCTGTGGCGCGCATGTTGCACGACCTGTGTCGTGTTGTTGATTCACCTTTTGGTGTGGGCGTTGCTGATTCTCGCTTTGCTGCAACGGCAGCGGCGCACTTGGCGGTGTCGCGCGGGACGCCGTGTGTGGTGGAGTCCGCCATTGCAGAAAAGTTCTTGCATGCATTGCCTGTTGCGTCGTTGGCACACGTTGGCGGCATCAGTGTTGACACGGTTGATCTTTTGGGTCGCTTGGGTTTACGCACATGCGAAGCAGTGCATGGCGTGGGCGAGTCTGCGCTTATCGATCGCTTCGGTACCGAAGGCAAACATGTGTGGCAACTGGTGTCGGGAGCAGAGGTGCGGTATCTCGCGCCAGGTGCGCCACCGTCCGACTTTGCACGACACATTGAGTTTGAATCGCCGCTCACATCGGCTGATCATGTGGTGTCTGCGACTCGTCTCACGATTGACGCGCTTGTTGCTGCTATCGCCGGCCAAGGTCAGCAGTGTGTGCGCATCTTGGTGACGTGCGAAACGGATCACGCGGAATCCACTTCACGTATCTGGGGAGAACCGCGTGGTTTTGGTGCGGCATCGCTGGCGCAACGTCTGCTGTATCAACTCGATGGTTGGTTAGTCACGAATGATGCAGACCCCGATGCGCCCACCAGTGGTGTGGTGCGCGTGGAGTTCACACCATTGGAAACGCGCGAAGTGTTGGTGGTGCAGCCTTTGTTGTGGGGCGGCAACGAAGAAAACACCGAACGTGCAGCGCGTGCAGCTGCGATGGCGTCGGCAGTCGGTGAACACGTGCAGGTCACCGTGCCACGTTGGGAAGGCGGGCGCGATGTTGCCACGGTGTATTCACAGATTCCCATTGCATTGGTCGACTTGTCTGATCAGTACGAATCCGAACGACGCGTGAATACGGGCAAAGGGGTGGCGCGCGATTGGAGTGGCGCAGTGCCTCGCCCTTCGCCGGCGTCGATTGCAGTGGTGCCACCCGAAGCAACGGTGCTGAACAAGGCCGGTGTGCCTGTGGGTGTCACGGGCCGACATGAACTTGATGCAGAGCCTGCTGTTGTCACGGTGTCGGGACATACATATGAAGTGATGCGCACGGCAGGACCATGGCCGGTGGAAGAGCGATGGTGGGACGCGCGACGCAAGCGACGGCATGTTCGGTTGCAGTTGCTAGTGCAAAACAAACGTGGCGTATTACGTGTGTTTCTGATGGGCCTTGAGAATCATCAGTGGCGGTTGTTGGCGCGCTACGACTAGTCGTTGCGTTGACGGCATGTGTTGGCGCCTGAGGAGGTGTGGCACAGTAGAGATGTGCACAACAATCCCGACATCGCTCACATTCTTACTGTGTTGAGTACGCGTGTGCCTGTTGATGAACGTGAACGCGAATCCATCGAGAAGTTTCTTGCCGATGTTCCGCATCTCGCAGAGCCCTACGACGAAGAACTAGGCCTTGTGCATGTCACGGCATCGGCAATTGTGGTGAGCGATGCCGGAGACAAAGTGGCATTGCATTTACACAAGCGTTTAGGCATGTGGCTGCAGCCAGGCGGACACATTGATGCAGGCGAAACACCAGCACAAGGTGCATTGCGCGAAGCAGAAGAAGAAACCGGTTTGCCTGTGCGTCATGAACAGGGCGATGGATTGTTTGTGCATGTTGATGTACATGCAGGCCCGAAGGGGCACACGCACCATGATCTTCGATACGTGATTCGTGCGCCCGAGGTGCCCATGAACCCAGCCGAAGGGGAGAGTCCCGACGCCCGCTGGTTTAGCTGGGACGAAGCCCTCGAGATTGCTGATGTCGGCCTTTTCGGCGGATTACTGGCCACAAAAGCCTTACTGGGCTTGTAATCACCCCTTTTCATACGAACATATGTTCGGTATGCTCATGGAGTGATTCGTGAGACCCCCGCACCCCAATATGCAGAACTGCATTGCCGGTCGAACTTTTCATTTCTTGAAGGCGCAGCTCATCCGGAAGAGCTAGCCGAGGTCGCATCGTCGCTTGGGTTGGGTGCATTGGCGATTACGGATCGCAATGGTTTGTACGGCATCGTGCGCTTTGCGGAAGCAGCACGAGCAATGCAATTGCCCACGGTGTTTGGTGTGGAACTGGATATGGGTGCCTTTGGCGAAGTGGTGTTGTTGTCGCGTGGCGCCGCAGGATACGCACGTATGGCGCGCGCGATTAGTGAAGGCCAGATGGCGGGCAGCAAAGGTGCGCCCGTGTTCAGCGTGTGCGCTGTTGCCAACACTGTGCAACAGCAATGCATGGTTCTCACGGGCGGCAACAACGGCGCGGTGGTGCGTGCATTGGTGCAACATGGCCCTGCTGCGGCAGAACATGTCACGCGTCAGCTCATGGAAGCATTCGGTGCGCACAACGTGTTGATGGAACTGTGGGATCACGGTGACCCTATTGATGCCGTGCGTAACGATCAGTTGATGCACATTGCAGCGCGTCTTGATGTGGAATGTGTGGCCACCAACAACGTGTCGTATGCGGTGCCATCGCAGCATCGTTTAGCAACAGCAATGGCTGCGGTGCGCAATCGATGTGACCTCAACGAAATTGATCACTTGTTACCGCCTGCTGCCACGGCGTATTTGCGTTCAGCTGTAGAAATGGAACGTCGCTTTGCCCGGTACCCCGGTGTGGTGCAACGCGCCGCAGATATTGCGCGTGAGATTGCGTTCGACTTGTCATTGGTGGCTCCACAGCTGCCGCCGTTTCCGTGCCCTGATGGGCTGAACGAAATGGAGTTTCTTCGGCGACTTGTCACGAAAGGCGCAGAGCATCGTTACGGCATAAAGCCTGATGATGGTGAAGACCTCTCGTTACGTGCACGTGCATGGCACACCATTGAACATGAACTTGCCATCATCGAAACGCTCGGTTTTGCTGGGTATTTCTTGGTGGTGTGGGACATCGTGCGCTTCTGCGAAGAGAAGGGTATTTTGTGCCAAGGCCGTGGCAGTGCGGCCAACAGTGCGGTGTGCTACTCGCTGGGCATCACTAAAGCCGATGCCGTGTCGCTCGGTTTGCTGTTTGAACGTTTCTTGTCGCCCGAACGTGACGGACCACCCGATATCGATATCGACATTGAAAGTGGTCGCCGCGAAGAAGTGATCCAGTACGTGTTTCAACGACACGGTCGTTTGCACGCGGCGCAAGTAGCCAACGTGATTACATACCGGTCTCGTTCTGCGGTGCGTGACATGGCACGTGCGCTGGGGTACGCACCTGCACAACAAGATTCCTGGAGCAAACAAGTCGATGCGTGGGGCAGTGTGGCGGTTACTGCAACGCAACGTGAACACGACATTGAACCCATGGTGTTAGAGATGGCGGCTGAAGTGGAGAACATGCCACGCCACTTGGGCATTCACTCTGGCGGCATGGTGATGTGCGACCGGCCGATTGTCGAAGTGTGCCCCGTGGAGTGGGCACGCATGGAGAACCGCAGTGTGTTGCAGTGGGATAAAGACGATTGCGCGGCCATCGGTCTCGTCAAGTTTGATCTCTTGGGTCTTGGCATGTTGTCGGCGCTATCGAATGCAGTGTCGCTGATCTCTGAACATCGCGGATATGAATTAGACCTCGCCACGATTCCGCAAGAAGACGATGTGTACACGATGCTGTGTCGCGCCGACACCGTCGGTGTGTTTCAGGTGGAATCACGTGCGCAGATGTCCACGTTGCCACGATTAAAGCCACGTCGGTTCTACGACCTCGTCGTGGAGATTGCGCTCATTCGTCCTGGCCCTATTCAGGGTGGCTCGGTGCATCCATACATTCGTCGCCGTAATGGTGAAGAGCCCATTACATATCTGCATCCGTTGTTAGAGAACTCGTTGGCCAAAACATTGGGTGTGCCGCTGTTTCAAGAACAACTCATGCAAATGGCGATTGACGTTGCAGGTTTCACCGCCAACGAAGCAGACCAACTGCGTCAAGCGATGGGCTCCAAGCGTTCTGCGGCGCGCATGCAGCGACTGAAAGAACGTTTGTATGCGGGCATGGCTGCACGTGGCATCACGGGTGCAATCGCCGATGAGATCTTCGACAAGATGGCTGCGTTTGCTCATTACGGCTTTCCCGAAAGCCACTCAGTCAGCTTTGCGTATCTCGTGTATTCGTCGTCGTATATCAAGCTGCATGAACCCGCAGTATTTTGCGCTGCGTTGTTGAATGCACAACCGATGGGCTTTTGGTCGCCACACACGTTGGTGCAAGATGCGCGTCGCCATGGTGTGGTGGTGCACACGCCCGATATCAACGCTTCGGCAGATATCGCCACGTTGGAACCATGTGCAGATTCATTCGGCGACCTCGCCGTTCGTCTCGGTGTCGGTTCTGTGCGTGGTCTGGGGTCGGAAGTCGCACGTCTGGTATCCGAAGGTCGTCCGTACGAATCGTTAGAAGATCTCGCGCGTCGTGTTCCGCAGTTGTCGCGCAAACAGATGGAAGCAATGGCAACAGCAGGCGCCTTCACGAATAGTTTTGGCGATGATCGTCGACACACATTGTGGGAGGCCGGTGCGCACGGCAACAACGGCGAACACTTGCACGGCATGTTGGGTCTGAACTCTCGCCCCACGTTGCCTGGCATGGAACCCATTGAAGAAGCAATCGCCGACTTGTGGGCCACGGGTATTTCTCCTGATGGTCACCCCACGGTGTTTTTACGTGAACAGTTAGCTGCAAAGGGTGTGCGCACGGCCGATGAGTTGGCGCAAGTGCCACATAAAGACCGGGTGATGGTGGCCGGTGTTGTCACGCACCGACAACGCCCCATGACGGCCAAGGGTGCAACGTTCATCAGCTTGGAAGATGAAACAGGGCTCATCAATGTGGTGTGTTCTAAAGGATGTTGGGCTCGGTATCGCGCAGTGGCCCGTGATGCATCGGCGTTGTTGATCCGTGGGCGAGTGGAAAGCGCAAATGGCGCCATCAATGTGTTGGCTGAACAGATCTTGCCGTTGTTTACGCCGGCAGCTGTTCCCAGCCGCGACTTCCGTTAATCGCAGTTACTCACTGCGGGCAACTAGCTGCTGTGTTCAATCTCAAACGGCACAGAAGGAATTCCATCATTCACGATGAGATGCAAGAACGATGCAATGTCGCGCGGAGTGAATTTGTCGTCGCCGTCATAAGCAAGCAAGTCTGCAATGCTCCACCAGCGATGCTCATGAAGATTCTCGGCACGCAATTGTTCTTCAGTGAACGACGGTGCAGGGGTAAAGCGTTCCGTGCGCACCATGTACACCGTTTCAGTTTGGCCACGCCATTCCACGCCATTGGTATCAATGAGCTGAAAGTGGTGTGTTCTGTTCCATACCGGTGCGCCGATTGTTGCCCCCACTAAGCCTGTTTCTTCTAACAGTTCACGATGCAAGGCAGCCATGTGGTCTTCGCCTTCATCGATGCCACCGCCAGGTAGCACCCAAAATGCTCCGTGCTCGAAAACTAAGCGCACCATCAACACGTGGTTGTCGGTATCCATCACGAGCCCGCGCACTGCGGGGCGAAGACGAAGTGAATTCATTCGTTCGGTGTATCGCCGAGGCCGTCGTTAAAAACGCGATACATCTCGTAGATCTCTTTGCACTTGCCACACATCGGCACCTGCTTGGGGTCGCGAGAAGGAACCCACACATGACCACACAATGCTTCAATGGGAGTCCCATTGATACGGGCCTCAAGAACTTTGGCTGCAGCATTCTCGCCCGGCTCCGTTTTTACGATGTGGGCGACAATCGGCTCACCAGTTTCGGTCACCTCTTCGGTATCCGGACGAACTTCTGCGGGGCGATTCTTCAGCGGCGTAGCCATGCCCAACAGTCAAGCACCCCGATGCACTGTCGTACAGTGTCTGACGCATGACCATCCTTGTAGACGAATGCCGCTGGGCACACCGGGACCATGTGTGGTGTCACATGGTGAGCGATGTGTCGCTACAAGAACTCCATGATTTTGCCGACCAACTGGGTATCCCGCCACGTGGCTTCCACGGAGACCATTACGACCTGCCGCAATATGTACGCGACAAGGCCGTTGAACTAGGTGCCGAGCCGATTACGAGCAAGGAACTAGTGCGCCGACTCGGCGCTGCTGGATTGCGACTCACTGCTTTGCAGCGTCGTGCATATAAGCACGGCGACTAACGAAGTAGCACCTACAAGCACGAGGTGACAAGAGGCCAAGGGTCGCAAACCCCTGCCAACGTGCGCGGACAATACAAACCGCCTGCACCAACCACGGCCCAGTCGAACAGTTGAATGCCTGCAGCAGCGAGCGTGCCCGTGCAGAGGTGAAGTAGCGCAATATCTGCAGGGACAACAGGGATCTCACAACGGCTGCTGATGAGTACAACCGATGAGGTGGAAGGCATCTCTGAGCAGTGTGCAACAACTGTATGAATAGATTGCGTGCTCAATGGAGGAGTGCGAAACATCGCAAGCCCTCGTCGCTTTTCATCTAGCAAGATTGCGATGGTCGAATTGATACGTGGACGTTGCATCGCCATCGTTGCTACGCCGAGTGCCTCCACCAAAGTATTGATGGGGTCAATGAATGGACGTGGGACGTCGATAAGTGATGCGTTGAGCATGTGGTCTCCGTGGAGTTGCAGTGCGTTAAGGCAAACATTCTGAAACGAGAATGTGCGATGCGGGGGAGTGAACGCGACTGTACGAGTGAGGTGTGTCGACTGAGTTTTGTTTGTCTTATCGCCAGTGTGGCTTGAGCATCACATAGCCAAGTGCTGCGCCAGTCAGTGCGCCACCGACGTGGCCACCGATGGAAATACCAGGAATGGCAAAGGTGATCACAAGGTTCAAAATCAGTGTGGTGCCAATACCGGTGCGAAACGGATTGATGCCACGTTGGTGCAATCCAACAGCGGCTGCTGCCATTAATCCGAACACTGCGCCTGAAGCACCACCGGTGAGTGCATTCGGTTCAAGAATCAACGCGCCGACTGCGCCACCAATCATGCAGATGAAATACAACGACGTGAATCGCACGCGCCCCATTGCTGGTTCGAGCAATTGACCTAATTGCCACAACAAGAACATGTTCATGCCCACATGCAAAATACTGAAGTGCAAGAAACCCGATGTGATGATGCGGTAGTACTCACCGTTATCGATGTAGGACTTTGCTAGGCCAAGGGCGTACTCATGATGTCCAGCGATAGTCCACAGATACACCGCGAGATTAACGATGATAATTGTGCGTGTCACCAAGATGTTCTGCGATGCATTCCAATACTTCGCACGTGTTGTAGCGCTGGGGCGCGAACTGCGAACACAATCGGCGCAATGCGAACCAACAGGGGCAGGTGTGAGACAGTCGTTGCATGCAGGGCGTTCGCACCGTGTGCAGTGACGACCTGTAGCAACATCGGGATGACGAGTGCAGAACTCAATCGCTGGTGGGGGAAGAGTCACGATGTCAGTGTAGAGATAAGGGAAAGATCAGCGAGGTGCAGCTTCAGCACTTGCGCGATTTGCCAAGTACCAATCAACGGTCTGTCGCAAACCTGCTTCAAAATTCATACCTGCAGTCCATCCAAGCATTGCGGCTGCTCGTGCAGGGTCGATACGGCGACGTGGTTGACCATCGGGCTTTGATGCATCCCACACGAGAGCACCAGTGAAGCCGGTGACCTTTGCAATGGTTTCTGCCGTTTCGCGAATCGTGATTTCTCGATCGGAACCCAAGTTGATGGGCTCAATACCTTCATGAATTTCTGCGGCGAGAACAATTGCGGCTGCTGCGTCTTCGACATACAGATATTCACGGCTTGCAGAACCAGTGCCCCATACGTCGATGTGGTCAGCACCAGCTTCTTTTGCTTCGACGCACTTCTTGATGAGAGCAGGGATTACGTGTGACACCGATTCATGGAACTTGTCGCCAGGTCCATACAAGTTGGTGGGAATGAGGTACGCAAACTTTTGACCGTATTGCTGTGCATTCACTTGGGCGTGTACAAGGTGTGCCTTCTTCGCAATGCCATACGGCGCATTGGTCTCTTCGGGGTAGCCATCCCAGAAGCTCTCTTCTTTGAAGGGGACGGGAGTGAACTTGGGGTACGAGCAAACGGTGCCGAGGAGAACAGTTTTCTCTGTTCCAGCGGCGCGAGCGGCCTCAATGATGTGGGTCCCCATCATCAAGTTGTCGAGGTACAGACGAGCGGGGTCAACAAGGTTGTAACCAATGCCACCCACTCGGGCAGCGAGGTGAATGATGTGGCTGGGCTGGTATTTCGCCAACATCGCATCGGCCACCCCAGGCACGGTGAGGTCATATTCGTCATGAGTGGGGGCAACGACGTCGGCACCCTTATTGGCCAAAAGACCCACTACAACACGGCCAAGGAAGCCATTTCCGCCCGTGACGAGCACCCGTCGACCTGTCCAGAATTCCGCCATAGATGCCATCGTAGGACGCGAGCAGACAGAATGAAGGGGTGCGCGTCGCTTACACCCTTGAACAGTGCTGGCATCGCGTGCCCGGAGGAACCGGAATTGCGGCCATTGAGGTGGCGAAAGAGCTCACCCATATAGATGGTCTTGACCTTGTGGGAGTTGCAGGGCGCCATCGTCGTCCCCCCACCGAGGGGTTCATGCCCCCAGTGAAAGTGGCTGCTCTCCCATTCGGAGGCCCTGCTCTTTATGAGATGTGGACACGACTGCACTGGCCAAAGGTGGAGTCGGTCATCGATGATGTCGACATCGTGCATGCCACATCCATCATCCCGCCTGCAACAGATCGTCCGCTTGTGTCGACTGTTCATGATCTCGCCTTCATTCGTCACCCTGAGTTCTTCACTGCTCATGGCAACAAAGTGTTCGCTCGCAGCCTGCGCATCTTGCAGCAACGTGCATCGCTTCTGTTGTGCTCATCAATGGCCACGTATCGCGATTGTTTGTATGCCGGTTTTGAAGAATGGCGTTTGCGTCATGTGCCACTAGGCGTGACAACTCACAACATCACTGATGCAGATCGTGTGCGTGTTCGCGCTGCATATTCATTACCTGATGAGTTCGTCTTGTTCGTCGGAACATTGGAACCGCGTAAGAATTTGCCGCGATTAGTGGAAGCACTGGCATCGCTTGACAACGCACCGCCTCTCGTTGTTGTCGGAATGGAAGGGTGGGGCGATGCCGCGCCACTCACTGGTCACGATGTGCGCTTCACTGGCTTTGTTCCGTCGGAGGATCTCCCGGCGCTGTACAACCTCTGTCGTGTCTTTGCGTTTCCATCCATTCTTGAGGGATACGGATTGCCTGTCATTGAGGCGATGGCTCACGGCGCACCAGTCGTGACATCGCTCGGTACCTCGACGGAAGAGGTTTCGGGTGGGGCAGCCGTGCTTGTAGACCCATTAGACGTTGCATCGATTGCCGCGGGTGTGCGTGAAGCGATGTCTTCTCCTGATGCGTGGTCGTCGCGCAGTCTTGATCGCGCTGCACAAGTGCCATGGTCGGAAACTGCTCGCTTAACATTTGCTGCGTATTCCGAACTGGTGGAAGAAGCATGAGCCATACGCGCATTGCAATGAACTTGCTGTGGTGTGTGCCGGGTGTTGGTGGCAGCGAGGAATATCTCGTGCGCCAATTGTTGGGTCTTGAAGAGATTGAACACGATTACGAGATTGAAGTATTTGCACCACTTGGTTTCTCGCAACGCCAGCCAAAGATTGCACAGTTGTTTGCAGTGCACGAAGCACCCAATGATTGCTCGCGTCGTGCTGTACGTATTTGGCTTGAGCACACATGGTTAGCGAAGAAGACACGCAGCTTCTCTCTCGTCCATCACGGTGGTGGCACGCTTCCACGTCGCGGTAACAAAAAGACTCTGTTGACCGTGCACGATATTCAGTGGATTGATTATCCGAACTATGTGTCTCCGCTCAAATTGCGCTACCTCCAACGGGTTGTTCCTTCGTCGGTTCGCCGAGCATCACGTATCGCAGTTCCTTCCCGATTCGTTGCAAATTCTCTGACGAAGGCGTTCGGCGTCGCAGCTTCGAAGATTGGTGTTGTGCGACACGGCCTGGAAGGGGATCTTGTCAGCATCACAACAGATGAAGCCACCTTGCGAGAAAAGTTTTCACTGGGGAATGGACCTGTATTGGTGTTCCCTGCGATTACGCATCCGCACAAGAACCATTTGTTTTTGCTGAACCTTTTAATAAATGCTGGTGGTGCCTGGGCGGATCCGTCGTTGCGCATTATTTTTGCTGGGTCGCAAGGTTCTCATCACTCGCAGGTGCTTGCATTTATCAATGAACATGATTTGTCTTCTCGTGTTGTAATGCCAGGTCGTGTGTCGGATAAAGACCGCAACGGCTTGTTGAAGATGGCTGATGCAATGGTGTTCCCCAGTGAATACGAAGGATTCGGAGCGCCAGTGATTGAAGCGATGCGCATGGGGGCCCCGATTATCAGCAGTGATCGCGCGAGTCTTCCTGGTGTCATTGGTGATGCAGGTCTTGTGCTGCCGTTGACGGTTGAAGCATGGGCCGATGCATTAGATGTTGTTCGCCGTCGGCGCACAGAACTTGTTGCATCGGGCCATTCGCGCTCTCAGCTTTTTACAGCAGCATTGTCTGCCACCGACTTGGTAGAGCAATATCGCATCGCATTGAATGGACAGCAATGAGCCGCCCGATAGTTGTCCTTGTTCCGCACTTTGCGCCAGATACTGCACCAACTGGTGAAGTAATTACGCGCATTGTGGATGAGTTCATTGCCGCTGGTCGTCGCGTTCATGTTGTGACCGCATTGCCCTGGTATCGCACGCATGCCATCGAAGAAGGATGGACAGGTCGTCTCGTTCGTCGTGAGCGCACTGTGTGGGGCTCCATCATTCGTGTCCATCCATTTCCTGGCGAGAGCAAGAGCAATTTGCTGCGCCGAGCAATTGGCTTTGCAGGATTCAGCGCAATCGCAGGAGTGTGCACTTTGTTTGCGGGTGGTATCCATCGTCGACCAGTTGCCATCATCTCCATGTCGCCGCCGCTGACATTGGGACTCACCGGCTGGTTAGCCGCTCGTCTTCGTTTCACCACTGCCATCTTCAACATTCAAGATGTCTTTCCTGATGCCGCAATCGAAACTGGTGCAATCACAAACACTCGCATCATCTCTGCTGCTCGTTGGTTGGAGCGCGTGAGTTACCAGCGATCTGATGCGGTTGTTGTTTTGTCAGATGATCTTCGAGACAACGTCGTTGCAAAAGTGTCATCTCGCCACGCAACCAAAGTGAAGGTGATTCCGAACTTTGTCGATGCTGATCGCATTGTGCCAATGGATCGCATGACTCCGTATCGCAGGGAACTAAATATTGGCGACGAGATTGTTGTGATGTATGCAGGCAACGTCGGCTACTCACAATCACTGACGATGATGTTGCATGCGGCGAAGCAGATGCCCACCGTGACTTTTGTGATTAACGGCGATGGTGCTGCTCGTGCGGATCTTGAAGCGCAAGCGTTGGGGCTTCCAAATATTCGATTTTCTGGCTATCAGCCGCGGGATCGAGTTGGAGAAGTTCTTGCTTCAGGCGATATCCATGTTGTTCCACTTCGTACTGGCCTTGGCGCCGTCAGCGTTCCATCAAAGACGTACAGCATCCTCGCCGCTGCTCGTCCAGTCGTTGCCGCAATTGATGCCGGTACAGAAGTCACTCGCATTCTGGAACAGAGCGGAGCGGGCATCGCGGTTGCACCAGACAACGAGGAGCTCTTCACTTCAGCTATTCAATCGATGGTTGCAGAGATCGACTCGGCCCGTGCTCGAGGGGTTTCGGGTCGTCGATGGGTCGAAACCCATGTCTCTCCGGCTGCCGTTGCTCAGTCGTATCTGTCATTAATTGCCGATATCGGTGTGTGAACGCTTGCACAAGCCCTCAGCGGGTAGCCTTTCCTACTCGTGGCTAGTGGTACATCAGCAAAAAAAGTCGCCCGTCTCGCTCAGAAGAGCAAGGGCAAGAAAGTGCGCTTCCAAGGCGGCACCCTTTTCCCGTCCGTGATGGCAGTTGTCATTGTTCTCGGTTTAGGCCTGGTGGCATATTCACGCCAGTCAGCACCGAGCAAGAACACCCCACCCACGATCAACGATCACTGGCATATTTCGTACGGCTTTTATAAGTGCAACGGCTTCTTGAACGACCTCACTGGCGCGTTGGAGAATCCGGTATCTCCCGCATATCAGAAGTACAACATTCACAGCCACGACGACGGAGTCATTCACTGGCACCCATCAGCTCTTGCAACTGGCTCTCGTGCGCGCCTTGGTTTGTTCCTTGAGTCCTACAACATCAAGGTCGACACCAAGGGAATCACATTCCCCACAAATCAGAACAATGGCGAGTCCTACAAGACATCTGACCTGAAGTGCAAAGACTCCACAGGCAAGATGGTGGATGCCCAGGTGCAAGTCATTGTGTGGAGCCAATATGACAAGCCTGATGCGAAGAAGAAGTTCATTACTGACTTCAACAACATTCGCTTCACAAAAGACGGAATGGCTGTAACAATCGCTATTGCAGCACCTGGTGCAAATATTCCGATGCCAAAGTCTGCATCTAACTTGCCAGAACTTGGTGCCGCAGACTCTGGCACCGCAACGACAACAACAGTTGCCGGTGCAACCGCCACCACAGTGAAGGGTGCAACCACCACCACTGTGAAGGGTGCAACCACCACTACGGCAGGCTGATGCACGCGGTTGTTCTTGTTGGAGGATTCGGCACTCGTTTGAGGCCACTCACCCTCAGCACGCCAAAGCCGCTCTTACCGATTGCCAACGTTCGTCAACTCGAACATCTCATCGCTCATCTGGGTACATCGGGTGTTACCGACGTGGTCTTAGCGCTCGGGTTTAAGCCAGAGCCTTTCTTCACTGCTTTTCCAGATGGAAAGTGTGCGGGCGTGCAACTTCATTACGCCGTTGAACCGGAACCATTGGATACTGCTGGCGCCATTGCTTTTGCTGCACGAGATGCAGGAATTTCTGAAACTTTCGTGGTGATGAATGGCGACATTTTGTGCGATGTCGATGTTGCGGCTCTTGTCTCTTTCCATAAAGCACGAGGCGCTGAGGGAACATTGCATCTCACGCCGGTCGATGACCCATCTCAATATGGTGTCGTTGAGACAGACCTCGATGGACTGGTGCAGCGATTCGTCGAGAAGCCACAGCCTGGAGAATCCGTTAGCACTGTGGTGAACGGCGGGACATATGTACTTGAACCATCAGTCATTGATCGCATTCCCGAAAATCAGAAGGTTTCTATTGAGCGCGTAGTGTTTCCCGCGATGGTTGCCGATGGAACACTTTCCGCAATGGCCACAGACGATTACTGGATTGATACTGGCCGACCCGAGACGTACCTCAAAGCAAACCTTGATCTCATTGACGGAACTCGACCCATCATTCTTTCCTCCATCGGAACACATGCACATATAGCTGCAACGGCATCAATCACGCGCAGCGTGATTGGTGAAGGATGCACGGTTGGTGCTGGTTGTGTTGTGATTGATTCAGTCCTTCTTCCCGGTGCGGTGATAGGTGATCGCGTGCGTCTCGAGCGAACAATGGTGATGGGCAGTGTGTCGGATGAATCATCGTTGATTGATTGCGTGGTTGGTTCAGATGTGGTGGTCCCCGTCGGTTCTCATCTGCAGAACACCCGCATCCCTGACCCCGAGCAGAAGCAGTGATGTCAACATCTCGCAAGATCATGATTTGCGGAGGAGCCGGATTTATCGGTTCCTATTTGGTTGATCGCTTCATGGCTGAGGGGCATGAAGTCGATGTCGTCGATGATCTCTCCACTGGGTCATTCAACAATCTTGCTGAGGCTCGTAATGCATCGGGACGTTTTAAATTTCAGAACATTTCTGTTCTGTCTGGTGAATTTGCAGAGCTTGTTGCATTACGCCGCCCTTCGGTTCTTGTGAACCTGGCAGTGTTCTCACCGTCGCAGAGCCATCTCTCAGGGGCGATGACGGCGATGCAGTCAACAGTCGCAGTTCTTGAAGCAGCGCGACTTGCCGGAGTTTCCAAAGTCATCACGGGTATCCCTGCTGCGCTTTTGTATGGCGAAGTTGCAGCCCGTGACCTTCCGATTAAAGAAGGCCACATCAACGACTCTCGTACGAGTGAAGAAGTGATCGCGCGTGCTGCTGCAGATATACACGGCGTGTATCGCGATCGCCATGGCGTTGAATTCACAGTGTTGGCGATGGCCAATGTGTACGGTGCACGGCAACGAGCCGAAGACGGCGTTGTTGCTGCGTTCGCCGATGCTCTTGCTAATGGTCGGGCACCGATTATGCACGGCACAGGCAAGCAAGTGCGAGATTTTGTGCATGTTGATGACACAGTCGACGCGATTGCGCGATCGCTTGATCGTGCTGGTGGACTCGTCATCAATGTCGGAACCGGAATTGCTACGAGCATTGCTGACTTGTGGGCAATCATGGGTGGTGCATCATCGCCTGTTCCTCGCACGTCGGCTGGGCGTCCGAATGATGTTGTTCGATTGTCTTTGTCGCCTGTGCGCGCACGCATTCAACTTGGTTGGTCACCGTTTACGCCATTGGCAGATGGCCTCGCAACACTGCGTTAGCGGAACAAGTCCTCGCTCGGAGGACGCACAATCTCGCTCATCGATGCATCGCGGAACCAAGATGGGTCGGCACCGCGAACAATCGCAACCGGAATCCCTTCGGACTTGCCCATCACCAGCTCTGCAGCTGATGCAAGTTCGTCGGCAACGCACACTTCGGTTACCTGCATCACTCGACCCAGAGCATCCTCAGTGCCACGAAGGTCAACAACAGCAGCAATCCCTGCAACGCCGATTGCAACATCGGTCAAGCCTTTTCGCCATGGTCGGCCAAACGTATCGGAGATGATGACGCCGACATTCACGCCCAATTTTGCTTTGACAATGTCGCGAATTCGGCGAGCTGAACGGTCACTATCGAGTGGCAACAGCGCTGCGTAGCCACGCTCAACATTTGAAAGGTCAATGCCACTATTGGCACAGACGAATCCATGTTTTGTTTCGGTGATGATGAGGTCCCCGCGTCGCCGCACGATGCGGACCGCTTCATCTTCGACAAGTTGCTTATGCGAGAGCGGGTCATCGGCGTCAATTGCAACGAGGCGATTTTCTGCTTTCGAGACAATCTTTTGCGTGACGACTAAAACGTCATTGTCGCGCAAGGGACCATTAGGTTCTGCACCGCACGCTTCCACAATGACGTCACCAATTTGCATACCCGGAGTGATTTCTCCGATTCCTTCAACGCTCCATGCCATTAAGCGGGCCATGTGATGCCTCCTTGTTGTGGTGTTGCTTGCACAGTGATACGTGCAAGGTGTGCTGCGACTCCGGGCTTCGACATGATGGTGTCGGTCACGACGCAGCGCACGCCTTCGCGTTCGACTGCATCAGCGAGATGAGCATCTTGTTCGTCAATCACCAAGGTTGCGGCAACATCTGCGTACATGCGTGCCACGCCCACCACGGTGGGTTCATGACCAAGTTCCACCAACATGCGATCAGCAGGGCCTTTCAGTGCGGCCCCGGCAACGATGGGGGAGACGGCGACCACGTCGTCACGGCGTGCGCGCAATGCATCTTCGACGCCAGCAAGCGCACGAATAGGCCCGATAGACACAATGGGGTTTGAAGGCGCAATCACGATGGTGTTCGCATTCTTCAACAATGCTGGGTCAATAAACGATGCAGTCTCTGCTCCAACAAATTCGACACCAGTCACAGGAACTGAGTGGCGCAACTTTACGAAGTACTCCTGAAATGAGACTGCACCGTCTGCAAGATGAACATTCGTCCGCACTGGTTGATTGGACATCGGGATAATGGAGAGTGACAGACCAAACGCACGACGAATCTCGTCGGTCACTTGTGCAAGGGTTGCTCCTTCACGAATTCGTGCTGTGCGATAGAAGTGCGTCGCTAAATCGGTGTCGCCAAGGTTGAACCAGCGAGGAGCTGCACTCGAGCCTTCAGGACGAACATCCTCAAAGCGTTCGAGAGACTCCATTGCACGCCAGGTTTCATTACGCAAGCCCCACCCGCGTTCCGGGTCAATTTCCTGAGCGAGCGTGTACGTCACCGTGTCAATGTCAGGTGAGATTGACAGTCCATGCAGTTCCGTGTCGTCTCCAGTGTTGACAACTGTCACAACATCAGTGGAATCCACTGTCTGGATAAGGCCTGCGAGAAACCGTGCTGCACCAACGCCGCCAGCCAATACCAAAATCATGCTGCAAGCGTAGGGGTTACAGGGGGTGAGGTTCACCCTGTTGGTGGGGGTAGCGGTGGTACCGTCATCAGGTCCATTAACTCAGTAAGAGGTCTTTCCGATGCCACGCGCTTTTATCACCGGAATCACAGGTCAAGACGGCCAACATCTAGCCGAATTCCTTCACTCGAAGGGTTACGAAGTCTTCGGCATGCTCAAGGGTCAAAACAACCCTCGGGCTTTACAGATCCGTGATGAGTTCCCATATGTCGAACTTGTCCCGGGCGACCTTGCCGACCTCACCAGCTTGGTCTCCGCTCTCGAATATGTGCAGCCAGACGAGGTCTACAACCTCGGCGCCATCTCATTTGTGGCTATCTCTTTTGGCCAGGCTGAGCTCACCTCCAACATCACAGGTTTAGGTGTCTTGCGCATGCTCGAAGCCATTCGCATGGTGGGTGGAACGCAGAACAATCCCATTCGCTTCTATCAAGCCTCTTCGTCAGAGATGTTTGGCAAGGTGCGTGAAGTTCCACAGAGCGAACTCACACCATTCCACCCACGGTCGCCGTATGGCTGCGCCAAGGTGTTTGGTCACGACATCACCGTCAACTACCGCGAGAGTTACGGCATCTACGCATGTTCCGGCATTTTGTTCAACCACGAAGGCCCACGTCGTGGTCTTGAATTTGTGACGCGCAAGATTTCCAATACGGCAGCTCGCATCAAGTTGGGTGTCGAGAAGGAATTAGTCATGGGCAATCTTGATGCCAAGCGTGACTGGGGTTATGCAGGTGACTACGTGCGTGCGATGTGGATGATGTTGCAGCAAGACCAGCCAGATGATTACGTCGTCGCGACGGGCGAGACGCATTCCATCGAAGAATTCCTCACTCTTGCATTTGAAGAGGTCGGGCTCGATGACTGGCACAACTATGTGCGTCAAGATCCT
This sequence comes from Acidimicrobiaceae bacterium, assembly GCA_947446815.1. Classification (GTDB taxonomy): domain Bacteria; phylum Actinomycetota; class Acidimicrobiia; order Acidimicrobiales; family Ilumatobacteraceae; genus UBA2093. Next base: position 199,764 of record CANFGT010000001.1, read on the forward strand.
CGCTTCTTCCGTCCTGCCGAAGTTGACCTTCTGATTGGAGACCCATCAAAGGCTCGCGAAAAGCTGGGATGGGTTCCTGAGGTTGACTTCAAGACACTTGTGAGCATGATGGTGCAGAACGATCTCGCGATCGAAACTGCACGCATAAAGCACTAGTCAAGTTCGCTCATGCGCGCACGTAGCGCGTATGAGAACACTCCAAGCGCAACCGCCGAGCCGGCACACAAGCCGAGGTCGACGCGCATGTATAAGTCTTTGCTGGCGAATGCTGTAACAGCAAAGAAGGACATCATGGATGAGAGCCAGCCAATGGCGACCCATCGGTGACCATGCAATGCGATGACTGCCTGAGCGACGGCCATGGCCAGCATGTACAAACCACTTGAGAGCGCAAGCATTGTCAGCGTGAGACGATCAAGTCCTCCGTCGTACATGATTCCGAGTGCCCATGGACCTAAAACCGCGGCACCTGCAGTACCGAGAACAGCAACGCCCGTTACTACTTTTGCGAGAAGTCCAAAGGCTTGACGAAACTCATCGTGGTGTCCTTTTGCGGCTAATCGCGCAAGTCGTGGCAATAGCGATGCTTGGACCGCCTGGAAAAGAAAGAGTGGAACGCGTGCCATGAGCACTCCGTTTCCGAATGCAGTTACCAGGCTTGCCTGGCTTGCATCAGCAAGAACATCAACTCCGATAGGACCAGCGTTGACAAGTCCAGCAGCCATGATGGAACCAAGCAGCAACCAGCCAAGGTTGGGAGTTAGTTCAGCGAACGTAGTTTCCGGGCCGTCGTCGGTATGCGTTTCACCACGAAGAAAGACAGTTGCTACTGCTACAAGTGGTGACAACGCAACAGCAAGTGCATAAGGCCCCACTGACGTCACACCAAGTTTCCAGAGAATGATGCATGCGGTAATGCGCACAGCACCATCGACTCCCATGATTGTTCCGTACGCAGTGAATCTTCCCGAGCCAGATGCGATGCCGCGCGATAAGTGCATGGGCACGTACGCAACGATGGTGAAGATGAGCGCAATCGTGACAATCCAATAGCCCTCGAACATGTGGCTGGTCAGAAGAGGGGATAGCGCAGCAACGAGAACTATCAAGATCGCTGCAAGACCTAGAGCAAGGGGCAGCATCTTTTTAACAACAGGAAGCCCGCCTTGATTCAATGCACGTCGATGAGCGAGTGCGCGACCGAGTTCTTGTTCAACAGGCATCAAGAAGCCAGGAACTAATGCAAAGGTGATGAACCACAACGCCACGATGGGCTTGAAGTGTTCTTTTCCTAAGGCAAGTTGACCAACCTTGAAAAAGGCATAGGCAGTGATGCCTGAAATGAAAAGACCGATACCAACCGGAAATGTTCCTTCAGGCAGTGGAGCCTTTTTGGAACTAACAGATGGGGGAGTTTCGATTGCCTCGGTCACGCAGGAAGGCTAGTTGCGGGGCTTGCAGGGGGAGAGTTACCCCACAAAATGTTTACTGCGCAGTATTAACGCGAGCCTTTAGCGAGTCCACGAGTTCGCGACGACGAACCTGTGCCTTCTGAAAACCAAGAACTGCAAAACCCACTGCGGTGTAGCCCACTTCGGTGGCTTGCTTCACGGCAGGGTGCGAGAGAACGGCGGCAGGGTTGATGCGGCTGAGGTCAACAGATGTGAGATCGATGGAGTGAAGCTGCGGGACAGTGATTTTGGGAAGTTCCACTTTGGGCAGCTTGTCGAGAGGCAATTTGTCGAGGCCAGGAATGGTGATCTTTGAAAGGTCGATTGTGGGGAGCGAGATACGAGGAAACTGCGTCATATCCTCATCGTATAGCAGAGTGCTAACTCTTGCTAGCAGTCTGCTATCTGCCGTATGTCACAAGGGTTCGGTGTCACTGCCTCGGGGGCTTTGAGGGCTCGCACTAGCCTCGCAGGGGCGTGTCCGAGCCACAGATTTCCTCTTCCCAGCCCCCCGTGGTGGCCGTCATGGTTATTCACGAACCAGGCGACTGGTTGGTTGAGTCCCTGCGGGGACTCGCTGAACAGGACTACGCCTCCTTGCAAGTGCTTGCACTCCTGACGGGTACCAGCGAGAACGCGGGATCGCGGACAATTCTTGACACCCTCGAGACTGAAGTACCCAATGCTGTTGTTCGGTACTTGGGTGCAAATCATGGTTATGCAGCTGCGTGCAATACGGTGCTGCAGTTGGTCCAAGGCGAGAGTGGTTTTTTCTGCTTCCTTCATGACGATGTCGCTCTCGCACCCGATGCGATTTCCTGCATGGTTGAAGAGTTGTACCGGTCGAACGCTGGTGTGGTCGGTCCGAAGATGGTCCATTGGGAAAATCCCACCATGATTCAGTCAGTCGGGAATGCCGTTGACCGTTTCGGTGTGGAACTGCCTTTTGCTGACGATGGCGAACTTGACCAGGAACAGCATGACGCTGTGCAAGACGTCTTCGTGCTGCCGAGTTCTTGTTTATTAGTGCGTGCTGATCTCTTCCGTGAAGTGGGCGGCTTTGATGCCGAATTGCACTCATCGGGTAACGATTTGGATCTTTGTTGGCGTCTACACACGACTGGTGCACGTGTTGTTGTCGTGCCAAGTGCTGTGGCGAGACATCGCGAATCAATGTTGGATCGCGGCCAAGAATGGTTTCAGTACTTCGATGCAGAAGTGGAGAGCACTCGAGTCCGCACGGCAATTGCGTTGTCTTCGCGTGCACAGTTGCCATTCATAGCGATTGAGATGTTTTTGATGACATTGGTACGAGGAGTTCTACTCCTTGTCACTGGACGTGCTGCACAAGCGTGGGCTGAGATTCGAGCAGTCCTTTCATTGCCGTTCGGATTTACGGATATCAAGAGGCGCCGAAATGTCGCCAATCAATATCGCATGGTGGACGGCGACGAAATTCGTGCATTGCAATTACGTGGCACTGCACACTTGGCATCGTATTTCCGTCGTCGTGCACGTCGCGCAGGTCTTGCACAAGCACAACTACCAAGCGATCTTCGAGAAGCTGCGCCACGAGGGTCATATGTGATGTGGACAATCTTGGTTGCACTGCTCCTCGTCGGTTCGCGGTCAATCTTGTTGCATGGTTCGGCGTCGGTCGGGCAAATGGTTCCATTCACGTCCTCGGCTCGCGGCCTCATGACGTCGTACCTTTCTGGATGGTGGGGTGCAGGGTTTGGCCAGGTGTCGTCATTGCCAACAGGTATTGCATTAACTGCCATCGCCGGCATGAGCACTCTTGGCCATATGGGTCTCGCGAACACATTGATGATTGTGTTGCTCCCATTCATCGGTTGGTTAGGCGCTTGGCGATTTGCATCCGTGATGGGCACCCGCGGAGCCCGCATTGCAAGCGCCACGGCCTATGCCGCAGTGCCACTTGGCTATGCGGCCATTGCGGCAGGACGCTGGGGCACATTGCTCTTGTACGCACTTGCGCCGTGGATGTTGCATCTCATGCGCATGTTGGTGGGACATGCCGACATCAGCGACGCGCGTCCGAAAGAAGCCATGGTGATGGTGAGCCCCGCTATATGGCGCCGGTGGTTCGCGTCTCTTGTTTTGTTGGTAGCTGTCACCTTCGCCTTTGAACCAGGGGTTGTCATTGTTGTGCCTCTCATCGCTGGCGTGATTGGCATCACTACGTTGGCGCAAGGAATCAATATTCGGTGGGCAGGCCGCTGGCTAGGAATTTCGAGTGGCGCGATTGTTGTTGGAGTTGCTCTACATCTTCCGTGGGCAGGAACTTATGTTCGTCAAGGTTGGTGGGAAGCCATCACGGGAGCTCCAGTTGAATCAGGGCGCAACATTGGTTTGTGGGGTCTGGCACGATTCGCGGTCGGAAGTTTTTCACTCTCTGCTTTGTCCATTGCGCTTTATGCCGCTGTCTTAGGTTCTTTATTCCTCGTGCGTGGCGCACGCGCAACATGGGCACTTCGTGGTGCAACATTGGTCGTTGTTGGACTATTGCTTGCCGTTCTTGACGATGCGGCATTGCTGCCAATTCATGTGGCGGAACCTGGCGTGATGTTGATACCTGTAGCTCTGGGCATCGCAATGTGCGCTGGCGCTATGGGTGCATCGCTGGCAGTCGATCTCAATCGCGGACGATTCAGTTGGCGTCAGCCTCTCGGTGCTCTGGTGGGTATCGCTTTTACCATTGGTCTTGTTCCTACGGCAGTGAACTCTGTGAATGGCGCGTGGCATCAACCATCATTTGCACTTCCACAACTTTTGGCACAACTTCCTGATGCACAAACTGCAGGTAACTACCGCACGTTGTTCATTGGCGATTCGCGTGTGTTGCCCGGTGCGCCGCTCAACTTTGGATGGGGAATTGGCTATTCGGTGATAAATGGTGCGACTCCCTCTGCGGATGAATATTGGGAAACTCCTCCAACACGAGCTCGGGATAACGCAGTTGCTGCGATGTACGGAATTGTGCGTGGCCAAACATCTCGCGCGGGACGATTGCTGGCACCGCTCGCTGTGCGCTACATCGTTGTTCCTATCTTCGACGGAGGACAGTCCACGCGGTCACATCCGATAGCGGAACCTGCCGGCCTCATTGAGGCATTGTCACGACAACTCGACCTACGACGTCAATTCACTTCACCAGACTTAGTTGTCTTCGAAAACACTGCATGGGTTCCCGTCCGCTCGGTACTCACGGCAGCGGGAGCAGAAAGCAGCAAACTTGCAGGCGCGTCTTCGATGATCGCGACTGATATCGGCGGTGCTACATCGTTGCCTGCCGTCTCGAGAACTGATGCAGCCAGTACTGCCGATGTTTCGGCGGGAACAGTTCACCTGTCTGTACCTTTCACTTCGCGTTGGAGATTGAAAGTCAATGGCGTTGATGTGCCTGCGCGTCCTGCATTCGGATTGACCACGGCATTTGATGTGGCAACACCCGGACGTGCAGTTCTTTCGTATCAACACACGGCAATTCATTCAATGCTTGTTGTGCTGCAGTTCCTTGCATGGTGTCTCACAATTTTTATCGCATTCTCCCGACGCAGATTTGGTCTACGTCGTTCACGCGCTATCCCCATGGTTGTAGTGGATGAGCCAGTCATCGTGATGAACGATGGAGGACAGTCGTGAATATTGTCCGACGTGTGATCGGCACTGTTTTGCTGGTATCGGCAGGGGCCGGTGTGATTGCCATTGATAGACAGGGTGGCGCACAGCCTGATGGAGCAGCTTCTGCACTTGTCACTCTCGGAGGTTTTCCTCAAGTTGCGGCAGGAAGTCGCATCAGTACCTCGTGGTTTTGTCCCGGCGCTGCTGCTGGCGATGGTCTTGATGCCGCAACAGTTGTGATCTCAAACTCAGGAGAAGTAGAGATTGTTGCTTCACTGAGCTTGTTGAGTGACGCGCCAGCGCAAAACCAGAACATTGCAGTGCCTGCACGTTCACATATAGAAGTGGACATTTTGCGCGGACGTACTGTGGGTGTTGTCGTTCCTGTGGTGGAAATCATTGGCGGTGTCGGAACCGTGGAACAGCAACTGGTCTACGCAGCTGGTGATGTCACCTCACAATGCGTATCCCAAACGAGCAACAAGTGGTATTTCTCCGATGGCTTTACCGCAGAGGGTTCTTCGCAACGGATCGTTCTTACGAATCCATTCCCCGATAGTGCTGTGGTCAATCTTTCCTACACAACAGCTGAAGGACGACGAACGCCTGCCAACTTGCAAGGAATTATCTTGTCCGCGCATTCATCAAAGAGCATCTCAATGTCCGATGTTGGTGCGGCAAATGAAACCCAAGTGGCAGTAGAAGTCACTGCCAGCACAGGTCAAATTATTGCATCACGCATGCAGCACTACATCGGTGGTGGTCGGCTTGGCTATTCAACAACAGTGGGCGTCCCAGAAGCCCTAAGTGAGTGGTGGTTCACCTCCGGGCGAACTGGACCGCAGGTCGCAGAGCAATTGGTGGTCTTTAACCCTGCGGAGACTGACGCAAAATTAAACGTCACGTTTTTTGGCGAAGGGATCAGCAATGGTGCTGCGGCCGATCAATCGAATTCGGCAGCGATGCCTTCAGAGACGCTTGACATTCCAGCCGGAGCGATCGTGTACATCAACACTGACAACATCGCGGACTTGCCGAAAGGCGACCACGCCATGGTTGTTTCCACTTTGAATAACTCTCATGTCGTCGTCGAACACGTGTTAAGCCAACGGACCGGAGGAAGCTCCTTTACTGCGATAACAAACGGCATCCCTGGTGGATTATTGACAACAAAATGGCGCATCCCCAGTGGCTTAGCAAAAGGCGCACGCAACGCGCTCAATATTCTGAACACCACCTCAGTCAACGGAACTTTTACTATCTCGGCAATAGGTCCTGGTGGTGTTTTAGATATTCCCAACTTGGTCAATATTCCACTGGGCGCTGCATCACTCATCAGTCTTGATGTGCCAGTAGGAATCAATGAGGGCGAAGTATTGATCTCGGCGACGGTCCCAGTGGCCATTCAGCGCCGCACGACGCGAGGTCATGGCCTCGTAGGGTTTGGAATTGTGGGCGCATTGCCAGTGAGGGACAAATGAGCCAAGTCATTCTCGTATCCATTGCAATGGCGGCTGCGATTGTGGTGTCTGTGGTGTTGCGCCGCCGCACTGTTGATGCTCCCACTCAGGGTGGATATCAGATGCCGACTCAGTTGGATCGTGGTGATTTCGCTTCTCCGGAAACACCTTGGCTTGTCGCTGTCTTTACATCATCAACATGTGATGCATGTTCTGATGTGGCAACGAAAGCAATGGTGCTTGCATCGTCTGATGTTGCTGTGCAACGCATTGACTACGTTGATGACGCTGAAATACATAAGCGCTACAAAATTGATGCAGTCCCCACCTTGGTCATTGCTGATCATCGCGGCGTTGTGCGGAATGGTTTCTTGGGCCCTGTGAAAGCACAAGATTTATGGGCCGCAGTTGCAGAGTGCAGGGAGCCTGGTTCAACACCAGAACCCTGCGAGGGGCACTCGCCTCACTCGCACTGAGTGAACTTATGCTCCGGTTGTTGTCGGGGACTCAAGCGACTCTTGCACCAATTTGCCAACGGTGGCACCGTCAATCGTTTCGTCTTCAATCAGTTTTGCTGCCACAAGTTCAAGTCCCTTGAGGTGACGCGTGAGAACTACATGTGCACGTTGTTCTTGTTCATGCAAAATACGCGACGTTTCCTCATCGAGCAATTGAGCAGTGTGGTCGCTGACCTCACGACCGCTCGTCATGAGATCTTCGCCGAGGAATACCTGTTGTTGGCTGTTCCATGCCATTGGGCCAACTTTGTCGGACATACCCCATTCGCGCACCATTCGGCGAGCGATAGATGTTGCTTGTTCGAGATCGTTTGCTGCACCAGAGTTGAGATGCCCAAAGACAATCTTTTCTGCAACACGACCACCCATTGCTTTGCAGATGAGATCTTCAAAGTACTCACGCGAATACGTGTGACGCTCTTCAGGAAGTGTCCATGTGACGCCCAATGCCATACCGCGCGGAAGGATGGTGACCTTGTGTAGCGGATCGGAGTGGGGGAGAACGACTGCAAGAATTGCATGTCCGCTTTCATGAATTGCAGTGGCGCGCTTTTCTTCTGCGTTCAACACAAGGCTCTCACGTCGTGCACCCATGACGACTCGGTCACGAGCATTTTCAAAGTCAATGCGCTCAATGAAAGCTGAGCCACGACGCACTGCGAAGAGTGCAGATTCATTCACCAAGTTGGCAAGGTCTGCACCCGACATGCCAGGCGTTGCCTTGGCCATGGTGTCGAGGTCAACATCGCTGCCCATGCGCTTGTCGCGTGAATGCACCTTCAAGATGGAAAGACGCTCTTCAAACTCTGGCAATGGGACCACGATTTGACGGTCGAAACGGCCAGGACGCAAGAGAGCGGGGTCGAGAATGTCGGGCCGGTTTGTTGCCGCAAGAATCACGATGCCCTCGGTGGTTTCAAATCCGTCCATCTCGGCGAGCAGTTGGTTCAGTGTTTGCTCACGCTCATCGTGGCCGCCACCAAGACCTGCTCCGCGCTTGCGACCAATGGAGTCGATCTCATCAATGAAGATGATTGCCTTGCCCATTTTGCGTGCCTGCTGGAAGAGGTCACGAACACGGCTAGCACCAACGCCGACAAACATTTCCATGAAGTCAGAACCAGTGACAGAAAGGAATCCGACGCCTGCTTCGCCAGCAACGGCACGTGCAAACAAAGTCTTGCCAGTTCCTGGAGGACCAACGAGCAAGATTCCCTTTGGTACACGGGCACCAATTTCTTTAAAGCGCTCGGGCATGCGAAGGAAGTCGACTACTTCTTTGATCTCTAATTTGACGCCGTCGTATCCCGCGACATCGGCGAACGTCGTAGAGGGCTTGTCGGCTTGGTATGCCTTTGCCTTGCTACGACCAACAGACATGATGCTGCCGGCTTGGCCCATGGCGCGGCGCTGCATCCACACAAAGAAGCCAATAACAAAAAGGAATGGCAACACGATGGGGAGAAGACTGGAGATCCAGTTGGGCTGTGGAGTCTTGAAGTTGTAGTCAACGTTGTTTTGCTTCAGCATCGTCTCGTCCGCATCACTGAGCTGCATTGCGCCCGTTGTTGTGAACTTGCCACCGTTGATGAGCACACCGGTGATGGTGTTGGTGGAGTTGTTGATGGTGACGGTCTTGACGTTGCCGCTCTGAACCTGCACAAGGAATTCGGTATAAGTGAGCTTTTCGCCCGTGGTCTGAGAAATGAACTGACTACCGAAAGCAAGGACGACGACCGCTGCAATGATGGCCCCAATAGCCCACTTAGGCATTGGGGGCTTGCCGTCGGTACCTGGCTTTTGGTCGCGCATGCCCTTTAAGGGATTGCGGGGCGACTGGTTGCGCGGTGGGGGTGGCGGTGGTGGCATCTCGCTCATCACCTCATGCTACGGGGCTGTTCTGCCGTAGTCCCTTCGGCATCGCCGATTTGAGGGGCCACGATGAGTACCGTTTCCAATATGGCAAGGCAATGCACCCGTCAAGGCTGCGTCCATCATGCAACTGTGACTCTGACGTATCAATACGGACGGTCACAGGTCTGGCTGGACGATCTTTGGCCCGAACGGGACCCACATTCATATGATTTATGTGATCAGCATGCCAATCGTCTCAAGCCGCCCTCCGGTTGGCATCTTGAAGACCGGCGCCAACGTGTGCATGTATATGGCGCTGGCCGTCTCGCTGGCTGACCAATGAACGCAGAAGGGCGTCGTCGCCCGGGACTTCTTGAAGGTCTCACCATGTGGTTGGGGATGTTCATCGTTGCAAATATTGCAATGTCCATTGTCTTGCTGGTGACGGGCGAGTCGGGGCTTCAACAAGCGCAGATTCCTATTTGGGCAACCGCGGTAGCGGTCTCTTCCATGTGGGCAGTTTTCTTGGTTGGTATTCCGCGGTATCTCCCATTTGAAGAGACGTCCCTTTCGAGTGCATTTCCTCATTGGTTTCGTATGCGCGATGTTGCGGTGGGAGTTCCTCTGGGCATCTTTTGTCAATACGTATTGATGAATATTGTGAACTGGCCATTGACGAAACTTTTTCCTCACACCTTCACATTTGATGAAATTTCACAGCGCGCAAAAGACCTCTCGGCAACGGCACCTGGATGGTGGAAGATTTTGCTCGTACTTGTCGTTGTTATTGGCGCTCCGATTGTTGAAGAGATTGTGTACCGCGGCGCGGTGCAATCGCATCTTCAGCGCACCGCTGGAACCAGTGCAGCAATTGTTGGAACAGCGGTTTTGTTCGCTGCTATCCATATGTCACCGTTGGAATTCCCAGGGCTTTTTGTGTTTGCATTGGTGCTCAGCGAAGCCCGTCGGCGTTCTGGCACACTTGGTCTTTCGATAGTGACGCATATGTCATTTAATGCGGCCGGTTTAGTTCTCGTCCTGATGAAGTAGGAAACATGAGTAGTGAAGAAAATAATTCCTTCGTTGAAGACGTTGAAATGAAGCAGCAGCCAAGTGGCGACTCTGACTGGGTGGCCACTTTCAAGTCAATGAGTACAACCGCAGTTGTTCTTGGAGCGACGCTCATCATCTTGTCCATTCTTCATCCAGGCCTCATTTTCAAGAACAACACACCAACAGGTGGAGACATGGGCGCCCATGTGTGGGGTCCTGCGTATTTGCGGGATGTGCTGTTGCCGCACTGGCGTCTCACGGGCTGGAGCATGGATTGGTATTCAGGTCTGCCCGCTTACCGTTTTTACATGGTGGTGCCAGCACTCGCCATCGTGTTCTTGAATATCGTTTTGCCCTACGGCATTGCATTCAAAATTATTGTTGTAGCAGGTCTTGTTGCATTCCCGTTTTGTGTTCACTTCATGGGACGCATCGCGAAGTTGGCATACCCAATTCCTGAACTCATGGTTGTTGGCGCAACGATGTTTCTTCTTGATGAAAGCTTCACTATTTACGGTGGCAATATCGCATCAACAATGGCGGGAGAATTCTCCCATTCAATTGCACTTGCATTCTCCATCGTTGGGCTCGGCTTATTTGCACGAGTGCTTGATGATGGAAAACATCGTGGGTGGGCTGCAGTATTTATTGCACTCTCCGCATTGAGCCACGGCATTGTGTTGCTCTTTGTTTTTGGAGGCGCATTGGTCATGATGGCGCTCTACCGCGATCGTCAGCGGCTTCGTGCAGGTGCACTCACTCTTGGCTGTGCTGTCCTGCTCTCATCGTTCTGGGTGATTCCGTTCCTTGGCGGACATGCATTTATGACCGACATGAAGTACGGCTCTGAGCCAGGTGGCGGATCATTCAAGACGATGTGGGATATGTATTTCCCGCTGAATGCTTTCTGGGATGTTCTGATTGTTGTTCTTGCATTGGCCGGATTCGCCGGATCTATTGCTCGCAAGCGTCAATTAGGTATCTGGATGGGTGTGTACACGCTCATTTTGATGGTGGGAGTGAAAGTTGCTCAAGGCGGATTGCCCATCATCGGCCTGCTCTGGAATCCTCGCATTCTTCCTTTTATCTATCTCTTGCGTTACATGCTTGCCGCAATCGGTGTCTACGAAGTTGCTGCATATCTCATGCGTGTTGTCGCGTTGGAGCGTCGACGCGAACATGTTTCGTCTACTCCAAATACAAACGTCAGTACATCGATTCTTTGGGTCATGACATTGTTCTGTTTGGTTGTGATTGGCGTTCGCTATCAAGCATTGCCATTTGGAAAATTGACATCGAATGGCAGTACGACGAGTTACTCATGGGGTCCCGTCAAATTCCCTGCTGCTCGTGCATTCAGCGACGGCTGGGCACGCTGGAATTTTGAAGGGTACGAGGGGAAAGCGTCGTATGGGGAGTACCACGACGTCGTTGAAAAAATGAAAGCACTGGGAATAGACCCAGCTCATGGTTGCGGTCGCGCACTGTGGGAGAACAACTCGGATCTCAATAAGTACGGCACAACAATGGCTCTGATGCTTCTTCCGTTCTGGACGAAGGGATGCATCGGGTCGATGGAGGGCTTGTACTTCGAAGCGGCTGGTACTACTCCGTACCATTTCATTACAGCTGCAGCGCTTTCAAAGCAGAGCAGTAATCCTGTGCGTGAATTGCGATACGACAACAACGATGCAGTGAAGGGTGTTCGGTACATGCGCTCGCTTGGTATTCGCTACTACATGGCTTATACAACTGAGGCAATTCAAAAAGCCGATGCTGAAGTTGAGTTAGTCAAAGTTGGAGTAAGCGGACCTTGGCATATTTACGAACTTCCCACGAATCTTGTTGAGCCATTAACGACGCAACCTGTTGTGGTGAACTCTCGCTCGGGTGACCCCCGTGAGCGTTGGTTAGAAATTGGTACTTCGTACTTTCAGCATGCAGAGGAATGGAACGCGCTGCCTGTTGCACATGGCCCATCAACATGGCAGCACGTTGATGTGAAGCCCGATATCAATCGCAGAATTGGCAAGACCGGTGAGCCAGGGCGTCAAGTAGACATTGTTGTTCCGCAACAACGAGTGACGTCCACGCCTGTCGCTACAACAAAGGTTTCGAACATCAAAATTGGAACCGAGTCTCTTTCCTTCACTGTCGACAAGATAGGTACACCAGTACTTATCAAGGTCAGTTACTTTCCGAACTGGCAAGTGACCGGAGCAAAAGCGATCTACCGCGCCGCGCCAAACATGATGGTGGTAGTGCCGACAAAGAACAATGTTCGATTGTCTTATGAACCTTCAACGCTTGACCGTTCTGCGTATCTTTTGACATTCGCAGGCATTGTTCTCGTTGTGTTCATGTTCCGTCGTCGACTTCGCTACGGCTCGTCAATGCCAGCAAGTATCTCCGAAGGGTCATCTGTCGACGAAGTCGACACCGATAACCTCTAATTCCAATGAGCACAGATCCAGCGGTTCTTGACCAAATTGTCAAGGCCTATGACGTGCGGGGTACGACTCCCGACGAAATGAACGATGACGTGGCGTATGCCTTAGGTGTGGCGTTCGCGGATTTCGTCCAGGCACCAGTGATTCTCGTTGCACGAGATATGCGTACAACGGGTAAATCTTTGGCGGATGCATTCTCCGAAGGTGTGATGTCGCGCGGTGCGGATGTCATTGATCTCGGACTTGCCAGTACCGATCTTGTTTATTTTGCTGCCGGCTCCTTGGATGCTCCTGGTGCAATGTTTACGGCCTCACATAACCCCGCGCAGTACAACGGCATCAAGTTCTGCTTGTCGGGCGCACGACCTGTCGGTATTGATACTGGTCTTGCAGAAATTCGTGACTCGGCAAAGAAAGTTCTTGCCAACATGGGTCCCACCCCGGTTGCGGTCCGTGGTGCCCGTACAGAACGCGACATGTTGGACGAATTTGCTGATCATGTCGTCTCATTTGTTGATATCAGCAAAATCAAACCAATGAAGATTGTCGCTGACACAGCGAATGGCATGGGTGGTCTCATCGTTCCTGTGGTGTTCGAGCGTCTTGCGATGATTGAGCTCGAAGTGATGTATCCGGAACTGGATGGTTCATTTCCGAATCATCCAGCAGATCCCATTCAGCCGGCAAACCAACGAGATCTGCAAGCTCGAGTTGTGAGCGGTGGTTTTGACCTGGGACTCGCTTTTGATGGTGACGCCGATCGCGTGTTTGTTGTCGATGAACAGGGCCGTGGTCTTTCGGGTTCGACGACTACTGCAATTCTCGCTGCGGGCGTGTTACGTGCGCATCCTGGTGCGACCGTGCTACACAACCTCATTTGCTCGCGCAGTGTTCCTGAAGTAATTCGTGAAAATGGTGGAGTGCCTGTTCGCACCAAAGTGGGCCATAGCAATATCAAGCAAGTGATGGCAGAGACGGGTGCCGTTTTTGGTGGCGAGCACAGTGCTCACTATTACTTTCTTGATAACTATCGTGCGGACTCTGGCATCATTGCCACAATGTTCATGTTGCAAGAGTTGTCGCGGGTAAACATGCCACTATCAGAGTTTCGTCAGCCATTTGAGCGTTATGAGGCAAGTGGCGAAATCAATACCAGCGTGCGCGATGCCCAAGAGGTGATGAATGCTGTTGCTGCCCAGTACAGCTCAATGCCACAGGACTGGATTGATGGTCTCACTGTTGATTGTGGCGACTGGTGGTTTAACCTTCGTCCATCCAATACTGAACCCTTGCTTCGACTCAACCTTGAAGCAGCAACCCGAGACGAATGCGATAATCATGTTGCTGAAGTTCTCTCACTGGTGACATCGATCTGATATGACAAACAACGAAATGGAATCCCTCGTGAAACTTGACCCCGCTCTTCTTGCAATCCTTGCGTGCCCAGAAGACAAGGGTCCGCTGTGGTTTATTGAGACCGAGGGTCTCTTGTATAACCCGCGTCTGCAGCGTACGTATCCAGTGATTGACGGCATCCCTGTCATGTTGAAGGACGAATCAAGTGCCGTGGGTGACGCAGAACACCAGCGTTTGCAGGGGATTATCTCTGCACAAGGGCTCAATCCCACCTTCAACGCCTAAGGATTGGCTATGGTTATGCCCTGTTCGGGCTGATTAGAGCGGTGCCAGTTGGCCCCAGTCTCGAGCGTTTCCATACTCAACACCATTGTTGAGTTGACTCTAAGGAGCCCCTATGTCCAATCTTGCTGCACGTCGCGATTATCGCGTCGCAGATCTCAGCCTCGCACCATTTGGTCGCAAGGAAATTCACCTCGCAGAACACGAAATGCCAGGTCTTCGTTGGTTGCGCAAAGAATTCGGACCTTCAAAGCCATTGAAGGGTGCACGTATTTCCGGTTCGTTGCATATGACGATTCAAACTGCTGTTCTCATCGAGACGCTCGTTGAACTTGGCGCAGAAGTGCGTTGGGCAAGTTGCAACATTTTCTCCACCCAAGATCATGCAGCTGCAGCAGTTGTGATTGGTCCAAACGGAACTGCCGAAGACCCACAGGGTGTCCCCGTGTTCGCTTGGAAGGGCGAAACATTGGAGGAGTATTGGTGGTGCACCGAGCAGATGATGACATGGCCCGACGGCAACTTGCCGAACATGATCCTCGACGACGGTGGCGACGCAACCTTGCTCGTCCACAAGGGTGTTGAGTTTGAAAAGGCTGGCGCCGTGCCAGACCCAACAAGTGCATCAAACCCAGAGCTCGCGCTCATTCTTGGTCTCCTGCAGCGTTCGCTGAAGACAGAACCCACGAAGTGGACAGAGATGGCTGCATCAATCAAGGGTGTCACCGAAGAGACCACTACTGGTGTGAAGCGTCTGTACAAGATGGCAGAAAAGAACGAACTTCTTTTCCCTGCAATCAACGTGAACGACTCCGTGACCAAGAGCAAGTTCGACAACCTCTACGGTTGCCGTCACTCACTGATTGACGCCATCAACCGCGCCACTGACGTCATGATCGCCGGCAAACTTGCTGTTGTGTGTGGCTACGGCGACGTTGGCAAGGGTTGCGCACAGAGCCTTCGCGGCCAGGGTGCGCGCGTCATCGTTACAGAAATTGACCCCATCAACGCATTGCAGGCTGCGATGGAGGGCTACGAAGTCAATACCATCGAGTCCGCACTCGGCGAGGCTGACATCTTTGTGACCGCAACAGGCAACGAAGCAATCATCACTGCTGAGCACATGGCCGGCATGAAGCACAATGCAATTGTGTGCAACATTGGCCACTTCGACAATGAAATCGACATGGCTGGTCTTGCACGTAGTGGTGCAACTCGCGATGAGCTCAAGGCTGGCACCGACCTTTGGTCATTCCCAGACGGTCACGCTGTCATTGTTCTTGCTGAAGGACGTTTGGTCAACCTTGGTTGCGCAACTGGCCACCCATCATTCGTGATGAGCTGCTCATTTAGCAACCAAGTCATTGCACAGATTGAGTTGTTCAACAACCTCGACAAGTATCCACTTGGCGTGTACGTGTTGCCAAAGCACCTTGACGAAAAGGTTGCTCGCGCACACCTTGATGCTCTTGGTGTGAAGCTCACACAGCTCACTGATGGTCAGGCTGAATATATGGATATGGACCCCAACGGTCCGTTCAAGCCAGATCATTACCGTTACTAAGAACTGATAGTTCAAACAAAAGGCCCGGATGACTAAGTCATCCGGGCCTTTTACGTTCTTCTGCTATTGCTCGATGGCTTCACCCTCGGCAGCAACTACTTGTGTATTCGACATGCGGAACAACTTCAGCGTGATCTGCACGAGAGGGCCGATACCCAGTGCGAAGACGAACGTGCCAAGTCCAATTTTTCCGCCAAGGAAGATGCCAATAATCATGACAATGACTTCGACCACGGTGCGTGCAAGGCGCACGCTGATGCCAAAGCGCTTATTCAGTCCCAGCATGAGCCCATCACGCGGTCCTGAACCGAGTTCTGCACCGATATAAAAACCAGACCCTGCAGCAATACTGATCATTCCAGCACATAGAAACGCAATGCGCACGGCCAAATTATGAGGTGTAGCAATGTGTTCTTGCGCGAAATTCTCAACGAGCCCTATTTCAAGAGCATTCAAAATGGTGCCGATTCCTGGGCGAAGGCGTAAGGGAATCCAGAGGATCAAAACAAAGAACGCGACAATGATGAGGACAGTGCCAAGGCCAAGGCCAGTGTGCTGAGACACCCCGGTGTGGAAGACGTCCCATGGTGGAACACCCAACTTCGACTTGACGAAGAATGTAATTCCGACGCCGAAACAGGCAAGACCCGTTACACATCGCAGCAAACGTTCAATCGTGCGTTCGCTCAAAGGGCGAGGGGTTACTGCTGGAGTCGGGGACATGGGAATACACCGTACTGAATTGCTTCAAACTCTTGATGGTTATATACGTCAGGTTGATTATCACGGGGTGTACGAGCATCAGGGGGATATTAGAGATGCAATTTTGCGTCTGAAATATGACTGTGAAAAATCGGAGGCAATGCGTATTGCGCGACTATTGCATTCTGGATTGGATGGTCTTGGCACTTGCGACGTGGCAACGTGGGCGCCAACGACAGCGCAGCGACGTATGGATCGTGGTTTTGATCAGTCCGAGCTCATTGCTCGGCATCTGGCATCGTTATTGCGAGTCAAGCATGCGCGCCTGTTGCGGCGAGACAATGATGGTCGTCAAACGGGAAGTGGTCGCACAGATCGACTCGCACGTCCTTCGTTCAAGGCTCGTCCTGGGATACCCGGAAAGCATGTCTGGATTATTGATGACGTCATGACCACCGGCGCAACGATGCGCGCGGCGGCAGAAGCGATAGTTCACGCGGGTGCGTGTCGAGTGACATGCATCGCTGTGAGTTATGTGCCCTGATTAGACCAAACCAGTGAGTGCGCGGGCTGCGGCGATTGCTCCACTTGCATCTTCTTCGACCCACACACCGTGCATGCCGATGGCGTTTGCTGCATCCACATTGGCGCGAAGGTCATCGAGGAATGCCGTGCGGTTTGGTGTTGCGCCAATTCGTTCCATCGTGAGGTGATAGATCGCCGGGTTTGGTTTACGCATCTTGACTTCGTGGCTATCAACGATGGTGTCGAACACGGAGTCGAAATCCATGAGAGGCCACCACATCTCGCGGAATTCCTTCACATTGTTCGTGAGAATGCCTACAGGCAGCCCGGCATTTTTCAGATCGGTGATGAATGCAACCATCTCGTCATTCAATTGAAAATTGAAAGCAGCACCGCTTGCCGAAGGAGTGGGGGCGGGGACAGTCGCGACAATGCCCGCAGCGTCGAGCATGTCTTTGGTGATGGCGCGACATTCCGCCATGGTGATTTCGCCTCGTTCGAGCCGATGCCATTGATGGTCGGTGTCGAGGTGGTGCGGCCCCATGACGATTTCGGCGACAACGGCTGGGTCGTGGTCGGGGTATCGCCGCGTGAAGTCGCGGGGTCCACCATTCTTCATAATCACCCCACCCAGGTCGAAGATGACTGCGTCCACTGCTCTTTGGCTCATAATTATGAAGTCTTACCGCCTTCTTATGGTTCTTGCGAACTGGCTCAGAGGGGTCCACAGATAGGCTTGCGGTCACATGAAAGTTCTCGATCGCGTCCTCAGGGCAGGCGATGGCAAGCGGGTGAAGGCCCTGCAGAGCCTCGTTCCCGAAATCAATGCACTCGGCCCCGCTATGGAGGCTCTGTCCGACGAAGCCCTCAAGGCAAAAACCCAGGAATTCCGGAACCGCCTCGTGCAGGGTGAGACGCTCGATGACATTTTGGTGGAGGCATTCGCAGTTGTTCGCGAGGCTTCATTCCGTGTGATCGGTCAGCGCCATTTCGATGTGCAGCTGATGGGTGGCGCCGCTCTTCACTTTGGCTGGGTTGCCGAAATGAAGACAGGTGAAGGAAAGACTCTCGTATCGACATTGCCTGCGTATCTCAATGGTCTGTCGGGCAAGGGTGTTCATGTCATCACTGTCAACGATTACCTTGCTCGTTTCCACGCCGAGTGGATGGGACGTATCCATCAGTGGCTGGGTCTCAACGTGGGTCTTGTTATTCCAGGTCTTCGTGAGTCGGCTGCGCAGAAGCGTGAAGACTACGCATGCGACATCACATACGGAACTAACAATGAGTTCGGGTTTGACTACTTGCGCGACAACATGGCCGGCTCGCTTGCCGAGAAGGTACAGCGTGGTCATAACTTTGCAATTGTTGACGAAGTAGACAGCATCCTCATTGACGAGGCTCGTACTCCGCTCATCATCTCGGGTCGTCTCGCCGATGCAGCGGCCATGTACTACAAGTTCTCTTCCATCGTTCGCACGTTGCAGCGCGATGTCGATTACGAGGTAGATGAGTCAAAGCGCATTGTCTTCCCAACGGAAACTGGCGTGGAGAAGGTGGAGAAAGAACTCGGCCTCGACAACTTGTATGACTCTGTTCAGCAAAACCTGGTGCACCAATTGTCGGTGGCTTTGAAAGCCAAAGAGTTATACCGTCGCGACAAGGATTACATCGTTGATGCGGGCGAAGTAAAGATTGTCGATGAATTCACGGGTCGAGTGCTCGAAGGACGCCGCTGGAGCGAAGGAATTCACCAAGCAGTAGAAGCCAAGGAAGGTCTTCGGATTAACGAAGAGAACCAGACGCTTGCCACCATCACTTTGCAGAACTACTTCCGCATGTATGACAAGTTGGCCGGCATGACTGGTACTGCGCAGACTGAAGCTGCAGAACTTGTCAATACGTATGACTTGCAAGTGGTGCCCATCCCCACCAACCGATCGATGTTGCGTGTCGACGAGCCCGATCTCATCTATAAGTCTGAAGTGTCCAAGTTCAATGCGGTTGTTGAAGACATCGCAGAACGTCACGCAAAAGGACAGCCAATTCTGGTGGGTACCATCAGCGTTGAAAAGAGTGAATATCTCTCGCGTGAGCTCACAAAACGGGGCATCCGCCATGAAGTTCTCAACGCAAAGCAGCACACACGTGAAGCGCAGATTGTTGCTCAGGCCGGACGAATTGGTTCAGTCACTGTTGCGACCAACATGGCCGGCCGTGGTGTCGACATTCTTTTAGGCGGCAACCCAGAGTTGCTCGCTCGTCAACAAGTGCTTGCTGAAGGTGTTGACCCGAGCGTGCTGGTGGATGAATTCGCACTACCCGCGCCGCTCGCTCAGTTGCATGCAGATTTCCAAGAAGCACGCCGTGCAGCGCTTTCTCGCTATGACGAGCTTTTGCCAGTGTTTAAGCAGCAATGCGCAGAAGAGGGCGCCAAGATTCGCGAATTCGGTGGACTGTACGTGCTTGGCACAGAACGTCACGACAGCCGTCGTATCGACAATCAGTTACGTGGTCGTGCTGGCCGTCAGGGCGATCCCGGTGCTAGCCGTTTCTACTTGTCGCTTGACGATGAACTCATGCGTTTGTTTGCGACAGGTGCATTGTCTTGGGTAATGGGTCGTGCTCTTCCTGACGATGAAGCAATCGAAGCCAAGATGGTCACAAAAGCCATCGAACGTGCACAGTCCACGGTGGAACAACGCAATGGAGAAATCCGTAAGAACGTTCTGAAGTACGACGAAGTAATGAATGAGCAGCGCAAGGTCATTTACATGCGCCGTGATCAGATTCTCTCGGGTGCAGATCTCAAGGCTGCTGCCATGGAGTATTTGGCCGAAGCAGTGGATTCTCTGATTGAGACCTATTGCGTATCTGAGGCATCGGACGAATGGGACGTCGAAGGACTTGCCCAAGAGTTGCGCACATATTGGCCTGCCAACGTGAGCGACGTACAAATAAGTCTGTGCCACAGCACCGATGCTGTCTACGACCTTGTGATGGCCGATGCGAATGCGCATTACCAACAGCGCGAGTCGGAACTGGGTAGCGAAACCTTGCGTCAGATTGAGCGCCAGGTCATGCTCAGCATTATCGATCAACGGTGGCGTGAACACTTGGAAGAAATGGATTACTTGCAAGAGGGAATCAACCTTCGTGCAATGGGACAGAAAGATCCGCTCACTGAATGGCAACGCGAAGGCTTTGAGATGTTTGGCGAGATGATGGTCGGTATCGCACAAGATTTTGTTCGTTACGTGATGCATGTTGAAGTCGTCAATGAAGAGCAAACAGCGATGCAGGTGCAGAATCTCACGGAAACAAGCAGTGACGATGTTTCATCTGATGGTTTTGTGTCAGCGGCTCTTGCCAGTGGCGATGTTGATCCTGCGCTGTTGTCGTCCGACGATGATGCTCCTCGCAAGCCTGTCGTAAAAGATGTCAATGACTGGTCCACCACACCTCGTAATGCACCGTGCCCATGTGGCTCGGGTCGCAAGTTCAAGGTGTGTCACGGCTCTGCAGCCTGACACCCGTTTCTAGGAATATTCCCGCATGCGTGACTTCACTAATGACCTTCGAGACCTTTCTCGCCGCCTTGGCGAAGCAGAGGAATATCTGAAGATTGGTGCATCACGCGCCCGACTCAGTGAGTTAGAGATTGAAATCTCACGTCCTGATTTGTGGGACGACCAAGATCTTGCAAAGAAAATTAATAGCGAATACGCAAACGTGAAGTCTGATGTTGATGAGTACGACACAATGCGGGCGATTGTCGATGACTTAGATGTGCTTCATGAGATGGCTCGCGAGATTGATGACGAGTCACAAGAATCCGAAATTGAAACAGGTATTGCAAAAGTCGCGTCGGGGCTCGGCGTGCTTGAAATGCGCAGTCTCTTCACTGGTGAGCATGATGTCGTTGACGTCATTGTGCAGATCAACGCAAAAGATGGTGGTGTTGACGCACAAGATTGGGCAGAGCTTTTGATGCGCATGTATACGCGCTGGGCGGAGCGTCGTGGATTCGTCGTTGACGTTGATGACATCAGCCCTGGTGCGGAAGCAGGCATCATGTCCGCTGAGTTCACTATTAAAGGCCGGTATGCATACGGTTTGATGACGTCAGAGCGCGGGACTCACCGATTGGTTCGCATCAGCCCATTCGACAATCAGGGGCGCCGTCAAACAAGCTTTGCAACGGTGCAAGTGTGGCCAGTAATGGATGCACCTGATCTCGAAGTCAATGAATCTGAGATTCGTATGGAAGTGTTCCGCGCTTCGGGTGCTGGTGGTCAGCACGTGAACAAGACATCGTCGGCAGTGCGTCTTATTCATGAACCGACCGGAGCAGTTGCGACCAGTCAGGAAGAACGCAGCCAGTTGCAGAACCGTGAAAAGGCAATGACCCGCCTGAAGGCGATGATTGCAGCCAAGATTGAAGAAGAGCATCAGGCTGAAAAAGACCGCATTGCCGGCAAGACAGCAATGGTGGGGTGGGGTAGCCAGATTCGTTCCTACGTGCTTCAGCCGTACCAAATGGTGAAAGACCTTCGTACGGAAGTGGAATCTGGCAATGTCGCCAATGTCCTCGATGGGGACTTGGACGGCTTTATGGAGGGGTACCTGCGCTGGCGCAGGGCTCAATCGGAGTAAGCCCAGTAAGGGTTTGAGGGGCGCCACGCTCGCTCCAGCCCTCATTGCTAGGTTGTTGTACTTCATGATTCGTCTTGAGAATGTCTCCAAGATGTACGGCACTGAAATACCTGCCGTACGCGATGCGTCCTTCGATGTCCCGAAGGGTGAATTTGTGTTCCTTGTCGGCCAATCAGGTTCGGGTAAGTCCACGCTTCTTCGTCTCATCAACCGTCAAGAGCGCCCAGAACGCGGAAACGTATGGGTGGCTGGTCGCAACATCAATGAGATGGCCAACAGCCAAATTCCCTACCTCCGTCGGTCGATGGGCAACGTTTTCCAGGATTACAAGCTGCTGACGAACAAGACGGTCTTTGAGAATGTGGCGTTTGCTCTGGAAGTGATTGGCAAGCCGAAACATGTGATTGGTCAACAGGTGCCCCAAGTTCTTGATCTTGTGGGCCTGTCGGGCAAGGAAGATCGATTCCCACATCAATTGTCCGGTGGTGAGCAGCAGCGTGTGTCTATTGCTCGCGCTTTCGTGAATCGTCCGTTGATCTTGTTGGCAGACGAGCCAACAGGCAACCTTGACCCAGCAACTGGTGAAGGCATCATGGGCTTGCTCGATGCAATCAATCGCACAGGCACGACCATCGTGATGGCAACACATGACCATCGTGTGGTGAATGCAATGCGTCGACGAGTGATCCAGCTGGATCGCGGAGTCATCGTGCGTGACCAAGAGCGCGGTGTATACGAATGATGCAGCGTCTCTCCTACGCATTGCGTGAGACCATTGCGAGTTTCCGTCGCAATGTCACCTTGTCTGTTGCCGCTGTTATTACTTCTGCGGTATCGCTCTTGTTGGTTGGCACAACGTTCTTGATTCAACGCGCGTTTGACAACTTGTTGGTGCAATGGCGTGGCGATGTTGGAATGATTGTTTTTGTTCGTCCCGATGTGACCCCTGAAGCACTTGCATTCATTAAACAAAATCTCGAATCTCAACCGAATGTCATTGATGTCAAGAAACTGGAATACCTTGACAAAGCGCAGAGCTACGCAGAGGCACAACGTGTGTTTGCAGGTGACCCCACAACGCTCAGTCTGTTGTCGGTTGACACGATTCCTTCACAATTTAAGGTTGTTCCAACGACCACTGACCCGGAATTAGTGCGGAGTCTGGCGAACCAATATCGAACGCTTCCAGGTGTCGCTGGAGTCTCCTTGGCAGAAGATGAGTTCGACGTCATTTCGACGCTGTCTGGTTTTGTACGGACTGTCACTATCGGTATGTCTTTAGTACTGCTGGCTGTGGCGGTCATTCTTATCTGGAACACAATTCGCACTGCAATTTTTGCGCGACGTCGTGAGATCGAAGTGATGAAACTTGTGGGTGCAACCGACTGGTTTATTCGTGTTCCATTCATTCTTGAAGGCCTCATTCAGGGTCTTGCGGGCGCCATCGTTTCATGCGGTGGTTTATGGGCTCTGAATCGTGCATGGACATCAGGCGTTGCTGGCTTTAAGGCCGGTACTGGTGTGAGTTCGCTTGTTGTTCCTGGCTCCTATGTCAACGGAATCATGATCGCATTGCTCGTCATCGGCGCTGTTGCCGGTGGTGTTGGCTCCGGCGTTGCCTCCAGCAAATTCCTCGACGTCTAGCCCAATCTCTCCTGTATCTGCGTGTATCGCTAGGGTCAGGGAATGGAATTTCAGGACATCCAATTTGAAGTCAGCGAAGGCATTGCGACGATCACGCTGAATCGGCCAGACAAGATGAATGCGTTTACGGGCCGCATGATGTACGAAATTATTTCTGCACTTGATCTCACTGATGCCGACGACAATGTCAAGGCCGTAATTTTCACTGGTGCCGGTCGAGCCTTCTGTGCTGGCGCTGACCTATCTTCTGGTGGTGCAACCTTCTCAAAGGGTGGCAGCGACATCCAGACAAAGCAGGGTGTTCCGCGCGATGGAGGCGGCATGGTGTCGCTGCGTATCTTCAATAGTTTGAAGCCAGTTATCGGTGCAATCAACGGTGCGGCCGTTGGTGTGGGTGTCACCATGACATTGCCCATGGACATTCGAGTGGCGAGCGACAGCGCCAAGTTCGGTTTTGTTTTCGCAAAACGAGGCATTCTTCCTGAAGCATGTTCGTCGTACTTCCTGCCTCGGCTTGTTGGTATTCAGCAAGCAACAGAGTGGGTGTTTACGGGCCGCGTGTTTAATGCAGACGAAGCGCTCTCTGGTCGTCTTGTGCGTAGCGTGCATCCAGGCGATGAACTTCTTGCAGTTGCTCGGGGAATCGCTCGTGAAATTGCAGATAACACTGCGCCGGTTTCTGTTGCGTTATCACGTCAAATGTTGTGGCGCATGATGGGCGCATCTCATCCGATGGATGCCCATGCGGTGGAATCGCGCGGTATTTCTGCTCGTGGACGTAGTGCAGATTCAAAAGAAGGCGTGACCAGTTTCTTGGAGAAGCGCGCTGCTGTGTACCCGGATCGCGTCAGTGACGGTTTGCCTGACATCTTCCCTAATTGGGAAGACCCTGAGTTCTACTAACTATGTCGGCTAATTCTGCTGATCGCAGTATGTATGAAATCTGCGGGGCGACTTTCTTCGTGGAGTTGGTTGACGCTTTTTATGATGGCGTGGAAACTGATCAAATTCTGATGGCGTTGTATCCCGAAGGAAGCGATACCGAGGGCGCTCGAAGGCGACTTGCGAAGTTTTTTGCTCAGTATTGGGGAGGGCCACACGATTACATGGAAGAACGTGGGCATCCAATGTTGCGCATGCGACATGGAACATTTGCGATAGGCGCACTGGAACGTGATCGATGGCTCATGCACATGGCCACTGCAATCGAACAGACATTGCCAAGGGTTGAGGAAGCCGAGCGTGAGGCCGTCACGGATCAACTAGCTAAATACATGGTGAACGCTGCGGAGCACTTACGAAACTCCTGAGCCAAGTGCATACATTGCAATGGCAGCGGCAACTCCCACGTTGAGTGAATCTACTCCTGCGTTCATGGGAATACGAACCAAAGTGTGCACCGTTCTCATGGTGTCTGCATCGAGTCCATCGCGTTCACTGCCCAGCAGCAAAGCAATTCGTTCGGCTACTGGCTTGATGGAAGCAATATCAATCGCGGAATCACTAGGGGTTAGACCAAACGAGACGCATTGATGCCGATTCAATAGTGAGCCGATGCTGTCATCAGCAGCAAGTCGTGCAAAGGGGAGCGTGAGACCAGTTCCCATCGAAACACGTAGTGCTCGCCGAGCTAAAGGGTCTGCGCTGCCGGCTGTGAGTATGAGGGCGTCCCATCCAAGGGCTGCGGCACTTCGTGTTATCGCACCCAAGTTTGTGGGGTTATCGACGGCTTCAGCCACCAAGATACGACGCGACTGTGCAACAAGATCGTCGGGGGTTTTTAACGGTGGGCGTTGAAAAAGGCCAGTGGCACGGAGAGGGACACCAAGTCCAGTGACATCTTGGCGAAGTTGTTCAGCCCCAATAAAGATGTCAACTTTCTCCGAAACACGAGAGGCAAAGTGTTCGGCCATCGGCTCATCACATAACAATGCAACAGGTGTGCAGCCAGCATCGATGGCACGCCCAACGACGAGGTCTCCTTCTGCGACGAAGAGGCCAGCGCCCACAGTTTCGAGGCGATCGGCTTTGCTTGCTAACT
This sequence comes from Acidimicrobiaceae bacterium, assembly GCA_947446815.1. Classification (GTDB taxonomy): domain Bacteria; phylum Actinomycetota; class Acidimicrobiia; order Acidimicrobiales; family Ilumatobacteraceae; genus UBA2093. Next base: position 224,965 of record CANFGT010000001.1, read on the forward strand.
GTCGGTCACGCCAACGAAATGCATCGAGACGCGTATCGCTCGCTTCGTGAACAACGGAGATCATGAGGAATTAGCTGCGGATGACTTAGTAGTACCAGGGGAATGGTGACCAGTCAGGGTCGCGCTTCTCAAGGAAAGACTCACGACCCTCGGCAGCTTCGTCGGTGCCATACGCAAGGCGCGTTGCTTCGCCAGCAAAGACTTGTTGTCCGACTAGGCCATCATCAACGAGGTTGAATGCGAACTTCAACATGCGCTGAGCAGTAGGGCTCTTGCCGTTGATTTCCTTTGCCCATTCCAGTGCAACCTTCTCAAGATCTGCATGAGGGATGGATGCATTGACAGCACCCATTGCGACCATGTCATCGGCTGAATATTCGCGTCCGAGGAAGAAAATCTCACGAGCGAACTTTTGACCGACCATCTTTGCGAGGTATGCCGAACCGTATCCACCATCGAAGGATGCGACGTCCGCGTCAGTCTGCTTGAAGCGAGCATGTTCTTTGCTGGCAAGTGTGAGGTCGGAGACGACGTGCAAACTGTGTCCGCCGCCGGCAGCCCAGCCCGGCACCACACAGATCACAACTTTGGGCATGAAGCGAATGAGACGTTGTACTTCAAGAATGTGCAAACGACCAGAACGACCACGGTCGACGGTTTCTTCGGTGTCGCCTTCGGCGTACTTGTAGCCATCTTTGCCGCGGATGCGTTGGTCGCCACCGCTGCAGAAAGCCCAGCCACCATCTTTGGCTGATGGACCATTGCCTGTGAGAAGAACACATCCCACATCAGTGGTCATTCGTGCATCATCAAGTGCGGTGTAGAGCTCGTCCACGGTGTGTGGGCGAAATGCGTTACGCACTTCGGGACGATTGAACGCGATGCGGACGGTGCCTTGGTCGACTGCACGGTGATACGTGATGTCAGTGAAAGAGAAGCCAGGAACTTCCCGCCAGGCAGCAGGGTCAAAAATGGGAGAAATGCTCACACCTTCATTGTTTCACGCTGGCTCCGATCCTTGAAACCCAGGGCTCAATGATCCCCCAGGTGCTCGGTATCGTTCATGAGCGATGACAACTCTTATTGCTTTCTCTGGTTCTCTGCGCAAGGACTCATTCAACACTCGCGTCCTTCGCGCCCTTCCTGCATTGGCCCCTGAAGGAACTCAGATCGCATTGTTCGACATTGCAGAGTTGCCGATGTATAACCAAGACCTTGATGGTGAGACCGTGCCAGAAATCGTGACTGCTCTTCGTGCCGCAATTTCCGAGGCTGATGGTGTCATCATCGCTGGTCCTGAATACAGCGGTTCTTATTCCGGTGCAACGAAGAATCTCATTGACTGGGCATCGCGTCCATTTATGGCGGGTCCCATCATTGGGAAGACATCGATGGTGATTGCAACAACCCCAGGACCTGGTGGCGGAAAGAATGTTCTTCCGGCCACAAGTGGACTCTTGCAAGCATTAGGCGGCAAGGTTGTCGCTCAAGTCGGAGCGGCCACTATTCATGAGAAGTTCGCTACCGATAGCGACACCATCGTTGACGAAGAGTTTGCACAACAATTGCGCGAAGGCCTCGCTGCTTTCTAATTGTTGAACTTGTCCGATGAGGCGAGCCTCACCACGTATCAACCATGGGGCGTTTTTTGCCATCGCGGGCACGCCATGACTTGGTCGAACCAATAATGCTGAGGATGCGATGACGTGTTTCGGCAGGGTCAATGACATCGTCGATTTCAACGTGGCTCGCCATATTGAGAGCACTGCCGTGTTCGTATGCACGAGTGATCAGTTTTGCTTCAAGCTCTGCACGTTCAGTTTCGTTCTCAATCGCTGCTAGTTCTTTGCTGTAACCGAGGCGCACGGCACCCTCAAGTCCCATGCCACCGAATTCGCCAGTTGGCCATGACACTGTCATGGAATTTGAATGGAATCCGCCACCAGCCATCGCCATTGCGCCAAGGCCATAGCCTTTGCGAAGAACAATGGTGACCCAAGGGACGTTGATGCTTGCTGCGGTGACGAAGAGACGACCAAAGTGACGCACCTGTGCTGTGTGTTCGGCTTCGGGGCCAACCATGAAACCTGGCGTATCGCAGAGGCTGACGATGGGAATGTCGTATGCGTCGCAGAGCTGAATAAAGCGCGAGGCCTTATCGGAAGCATCGGAATCAATGGCGCCACCTAGATGTGCGGGATTGTTGGCGATGACTCCCACAGGCTTTCCTTCAATACGAAGAAGAGTGGTGAGAATGCCAATACCAAAGGTGGGTCGAAGCTCCAGTGCTGAGTCAATATCTGCAAGTGCATCAATGACCGTGCGCACCTCGTATACACGCGTGCGCTGTTCAGGAATAAGTGTGCGCAAGACCTCGTCATCATGACGGTTCCAATTCTTGGTGGCACCTTGAAAGAAGCCAAGGTATTTCTTTGCCGCGACGACTGCTGCCGCTTCATCGGCGACACGAATATCAACGACGCCATTAGCTGTTTGCACATCAATCGGGCCAATGTCGGTGGGCTTCACCACGCCGAGCCCGCCGCCTTCGATCATCGCAGGACCTGCCATGCCGATATTGGAGTTCTCTGTTGCAATCACTACATCGCAACAGCCCAATAGTGCCGCGTTGCCTGCAAAGCAATATCCCGAGGTGATGCCAACAAGGGGAACGAGTCCAGAGAGGCGAGCAAAGAGCGCGAAAGCTGGGCCATCGAGACCAGCGACACCCGCAGCATCAGTATCTCCAGGACGTCCGCCGCCACCTTCTGCAAAGAGAACAAACGGTGTGCGTAATTGTTCGGCAACGGTGAAGAGTCTGTCCTTCTTGCGATGGTTAAGGAAACCTTGAGTTCCGGCGAGGACGGTGTAGTCGTATGAAGCAAGAGCAATACGCGAGGTGTCTGCGTCAAACTCATCAGCATTGACTGTTGCAAGTCCGCCCACTAATCCGTCGGCCGGTGTATTGCGGATGAGATCGTCTAGTTCTCGTCGTTGACGTTGTGCGGCAACTGCAAAAGATCCGTATTCAACAAAGCTTCCTTCGTCAACGAGGTCAGCGATATTCGCGCGAGCCGTGCGTTGGCCTTTAGCTGCGCGACGTGCGACGGCCTCGGGGCGCGCTTCATCTGTTGTGAGATGTCGACGTTCGCGATATTTCGCAAGGTCGGCTCGCTCTGCAGTTTCCATCAACGTCGTATCTTGAGCAGCTTGGGTGGAAGCGGCGCCCGGTGTGATGCTGATGAGAATTTGGCCAGAGGCAATGGTGTCGCCTTCAGCCACAGCAATGGAAGCCACGACACCGTCTACCCCTGCTTCGACAGGGTGTTCCATCTTCATTGATTCGATGATGATGACTTCTTGACGGGCATGCACGGAGTCCCCGACAGCAACCTTGAGTTTGAAGATTGTTCCGAGAAGAGGGGAGGCGATGTCATGATTCGAAGCCATGTGACATTGTCCCACATGACATGTCGTGCGATTCCCGTTGGGCAACGAGGCAAGACCACTAAATTCATAGAGTGATTCTGCTCGTGGTTGCCACTTTCCTTGTGTGCTGGCTCATTGGGTCCCGCACAAAGGTCCATCCTCGAATCATCTGGTTCGCCGAGCGGTACGTTCTCAACTTCTCACTACCAGCCGTGATTATCGCGAAGATGACGACTGTCAAGATCGATACGGACCTACTCATTCCGTTCATTGCTGCATGGGCATGCATCATCGGTTGTTCGTCAGCCGTCTATTTCATTGGACGCGCGCGTCATTGGCCCCGTCACACTCTCGGTGCTCTCATGTTGGTAGCGGTCCTCGGCAATACCAGCTTCCTTGGGCTGGGCATGGTGCGTGGATTGCTGGGCGAAGATCATCTCTCCGCAGCGATTGCCTATGACCAGCTCGGCACCTTCCTCGGTCTCGCTATCTATGGCTCGTATATCTCCGGGCGATTTGGCACGGGGGAGTCTGGTGCCAGAGCAATCGTGAAGCGCCTCTCGCGCTTTGGTCCGTTCCTTGCATTGCTCACGGTCATTCCATTGCGCATGGTGCATCTCGATGATGGTGTCTTACGCGTATTGAACGACATTGGTCTCACGGTTGCGCCGGTGGCGATGGGGGCCCTAGGGCTGCGTTTCACTCTTCGAGTGGACAAGTCAGTCCTCGGCCCAGCAATTACCGGACTTGTCATCAAGATGATGGCGGTGCCTGCGCTGCTTGTTCTTGTCGCAGCGATCTTTGCATCGACTCGCGATCTCATGTGGAGTACCTCCATTCTCGAAGCAGTTGCACCACCGATGGTGACGGCAGGGGTTGTCGCTGTCGCCGCTGGGTTCGATGAGAAGCTCGTTGCTTTCGTGGTGGGTGTTGGCACTCTGGCTTCATTTATTTGGCTGCCAACCGTTTCACTGATTCTCTAGGTGGCTCCAGTGTCAGGGAGCCCTTCGTTTGGCACTAAACATTGGGTTAATGATTTCCTTCATCCAACGCCTCGAAGACCTTGCTGCGTCATCGCCTAACACAATCGCGGTTTCATGTGGCGAGGACACCATCACTCGTGCAGAGCTCATACAACGGGGATACAACCTTGCTGTATATCTGCATGAACATGGAACTCGTGAAGGCGACATGGTCACTGTTGCAGTGCCCAACAGCATTGACTTCTTCGTTGCATATGTTGCAGCGTGGCGATTGGGCGCAACACCTCAACCCATCTCTTCGCGACTTCCGCAACGCGAACTTGAGGCGATAATTGAACTTGCAAATCCCTCGGCGCTGATTGGTGTTGGTGAAGGCGAGTTTCCTGGGCGAACATGTTTGCCCATTGGGTTCCGTGCACCCGATGCCGATGCATCCCATTTGCCGTACGTGATTTCACAAGCATGGAAAGCGCCAACATCGGGCGGTAGTACTGGACGGCCAAAGTTGATCGTCTCGGGAGACCCTGCAGCGTTTGATGAGACTTTGCCACCCCCGTTGATGATGGACCCGGGTGGATGTTTAGTCATGCCAGGGCCGCTGTATCACAATGGCCCCGCCGTGTGGAGTTGTCAGGCATTGCTGAACGGCTTGCAGGTTGCACTGTTGCCTCGTTTCGATGCTGCAGGAACTCTGGAAGAGATTCAGAAGTACAAAGGCAGTGTGTTGTACATGGTGCCCACCATGATGAAGCGCATCTTGCGTTTGCCCGATGAAGAACGTTTCTCGTTTGATCTCTCCAGTCTTCGAGTTGTGTGGCACTTGGCAGAACCATGCCCTGAATGGTTGAAGCTTGCGTGGATTGAATGGCTTGGCGCAGAACGCATCTTTGAGTTGTATGCAGGAACCGAAGCACAAATCGCCACTGTGATCACGGGTCCAGAGTGGATGGCGCATCGCGGTTCGGTGGGCAAAGTGATTCCGGGCACTGTTTCCATTACCGATGAAGATGGCAACGAAGTTCCCGTGGGTGAGATGGGCGAAGTGTGGATGCGTAGTACCCGCACTTCGCCGACGTACAAGTACCTCGGAGCAACAGCACGTACACGTGACGGTGGCTGGGAGTCATTGGGGGACATGGGACGCCTCGATGAAGACGGGTACCTGTATTTGGGCGACCGCGCCGCTGACATGATTCTTTCGGGTGGAGCAAATATCTATCCAGCAGAAATCGAAGCGGTCATTCAGGAACACCCTGCAGTGAAGTCATGCGCAGTGATCGGATTCCCCGATGAAGACAAGGGGAACACTGTGCATGCAATTGTTGAGGCTGACTCGTCTGAAGTCTCCGAAGATGAACTCAAAGTATTCCTCGGTGAGCGTTTGGTGATTTACAAAGTGCCACGCACATTTGAATTCGTTGACTTTGCTCTTCGTGATGATGCAGGAAAAGTACGGCGCTCTGCTCTGCGCGCCGAACGTTTGCCGTCGGAATAGTTATGCGTCAACATTGGCAATAAGGGCCAATGCGTTTGCACCAAGTATCGACGTCAATGCAGGTTTGCTTAGTTTCATTCCTGTGATCCATGTCAAACATTCGGTCACACTGATGGCAGTGTTTGGCGCATCGGTTCCAAACAGGATGCGATCGCTCAAATGTTCGAGGTTCGCAGCATCAACGTCGGGAAACTCACGTACCACTGGCGTGAGATCGGCGAGAAGTGTTGGATGTTCTCTCATCAGCTTTAAAGCGGCGGGTGCCGAATGATGTCCACAATGAGCAAGAATCATTGGCATGTGAGGAAATGAGTCCGCTGTCATCGCGATGGCAGGCAATTCTTCTGCTTCCGTTCGTCCATTGACATTGTGTCCCAAGTGAACGACAACGGGCAGCCTCCGTTCATTGGCGAATGAAAAGACTGGCAGTAATCGTGTGTCGTCAATGGAGAACGAACCCACTGAACAATGAAGCTTCAATACGCGTAACCCAAGTTTGTCGACGGCATTGCGCACTATCGATACGGCTTCGTCATCGCCTGGATGCACAGTGAGACCACCAACGATTGAAACAGGGGACTCTGAAAACTGTTTGACTGTTTCTGCAGCTGCTTCGTTGAGACCCTCGGCGATGCCAGGTTTATGTGCGTACGGCAGCGTCCATAAGGTGTCGACTCCTTCACGATGCAGGGAGTTGACGACAAAATCATGATCATTTGGATAGGCGAGTGGCTTTTCAGTGCCAAGTCCTGCATCAAAGAAGGCACGAACTTTTTCGCCCAATCGTCCGGGCAACAAATGAACGTGTGAATCAACGACGGTCATTTCTTGGATGGACATCGATGTAACGGTACTCCTCGCTCTGAGTATCTGCGACAATGAACCATGAACTCGGAATCGTTTCCCACGGAACTCACCATCACTGGACCTGTCCGTTCTCCTCATCAGATGTTGGCTGACCAGGAATATGACGGTCACGCAAGCGTTCATGACGAAGCGACTGCGGACAAATTGGGACTTGCGGGCGCCCCCATCGAGGGCCCAACTCACTTCAGCCAATTTGATCCGATTGGCGTACGTCTGTGGGGAGAGAAGTGGTTTGAACAGGGGTGCATCAGTTCCCATTTCGAGAACATGGTGATCGAAGGTGAGACCGTGCAGCCGTTTGCAACAACATCACACATTCACTCTGCACGTATTGGGGCAATAAAGGGCGACGGCAGTTCCGTGTTGTCGGGAACGCTGACGTGTGGTCCCGACCATGGGGAGACCGAACTTGATAAGCGTCTTGCAGGGCTCAAGGAGCCTGGAGAACTGCACATTGTCGATCAATTAGTCGTAGGACAACGCAGTGAGCCGAAGCGGGTCATGATGTCGGCTGATGAGAACAATGGTCACCTGTATCCGTTTTCGCTGAATGACAAGTTGAAAGTCATCACCGAGTCGTCGCCGTGGTACTCAACAAATGACACTCCATGGGGTCGTGCAATCATCCCGACAGAGATGGCGAGCGTGCTCGCACACAAAGTGGGTGGCGTGGGAACAGTTCGTGGCCCGGCGGTCGGGCTTTTCATTGACCTTGAAGTGCGAATGGTTGACGGCCCGCTATTTGTTGATCATGAATACGAACTTGTACATGAGATTGTGGGAGTAGGGCAAAGTCGGCGTGTGGAGAGTTGGTGGACTCGTACATACATTTCTGACCCTGTCACGGGCGGTTTGATTGCGACCGTGTTGTTACATCAAGGCGTGTTCAAAGCTTCGTATGAGAAATATCCCGCCGACAAGTTGTAGAAAGCTCTACGCCGGTTGAGCGATGTAGGACGTCATCGAGAGCGATCCCATTGTGCGCTCTTCATTAAATACTGAAACTTCTGCGTCTGTCGCTGCGGCGATGCCAGCAAAGTATGCAAGTGGAAGGAAATGATCAGGCGTAGGTACCGCGAGCCCGAATGCCTCATGTTGCGACAAGGTTGAAATCGCTGCTGGGTTTGTTTTCATGAGTTCACGAGCCTCGATGTCGAACCTGTCAGCCCATTCAAACCCGCGGCCTTCTGATCCCCATTGGATGCGACTTAAATTGTGTACCACGTTGCCGCTTGCGATGATGAGAACGCCTTCATTGAGAAGTGGTGCAAGTCGCGCACCGAGTTTAGTGTGATAGTCGAGCGATTCATTCGCGTTGATGGATAGCTGCACAACCGGAATATCCGCATCGGGATACATGTGTACGAGAACGGACCACGCGCCATGATCAAAGCCCCATTGGTCAGTGTCCATACCGACCCACGTTGGTGCGGCAAGTTCTGCAATGTGTTGTGCAAGCGCAACACTCCCGGGTGCGGGGTATTGCACTGCAAACAATTCTTCGGGGAATCCGTAGAAGTCGTGAATCGTTCGCGGGTTTGGCATCGCTGTGACGGCAGTGGCATTGATGTACCAGTGTGCTGAGATCATGAGGATGGCAACTGGCTTCGGAATCGAGGCCGCAACATTGCGCCATGTGTCCGTATAGCGATTTGATTCCAATGTGTTCATTGGGCTGCCGTGGCCGATAAAGAGCGCAGGGAGAGAAGTAGTTGACATCGCAACTAATTGTAGACCGAGGTGTAGACGACATGACTACCGTTGTGCTTATGTCCTCCGTTACCGCAGCAGTTTTTGGTGGTTTCGACCATTGGGTGTGGCGACAACTGGTTCATCATCCTTTTCTGACCATTGTGGCTCGCCAGATCACCGATGTCGGTACCTTGCCGGTGTTGGTGCCCGTGTCGGTCCTTGGGGCAATGCTGATCTGGTGGAGATATCGCTTGGTCATTCTCGCTGTGTCTCCTTGGTGTGCACTGCACATCAACAGTGCTTCTGTCGCAGTGCTGAAGCGAACTTTCTCGGTGGCACGTCCACCGCATGCTCTCTGGCTAACTGGTGCTGGGGGAGGCAGCTTTCCTTCGGGGCACACAGCAAATACGACAAGTGTTCTTGTTGCATTCGCGCTCATTATTTATTTGCACGAGCAAGAAGCCTTCAAGCGGCGAATAGTCATTAGCGGGGCCATATTGGGTTGTGGGCTGATGGGCTGGACTCGGCTCGCTCTCAACGTGCATTGGCTTTCCGATGTGTTTGCGGGATGGGCAGTCGGAGCATTTTTCGCAGTATCTGTGGTATTTCTGGCCCAACGGCTGAGTACGGGTAGCGACAAAAGTCACATCTAGGCAAGAATGGGGCAGTGATCAAGCATTACCTCGAAGCCCGTGCCGAACTCGATGCTCCTGGCTCATCTTTTGCCACCACGGTGATGGATGTCCGTGGAGTGCCGACCAAAGTTTTTGCGGCAGCGCCACCGCATATGCGCGCCATCTGGGAAATTTCAGCGGCTCATGCCGACAAGGACTACTTGGTATACGAAGACGAGCGGTACACGTATGGAGAGATTCATCGTCAAGTACGCATCCTTGCTACATATCTTTCGACGCTCGGCGTTGGTCGCAATGATCGTGTAGCAGTATCGATGCGCAATTACCCAGAGTGGGTCGTTTCCTACTGGGCCACTGTGTCGCTGGGTGCAGCACTCGTTGGAATGAATGCGTGGTGGACACCGACCGAAATGGAATATGCATTAAAGGACAGTTCACCAAAGGTGCTCATCGTTGATGGTGAGCGTCTTGAACGTCTTCTTCAAATCACAGATGCTCCAGCGATGCACCTCATTGTCGCTCGACATGATGGAGTGATTCCTGCAAGTGCAGTGACGTGGGTCAATGCAGTTGCCGGAGCTGATCCTGGTTCATTGCCTGCTGCTGATATCGATCCTGAAGATGACGCAACAATTTTCTACACCTCAGGCACTACAGGTTTCCCAAAGGGTGCACAGCTCACGAATCGTGGTTCCGTAGCAAACATATTGAACATTGCCGCCATGGCTGGTGCAACGGCGCTAGCAGAAGCAAAAGCGATAGCGGCTGGCGAGATTCCCGCGCCACCACCAAAGCCGTCAACGCCCACTGCCTTCATGGCGCCGACACCGTTTTTTCATGTGACTGCATGTAACTGCATCTTGCACCCCGCAACTCTCACTGGTGCGAAAGTTGTGATGACGTATAAGTGGGATGCAGGTCGCGCTCTTGAGCTCATTGAGCGAGAGAAGATCACCAATTTCTCTGGCGTACCAACAATGGGTCGCGAATTGTTAATGCACCCTGACTGGGCAACACGCGACACATCGACATTGCAAGGCATGGGTGGGGGCGGTTCGGCTGTGCAGCCTGACCTCGTGCACAAGATTGCTGGAGCTTTGAAGCAAGGTCAACCATCGACCGGATACGGAATGACGGAAACGTGTGGCATCATCACCGCAAATTCATCGCGTTTATATGTGGAGAGACCTGACTCGTGCGGCCCATTGGTGCCAACTGTGGAAGGCAAGTTAATTGACGAAGAAGGAAATGATTTGCCTCAGGACCCGAACACGGTGGGCATCCTCTGTGTCCGTGGAGCAATAACAATCAAGGGATATCTCAATCGCCCTGAAGCCAATGCAGAGACCATCAAAGATGGTTGGCTTAATACGGGCGACGTTGCACGAATTGATGCCGACGGCTTTGTGTACATCGTGGACCGTGCAAAAGACATGGTGATTCGTGGCGGCGAGAACGTGTACTGCAGCGAAGTAGAAGCTGCCATCTACACACACGAGGCAATTGCGGAAGCTGCAGTCTTTGGCGTGCCCGATGAGCGATTGGGTGAAGAAGTCGGCGCAGTACTCGTACTTCGCCCTGGTGCGACTCTTACTGAAGAAGAATTGCGCTCACACTTGTCAGCAACCTTGGCACGTCACAAGATTCCGTCGAAGGTGTGGTTCCGTGATGAACCCATCCCACGCAATGCAACCGGCAAGTTCTTGAAGCGAGAGCTCCGTAAAGAACTCATCGGCGAATAGGCGTTAGGTGAGTCGCTTTCGCAGCTCTACAAATACTGGTTCGCCAACAATTCCCGCAATCTCGTCAGCCAAGCTGTCGATGACGCGAGAGTCACCGCAGTAAGCGTCTGTTCCTTCGGTGCAGCACCATGCCATGTCGTCGCCCACTTCGCCCCAGGCTGTGCGATCCCAACGATGCACGGTGGCGACTTCCACATTGTCCTCGCGCATTTCCCAGTCCACCTTGATGGGCAATTGCCAACAGACCGATGGCTTCCACTCGGTAATGGAATCACCGAAGTGAAGTGCACCAAGATGCAATGCGCATCCGGCGCCTCCTTCAAAGCCTGGACGATTCAAGAAGATGCATGCACCGTCGTGAACCCGCGTTGCGGCGTTAATTTCGTTCGCAAAAATTCCTGCTGATTTCGCCTCTTCATAGTTCTGAAAGAGTTGCTTCGGAATCATTGCGGCAGAAGCCGAAAGGTTCATCGCTTCGTCGACGCCGTCAAGTTCGCAACCAAGTGAGCAGCAACCGAAACCGTTCTCGGTGTTTTCGGCGACGTCAATGCCTTTGCAGCCTCGACCCCAGATGCATGTCCAATTGGATGTGAAGAAATCCTTCTCAAACCGCCACAGAGTCTCGCCGGTGTCGATCTCTTCGTAGTCGCTCACAGAAGAACTGGTTCCCGAGGAGCCAACGAGGTTGCTGCAGCGAGAATTTCAAGTGACCGAATACGCGCCGCACCACTTTCACAATGATGTGCGGTGATGATTTCGTTGGCTTGGGTGAGTTCTGCGAATTCTTCAATTCCGGCTTTCACAACATCGGCAGTACCGACAGTGGCATACGTGAACATCTGATCGACGTGAGCACCTTGTGGGGTGTTTAGAACTTCGAGCACTTCTTCATCCGTCAATTTTTGTCCTTGACGGCTAAAGAGAGCACGAGTGAAGTTGCGACGACGCAACTCTTTTTGATGAAGTGCTGATTCTTCGGTATCGGCAGCAATCACATTCATGCTGGCCATTGCATATGGCTCGCTGAGTTGTGCTGAAGGAGTGAAGTGCTCGCGGTAAATACGTAAAGCGTCGAGAAGGTGGGTGGGTGCGAAGTGCGATGCAAATGCAAAAGGCAATCCAAAGTGCGCGGCAACCTGCGCACCGTACAACGATGACCCAAGAATGTAGAGAGGTACGTGAGTTCCTTGACCAGGCATGGCCTTCACGCCGCTGACGCGGGATGTGTCGGAGAGAAACGCTTGGAGTTCGACAATGTCGTCGGCAAAGTTTTCCGCGGCACGTGGGTCGCGTCGCATTGCACGCATCGTGACTTGATCAGTACCTGGCGCACGACCAAGACCTAAATCAATACGGCCAGGGTGAAGCGAAGCGAGTGTCCCGAATTGTTCAGCGATAACAAGCGGGGAGTGATTAGGCAGCATGATGCCACCAGAGCCGAGACGAATAGAGCTTGTGTTTGCAGCAACATGTGCAATGAGCACTGATGGCGCAGAAGATGCAATGGACTCAAAATTGTGATGTTCCGCGTACCACACACGCGTGAAGCCAAGTTGCTCGGCACGCTGTGCCAATGCAACACAGTTCTGCAGGCTTTGTCCCACGCTGTCGCCAGCAGAGATCGACGCAAGGTCGAGGACAGAAAGTGGAACGGTGCTCACCCCTGAAACCCTAGAGGCAGACGGTGTCGAAACTATTTATGCAGCGAGAGATTCGGGCGCTTTGGCTGCCGAATATGGCAACCATGTGCCGGCTTCGAAGTCATACAACTTGCAATTCTTCGTCGAACGAAGGAACTCACGCAAGGAGAGACGAATACGACGCACGGTGTCGGGATACGCAGCCTCGATTGCATTCGCTGCTGTGGGCAACTGATGGAATGGAATGCGCACGTCAACGTGATGCGGCACATGAACGAAAATGTTGTGGAACCACAGCCAGTTGACCAGGCGAGGTGTCTTCATGATGGTGGTTGATTCCATCTGACCCTTGTATTGCGACCATTCCTTCTTTGACCACCAACGAATGTCGGGAGACACGTGGTGGATGTAGACGGTCCAGCCAATGATCTGAAGGAATAAGAAGAAAGGTACGACGAACAACTTGATGGGTAGCCAGATTGCGGAAACAGCTCCACCGGTGAATGCGCCGATGATGATGGTGATTGCAAAAACGATGGCGATGCCAGCACTCAGAGTGATCTTGTCTCGAACAACTGCAGCACGGCGCTTGCCTTCTGGGTTGTAGCGCCACATTTTCTCCCACCACACAGTGCGGAAGAAGTAGGCACCAGAGCCGAGCCATGACCATTCAAGTCGGTGGCGTAAACGCTGCAGAGAGTTGTATGTGCGGAACTCTTCGACGGTTGCTGGATGCCACACAAAGTCGAAGCCTTCACGAGTGGTGTAGCCGTGGTGAATACGGTTGTGGCCGAGATCCCAAGCTGACTCAACATGCACGCTCGGGCCCATTGAGAATTGGGCAACAATGCGATTGATTTTTGGAGATGAAAGAAGTGCTCCGTGCGAGGCGTCGTGACCCAATACAAACAGACCAGAGACAGCGAGGCCACCTGCAATCCAGAGCGGCACGATGGCCCACCATGAATGAGCCATGGCGAGGGCGGCAAGGGTGACGCCATAAACGATGGTTGCCTTGGTGAGGGCGCGAACTGCGCGCCCTGTGGGGCGTTCATAACAGACAGCGGGAATCGATTCGCGAACAGTGTTCAGCGAATGGGTGCGGTCATTGATGAGGGGAGCAGTTACATTCTCGATGACCACAGGCTATTTCATAAATAGCCATGTAATGGCACTTTGGGTTGCGTAGCCTTAGTGCCTTATGGCAACTCTTCCAGCCGCATCCTTCTCCATCAGCCTTGATTGTGAGCTCGACAACGTTCCAGGTGCCCTCGGACACTTGTGCACAGCAATTGGTGACGCCGGTGGCAACATCGGTGCCCTTGACGGGTTTGATATTCGTGGCCCCGTATTGCGCCGCACGCTTGTCGTCCATTGCCGGGATGAGGCACACCAATTGGTTGTTGTTGAGGCAGTGAAGAATACTCCCCACATCACATTGGTCGATTGGTGGGACCGCACGTTCCGTATGCATGAGAACGGCAAGATCCAGATGTTCTCTACAGCGCCCGTGCGCGACAAGGACGATCTGTCCATGGCCTACACCCCGGGCGTTGCCCGCGTGTGTACCGCTATCCAAAACGATCCTGCGTTGTCACACAGGTACACCATTCGTAAGAACACGGTCGCGATCGTGAGCAACGGTACGGCTGTTCTTGGTCTCGGCGACATTGGTCCTGAGGGTGCAATGCCCGTGATGGAAGGAAAGGCGCTCCTCTTTAAAGAGTTCGGTGGCGTCGATGGTTTCCCCATCTGTATCAACGCACGCACTGTTGATGAAGTTGTTGATTTCGTTCAGCGCATCGCCCCTACTTTCGGTGGCATCAACCTTGAAGACATCGCAGCGCCAGAATGCTTCGAGATTGAAGAGCGTTTGCGCGCAAGCCTCGACATTCCTGTTTTCCATGACGACCAGCACGGCACCGCAGTGGTGACCCTTGCTGCATTGTGGAACTCGCTCAAGATCACCGGCAAGAAGATGGAAGACCTTTCCGTCGTTATCGCAGGAGTTGGCGCAGCGGGTGTTGCTATCGGCAAGATTCTTCTCAACGCAGGTGTTGGCGAAGTAGTGGGTTGTGACCGCGCAGGTGCGATTTACACCGGTCGTGGCGAACTCAACTCCGCTAAGGAATGGTTTGCTCAGCACACCAACCAGAGCCGCAAGATGGGCACCATCTCTGACGTCATGAAGGGCTCGGACGTGTTCATTGGCGTGAGTGGCCCCGACCTCATTACTGCAGCCGATGTTCGTTCAATGGCGAAGAACCCATTGGTGTTCGCAATGGCCAACCCCAACCCAGAGATTCGTCCCGAAGAAGTTGATGGTCTTGCTGCTGTTATGGCAACGGGTCGTTCCGATTATCCAAACCAGATCAACAACGTTCTTGCATTCCCTGGCATCTTCCGCGGTGCCCTTGATGCAAATGCGTACGACATCACTGAAGGCATGAAGTTGGCAGCAGCAGTCGCTATTGCTGAATCAGTAAGCGATGCAGACTTGTCTCCAGATTTCGTTGTTCCTTCGGTGTTCGACAGGACAATTGTGGAGCGTGTTGCACCAGCAGTTGCAGCCGCTGCCGTCAAAGACGGCGTCATCCGCAAGTCGTAAATTCATCACGTACTGTTGGCGACAGCCGGCGGTCACGAATCGCACGATGTCAATGGTGGAGCTGGGGGGAATCGAACCCCCGTCCATCAGGCGCTATTTACCAGTGCTACAACCATTCCCGTGTTAACGCTGACGCAACATCATCGACGGGTCGATTGCCTAATTACTTAGGCCGCGTGCTGTCTTTCCAACATGGCAATGGTCTTTCTCATCGTCAGCGTTCTTTCCTGCCGTCATCCACCGCTTCTGTTGCCGGGCTGCGGTGAACTGGCCCCGTGCGCCATTGCTGGTCACGATGTCTCTCTACAACCTAAAAATTAGGCGGCGAGAGCGAACTGCTCGTTGGCAATTCTGTTTTTTGCCCCGTTTAACGAATCTGAGCAATTCGGGTTGCACGTGCAAACAACGAAACTGCTGTCGAAACCTGTCAGCCCCATTGGTTGGTTATGTAGTGGTCAGTGTACGCCGGGGGAGTAGCGAATAATCCGCGCTAGTCCATGCCCTTGCGTTGGCGACCCAGGCTGCGTTGCATCTCGCGTTGCACATCACGTTCGGCAATGGCGTTGCGCTTATCGCCCTTTTTGCGACCACGACCCAATGCCAGTTCCACTTTCACGCGGCCATCAATCAACTTGAATGCCAGGGGGATGAGAGACAAACGTTCACGGGCAATGCGATCGTGCAGACGGTTGATCTCTTCGCGATGTAATAACAACTTGCGAGGACGGTCAGTGTCGTGCGCACCAACGCCCACCGCAAACGAATAGGGGGAGATATGCACACCATCGAGCCACATCTCGCCGTCGAGAATGCGGGCGTACGCATCCACTAACTGCACTTGGCCGGCGCGCAAGCTCTTGACTTCACTGCCCACCAGAACGATGCCGGCCTCGAACACGTCGAGAATCTCGTAATCGTGTCGAGCCTTGCGATTGCTCGCAAGAACAGTGTTCGGTGACGTGGCCATGGAGAGAATGAGCGTACCGCTAGCCTGCGAACCGATGTCTGAGTCACCCCAGCACCTCATTTCCGTGCCCACAGATGCAACGGCAGCAATGGCTGCACACAGCATCGCCTGCTACCCCGAAGAGATGTGTGGCTTGCTGGTAGGCAACCCCGCAACCTCGGAAGTCATCCGGTTCGTGCCCTGTACCAACATCGCCCGCAGCGCCATGATCTACACGATTGACCCGAAAGAGCATCTGCGAGCCGAATTGGCTGCTGAAGCTGATGGGCTGGAAGTTATTGGGTGTGCCCACAGCCATACGCACACGGAGGCCTACCCCAGCAGTACAGATATCGCCCAGGCCCCCGATCCGGGCTGGCACTACATCATCGTCAGCTTGAAAACAGGGGAGCCCAAACCCCGCTCCTTTCGCATCCTGGGCGAGGACGTCCATGAGGAATCAATAATCGACCTTTAAGGGTTACAATTCCGACTGGATTTATCGGGAATAGCCATCCGCCGGTCTGGGTTTCATTAGTGGGCCCAACCGGGTGCGCGAAGGAGACACATGTCGATTGCAGATGTGCGAAGGAATGGAGGTTCTGTGTTTGTTCTGCAGAACGCTCTTGAACTCATTGGTAATACACCGTTGGTCGACGTCTCCATTCTTTCCCCGAACCCCAATGTGCGTTTGATTGCCAAGTTGGAGAGCCAGAACCCATTCGGTTCGGTGAAGGATCGCATCGCAAAGTCGATGATTGAAGACGCTGAGCGCACGGGTCGCTTGCAGCCAGGTCAGCGCATCGTCGAGCCGTCATCTGGCAACACGGGTATCGCCTTGGCAGCAATCGCGAAGATGAAGGGCTATCCCATCACCATCCTTATGCCGACGTCGGTGAGCATCGAGCGTCGTCAAATGCTTGAGGTTTTTGGAGCAGAGATCATTCTCACTCCAGGCGAAGAGGGCAGCAACGGTGCTGTTCGTCGCGCGCAAGAACTTGCAGCGCAGCATCCTGAATGGTGCTTCCTGTATCAGTACGGAAACGATGCAAACCCTCGTGCGCATTACGAAACCACTGGTCCAGAGATTTACCGCGACTGCCCAGAGATCACACACTTCGTTGCAGGTCTTGGCACCAGCGGCACTCTGATGGGTGTTGGTAAGTACCTCAAGGAACAAAACCCGGACATCAAACTTGTTGCAGTGGAACCACCACTCGGTGAGCGTGTTGAAGGTTTGCGTAACTTGGACGACGGTTACATCCCACCAGTGTTCGACAACTGGCATGGCCGCGATCTGCTCGACCGTAAGCGTGTTGTGCGTCCTCGTGAATCAATCGAGTGGACTCGTCGCATCGTTGCTGAGTGCGGCATCTTCGCCGGCATTTCTTCTGGCGCATCACTTGCTGGTGCCGTCAAGGTTGCAAGCGAAATCGAAGAAGGCGTCATTGTGTTCATCGTGTGTGATGGCGGTTGGAAGTATCTTTCCACTGGCGCATACACCGACGACCTTGATCAAGCTGAAGCAAACGCAGAGAAGATTATTTACTTCTAATTGTGCGGGCTGATGTCCTTAACGGCCAGCAATCAACACCACTAAGCCTGCGACCACGATTGCTGCAGCAATAACGCGGCGTTTTGCATCGGCCTCGCCCAAATACTTTGTGCCGACGAGTGCAACGATGACGACACTTGATTCGCGCAGTGCGGTCACGTATCCCACTGGTGCTTTTTGCATTGCAATCAGCACCATCCAATAGGTGAGTACGGAAGCTGCACCAGCAAGAGCAAATCGATGCCATGTGGTGCGTAATGCAGAGACCATGTCGCGTGCGCGACCAGTTGCAATGCCAAAGGCGCTCACGGTGATGCCAGTGGAAATGAACAACACGAGTGGATACAAGTTTCCGCCAGTGAGGCGCGAACCATGTCCATCGATGACTGAGTAGCTGCCGATACATATCGACACCAAAAGTGCGGCGAAGACATGTTTGTTGTCTGCACGTCCCGCGAGCAACAAGATGCCGCCAACAGAGATTGCAATTCCCAGAAGATTGAGCACGCTGAGATGATCAGAGAGAAACAGCACACCGCCGATTGCGGCGAGAAGGGCGCCTGTGCCGCGTGCAATGGGATACGTGACAGAGAAATCGCCGATGTTGTACGCGCGCGCCAAAGTGAACACATAAATCACGTGAATCAACCCACTGGCAATCACGGTCCACCACACCAAATGGTTGGGCCAACCTGTGAAAAGAAGGATGATGGCGCAGAGAATCCCACCCACGGTCATCTGGCCCCAGAGAGCGATCCAACGGTCTCCACTTTGCTTGACCCACAGATTCCACGAGGCATGAAGTACTGCTGCAGCAAGGGCGAGAAGGGTGGCTGTCAGCATGAGAGACGACACTACGCCTAGCCTTGCGGAATGCCTGGCACCGACAACCGCCCTATCGGAATGTTTGATTCCGGTTTTGGTGGTCTCACGGTGGCTCGTGCTGTCATCGATGTCTTGCCCTCGGAAGACCTCGTATACGTGGGTGACACGGGTCGTTATCCGTACGGTCCGCGTGCTGCCGGTGAGGTGCGAGAGTTCGCACGAGAAATCGCATGGAGCTTGGTGAATGACCACGATGTGAAAGCTGTAGTGGTTGCGTGCAACACGGCGGCAGCGGCTGCCTTTCATGAATTGTCGAATGAATTGCCAGTACCTGTCGTGAGTGTGGTGGAACCAGGCGCACGCGCATTATCTATTGCTTCAAAAGTTCGCCGTGTTGGTGTGATTGGCACCGTGGGAACAATTTCATCGGGTGCGTATCAACGTGCTCTCGCTGAAGAAGATGCGACGTTAAATCTCATTGCCACTGCGTGCCCAGGATTTGTGGAATTCGTGGAGCGAGGCCAAACAAGCGGCGATGAAGTGATGTTGTTGGCAGAGCGACTGCTTGCACCTGTCGTTGACGCGGGCATTGACGCACTGCTTTTGGGTTGCACGCATTACCCGTATCTCTCACGTGTCATCAGCGATGTGATGGGCCCCAATGTCGTGTTGGTCTCGAGCGCAGATGAAACTGCATTCGCACTGGCCAGCATGTTGCGAGACAACAAGATCACCGCCTCATCTGATCGCGCAGGAACCCACACATTCCTGTCCTCGGGCGATGTTGAATGGTTCGCCGACTTCGGTCGCCGGCTTCTTGGACCAGAGCTTTCGACAGCAAGTCGTTGGTCTCGTGCCGTCACCGACTAGACATTTAGCCATGACTCGTCCCGATGGCCGTACGCCAGATCAGCTCCGTCCTATTTCTTTCCAGCGCGACTTCACAGAAATGTCCGCCGGTTCTGTGTTGGTGTCCTTTGGTCGAACACGCGTGTTGTGCACAGCATCAATTGATGAAGATGTGCCACGTTGGATGAAGGGGTCCGGCAAGGGCTGGGTAACTGCTGAGTACTCGATGCTCCCTGGTTCTTCTCCGGAACGTGTTGATCGCGAAGCAGCCAAAGGCAAGCAGAGTGGACGCACTGTTGAAATTCAGCGACTCATTGGTCGTTCGCTTCGTGCAGCAATTGATATGCGGGCACTTGGTGAGCGTCAGATTGTTGTGGACTGTGACGTCTTGCAGGCTGACGGCGGCACGCGTACTGCCAGCATCTGTGGTGGTTTCTTGGCGTTGCATGACGCAGTGACACGTTTGGTGCAAAGCGGTGCAATTACGGAGAACCCATTGCACTCATATTGCGCAGCCATTTCTGTCGGCGTGTGTGGCGGCACTCCGGTGCTCGACCTTCCCTACGTTGAAGACAGCACGGCGGAAGTCGATATGAATGTTGTGATGCTTCGTCCCGTCAATGGCGGAGAACCTCGGTTCGTTGAAGTGCAAGGAACGGCCGAAGGCATGGCATTCTCTCGTGGCGAACTTGATGAGTTGCTAATGCTGGCTGATACGGGACTTGGACGCATCTTTGATCTTCAGGCGGGACTTCTTTCCGAAGCTCCGCCGATGCGTGCGCCTGAGCGCTAACGCCATGCGCCTTGTCTGCGCCAGCGCAAATCCAAAGAAGGTTGCTGAGCTATCTCGTTTGTTGCCCGATTGGGTGCAATTGATGCCACGACCCGAAACAGTCGGCGATATTGATGAGACTGCGCCGACGCTTGAAGGCAACGCCATTATTAAGGCTGTTGAGATTGCGAACGCTGCTGAAGAGTGGGCGATTGCAGATGACACTGGGTTGGAAGTTTTTGCGCTGAATGGTGCTCCCGGTGTGCACAGTGCGCGGTTCGCCGGCGAGAAAGCAACAGACGCAGAGAACCGTGCATTGCTGCTGCAACAATTGAACGGCATTGCGGATCGAACTGCAAAGTTCCGTACCGTTGTTGCACTCGTCAATTCAAAAGGCGAGATGCATTTTGTGACCGGTGAGTGCAGCGGTGTCATCGCAGAATCTGAGCGCGGTGAATCTGGTTTCGGCTACGACAGTGTGTTCATCCCGGATGATGCCAATGGGCGCACCTTTGCAGAAATGTCGGCAGCAGAGAAAGATGCAATTTCGCATCGTGGTCGAGCTTTGGCGAAGTTGCCTGAACTGCTCTCTCGGCTTTTTGGATTACCAACCCCGTAAGTCGATAGGCCATTCGGCGATAACCTCGCCGTACTCGTTGGCCACGTAGGCAACTTCGTGCATCGCCATGGTGGGGTCGATGTGTGACGGAGTCACAAAGACTCGTTCATCAATCGCGGGCTTTGGAGTTCCTTCATTTGGCGAGAACGTGATGTGCTCATCGGAGCAGAACCAAACCGCATGATCTTTGATTGTGGGGTTGCCGTGGTCCATCCCCAAAGACTTCAAGCCAACATCGATGACGGACCATTTGCTGTTGGTGGAAACAACAGTGCCAACCACCCACATTGCCTGCACAAACGGATGACCTAGTTGTGCATATTGCGTGTCCATCAACGCATAACTACCGGCTTGCACTTCGTTGACAGTGGTGCCAGTGAACATGTCGTACGTGCCGGTTCCACCTGCAGAAACAATGTCGCCACCGACATCCCCGTGAGCCTTGGCAAGCAATGCCATGGCTTCGTGGACTTGTTTCTTCTTTTCATCACGGTCGGAAACCATCATGAGGTGTCCTTCGTATCCCATCACTCCACGTGCGTCGATGCCGCGTGCGCGTGCGGTGTCGGCCAACGCACCAGCGTGCAATGGGTCGATGCCACAACGGGGGAGACCGACATTGACATCGATGATGACACTGCGAATTCCTGCTCGATGTGCAGCGTCGAGAGTCTCTTGTGAATCAATCGCAACGGTGATGAGAGCGTCGTCTTGTGCGGCAGCAAGTGCACTGAGTCGGCGGGGGTCGAGAACTTCATTGGCGAGCAAGAAGTCATTGCCTACGTGGGCATCGAGGAGGCCGAGGATTTCGCGTGGTGTGGCGCATGTGAACGTCGAGTGGCCAGCGGCCTCTTGCTCTGCTGCAATGCCTGAACATTTGTGGGCCTTCACATGGGGTCGTAAGCGACGACCAGGGTGAACATTTGCCATTGCGGCAATGTTCTTGCGAAGGGCGGCGATGTCAATCACCACTGCTGGGGTGGGCAGATCATAAATATGCACAGTGCCGGTGAAGGGACTCGAACCCCCAACACGCAGGACCTAAACCTGCTGCCTCTGCCAATTGGGCTACACCGGCGACACCACGAGGGTACCCGTGGCAAACGGGGAGCGGACGCTCAAGGTGGCAAACTAGGGGGGTGACAGCTTCTACTGCCCTCGAATCCACCCTCGACGCAACGGCCCTGCAAGAGCAGTTGGGCCTAGCGGACAAGGTGATGGATGCCGGTTCTCTTGAGAACAGCATTCGTCGCTTTGCGGAGCAGAACATTGTGCTTCCAACCTTCTCTGAACTCGCGGAACCACATCGCATTCCGGCGAGCCGCACTGCAGGCGTTGACAAGAACGCGGCCGACCCTCGCAACTTGTTCCGTGTGCACTGGTACAACAACCTTGCAGGTGACAAAGTCGAGGTACCTGATCACGTCGTTTTGCCTTCGTCCATCACGGGCATCGAGTCACCCATCATCGTGGTGTTTGGCGACCGCTTCCCAATGATCACAGCGCACAAAGTTCTTGCTGCGTATTCATGTTTCGTGCCGCGAGTCGTTACTGGCCAGTTTGATCCCACACGCCATCGTGCAGTGTGGCCGTCAACAGGCAACTACGCACGTGGCGGTATCGCCATCAGCACACTCATGGGTTCACGTGGCGTTGCTGTTCTTCCTGCGGGAATGTCGCAAGAACGATTCGACTGGCTCGACAAGTGGGTGAGTAATCCCTCAGACATCGTGCGTACTGCAGGCACTGAGAGCAACGTCAAAGAGATTTACGACGCATGTAATGAGATGGCGAAGGATCCAGGCAACTTCATCCTCAACCAGTTCTGTGAGTTCGGTAACCACGCAGGGCACTATGAGGTCACTGGCCGTGCCCTTGCTCATGCGTTTGAGCATGTGAAGGCAAATGGTTTCTCCGATATTCGTCTCGCAGCCTTTACCTCCGCAACAGGATCTGCGGGCACCATTGCCGCTGGCGACCGTTTGAAGGACATCTACGGCACGAAAATCGTCGCTGTGGAAGCTCTTGAATGTCCCACAATGTTGGAGAACGGTTTTGGTGAACACAACATTCAAGGAATTGGCGACAAGCACATCCCGCTCATTCACAACGTGATGAATACCGATGTCGTAGTTGGCGTGTCTGACCGTGCGACCGATGAACTTGATGTTCTTTTCAATACTCCGGCAGGCCAGCAGTACTTGGCAAAGCGTCACAACATCAGCGCAGACCTTATTGATGCGTTGACACATTTTGGTTTCTCCGCAATTTGCAATGTCATTGCTGCAATCAAGACCGCAAAGTTGTTGGGCTATGGCGCCAATGATGCAATCGTCACTATTGCAACGGACGGTAGCGAGCTATACCCAAGCGAGCGCGTCAAGACAATCGCCAATCGTTTCAATAACAACTTCTCTGAAATTGACGCGGCGGAAGTCTTCAGTGAGCACCTTGGCAATGTGTCAACCGATGCCACTATTGATTGCACCGCGCTTGACAAGAACCGCATCTTTAACTTGGGCTATTACACCTGGGTGGAACAACAAGGCACCCCGCTCGATGTATTTGAAGCACGTCGTTCACAGGCGTTCTGGCGCTCTGTACGCGCATACATACCTGTGTGGGATGGCCTCATCGAAGAGTTCAACGCGCGCGTTGCCAAAATTTCGAAGTAGTTCTGAATGAGTGCTGCCGTCACCGGACTGACATGTTCAGTGTGCGGCACGCATGTTGGTATTGACTCTCCCTTTTCTTGGAAGTGCCCAAATGCATCGGATGGAGATCGCAAGCACGTTCTCCGTTTTGATGTGCCGATTGAAGCGTTTCGTCCAACTGATGACGTGAATCCATTTCTTGCGTATCGCTCGTATTTGGCCGTTGATGCTTTTGGTGCAGCAATTGGTCTTGAAGACGCCATGCGTGCATCAATCATCCGAGAACTTGACGATGCGGTGAAAGCCGCTCACGGAGTTGGCTTCACGCGCACGCCCATGCATCGCGCGGATGAATTGTCCGAAGCACTCGGATTCACAGCAGATGGCGGCATTTGGATCAAAGACGAAACGCACAATGTTGCAGGCTCGCATAAGGCTCGTCATTTGTTTACCGAACTCGTGCATCTCGTGATGGCTGAACGAGCAGGGATGACGCCATGGACGTCTGTAGACGATCGTCCTGTGCTGGCAATCGCATCATGTGGAAACGCAGCAATAGCGGCAAGCACATTGGCTGCAGCGGTGAAGTGGCCCATTGCGGTTCATGTCCCCACTGCAACTGCTCCATCGTTGATTGAGACATTGGAATCATTGAATGCGGATATTCGGGTCTGCCCACGTCTCGATTCCGACCCAGCGGGCGACCCATGCGTTCTACGCTTTCGTGAAGCGGTTGCTGCCGGCGCTATTCCTTTTGGCGTGCAGGGCACGGAGAACGCTTGGTGTCTCGACGGAGGACAAACCATCGGGTGGGAAATATTGAAAGAGATCGGTCACCGCGTTGATCGCATTTTCATTCAAGTTGGTGGTGGTGCCTTCGCTTCAAGTGTTGCTTCAGCAATGCGTCTTGTGGGCACGCATCCAAAACTTCATGCAGTGCAAGCCGAAGGGTGTGCACCTTTGGCACGCGCGTGGGAGCATGCAATGAGTTCCGGCGGTACACGCGATGCCGGTGCGCGATGGACCGAATGCATGTGGGCATGGGAGAGCGAGCCACACTCTCTTGCCGATGGAATTCTCGATGACGAGACCTATGACTGGATTGGCATTCTTGATGGAATGTCCGACACCGATGGCTCACCAGTTGTTGCTTCGGAAGACAACGTGGTTCGCGCATTTGAGATGGCACATTCGCACACCGATATCGATGTGAGTCCAACAGGTTCGTCTGGTCTTGCTGGTCTATTGCAAATTCGCGATGCCATTGGCAATGACGAGCGAATCGTCGTGGTATTTAGCGGCGTCGCTCGCTAGTTGCCTGCGTGGCGCGGATCGGCTTCGACTTCGAGCAAAGCACCCGACTCCACGTCGTACACAAATCCACGAATGTGTTCTTTGTAGACGACGAATGGGCTATGCAGTAAACGATTCATCGACTGCCGAACAGCCTCATAGGGATCCGTAAATGCCTCGATGGCCCATCCTGGTTTGATGCCGCACTCTTCTTCGATTTGACGCTTGAATCCATCTTCCGAAACCTTCTGTAGCCCACAGTTGGTGTGATGAATGAGAATTATCTCCTGGGTATTGAGCAATCGCTGTGACACCACCAGTGAACGAATCACATCGTCCGTTACAACACCACCAGCATTACGAATAATGTGCGCATCGCCATGGCCAAGGCCGAGCATTTGGAAGATGTCCATACGGCTATCCATGCACGCCACGATGGCAAGGTGCCGCTTGGGCGCAAGGGCAAGTCCTGCATCAGCAAAGTTGGCAACGTATTGGGCGTTATTCAGGACAAGTTCGTCTGTGTTGGGGGAAAAGTCGGGGGTGGCAGGCACGGCTACATTCTGCCTGAGCAGGTAGCCTTCCTACACATATGAGCACCTCAGGTTTTCCTGTCAGCCCCGTCGCGCTTGAAGGCGCTGGCGATCCCGGCGCAAACATCTTCAACCGTCTTCTCAAGAATCGCGTGATTATGTTGGGCACCGATGTCAACGATGACATCGCCAACAGCTTGTGCGCTCAATTGCTCTTCCTTGAAGGCGAAGACCCGAACGCCGACATTTGGCTCTACATCAATAGCCCTGGTGGTTCAGTCACCGCCGGTATGGCTATCTACGACACGATGCAGTTCGTCAGCTGTGATGTGGCGACGGTGTGCATGGGTATGGCTGCCTCGATGGGTCAGTTTCTTCTCACCGCTGGTGCGGCAGGAAAGCGTTATTCACTTCCGAATGCTCGCATCATGATGCATCAGCCTCTTGCTGGTCTTCGTGGTCAAGCTTCAGACATCGCTATTCAGGCTGAGCAGTTGCGTCTCACCAAGCGCAAGATGGCAGAACTCATTGCGTTCCACTCGGGACGTGATTTAGCTGAAATTCAGGCCGACAGTGAGCGTGACCGTTGGTTCACCGCTGAAGAAGCCCAGACATATGGCTTGGTCGACAAGGTCATTGTCAAGCGCGGAGAAGTTCGCTAACTCTTCCTACGGGGCAATTGTCGCCGTCGGAACTGAAACTGCTGGGAGAGTCGTTGCCACTGTTGTGGGGGCGGACGGCGCCGGTGTTGCCACAGGTGCAATCGTTGTTGTTGTCGTCGTTGCCACGCGGGGCGGCTCAATGTTGAGTCCAGAGCTGATGTCCACTGCGCATGTGCTTTTCACCCAATCGCGCACATTGAGCGCCGACTGATTCGCTGCATACGTTGCATCGGCAAGAGCCTGTACTTCTTCTGCTTTGCTGACGTTGAGTTTTGAAGCTTGCCGCAGAAGATCTGTCATCACTGCCAAATCTTTTTCAATAGTCAGAGGTGCACGTTCGAGAAGGCGTTGATACCGATTCACCATTGCGTTCACGTCTTTCGAGGTTTCTATTCGTTCTGCAATCGCTGGAAGTTCATGTGATAGCTGTCGGCAAAAACTGGTGCCGGTTCGTTCAGAGCCACCACAAGCGGTCAGACCCAGTGTGAGCGCAAGAACAGCTGCCCAAGAGGTGGTTCGTCGCGTACACATCCCGACGATTATCTCAGACGAGCACCCGAGGGGGACTGCACATGTACGCAGCCGTTACATCTTCCACATTGATGGCCACAGTGGGCAGTCCCATTGTCGTGGAGGCCCATGTTGGTCAAGGGTTACCTGGTTTCACAGTCGTCGGGCTTCCCGACGAAGGGTGCCGCGAATCGCGTGATCGTGTGCGGGCAGCGATGTTGTCATGCGAGTTGCCCTGGCCAATGAAACGAGTGACGATCAATCTGGCCGGAACAGGGGAGCGCCGAGGTGGTGCGGGTCTTGACCTCGCTATTGCCGTGGGATTGTTAGTTGCCACGGGAATCATTTCGCAGGACGCAGTAGACGGCAAAGCGTTTGTTGCCGAACTTGGTCTTGATGGATCGCTTCGTGGAACGTCAGGGATGGCGCCTCTCGTTGCAGCGGTCGCTGACAAAGAAGTGGTCATCGCTGCATGTGCAGCAGGAGAAGCCTCGTTGGCTCGAGCGCCACGTGTGCGTCCAGTGCATTCATTGGCGCAGCTAGTTGCCGTTTTGAAGGCAGAAGAATCATGGCCACACATCAACGTTCCTGATGCTCGAGTCGTGCTTGATGACATTGCGGATATGGCCGATGTGCGTGGACAACAGATGGCACGCCTAGCGATGGAAGTCGCAGCTGCCGGATTTCATCATGCGTTGTTGATGGGACCACCAGGCGCGGGTAAGTCGATGTTGGCACGACGGCTCCCAGGATTACTTCCGCGGCTGACCGATGAGCAGGCGTTTCGGGTTGCAATGGCACGGAGTGCTGCGGGTCTGCCAATGTCAGCTGAGATTGCATCTTCTCCGCCGTACCGTGCTCCACATCACACCGTTTCAATGATTGGCATGGTGGGCGGTGGTTCGTCTCATCTACGCCCAGGCGAACTCACGCTTGCGAGCGATGGAGTTCTTTTTCTTGATGAGATGGGTGAATTTGCACCCACCGTTCTTGATGCATTGCGTCAACCCTTAGAGGAAGGCGTTGTTCGAATATCTCGTGCAAACGGTTCGGTCACAATGCCTGCGCGTTGTTTGCTTGTTGCTGCAACGAACCCGTGCCCATGTGGTGTGGCATCGCCGCTTGCGTGTGGATGTACCGATAATGCGAAGCAAAGGTATTTGCGACGCTTTAGCGGACCACTTCTCGATCGTTTTGATTTACGTGTGGAGCTGCAGCGTCCTTCAACGCAGGAGTTAACAGGTAGCCAACGCGCAGAGAGCAGTCAAGCAATTGCAGAACGCGTGAACAGAGTGCACGAGTTGTGCATGTCCCGACAAGGGTGTGTGAACTCTGCGATTACTGCAGACATGTTGGATGATGTCGCACCGTTGTGCGAAGAGTCTTTACAACTTCTGCGTACACGACTTGATGAAGGAAAACTGACGGGTCGCGGATATCACCGCATTCGGCGTGTGGCGAGAACATTGGCAGACCTCAACGGAGATCTTGGACCTATTGGGTCGCAATGGGTGCACATGGCCTTAACGATGCGAGCAAAGTTGAATACCGGACTGGGAGAACAGCGATGAGTGAGGGTCGTTATCCAAGTTGGACATACGCGGCTGCACTCGCATCCTTGCCATTATTGACACACCGGCGATTGCGGTGGTTAGTGCAATCGGGAGATGCCTCAGATGTATGGCAGAAAATTTGCAGCGGTGAACGATTTCTGCAGGGCATTGATGATGCGGTGTGGCGTGCCTGGAGCTCCGTTGACGATTCCTTGCTCGTTGACGTTGCGGAGAGATGTATCGATAAGGGCATCACTGTTCTCTCAATGTTGGATGAGCAATATCCGCCCGCGTTACTAGGAGATCCTGAGGCCCCAGCGGTTTTGTTCGTGCGTGGACGCACTGATGCGTTTGCACATCGACGAGTGGGAATTATTGGTACTCGCTCTGCCACGGCATCTGGCAAGCACTTTGCAAAAACTCTTGGTGCTCAACTTGCGACAGCGGGGGTTGCCGTTGTGTCAGGTCTGGCGCGGGGCATTGATGTGGAATCCCATGTGGGGTCATTGTCGGCAAGTGGCAATGATGCAGCGCCGCCGATTGCAGTTGTGGCGTCGGGTCCTGATGTCGTGTATCCACGCGAACATGCACGCATTTGGAACGAGGTGGCAACCAATGGAATTTTGATTTCGGAAATGCCGCCAGGTGCGCACCCTGAGCCATTTCGCTTCCCCATGCGTAATCGCATCATTGCTTCGTTGAGCGAAGTACTCATAGTTGTGGAGTCACGAAGTACAGGCGGGTCGATGTCGACCGTGCGCGAGGCGATGAAGCGTGATGTTGCAGTAATGGCTGTTCCTGGATCACCTGGCTTGCGGCAAAGCGAGGGGACAAACGATCTATTACGTGATGGATGTGCACCTGTGACATCGGTGGACGATGTGTTGGTGGCGCTCAATCTCGACACGCGACGCTCTGCTGGCTGGTGTGATTCTCGGGAGCAGCTCACGGCAGAGGAGCGACTGTTTCTTCATGACATGGGCACAGGGCCACGCAGCATCGATGAGTTGGCGATGCGGTTGTCTCGCACGGTGGTGCAAACGGCGGTGTTTCTTGGCCGACTAGAGGCAAAAGGTTGGGTGGCAAATACCGATGGCTGGTGGGAGGCACTCGTGGCATAGGTCCGTAGGGGTACCTTTGTTACATGAGCGGAGAGGCGAAGGCGCACGTCCAGAAGCGGAACGCCACACAATTCGACCTTGACCGTCATGCACGATCTTTGCGTTGCAGTGACATTGCTCGGGCTGCCCGCCTTGCAGATTTGGAGCATGCCACTGCCCACTTTCTTTCTTTAGGTGCGCAAACTCCCAATGACGTTGATGCAGGGATGCTCGAGGACTACGTCTGGAATCTCGAAAACTCTGGCGTCACCGTGGAGACAGTCGAGCAACGGCTGGCCGCAGTATCCACGTACTTTGCATGGTTGATTCGCACACATAAACCTGCTCGTGGTCAAGACGCAATGGTTAATCCAGTGAAAGGTGTGCGAGTGGCGCACACGTCATCGTGTCCGGCATGCAAGTCTCAAACCAACGCGACCACCTTGAAAGGTGAGTGTCCCGTGCGAGATGCACGGCTGTCTGCGTGGTTGCCGTCGGCATTCGAGTTGTCACTGACAGCATCATCAGCCAACACTCGTGCTGCATATCGCCGTGACGTGGAGTTATTTGCAGAGTGGATGCTCGATGCTGGTGATGATGCGGCTCCTCATCGAGTGACCAAAGAAGATGTGCGGGCATACCTTGCTTTCTTGCATGACCGAGGTGCCACTTCGCGCACCGTTGCGCGTCGAATCGCAGCTTTGCGACGGTATTACGGGTGGGCGATTCGTCGGGGCATGACTGCCATTGACCCCACGGAAGCAATGCACACTCCGAAGACCAAAGGACGTTTGCCGCGTCCACTTGATGAGGAAACTGTTGCGCGACTTGTGACGACTCATGATCCGGATGCGCCCGCGTGGCGTGTAGCTCGCGACCGTGCAGCACTAGAGATTCTGTACGGCAGTGGATTGCGTGTTTCCGAAGTTTGTTCGCTGGAATTGCAGAGCATGTCCTCGGATAAGACAACATTGCGGGTGATGGGTAAAGGCTCGAAGGAAAGAATTGTTCCGCTGAGCACTCCTGCGACGGAGGCAATCAGCCGATGGCTGACATTGCGCGCAGAAGTTGCCGATGAATCTTCAGGAAATGCATTGTTGCTATCCGCTCGGGGCAAGCCAGTGGGGCGACGTGACGTTGCTCGACTTCTTGACGACGCATGCGAGCGCGCTGGCATTGTTGGCGGCACGCATCCACACGCATTGCGACATTCGTTTGCAACACATCTCATGGATAACGGCGCAGACACACGTTCTATTCAAGAACTATTGGGCCACAGCGATGCAGCCACAACGCAGCGTTATACACATGTGAGCAAAGAGCGTTTGCGTCTTGCCTATACAGAATCGCATCCGCGCGCATGAATGCTCGTCCGCTTCGCTACACCATCGATACTGCGTGGGACGCTTGGTATGCATCGCAAGAAGCAACTGCGCGGGATTGGCTTGTGGTGCACTATGCCTCGCTCGTGAAGTTCGTTGCAGGTCGTTTGGCCGCAGGTCTCCCTAAGTCTGTTGATACAGGTGATCTTGTGAGCGCCGGAGTTTTCGGGCTCATGAACGCCATCGACAAATTTGATCCTGCCAATGGTGCAAAGTTTGAGACGTATGCAATCCCGCGTATCCGTGGAGCAATTCTTGACGGACTTCGTGCACTCGATTGGGTGCCACGCTCTGTGCGCTCTCGATCACGATCGGTTCAGGACGCCATTGCAAATCTGGAACACCAATTAGGTCGTACGCCGACGGACGAAGAGATTGCTGCTGAATTGAAAATCACCGTCGAGGAACTCGAGAAGTGGTTGGCAGATATTGCTGCTGGGTCTGTTGGTCCCCTTGATCATGTGGCGATGGATAACACACCCGCAGAAGCTGATGCACAGTTGCAACCAGGTCGTGCGATGGAAGAAGGCGAATTGCGTGAAGCGATGCGTGCAGAAATCTCCAAGCTTCCAGAGCGCGAACAAGCGATCTTGATTCTGTACTACGAAGATGGTTTGACGCTTTCAGAAATTGGCGATGCTTTAGGAGTGACAGAGAGTCGTATCTCTCAGATTCATACCAAGGCTGTCTTGCAGTTGCGTTCTCGTCTCGCAGCTGCCGGCATGGGCTGATCCGGTGCACATGGCGACATGTTCGTCGCCATATTTATAACCGCCATCTCGATCGTTGCGCCTGGTCTTTCCCGCACCCCAATCGCCCCGGTAGCTGGCCCTGTGGTGGAACGTTTTGTTGCCCCACCGTGCCCAAGATGCGCCGGTCATCGTGGGGTCACCATTGCCAGCACCCCTGGTCAGCCCGTCGTGGCTGTTCTGTCGGGCACGGTCGCTTTTGTGGGGCAGGTGGCCGGGCATGTCTACGTCGTGCAGACCATCGCGCCCGGGGTGAAAGTGACCTATGGCTGGCTCGAGAGTGCACAATCGCTGGTGCAAGGGGAGTCGGTGACCCAAGGCCAGGAAGTGGGGGTCGCTGCGCAACGGACATATCTCGGGGTGCGGATAGGGGGCCAATACGTCGAGCCCCTGCGATACCTCGGCTTGGGGTGGGCTCGTTTGCTCGGTCCCGGCGGAGTCGTTGTGGGGCGTGGGACCCTTCCCCGATAGTCTTTCAACGGTTCTAAACCCACCTCTGGGTGGGAGAAGAGCCACAGAAAATCATGCACACCGGCCACCTGCGGTCGCTTCGGCGTCGGACCGGTGTGTGGACAACCGCAGAAGGAGAAAATTATGGCTGTCGTAACAATGCGACAAATGCTTGAAGCTGGCGTTCACTTCGGACACCAGACCCGCCGTTGGAACCCAAAGATGAAGCAGTTCATCTTTGGAGAGCGCAACGGAATTCACATTCTTAACCTCGACCAGACGCTCGAGCGCATTGAAGTTGCATACGCCTTCACTCGCGATCTCGTTGCAGACGGCGGAACAATCTTGTTCGTCGGCACAAAGAAGCAGGCACAAGACCCCATTCGTAGCTACGCCGAAAAGTGTGGCATGCATTACGTGAACGAGCGTTGGCTCGGCGGCATGCTCACAAACTTTGAAACAATTTCAAAGCGCGTTGGCAAGATGCAGGAATACGAGCGCATGAAGGTATCGGGCGATTTCGATGCAATGCCAAAGAAGGAAGCTCTTCTTCTTGGTCGTGAACTTGAAAAGTTGCAGAAGAACCTCTCTGGTATGGCACAACTTCATCGTCGTCCCGATGCGATCTTCGTTCTTGACACAGTCAAGGAGCACATCGCTGTTACTGAGGCAAACAAGTTGAAGATCCCCGTGATCGCTGTTGTTGACTCAAACGTTGACCCTGACGTCATTCAGTACCCCATCCCCGGTAACGATGACGCAATTCGCGCCAACGACCTTCTCACTCGCGTGATTGCAGAAGCAGTTCTCGAAGGTCGCTTCATTCATGAGAAGCGCCACCCACATGCAGCCGCTGCAGCAACAGCCGCAGCACCAGTGGAGCGCACCCCTGAAGAAGTCGAAGCGTTCGAAGCACAGCAGGCAGCAGCTCGCCAGCAGGCAGCAGCAGCTCAGGCAGAGCGTGAAGCACGTCTTGCTGCGAAGAAGTCCACCGACACACCTGCAGCGGAGTAATCATGTCCTACACAGCGAAAGACGTTCAGAGCCTTCGCCAGACAACTGGCGCTGGAATGATGGACTGCAAGAAAGCTCTTGAAGAAAACGGCGGCGAGATCGAAGCAGCGAAGCAGTGGCTTCGTGAAAAGGGTCTTGCAGCAAGCGCAAAGCGCGATGACCGCGACAACGCTCAAGGCGTCGTTTCTCTCATCGTTGAAAGCGGAAAAGCTTCCATTGTGAAACTCAAGTGTGAAACAGACTTCGTTGCATCGAGTGAAAGTTTCATTGCAGAAGCAAACGCTCTTGCAGCAGCAGTGCTCGCAAAGGGTGAAGCTGGTGCAGCTGATCGCGAGAAGCAAATCGATGACCTCAAGATTCTCTTGAAGGAAAAGATTGAAGTAGGCGAGACAATTCGTTTCGAAGCAGCAGCCGGAAATGTTCTTGATTCGTACGAACACATTCAGGGTGGCCGTGGCGTCAACGGCGTCATTGTTGAAATGTCGGGTGCATCGCAAGAGCTTGCTCACGACATCGCAGTGCACATCGCATTCGCTCGTCCGAAGTACCTCACGCCGGAAGAAGTTCCTGCGGATGTGTTGGCCAAAGAGCGTGAAACTCTTGAAACCATCACGCGTAACGAGGGCAAGCCTGAGCAGGCAATCGCAAAGATCGTCGAAGGACGCATCAGCGGTTTCTATAAGGACATTTGTCTTCTTGAGCAGTCATATGCAAAAGATGACAAGCTCTCCATCAAGCAGGTCATCGGCAACGCGAACATCGTGCGCTTTGCCCAGGTGGAACTCGGCTGATCATGGCAACAAGGCCGCGTTGGTCACGCGTAGTGCTCAAGCTTTCGGGCGAAGCGCTCGCTGAACCAACCGGCTTTGGCCTTGACAGCAACGTGCTCACGCAGGTTGCAACCGAAATTCGCGAAGCACGCGAAGAGCTCGGTACAGACATCGCCATCGTTGTGGGTGGCGGAAACTTCTGGCGTGGTCTTAAAGGCGCAGGCCAAGGTATGGACCAAGCCCAGGCAGACTTCATGGGAATGCTTGCAACGGTCATGAATGGTCTGGCATTGCAAGATGCTCTCGAGCGCGTGGGTCAACAGTCCCGTGTGATGAGCGCTATTGAAATGCCAAAGGTTGCAGAGCCCTACATCCGTCGCCGTGCTGAACGCCATCTTGAAAAGGGCCGTGTGGTGATTCTCGCCGGCGGTACCGGCAACCCGTTCTTCACAACGGATACTGCAGCGGCACTGCGCGCAGCAGAAATCGAAGCACAGGCCATTTTGAAAGGCACCCACTCGGGAGTCGATGGTGTCTACACCGCAGACCCCAAACTGGATAAGAACGCCACAAGGTATGAACAAATCAGCCATATGGATGTAATTACTAAGGGCCTGAAAGTCATGGATTCCACTGCAATTACCTTCTGTATGGAGAAGAAATTGCCCATCGTGGTGTTCGATTTGCTCGCCAAGGGCAACGTGAAGTCCATTCTCAGGGGTGAGCCAGTAGGTACGCTGGTTGGGTGATTGAAGACACCCTGCTCGAAGCCGTCGACAAGATGGAACGAGCCTTCGCGCATGTCCAATCCCAGTACTCCTCTGTGCGCACAGGCCGCGCAAACCCAGCACTCGTCGAGAAGTTGCTGGTCGAGTACTACGGCTCCACAGTCCCACTGCAGCAGCTCGCTGGTTTCCAGGTACCTGAAGCACGCACTCTTGTCGTGAAGCCTCATGACCGTGGCGCAATGGGCGCTATCGAGCGCGCTATCCGCGACAGCGATCTTGGTTTGCAGCCATCGAATGATGGTGTTGTCATCCGTCTCTCTTTCCCCGTGCTCACCGAAGAGCGCCGCAAGGAGTACGTCAAGGTCGTGAAGAACATGTCCGAAGACGGCCGTGTCGCCGTGCGCAATGTGCGCCGCGATGCACGCAAGCAAATGGAAACCGCAGAGAAGAACTCTGAGATTTCAAAGGACGACTTGGAGAGAGCCGAAAAGGAACTCGACAAGTACACACAAGAACACATCGAGCAGATCGACAAAGCCTTTGCACGCAAAGAGCAAGAGCTGCTTGAGGTATAGAAACGGTGGCAACTACGGTTGCCCTCGGACACCCGAAAGGGGAGCAACATGAGTGATGACATCTGGCGCCGCAGAGATGAAAACAACCGGGATGATTCCGCCGGTTACGGAACCGACTTCGGTTCCGACTTCGGAACCGTCCAGTTTGCCGACGATCCAACAGCAGAGCCAGCGCTCAGCTTTGGCGATGGCGATACGGGCAACCTTCCTCATTGGACAGAACCTGCAACGGGAGAAATCCCATCAGTGAACGATGATGACGATGATGATGTGTGGGGAACCTTCCAGGCACCAAGTGATCCATCACGTCGCCCAGAGCGTCTGACTATTGGAACTGACCCCACCGATGAACGTCGTCGCAACCCGCGCGATGTGACGGGTGATTTCAGCCGCGACATGCCACGTGACCCATCGCGAGATATCACTGGCGGAATGCCTCGCTCAGGACGTCCACAACCAGTGCGTCGCTCTGGTCCGCGTGGTCCACGTCCAGGTGTTGGTGGTCGCGATATGCCGACCGCAGTCACAACTGGTCTCATTCTCGTTGCTGTATTCCTTGGCGCCATCATGTGGCGTCCAGCGGCAGTCATGCTGATCGTTCTTGCAGTCGTTGGTTTGGCCGCCGTTGAGTTCTTCAGCAAGGTGACCGAGAAGGGCTATCGCCCCGCCACGTTTGCCGGCCTTCTCACTTGTATCGCGGCTCCACTCGCTGCGTATTGGATTGGCGATGCTGCACTGCCTCTCGTGTTTGTACTTGGCTTCCTTGCCACTTCCATTGGATTCTTGGGTGCAACAAGCATCCAGAGCGGTCCAATGCCTAACGTTGCAATCACCACAATGGCGATGACATGGATTGGCCTCATGGGTTCATTTGCTGCACTCATCCTTCGTTTCTCACTTCTGGAAACTGACCCCATGCATCCGGTCCCTGGTCATGCTGGTACCGACACATTGTTCATGGTTGTGGTTGCAGTGATTGCAAATGACGTTGGTGGACTCTTTGTTGGTTCATCCGTTGGTCGCACACCATTGCGCGAATGGGTGAGCCCCAACAAGACAATCGAAGGTGCCGTTGGTGGCGCACTCGCCAGCATTGTTGCTCTTGTGATCTTTGGCTCTCAAAATGGCACATGGAACTCCTTGGGTGAGTGGATTGCGCTCGGGCTGCTCGTCGCAGTCATGGCACCACTCGGTGACCTCGTGGAATCGATGTTCAAGCGCAACCTTGACGTCAAAGATTTCGGAAGCATTGTTGCGGGCCATGGTGGAGTTCTGGATCGTTTCGACGGGTTCCTCTTCGTTCTGCCTTCTGCGTACTACCTGATGCTCGTTCTGCAGCCTTGGCTGTAGTTCACATCTAGTGCGACGTCTCATTGACGCATCGCACTGACAGACTGACAACGTGACTCAGAAGCGTGTAGCTATTGCCGGTTCATCCGGCTCGATTGGCACTCAGACCATTGATGTTGTGATGGCCGAGCCTGACAACTATCGCGTGTCTGCATTGGCCGTGGGTTCATCGGCGGATGTTGTCATTGCGCAGGCTTTGTTATTGCGACCTGAACTTGTGGTCGTGACAGATGAATCTCAACGCGCACGTGTTGCGGCTGCCTTGCCAGGTGTACAGGTCACGGGCGTGTTGTCCGATGTTATTGATGTCGCCGATGTTGTTATTAATGGCGTCGTTGGTTTCGCCGGCTTATCTGTCACGCTCGACACACTTCGTGCAGGACGCACACTCGGTCTGGCGAACAAAGAGAGCCTGATTGCTGCTGGACCCATCGTGCAACCGTTACGTGCAACCCCCGGCGCGCAATTAGTTCCAGTTGACAGTGAGCATTGCGCATTGCATCAGTGTCTTCGTTCGTCATTTGATGCTGGTGCTGAAGTATCGCAACTAGTTCTCACCGCAAGTGGAGGACCATTTCGTGGGCGCAGCGCTGCATCGCTGGCATCGGTCACCGTTGATCAAGCACTCGATCACCCCACGTGGAAGATGGGCCCCAAGATCACTATCGATTCATCAACGCTGATGAACAAAGGGCTCGAAGTGATTGAGGCGCATGAGTTGTACGGAACGCCGTACGACCAGATTGACGTCGTTGTTCATCCACAATCTGTTGTGCATTCAATGGTGGAGTTCACTGACGGATCCACGATCGCGCAATTGTCGATGCCGGACATGCGCTTGCCCATCGGATACGCACTCGGATACCCGCATCGCATCGCAACACCATTCGGACGTATCGACTGGACAACATTGTCACGACTTGATTTTGAAGCGCCGGATCGCGCGACGTTCCGATGCCTTGACCTTGCGTACGCTGCAGG
Source organism: Acidimicrobiaceae bacterium (assembly GCA_947446815.1). Classification (GTDB taxonomy): domain Bacteria; phylum Actinomycetota; class Acidimicrobiia; order Acidimicrobiales; family Ilumatobacteraceae; genus UBA2093. The sequence goes on from CANFGT010000001.1 coordinate 261,926, forward strand.
GCGAGCTGGTGGCACTGCTCCTGCTGCGCTTTCTGCCGCAAACGAAGTTGTCGTTGAAGCCTTCCTTGGGGGTCGCATCATGTGGGCCGACATTGCGAAATATGTCGAACGTGTGATGGAGAGATTCAACCCCACGACACCGATGTCTGAAGATGACGTACTTGCTGCAGACGCAGAAGGACGCCAACTTGCTGAAGAGGAACTCGCACGATGACCAACTTTTACCATCGCTTCCGTAGCGAGATGGCCGCGGGTGGTGCTGTTGAAGGCGCGCCCGATGACGTCACGAGTTCTGGTCGCTTTACTGGCATTGTCATGTTGGTGCTGTTGGCGTGGCTTGCATTCAGCAACCCATGGACGTTCGTTTTTGTCATCGGACTTCTCATCTCCATCTTCTTGCATGAAGTGGGCCACTTTTCAACGGCGCGCCTCACGGGCATGAAAGCAACGCAGTTCTTCATGGGCTTTGGGCCACGAGTGTGGAGTCGCACAAAAGGCGAAGTGGAATACGGTGTTCGCGCTTTGCCGCTCGGTGCGTTCGTACGGATTATTGGCATGAACAACATCGATGACGTTGATGCAGAAGATGAACCTCGTGCGTACCGATCGAAGTCGTACCCACGTCGCTTGCTAGTAATTACTGCTGGATCACTGATGCACATGCTGATCGCATTCGTTCTGATGTTTGGTATTTTCTCCACATCTGGCCGCCAACAATCGACAGGTATTGCGCGTGTGCAAAATGTTGACATCAGTGGAAGCCCAGCTTCTAATGCCGGCATCAGGAATGGCGACATTATTCGCAGTATTGATGGTCGACAGATCACGACGTATAAGAGTGTTGCTGCAGCAATTACTGCCAACCAGCCAGGCGACAGAATTGAAGTAGTCATTGAGCGCGATGCGCGTTTACAAACGTTGTTTGTTGATCTTTCGGAACACCCCAGCGGTGACGGACGTGCGTACCTCGGCATCTGGGCAGACGATTGGGGATGGAAGAGATTGTCCCCACTGGCTGCTGCTGGCCACAGCATTGGAGACATTGGTTCCACCATTAGTAACTCCATCAAAGGCGTGGGTGTTGCCCTGAACCCGTTCAACACCATCCATCACCTCACTGGCTCTGATACCTCGCTCACTACTCGTCCCACCACCATCGTTGGTGTGAGCCAGGTGGGTGGCAGCGTGGGCAAGGCAGACGGCCTAAAAGGCGTATTGATGCTCTTGGCAAGTGTGAATGTTTTCGTCGGCGTCTTCAATATGTTCCCTCTCTTGCCATTTGACGGCGGACATGCCGCCATCGCTACCTATGAGCGAATTAGGTCCCGCAAAGGCAAGAAATACAAGGCTGATATCAACAAGATGGTCCCTGTCGCCACGGTGGTCGTTGGCCTGCTGGCGCTTTTGCTTGTGACAGGTCTGTATCTCGATATCACCAAGCCTCTCGGTTAAAGCGTCTCAGAACTGACACACTGGTATCCGATGTACGAGCGCCGTCAGACCAATCAGATCACAGTGGGCAAAGTGCCCGTGGGCGGCGGATCGCCGATCACGGTGCAATCGATGACCACCACTAAAACAGCCGATGTTGAAGGCACCTTGCAGCAGATCTACGCGCTCGCTGCAGCCGGATGCGACATCGTTCGGTGCACCTGTAACGATCAAGAAGCCGCAGAGGGTTTGGCTCAAATTGTTCCTCGATCGCCAATTCCGATCATTGCCGACATTCACCATCAATACAAGATGGCACTCGCCGCAATGGAGGCTGGTGTTCATGGATTACGCCTGAACCCTGGAAACATTCGCAAGCCAGAACACATCAAAGCTGTTGCAATGGAAGCGCGTGATCGCAACCTTCCGATTCGCATTGGTGTGAATGGTGGTTCGCTGGACCCTTCGTTGTATGAAAAGCATGGCGGACTCACTGCTGAGGCCATGGTGGAATCAGCGTTGCAAGAGATTGCTTATTTCAATGAAGTTGATTTCGATCTCATCAAGATTTCTGTGAAGGCCAGCAATGTGCCGCTCATGGTGGACGCATATCGCTTGCTTGCTGATGCAGTGAAGTATCCACTGCATCTCGGAGTAACTGAGGCGGGGCCACCTCCTGCTGGTTTAGTGAAGGCAACGGCCGGCATTTCAACGTTGTTGCTTGAAGGCATTGGTGACACGATCCGTTACAGCCTGACTGCAGATCCTGTGGAAGAAGCGCGCGCAGGTCGTCAGTTGCTAGAAGCACTTGGATTGCGTGAGCGCAAGAATGTTGACCTCATCGCTTGCCCTAGCTGTGGTCGTGCAGAGATCGATGTCATTGATGTCGCAAACCGCGCGATGAAAGCATTTGAAGACAAGAAGTTGCCACTGCAAATCGCTGTAATGGGTTGCGTGGTGAACGGACCAGGAGAAGCACGCGAGGCCGACCTTGGTATCGCTGCGGGCAACAAGCGCGGTCACTTGTTCGTGAAGGGCCGCAACGTCGCAGTTGTGCCAGAGAGCGAAATGGTGGAAGCACTTGTGGAGTGGGCAGAGTTCATTAATGAACACGGCACCGATGCTGCAATTGCACGTGCCGACACAAAGCTTGCGGAACGTGAAGCTGCCCGTGACCGTTCACAGTTGATGGATGAAAAGGGCGACGATGCAAACGACGCCGAGTCAAAGATTGTTGAAATCCGAAAGACAATAAACGACTAATTAGCGGAGATGACCCACACGGGTCCATCGCCAACAAAAGTCGCGGACTCACCCGCATCAACAAAGAACGCTTCAGTGTGCGCAGCGGACATCGTGAGGACGATGCGCATCGTGTCGCTTGGTTCCAATTCCACATTGCTCTTGCTATGCGTGCACGACACAGAGAATGCGGGAGATGGTGATGGGTATTCGTCATGGTTGTCCACCCGCGATGGAGACACAACAGGGTGCTCCAATGGCGTGGTGTCGACAATGCGCAGCAGTTCAGACACATCGACATGCTTTGAAGTGAAACCTGCTCGCACCACGTTGTCGGAGGACTTCATCACTTCAAGACCAAAGCCGTGGAGGTACGCGTGCAAGTTGCCCGCAGGGAGACATATCGCTTCACCCGGTTGTAGAACGACGTAGTTCAGCAATGGTGCGACCCGAAGTCCGCGATCGGTGGGGTGTAATTCTGCGATGCGTTGCAGCCACGTGGGTGCATTTGCCATAGCGGGGGAGTCTGTTTGTTCAAATGCCCACCGCAAGTAGCCGTCAACTCCTTTTTGGTCGAGGACATCGGCTTCGTTATGCCAAGTCAGAGAACGCAATCGCTCGATGCAGGTATCGATATCGCTGAAGCCACAGAGCGCTTCAAACGTGGTGAGGGCAATGAGCATCTCAGGTTTGTCTGATTCATCGCGATACATGCGGTGAAATGCCTCGCGGTCGATACCAGCAGCTTCTTCTGTTGCAAAACCACGTGACGCTTGTTCAAGTGTGGGATGGGTCTGCAGGGACAATGGTTTGTCGCACGCAAGCAATTTCACCATGACGTCCATGCGCCCAGCAATGTCTTCGAGCAAGGGACCATTGGCGGAATCAAGCCGTGATGGCCCCTGATGATGTGTTCCCCACCAGTACTCAGCGATGGGAGAAGGCGTTGAAGCAAGTCCAAGCGCAGTGGAAATAGAAGTGGCGTCGCCCCAGTCGTAGTTCTTCTCTACGCCAAAAATGCGACGAGGCATGGTTTAGTTTCCTCGCACCACATTCACGACGTATGCAATGGCATCACCAATTGCAACTGCAGTGTTTGTACCAGCGTGACGTTCGCGCACTTCAACGTTTCCTTCACTCAATGACTTGCCGACAACAACGATGGTGGGAATGCCCATGATTTCAGCGTCTTTGAACTTGACTCCGGGAGACACCCCATTGCGATCATCGAGAATGACTTCAAGTCCTTGTGCTTCAAGTTCTTTCGCCAACTTCTCGCCAGCAATCGTGAGGTCGTCACCGTTCTTGCCCGTGACAACAACATGTACATCGGCGGGAGAAATTGCGCGCGGCCACTTCAAACCAATGTCGTCGTGGAACACTTCTGCAACAGATGCAACAGCACGAGAAACGCCAATTCCGTACGAACCCATCGTGACAACTTGAGCTTTGCCATTTTGGTCGAGAACTTTCAACTCAAGTTTCTCGGCGTACTTGCGTCCGAGTTGGAATACATGACCAATCTCGATGCCGCGTGCGATTTCAAGTGCTTTGCTGCAGTTGGGGCATGGATCGCCACCAGCAACTTCGACTGCTTCGATGTTTCCATCGGCGGTGAAGTCGCGGCCATTCACAAGATTGAGTACATGTGTGTCCTTGGCATTTGCACCGGTCACCCACGCACTGCCTGGAACAACCGAAGGATCAAGCAAGTATCGAACACCTGTTGCGCTGTCCACGCCAAGAACCTGTGGTCCGATGTAGCCACGAATCAATCCGGGATGCTGTGCGAACTCTGCTTCTTCCATTGGCTCAACTTCAGCGGGAGACGCCTGTGCTTCGATTCGCTTGATATCGACATCGCGGTCACCAGGAACTCCGACAACTAATGGTGCTGTCGTTCCGTCTGGATTACGAAGAGTGAGCACCACGTTCTTCAGTGTGTCGCCTGCAACCCAAGCGCGATCGCTGCGGGGCGCATTGGTATTGAGGTACTCCACCAACGATGCGATAGTTGGACAGTTCGGTGTTGACAGCGTGGATGATGTTGCATGCTCCGAGGTATCGGGTGCAAGTGCACCGGTTGTGACTGCTTCAGTGTTTGCTGCGTAGTCGCATGCGGTGCATCGCACGAACGTGTCTTCGCCCACTTCGATAGGCGCGAGGAATTCTTCACTCATGGAGCCGCCCATTGCACCGCTCATCGCTTTCACAATGACGTACGGCAGGCCAAGTCGCTTGAAGATTCGCTCGTAGGCATCACGATGGTCGTTGTAGCTCTTGGCCAAACCTTCGTCGTCAAGGTCAAACGAGTAGCTGTCTTTCATGAGGAACTCACGTCCACGCAATAGGCCTGCACGTGGGCGAGCCTCGTCGCGATACTTGGTCTGGATCTGGTACAGCGAAACAGGTAAGTCTTTGTAGCTGCTGTACAGGTCTTTCACGAGAAGGGTGAACATCTCTTCGTGGGTGGGTCCGAGAAGGAAGTCGGCGCCTTTGCGGTCCTTCAGGCGAAACAGGTTGTCGCCATATTCGGTCCAGCGACCGGTGGTTTCATAAACCTCGCGGGGGAGCAGTGCAGGGAAGTGGACTTCCTGGGCGCCGATGGCATCCATCTCTTCGCGCACGATATTTTCCACCTTGCGCAGGACCCGCCAGCCAAGAGGAAGCCAGGTATAGCCACCAGGGGCGGCACGGCGGATATACCCCGCCCGGACAAGCAGGCGGTGAGAAGCCACTTCCGCATCGGAAGGGTCATCACGGAGGGTGCGGACGAAGAGGTGTGAGAGACGAAGCATCGGAGCGAAACCTTAGTTTGTATGGCTATCATTGAACCCGTCCTTTGAAGTTCGGTGAACCGGAGGCACGGGTACCCCCCGTGCCTTTTGTTCTGTTAGAGCCAAGTTTTTGGCAGGAGAGGTGAGTTATATGTCCAACAGCGTCACAGACACCATCTCCGCCATGCTCCAACCCATCCTGGCCGACCTCAAACTGGAGCTGTACGACCTTGATTTCAATGGTGGAATCCTGAAAGTCACTCTTGACACACCTGCTGGTCAGCCAGAAAGTGTCAGCATCGACCAGATTGCTCTTGTCACGCGCCTTCTCGGCCGCGAACTTGACCACAACGAAGATGCCGTCCCTGGTCGCTTCACTCTTGAAGTCACCAGCCCTGGTCTAGAGCGCACCTTGCGCACGCCACACCACTTCGCTCGTGAAGCAGGCAAAGAAGTCACCATTCGTTTCACTTCAGAGTTCAACGGTCGTCGACGTCTTGCAGGCCTGCTCGTCTCTGCAACCGACACCACTGCATCGGTTCGTCTTGCCGACACAGCAGAAACCATTGAGTTTCCGCTTTCCATCGTCGACAAAGCAAAGACCGTTTTCGTCTGGGAGTCCCAGCCAAAGCCAAATTCGAAGGAAGCGCGCGCCAAGCGTGCAGCATCCGACATGAACACAACGGAAGATCAACAGGAGGCCAGCGCACCATGAGCAACCTTGATATGTCAGAAGCAGTACGCATGCTTGCCGAACACCACGGCATCAGCGTCGACGCATTACTTCAAGTACTCGTCGAGGCTCTTGCCACGGCGTACAAGAAGCGTCCCGGGGCTGCAGACGAAGTCATCGTCGAAGTCAACCCAGAGAACCTCGACATGAAGTTCACCGCATACGACGTCGACGACGACGGCAACTGGGTGAATGAGCGCGACGACACTCCAAGCAAGAACGAGCTTGGTCGAATCGCTGCGGCAACGTTCAAGCAGGTCATGAGCCAGCGCATCCGCGAAGTAGAGCGCGATCGCAAGTTTGAAGAGTACGCAAACCGTGAAGGTGACCTTGTCACCGGCATCATCCAGCAGTCCGATGGCCGTTATGCATTGGTCGACCTCGGCAAGGTGGAAGCACTGTTGCCACAGGCAGAGCAAGTGCCTTACGAACGCCCAGTTACTGGTGATCGTGTGAAGGCATACATCGTCGAAGTACGCAAGACAGCGAAAGGCCCACAGATTGTTGTGAGCCGCACGCACCCAGGCCTCATCAAGCGTTTGTTTGAACTTGAAGTGCCTGAAATTGCTGATGGCGTTGTTGAAATCAAGTCATGTGCTCGTGAACCGGGCCATCGCACAAAGATTGCTGTCTTCTCTAACGATGCAAACGTGGACCCAGTGGGTGCATGCGTTGGTGCTCGTGGCGGACGCGTTCGCATGGTTGTGAACGAATTGCGTGGCGAGAAGATTGACATCGTTTCGTACAGCGAAGATCTGCATGAATTTGTCTCGAAGGCGTTGTCTCCTGCAAAGGTCACCGAGGTGCGCCTCAGTGAAGACTCCACGCAGGCAGACGTCATCGTTCCTGACTTCCAATTGTCTTTGGCAATTGGCAAGGAAGGCCAGAACGCACGTCTTGCTGCACGCCTCACTGGTGTGCGCATTGACATCAAGTCCGAGACCCAGGCTGCCAACGAGGCGAATGGAATCTTTGAACCCCGCGGCGGCTCGCGTAACACCGAGTACGCAGAGGGCGAATGGCGCACAAATGACGAGACCGGCGAGATGCAGTTCCATGCAACCGACGGTTCAGTTGTGAGTGAGCAAGAGTGGGCCGGCGCCTCCTCCGAAGAAACCGAGAGCACGGAGAACTAACCCTTGGCAGCCAAGAAAATCAGAATTGCCGAGCTCGCTAAAGAGCTTGGTCTGACGAACAAAGAAGCACTCGACCTATCGAAGACGATGGGCATCGACGTGCGCAATGTGTCGTCCTCGATGGAGGAAGCACAAGCTGACCGTGTTCGTCGCAAAGCAGAGCGTGAAGGACTGAAGCGTGATGCTCAGCCCGAAGAAGAAAAGCCTGCGAAGAAGGCACCAGCCAAGAAAGCTGCCGCGAAGAAGGCTGACGCTGCACCTGCTGATGGCGAAGCTCCTGTAAAGAAAGCTGCCGCGAAGAAGGCGCCTGCGAAGAAGGCTGCTGCAACAAAAGTCGATGCGGCTCCTGCCGATACAGATTCTTCAGCACCCGAAGCGGCTTCGGCCCCTACGACAGATTCGCCAACCCTCACAAGTTCGAAGGTTGACGAGTCAACTCCAGTTTCTGATGCGTCTTCGGCGCCTTCGACAGATTCGCCAACCCTCACAAGTTCGAAGGTTGACGAATCTGCTCCAGCGCCCGCCACATCTGCCCCTGAAGTTCCTGCTGCGCCTGTTGCGCCGGAATCATCTGATGGTGTAGCTCGCTTTATTAGCTCTGGACGACCCACACCAACAGCGGGTGCGCCACGTCCGCCGATCAATCAGCCGCCAACGCAGCGTCCAGCACCGACTGCTGGTCGCGCGCCATTGCCTCCTGGAATGCCGCCTACCGGAACGCCTCCTGGCATGCCACCGGGAGCGCGTCCACCTGCAGGTCGTCCTCCTATCCCGCCTCCACCAGGCCCTGTTTCTTCAACTGGTCAGCGCATTCCGCCACCTCCTGGTCAGCGCATGGCTCCAGGCACGTCACGTCCTGGTCCTAGTGGTTTCCGTCCTGGTCCTGGTGGTGCACGCCCCGGCGGCCCCGGTGTTCGTCCTGGTCCTGGTGGTGCACGCCCCGGCGGTCCTGGTGGTTTCCGTTCTGGTCCTGGCGGCCCACGTCCTGGCGGCCCCGGCGGCCCTGGTGGTCCTGGTGGTGCACGCCCTGGTTTTGGTCCTCGTCCTGGTGGTCCTGGTGGCGCACGCCCCGGTGGCCCCGGTGCTGGTGCTCCTGGCGCAGGTGGTCCTGGTGGCGGTCCACGTCCCGGCGGTGGTCCTGGCGGCCCCGGCGGTCCACGCAACGGACAACGTCGTGCACCTCGCAAGAAGTCACGTGCACGTCGTCGGCGCGAGTTCGACGAATTGCAGCCGCAGTTCACGCAGTACTCAAACAGCAATGCTCCAGTACCTGAAGGCACGATCATCATTGAGCGTGGTTGGTCAGCACAGGAGTTCGCTCCCAAGCTAAACCGCACCGCAGCAGACGTTGTTCGTTACTTGCTGGAACACGGTGAAATGGTGACAGCAACCATGAGTCTCGGTGACGAGCAAATGGAACTGTTCGCAATGGAAGTCGGCGGAGAAATTCTGCTGGTTGATCCAGGTCAGCAACAAGAAACAGAACTGCAAGCTCTGTTTGACGACTCCGATGACGACGATGAGACATTGCAGGCAGCACGCCCAGCAGTCATCACCGTTATGGGTCACGTTGACCACGGTAAGACAACACTTCTTGACCGCATTCGTTCCGCGAATGTTGTTGCTGGCGAAGCCGGTGGCATCACGCAGCACATCGGTGCATACCAAGTTGAAAAAGACGGCAAGCTAATCACCTTCATTGACACACCAGGTCACGCTGCGTTCTCGAAGATGCGTATGCGCGGTGCACAAGTCACCGACGTCGTGGTTCTTGTTGTTGCAGCAGACGACGGTGTGATGCCTCAAACGATTGAAGCAATCAACCACGCACGTGCAGCTGATGTGCCCATCGTTGTCGCGGTCAACAAGATCGACAAGGAAAATGCAGACCCTCAACGTGTTCTCACGCAGTTGGCCGAGTACGAACTTGTTCCTGAAGCATGGGGTGGCGACACCATCGTGGTCGAGATGTCTGCACAGCAGAACCTCGGCATCGACGACTTGCTTGAGCAGTTGAACGTTGTTGCAGAACTTGAAGAACTCACGGCGAACCCAACGGGTCGCGCCAAGGGTGTTGTTCTCGAAGCAAACCTCGACATTGGTCGTGGACCTGTCGCCACAGTGTTGGTTGACAAGGGCACGCTCAAAGTCGGCGACCCAATCGTGGCTGGTGCCGCATGGGGCAAGGTGCGCGCACTCATCAATGAGCGCGGTGAACAAGTCAAGGAAGCCGGACCATCAACACCTGTTCAGGTATTGGGTCTATCCGCAGTGCCTCAAGCAGGCGATGAATTCCGCGCGGCTCCCGATGAAAAGACAGCTCGCCTTGTTGGTGAATCACGTGGTCACACACGTCGTGTTCTCAACCAGCGCGGCGATGCTCGTGTTCAGACCGGCGTCAAGTTGGAAGATATCTTCAGCCAGATTCAGGCAGGTGAAGTGGCAACACTCAACCTCGTCATCAAGGCAGACGTTCAGGGTTCACTTGAAGCCGTCACCGAAAGCCTTCGCAAGTTGGAGCGCGACGAAGTCAAGGTTGCATTTGTGCACCGTGGCGTTGGCGGTATTACCGAAAACGACATCACTCTTGCCGCTGCAACAAATGCAACGCTCATTGGTTTCAATGTGCGTCCTGATCGCAAGTCTCGCGACTTGGCTGAATCAGAAAAGGTGGAGATTCGTACCTACGAAATCATTTACAAACTCCTCGAGGACATGGAGCGCGCAATGCTCGGTCTTCTCGCACCAGAGTTCGAAGAAGTGGTTACAGGCGAAGCAGAAGTGCGCGAAATTTTCCGCGTGCCAAAGCTGGGTGCCATCGCAGGTTGTTTCATTCGTACCGGCGTCATTACACGTGGCACCAAGGTGCGCTTCCTTCGCGACGGAACCATCATCTGGAAGGGCTCCATTCAGTCACTTCGCCGCTTCAAGGACGATGTCCGTGAAGTACGTGAAGGTTTTGAGTGCGGTATCGGACTTTCCGACTTCCAGGACCTCAAGCCGGGCGACCTCATCGAAACATTCGAAGAGCGCGAAATCGCAAGGGTGTAAACAATGGCCGATCTTGACTTCTTCTTCGACCCCGTATGTCCGTGGGCGTGGATTACGTCTCGGTGGGTTGCTGAAGTGCAACAGCTTCGTCAGTATGACGTGCAGTGGAAGTTCATCTCGTTGAAGTTTCTCAACGAAGACAAGATGGATTACTCAAAGATGCCAGAGGGCTATGCAGCGATTCATGCCGCAGGAACCAATGGTTTACGCGTTGCGGCACGCGCTCGTGCAGAGCAGGGCAATGAGGCATGTGGTGCTGTGTACACAGCGCTCGGCACCAGCTTGCACAAAGAACAAGAGCGCGAGAAGTTCGTGGCAGATCCTGTCGCACATATCGCTTCGCTATTGACCGCTGCTGGCTTGCCTGCAGCATGGGCAGAGTCCGCACTTGATGACAGCTTCGATGCTCTCATTCGTACGGAAACTGAACTTGCGTTAGAGCGCACTGGGAAAGATGTCGGTACGCCGATTCTCACGTTCCGGCCTGGTGGCGAAAAGGAAGCCTCATTCTTTGGTCCCGTCATCTCCACGATCCCTCGTGGTGATGAAGCAACAAAGTTGTGGGATGCCATCGAAACGATTGCGACTGCAAGCGGCATGGCAGAGCTCAAGCGTTCACTTCGTGCTCGCCCTAGCTTCGACTAAACGATTCAAAACAAAAGGCCCCGAGGATTTCTCCTCGGGGCCTTTTGTATGTGGTGCTTATTGTTGCTTCAGTGCTTCAATCACGGGCATCCAAGTTTCTGGGTCTGCCTTGTACGGCGCATAGAAACTGATGCGGTTGATGATGTCGCCGTAACGACGTCCTAGTTCGGGAGCCACCTTGTCAGGCTCTCCAACAACAGCGAATGTGTTGAGAATTTCATCGGTGATGAGCTCACCCATCTCCACCCACTTGCCTGTCTTTGACAATGTGTTGAGCTCGTCCTGTAGTCCGTCCCATCCATGTGCTTCCAGAACGCCCTTATACGCAGGGGTGGAACCGTAAAACGCAATCTGCTGGCGTGTGCCTGCGGCGGCAGTTTTCATTTGCTCTTCGGTGGTGCCAGTAACAACGAAGGAAGGTCCGACAATTTCAAAACCTTCCATTGTCTTGCCAGCCTTTGCGCGACCACGTGCAAGTGCGGGGATGGTGACCTCACGCAGGTATTTCTCTGTGGTGAAACCATGGCACAAGAATCCATCGCACACTTCGCCAGCAACTTCTGTCATGAGTTCACCCACGCCTGCAAGGAAGATCTTTGGTGGGCCGAAGGGTGAGAGCTCTCTCGCATCAGGTGTGAAGAACGGTGTCATCAATGTGTGGGTGTAGAAGTCGCCACGGAAGTCGAGCTTCGTGCCGTTCTCCCAGCAATCCCAGATGGCGCGCATCGCAAGAATCATTTCGCGCATACGAGCAGCGGGGTGGCTCCACTCCATGGAGAAGCGCTTGGTGATGTGTGGCTTGATCTGGCTGCCAAGACCCAACATAAAGCGACCCTTTGAGTAGGCCTGCAAATCCCAGCCGATGTTGGCGAGCGTCATGGGGTTTCGCGCGAACGCAACAGCAATGGATGTGCCCAACTCCAACGTGCTGGTGTGCTCTGCGCCCAACAAGAGAGGGAAGAAAGGATCATGGGACGTTTCCGCAGTCCATGCACCGGCATATCCAGCCGATTCGAGTTCCTTGGCTGATTGTGGAACCTTCGAAAGATCTGATCCGAGTCCGCCGTCTACCTTCATGTCACCCTCCGGGTTGTTGGTCGCGCAGGAACTGCTCGACTTCTGCCGCCAAGTCTTCCACGCTGGGTATCTCTATCGGCGTGTCGTGCTCGCCTGCTGAGGCTCCGTGCATCGAGTCGTAGGCCTCTTCCAATTTGCCCAACATCTCCGAATGGTCGGGGTTATTGCTGACCAACTGGTCCAGGCGCTCGCGCTGCACTACTGCTTCTTGTCGAAGAGTTGCAGTGTCATAAGACAGTCCTGTCTCAAGGCACAGAGCATCGATGAGGGCTGCGCTTGCTGCCGGATACGCCATGGAGGACACATAGTGAGGAATCTGCGCCCACAAGCAGAAGGAAGGGATGCCAATGCGATGCATGGCGTGCTCGATGATTGCCTCAACACCAGCTGGTGCATCCAGAGAATTCTTCGACAATGTGAGACGTTCAATGATGGACGGGTCAGGGGATGTGGCGGTCAGGCCCACAGAACGAGTATGTGGTGCGCCAAACGGATAGGCACCAAGGCCGATGCACTGGGTGACGTTCAGTTGCTTGGCCAATCCAGCTACCGCCTCGGCGAATGCGTTCCATGCAATGTCTGGTTCGGGGCCGGTGAGCAAAAGAACATCGCGATCATTGTCGTCAGTGCCCACTTGTATCTCTGGCAAGTTCCATGCGATGCGCGTGTTGACACCTTCTCGTAATTCCATGAATGGACGACGTGCGCGGAAGTCGATAAATGTGTCGGCGTCAAACTCGATGAGAGACCGTGCTGCAGACTCAGTGATGATGTGTGACATCGCTGACGAAGCTGCACCACTTGCATCAATCCAGCCACTCAACATCACGATGAGCGTGGGATCTTTGAGCTCTGGCAAAACGCCTTTGACGGTGAAGGGGAGCCCTGGGGTACTCATTGCAGACGCTCGAGAGTTGCTGCGGCCTTTTGAGAGGCGCCTTCCACTTGTAAACGGAAAGGCTCAAGCTCTGCGGGGTCTTTTACGCCCATCGCGCCGCCGAGGTAACGGGCGTACACGCCTTCCAAAATGCACGCGAGCTTCCAGTATGCGAAGGCAACGTAGAAGTCGAGTTGCGAGATATCACGTCCGGATACTTGGGCGTACCGTGCCGCAAGGTCTGCGCGGTTCAAGAAACCTGGTGCGGTATTCACACTGTTTGACCATGCACTTGCTTCGTCTTTAGGTCCTGTCCAGTAGACCATGAGCAATCCAAGGTCAGCCATGGGGTCACCGAGTGTGCAAATTTCCCAGTCGAGTACAGCAATGACGTTGCCATGTGCATCGACCATGCAGTTATCGAGGCGGTAATCACCGTGCACCAATGTTGCGCTGCCTTGTTCGGGGATACGTGCGAGCAGGCCTTCGTACACTTGGTCAACGATAGGTAATTCACGCGTGCGCTGTTCCAAGATGTTGCCATGCCAGCGCTTGAGTTGACGTGCGATGTATCCCTCGTGGCGTCCGAGATCATCAAGACCTGCAGACTTCAGATCAACTGCGTGAATCGCAGCCATGGTGTCCACGATCGACTCGCTTGCACGACGACATCCATCAACACCGAGAAGTGTCTCGGCGAGTGACTTCTCTCGTACGACATATCCGTCAACAAACGACATGACATAGAACGGTGCGTCGTTGATGGATTCGTCCATGCACAAACCAAGCGCGGGGGCAACGGGGACGTTGCTGTTGGCAAGCCCAGCGATAATGCGGTGCTCTCGGGACATGTCGTGAGCGCTTGCAAGGCGGTGGCCTAATGGTGGGCGACGCAACACATAGGAATGTCCGGCTCCGTCATCCACTTTGAACGTGAGGTTGGAATGTCCACCCGCAATCTGTGTGTAGGTAAATGGTGCCGTTGCTCCGGGGATGTTGGCAGTGAGCCAACCTTCCACCTTGTCGCTGATGCCATGAGGAAGAGTCACGCCTCTGAAACTACCTGTATCGTGCCCTGATGGCAGTAGACGTCACCGACACCAGTTTTCAGACCGATGTTGTTGAGATGTCAAAGACCCATCCCGTGCTTGTGGATTTTTGGGCTCCATGGTGTGGTCCGTGTAAAACCTTGACCCCAATACTGGAAAAAGCCACAGATGCCACAGGTGGACAAGTGCTGCTTGCAAAGGTCAATATCGATGAAAATCCGGGCCTCTCGCAGGCTTTCGGTATTCAATCTGTACCAACAGTGGTGATCTTCAAAGACGGTGCTCCTTTAGATGCTTTCACTGGTGCACAACCAGAGCACATGATTGAAAATTTGGTGGCGTCGCTCTTACCCGACCCAACCCAAGTACGTATTCTTGATTTGCTGCAACAAGGGACAGAAGAGTCGTTGCGTGATGCAGTTGCATTGGCGCCAGGAAATGAAGATGCTGTTTGTTCGTTGGCAGAGTTTCTCGTTCGCATTGGTGGCGCCGAAGAAGCTCTTGGATTATTGACACGCTTGCCCGAAACAGAACGTGTGCGTCGCATTGCTGCTGGCGCACGGCTCTCCATGAATCCCATCGATAATTTCGACGAAGAACTCATGTCGTTGTTAGAGCGTGTCAAAGACGATGAAGTTGCACGTCAGGAATATCTCGATATTTTGCAGACAATGGGCAACGATGATCCGCGCACGGCAAAATATCGCAAGCAATTGACTGCACGCCTCTTTTAGTTCTGCCATGTAGGCCGTCGCCGTGTGCACATAGTGGGCATGGAAGATATTGATTTTAAAAAGATCCTTCTGCGACTGCGTCAATGGGTCGCATTTATCGGTCTCCGTCGTCTGGTCGCAGGTGCATGCACCACAGCGGTCATTGCCGCAGTCGCATGGTTCATCATGAAGCCATCACCGGTGCCCATCGAATCATTTATCCCACAGGTGACGTCGATATCGACAATGTCGACATCACCAGTTCCGCCGACGAAAGTGAAAGTACATGTAGCGGGCGCTGTGAAAAGCCCTGGCGTGTACCAACTTGCGTCTTCTGCTCGGGTCGTTGATGCAATTGCTGCTGCTGGTGGCGCACTAGTGAACGCTGATCTTGAATCCATCAATCTCGCTCAGACAATTGTTGACACAGAACAGGTGTATGTGCCGCAGAAACATTCGGCGCGTTCGCATATTTCGGTAGCTCCGCGGTTACGACCAAGGCGCGATAGTGCAACCACTGTGGCCCCTGGTGGCTCTGGCGCTGGGGTGCCGTCATCTCCTGGACCAAAACTCGTGAATCTCAATACAGCGACCTCTGCAGAGTTGGACACGTTGACAGGTGTCGGACCAAGCACGGCGAAAGCGATCATTTCGTATCGCACAAAGAAAGGGTCGTTCACAAAAGTAGAAGACCTCCTGAATGTGCCGGGGGTTGGGCCGTCAAAGTTGGCCGCGATGCGAGATGAAGTGACGGTGGGCTAAAAAGCGCCGAGGGCAAGTGCGCCCACGATGAGTGCGCCAGCAGCACCAATCCAAAATCCAAGCCCCAAGAGAAAGAATTCTCTCGCCCATTCACGCCAGCCAACGACGGGGCGTTTAGCGACTCGTCCGGCCACTGTCTGGCCGACAAACCACCAGATGACCGCGCTGAGAATGATGGCAAGCAGAAGTCGATGACCACCGCCTGATGCGGGCATCCCAAGTATTGGCATGACAGGGAGAGCCATCACCATCAACATGAACGAGAACGCGCCACCGATGGTTTCGGGTAAGAACCAAGACAGCACAATGCCAGAGAACCATAACGATGCAGCTGCGCCGATCGCCATGAATCCGCCACAGCGACGAATAGAGCGTCGGGTTGCAGCGACGCCACCAGGAAGCAATGTGCGCGACTCGCGCGGAGAAGATGCGTTGCTGCCCACGCGTCAACTGTACGTGGGTGGCGTCACTACAAACGTGCATCACTGGGGCGCATCGATGCGCTGGCTGGTCTTTGCCGTCGCATTGTGGGTGGGCACATGGATGGGCGAGTGGTGTGTGCGTTGTGCTCATCTTCGTCTTCTCGGTTTTGTTCTTCTTGGTTGTGTTGTCGTGCTGTATCGGAACCGCGTTGTTTCATCTGCGGTGTGTGTGTTGGTGCTCTTTCTTGTCGGTGCGACGGGTGGTTCCAGCGTGTGGCACACAGGCGGGCTTGTCGCGGAAGGTGAATGCCGAGGGGTCGCAACTGTTCGTGCAGATCCCACGCTCCGATTCAACGGAACATCAACTGTTCTAGAGCTCCATCACAAGCGATACAAAGTTCTTGCGTACGGAAGCGCCGGTGGGCGCCTTGCGCAGCGACTGGTTGGTGAATCAGTGCGGGTATCGGGAGAGTGCACTCGCAACGACGGACCATTTGCGCGTTTCGATCGCATTAACCATGTCGTGGGACGACTGAAGTTGACGTCAGTTTCAGAAACGTATTCAGAAGGGTCGAAATTCGTTCGCACAGCGAATCGAATGCGTCGATCATTGTTGCGCGGTGTGCAATCGATGCCACGTGGTCAGCAGGCGCTCTTTACCGGACTTGTAATTGGAGACGATAGAGATCAGTCGCAAGCAATGTTGCAACGATTTCGCGCGAGCGGACTTTCCCATCTCTGTGCTGTGTCAGGTCAGAATGTGGCGTATTTGCTGATCGTCGCATCGCCGCTGTTGAAGCGCCGGAGTAGATGGATGAAATGGTGCGCCACCATGTTGTTATTGCTGTGGTTTGTTGTTCTCACGCGAGGCGAACCATCGGTCTTGCGTGCATCATTTATGGCAGGAATGGTTGCCACCAATTCGTTAATGAGAACTCCGGCTAATGCACGAATTGTGTTATCTCGTGCAGTGGTTGCATTGTTGTTCATCGACCCAATGCTGGCGTGGAGTGTGGGCTTTGCACTCAGTGTTGGTGCAACAGCGGGACTGGCGTGGGCATCGGCCGGTATCGGCAAGATGATGGGTAGTCGAGGAGTCCTTGCATCTACTCTCGCTGCCCAGATAGGGACTGCTCCTATTTCGCTGCTTGTATTTGGATACGTACCGGTGGTGTCGCTCGTTGCAAATCCATTAGCGATTCCTGTCGCCGGGTGGGTGATGACGGTTGGGTTGCCCGTTGCGCTGATCTCGTCAGCTATTCCCGCTCTTATTCCATTTGTCTCGTGGTTCTTGCTTATTCCCACGGCATGGGTGGACGACGTGTCTCATGTTGCATCTGCTGTCTCCCCGCGAGGTTGGTGGAACGGCGTTTTGTGGCTGTTTGCGGTGGTATTTCTATTGCACCGAACGAAGAAAAATGGAAGAAGGCACACCGCTGTGGCAGGGTAGAGGGCGTGAGTGTGTATCTGATTTCCGGCGACGAAAGCCTGATCAGTCTCGAACTCACCACGCTGGTTGATCGATTAGTGGGTGATGGCGACCGTTCCATGATGGTCGACGACTTCGATTGCTCCGACAGCACTTTCATCATCGGAGGAGTTGCTGACGCACTGACCACCATGTCGTTATTCATGGATCGCAAAGTTGTCATCGTGAGACATCTACAAGATCTTCTCGCGGAACATACCGACACATTGGTTGCAGCAATCGATGCATGCATTGAAGAAGTTGATCTTGTCATGACGTCCACCGGCAGGCTTTTAAAGGCAGTGTCCGATGCTTGCAAGCGCGTGAAAGCAGAGACCATCGGTGCTGCTGTGGTCAGCAACCAAAACGAACGCATCAAGTGGGTGGAATCCAAACTGGTGGAAGCCGGGTTCACATATTCTCCCGATGCAGGCCGTCTCATTGCTTCGTGGTTTGGCGGAGACCATGCACGAATCGCTGGGCTTCTCGCGACGCTGACATCTGCTTATGGCGAAGGTGCCAAACTCTCGCGTTCCGATATTGAGGTGTTCTTAGGCGAAGCCGGAAGTGTCGCGCCGTGGGATCTCACGGATGCAGTCGATGCTGGAGACTCCAATAAAGCGCTGCTCATGTTGCATCGCATGATGTCGGACTCGCATCCAATGCAGATTCTTGCGCTGTTGGCCAATCGGTATGCGCAGATGATGAAGATCGATGGTCGAGGGGTTCGTACTGCAGCCGACGCCGTCGAAATTCTCGGGGGCAAAGAATTCACGGCTCGAAAAGTGCTGGAGCAGTATCAGCGGCTGGGTAGTGCAGGCATCTCGCGTGCAATCTCGCTGATTGCAACAGCTGACCTCGATTTACGAGGCGGCAAAGACTGGGAGCCAGAGCTGGTGATGGAAGTGCTGGTAGCGCGACTATCTCGACTCGGCGGTGCAGCCCCACAGCGGGCGCGCGCGTTTAAGCGCTAAGACAGTAAGTGGGAATCGCGTCGATATGACGCAGGGACCAAGCGCGTTGGCTTGGAGGCCGAGAAATTACTTGGCAGCGAGGTTGAGGCGCTTCATGAGGCGGCTCTTGCGACGTGCAGCTGAGTTGGGATGAATGATTCCCTTGGCAGCGGCCTTGTCGATGCGCTTCACGGCAGCACGAAGGCTTTCCACACCCTCGGGGGTGCCAGCCTGGTCGGTTGCAGTACGGACACGTGTCTTCAGCTCGCTCTTAACGGCCTTGTTACGGTCTGCTGCTTTTGCGTTGGTAAGAATGCGCTTCTTTTGGCTCTTGATGTTTGCCACGAGTTGCAAGGCTATCGGGGAACAGCCCCGTCACCAACCGCCACAGGTAGGCTCAAATTTGCCCATGGACATCTCAAAAATCCGCAATTTCTCGATCATTGCCCACATTGACCATGGCAAGTCAACCCTGTCCGACCGCATCCTCGAAATGACAGGTGCAGTCCAGGCGCGCGACATGAAGGCCCAGTATCTCGACTCCATGGACTTGGAGCGTGAACGAGGCATCACCATCAAAGCCCAAAATGTTCGCGTGAATTGGAAGGGACACACCTTCCACCTCATTGATACGCCAGGTCACGTGGACTTTGGTTACGAGGTCAGCCGGTCGCTTGCTGCGTGTGAGGGTGTGGTGCTCGTGGTGGATGCTGCACAGGGCATTGAAGCCCAGACACTTGCTAACTGTTATCTGGCACTTGAGAACGACTTAGAAATAGTTGCAGTTCTCAACAAGATCGACCTTCCCGCAGCGGACCCTGATCGGTATGCACAGGAAATTGAAAACATCTTGGGTATCCCGGCCGAAGACATCTTGCGAATCTCGGCCAAGACGGGCGCGGGCGTTCCGGAGCTTCTTGACGAAATTATTGAGAAGATTCCCGCGCCGCAAGGTGATGCTGACGCACCGTTGCAGGCGCTCATTTTTGATTCCCAGTTCGACCAGTACCGCGGAGTGGTCTCCAGCGTTCGTGTGATGCACGGACGACTGAATACGGGCAGTCGTTTGCAATTCATGCAAACACGCGCAACGCACGATGTGATTGAAATCGGCGCACGCCAGCCAGGCCCAGAGCCTCTGCCTGAGCTCGGGCCCGGCGAAGTTGGGTATCTCATCGCAGGCATTAAAGATGTTGCCGAAGCTCGAAGCGGTGAAACCGTTACCACGTTGAACAACGGCGCAACCGAGGCCTTGCCTGGTTATCGCGACCCCAAGGCGATGGTGTTCTGTGGTTTGTACCCAATCGATGGTGACGACTTTGAAAACCTGCGCGAGAGTCTCGAGAAATTGAAACTGAATGACGCGTCCATTACCTATGAACCTGAATCGTCGGGCGCGCTCGGTTTTGGTTTCCGCTGTGGTTTCCTCGGTTTGTTGCACATGGAAATTGTGAAAGAGCGTCTTGAGCGTGAATTCAACTTGGCTCTGATTGCGACGGCACCGTCAGTGGCATATCGCGTGACAAAGACAGATGGTGAAGTCATCACTGTGGAAAACCCAGCAGATCTTCCACCAACGCAGAACATCAACTTCATTGAAGAACCATTCTTTAAGGTCAACATCATCACGCCGAAGGATTACACCGGCACTCTGATGGATCTCTGTCAGTCGCGTCGTGGCGAGATGGTGAAACTGGAATATCTCTCGCCAGAGCGCGTGGAATTGCATTACCTCGTGCCGTTGGCTGAAGTGGTGGTCGACTTCTTCGATCAGATGAAGAGCCGCACGCAGGGATACGCCAGTCTTGACTATGAGCTCGAGGGCTATCGCCCGAGTGCATTGGTATTGGTTGACATTCTCTTGAATGCGCAACCTGCAGATGCTTTCAGCACGATCGTCCACCGCGACAAAGCTTTTGATTACGGCCGACGCATGTGTGAGAAATTGCGTGAATTAATTCCGCGCCAAATGTTTGATGTGCCCATCCAGGCAGCAATCGGCGGCAAGGTCATTGCGCGTGAGACCGTCAAGGCCAAGCGTAAAGACGTGTTGGCGAAGTGTTATGGCGGTGACATCACTCGTAAGCGCAAACTTCTCGAAAAGCAGAAGGAAGGCAAGAAGAAGATGAAAGCGATCGGTCGCGTTGAAGTGCCTGGCGACGTTTTCATTAGTGCCTTGAAGTTGGACGACTGATGTCAACAAGCGTGAATGAAGAAAAGGGAAGCCCTTTTCGTTCGTTACGTTCGTACAACATGCGTGTCTACATGGGTGGATTACTGCTGTCGAATGTTGGAACATGGTTGCAATTCACGGCGACGTCATTATTGATTTATCGGATTCACCACAGAGCAACGGACTCTGGCATCAACGCGATGTTCCAGTTCCTCCCGATGTTGTTGCTTGGTGCATGGGCGGGCGGGCTTGCTGATCGATTCGACCGCCGCAAGGTCACCATCTGTACACAAACTGCGTTGGGTCTTCAAGCCGTCGTCTTGGCTGTAGTTACTGCGACGGGACATGCAAGCCTTCCCGTGATTTATGCGTTGTCGTTGATTCTGGGTGTCGGCAACGCCATCGATAACCCAGCACGTCGTGGTTTGGTGACAGAGCTCATTCCGCCTCATGAAATTTCCAATGCAATGTCCCTGAACACCACAGTGATGACAGGCTCTCGCATTGTTGGCCCTGCTTTGGCTGCCGCACTCATCGGACCATTGGGCACCGCATGGCTGTTCAGCATGAATGCCTTCTCTTATCTCGCAGTACTCCTTTCTTTGTTTTCATTACGCACGTCAGAGATGCTGCCCAAAGTGGCGGCACCGCGCGGTGGCAAGCCTGTACGTGAAGGTCTTGCGTTTGTATGGAACGACGTTTACCTGCGAAACATTTTCATCGTGTTTACGGTGGCCAGCACTTTTGCATTTAACTACAGCACTGTTTTGCCAAAGATGAGCGACAAGTTGTGGCATGAACCAAATGGATACGCCATCTTGTTGACGGTGACCAGCGTCGGAAGCGTGATTGGCGCACTGACCAATGCTCGTTTCCGTGTGATGACGGTTCGTCGTTTCGCATACGGAAGCTTCATGTTGTCCTTTGCGTGTTTGATCTTGCCATTTGCGCCCAACTTCTACATCGCGTGCCTTTTCTCTCTGCCGCTGGGTATTGGTGGCACGGGCTTCATGACAGCTATGACTGGATTGATGCAACAGCGCACGCCGCCAGAGATGCGTAGTCGCATGATGGCATTGCAATCGGTTGCGTTCCTAGGTTCAACGCCTATCGGCGGTCCGATTACCGGCTGGATTGGCGACAACATTGGTGTGCGTATGTCGCTCGTTTATGGCGGTGTCTTGACGTTGATGGTGATGCCACTTTTACGTGGCCTTGAAAAGGGGAGTACAGAGTGAGTGTTGCTGTCTGGTGGGTACGCCGCGATATTCGTCTCACAGACAATAAGGCCCTGCAATCTGCTGCGGCAGCGGGCTCTGTTGTCCCTCTCTTTGTCTATGACGAGACTCTTCTTGCGACGGCGGGAGATGCTCGACGTGAGTTCATGTTCCGTGCGCTCAATGCCCTGGATAATTCCACGGAGCGAGCATTGATTTATCGCGATGGTCCTGTTGTCGAAGCAGTCGTTGAGTTCTGTCGTTTGGTCGGTGCCGACACCGTGCACATCACAGAAGATTTTGCACCGTATGGGCGTCGCCGTGATGCCGCTGTTGAGAAGGCTCTCGCTGCTGACGGCCGTCGACTCGTTCGCGCCGATACGCCATATGTCATTGCACCAGGCACGGTCCGCAAAGATGACGGAACACCGGTGAAAGTGTTTACTCCGTTCTACAAGCGATGGTTAACGCACCAGTGGACTTCGGCTGCGGAGTCGAAAATTGAATATGCAGATTTTCGCGATCTTTGCGTGGGCTCGCGCATGGCCACCGGCTGGACCGCATTTACTCCGGACCCCAGCGAAGACGCTGTGTGGGAACGTTTTGACGAGTGGGCTCCACGGGCGATGGGCGACTACAAAGAAGCGCGTAACAACCCGGGTGTTGATGGCACCTCAATGATGTCTCCGTATTTGAAGTTCGGCATTATTCATCCGCGTCAATTGCTTCATCGACTTGATGGGTCCGCCGGTTCTGATGTTTTTCGTTCAGAGATTGCATGGCGTGAGTTCTATGCCGATGTGTTGTTTCATCAACCTGAGACCACATGGAAAAACTTGCAACCAAAGATGGATGCTCTCTCTGTTGACTCTGGTGCTATAGCCGAAGAACGGTTCGCACAGTTCTGCGCCGGACGCACGGGCTATCCCATCGTCGATGCAGGCATTCGTCAGTTGTTGGGCTCAGGGTGGATGCACAATCGTGTGCGCATGATTGTTGCCAGCTTCCTAGTAAAGGACCTGCACTTGCCATGGCAATGGGGCGCCAAGTTCTTTATGCAACATCTGCTCGATGGCGATGTTGCATCCAATACTCACGGTTGGCAGTGGACCGCTGGTACCGGAACTGATGCATCGCCCTTCTTTCGCGTGTTTAACCCCATGGGACAGAGTGAAAAGTTTGACCCCACCGGCGAATACCTTCGTCGTTGGATTCCAGAGATTGCTGGCCTAGACGACAAGAGCATCCATGCCCCGTGGACGTTGGGGCTCCTAGCTCCTGCGGAATACCCAGACCCCATGGTGGACCATGCAATAGAACGGGAAGAAGCCCTAGCCCGCTATAAAACCGTGAGCGGAAAGTAAAATCGTCTGACCATGTTGGATGACCGCAAGACAGCAATTCTTCGTGCCGTAGTGCAGGAGTATGTAGCCACGGGACAACCCGTTGGTTCCACCCACATCGCCAACCTTCCTGCGGTCAAAGTGTCGAGTGCCACGATCCGAAACGAGATGGCCGCGTTAGAGCAAGAGGGGTATCTCGCTCAACCACATACATCTGCGGGTCGCATTCCGACTGATAAGGGATATCGCCATTTTGTTGACTCCATCACTCCTGAAGGAGTGCTGGCAAAAGAAGAAGCAATGCAGGTGGGTGACTTCTTCCAGGGCGCGCATGGTCGCTTAGAGGATTTATTGCGCCGTACGACGACGTTGCTGGCCAACATCACCCATCACACTGCTGTGGTAGTCGGGCCTGAGGTTGAAACGACGACCGTGCGGGCAGTGCATATCAGTCGTGTGACTCCTCGCACGGCGACAGTTGTTGTCGTGATGTCAAACCACAGTGTGGAAAATGAAACCATTCAGATCTCGGAAGACATCACCGCTGATCATTTTCATTCTGCAGTATCCCATCTCTCTCGCGTCCTGGTTGATAGGTCGCTAGGTGATTTCGACACGATTCCTTCTACTAACGATGCACATGTTGATGCCGTATGTTTTGCGACTGTCAATGCACTCTCACGTCATCGCAAAGACAAGCCAGTATTCGTCGGCGGTGCTGCATCGTTGGCGAGTGCATTTGATGCAGTGGATGTCGTGCGTGATGTTCTTGCGACAATTGAGCAGCAATTCGTGGTCGTCTCACTCCTGCAAGATTTGCTTGATCGAGGATTATCGGTCTCCATCGGTGCAGAACATGGCATTGATCAACTGTCTGCATGTTCTGTGATTGTTGCGCCGGTGATTGCTGATGGTGAAGCAATCGGTTCTGTGGGTGTACTAGGGCCAACTCGTATGAACTATCCCCAAGCTCTGAATACGGTGGAAGTCGTGAGCGAACAACTCGGCCGACATATCGCAGAAGGTGCATCATGAGTACAGATTTCTACGAACTTCTTGGCGTCTCAAAGAATGCCTCTGCAGATGAATTGAAAAAGGCGTATCGCAAGAAGGCGCGTGAGTTGCACCCCGATGCGAACCCTGATGACCCAGTTGCCGAAAATATGTTTAAAGAAGTCAGCCGTGCTTACGAGACGTTGTCTGACCCTGATGCACGATCTCGCTACGACCGTTTCGGCGAGCAAGGTCTCGGTGGTGGCGGCGGTGATCCATTCAGTGGTGGCGGTATCGGAGATATCTTTGAGGCCTTCTTCGGTGGTGGCGGCGGTGGCTTTGGTGGACAGCGGCAACAGGCAGGTCCGCCACGTGGACAAGATCTTGAAGTAACTGCACGTCTCGATCTTGAGAGCGTCATGTTCGGAACTCAGATCACAGTCGAAGTGCCAACGGCTATTCGTTGCGACGACTGTGGCGGAAGTGGAGCAGGTGCTGGTACACAGCCGGTGCAGTGTGTTGATTGCAGTGGCACCGGTCAGGTTCGACGCGTGCGCAACAGCATGCTCGGTCAAATGGTCACAACAGGTCCATGCGGTCGTTGCGGCGGAATGGGTGAAGTTGTGGTGACACCATGTTCCGCCTGTAATGGCGATGGACGGAAACGTTCTAATGAGTCCTACACGGTTGATGTTCCAGCAGGAATCCAATCAGGGCAAACGTTGCGATTATCGGGTCGTGGTGCTGTCGGACCACGTGGTGGAGCACCAGGCGACCTCTACGTTCATGTCGCTGTTGCGCGTCATGACGAGTTCATCCGAGAGGACGACGACCTCATCTTTGATCTTCCGCTTACATTTGCCCAAGCAGCACTTGGCGTGCACACGGTCTTGCAGGCCCTTGATGGCGAACTTGATCTAGTGGTTCCTGCAGGAACACAGCATGGGCGAGAATTTGTCGCGCGTGGTCGGGGTATCCCTCATCTCAATGGTCGTGGAAAGGGCAACTTGCGGGTTCGTATTTCGGTTGTGGTCCCCACAGAACTTTCCGAGGAACAAGAACAAATCTTGCGTCAACTTGCCGAAGTCTCCGGACACGAAGTTGCGCCTCCTGACAAGGGAATTTTCTCCCGTATTAAGTCGGCGTTTACATGATTGATGCACTGCGCAATTCGTCGGCACATGTCTTTGTCGACTCCGTGCAGATGCCCGTTCTGAGCAGCGATGACGCGCATCATCTGTCTCGTGTCTTGCGCTTACGCGACGGCGAATCAGTGTCTTGTTCTGATGGCAACGGCTCGTGGGTGTTATGTACATGGGATGATGGCGAAGTGATTGTGGCGGGTGATGTCATTGCAGAACCTGCTCCGATGCCTGCACTAACGGTGGCTATCGCACCGGTCAAAGGTGACCGCACCGATCTTGTGATGGAGAAGGTTGTGGAAATTGGCATCGACCACATCATCATCCTGTCGCCCGTCGAGCGAAGTGTGGTCCGTTGGGGGGCGAACAAAGTTCCTCAGGTCATGGATCGTTATGCCCGCATTGTTCGTTCAGCTGCCATGCAAAGTCGCCGCGTGTACTTGCCCACAATCTCAGGTCCGGTCTCGTTGGCCAATGTGACCGGTCAAGGTGTTGCCTTTGCCGAGCCAGGGGGCACTGCACCTGCTGATGCGGTCACCACATTGGTGATTGGTCCAGAGGGTGGGTTTTCGCCTCAGGAAGTATCCCAGGCATCTGCTCTCGCCGATCTTGGTCCTTCGATTCTGCGTGCTGAGACAGCCGCGATCGTGGGTGCGGCTCGCATGGTCGCACACTGGCGGCGTTGAATGCACCACACTGGGTGGTGTTATGCCTCCGTTATCTGACGACGAACTTCTCCAAGATTCTCCCTTCACTCGCCTTGTCGGCGAGCGCCTGAGACGTATCCGACAACAAAAGCAATGGTCGTTGTCTGATGTTGAAGCCCAGAGCGATAGTGAGTTCAAAGCTTCCGTTCTTGGGGCATACGAGCGTGGCGAACGTGCAATCTCTGTCCCGCGATTAGAGCGCCTTGCGCGTTTCTACGGTGTCACAGTTGACCAACTATTGCCTCGTGATACGCAACGGACAGACAACACAGCGTCTGGTGATGCAGCACCAAAGAAATTACGCATCGATGTCGCCAAGTTGTCCACCATGTCGGGCCAAGAGTTCGAAATGCTGGAACGTTTTCTTCGCATGATTCAGGTGCAGCGCCAGGACTTCAACGGCAAAGTCATCACAGTACGTGCGCATGACACACGTGCCATCGCTGTGATGCTCGATGTTCCCGTCGACAACGTGGGCGACAAGTTGTCAGAACTGGGCCTTCTCTTTGTGCCACCGGCAGCGCAGTAATCGTTATGTCTGAGTACGGGGTGTACATCCACATTCCGTTTTGTCGCCATCGATGTGACTATTGCGCCTTTGCAACGTGGACCGACCGTGATCATCTCATGGAGGAATATGTCGATGCTGTTGTCTTGGATATTCAGCGCAAAGTGGCAGCAGGTATGCCCGTGGCGGACACTGTGTTCTTTGGTGGTGGAACACCCACGCGACTAGCACCGGACTTCATCACAAAGATCATCGCTGCGATTCCGCTTTCGGCAAATCCGGAAGTCACAGTTGAGTGCAACCCCGACGATGTCACACCTGAGTTAATGCAAGAGTACGCACGAGGTGGTGTCAACCGCGTCAGTATCGGTGTGCAAGCAATGGTGGGACACGTTCTGGCGTCGCTGGGGCGAACGCATGATCCTTCCAATGTGGAGCGTGCAGTGGAGGCTGCCCGTGCAGCCGGGATTACTTCTATCAATCTGGATCTCATCTACGGCGTGCATGGTGAATCGGTGGAGGACTGGCGTCTCACGCTTGAATCGGCCATTGCATTGCAACCCACTCATGTTTCTGCCTATGGCTTAACAGTGGAAGCGGGGACCCCGTTAGCCGATGACCCTGCACGACATCCAGATGATGATGATCAAGCGGACAAGTACATCCTTGCTGATGACATGTTGATATCAGCGGGCATGCATAACTACGAAATTTCTAATTGGTCTTTAGATGGCCATGAGTGTCGACACAACAAGGTGTATTGGTCACAAGGCAATTACATGGGTTTTGGATGTGCATCGCATTCGCACGAGAGCGGTCGTCGTTTTTGGAACGTACGCACTCCAGATCGTTACATCGCATGCATTAATGAAGGAATCAGCGTTGAAGCTGCTGATGAAGTGTTGGTTGACGAGACGCGCAAGAGGGAAGCGTTAGAGCTCTCATTGCGGACGTCTGATGGTGTCCCCATGGGTGCTTTGGACGTGGAAAGTCTGGAGGGCTTGGTCTCCGTGCGTGAAAATCGCATTGTTCTGACCCGTAACGGAAAGCTGTTAGCCAACGAAGTGAGTCTGCGCCTCAAGCCCCGATAACATGACTCTCGTCCCTTTTAGGGCGCGTAGCTCAGTTGGTTAGAGCGCTACCTTGACATGGTAGAGGTCCCGGGTTCGAGTCCCGTCGTGCCCACCATTACGCCTCGTGCTTTTTTCGCTCCGTGTACGCTGAGAAAATGCCAAAGATCGGTAACCGTCTTCCGAAGAGTGAAGCCACCCGTCTCAAGCTTCTCGCCTGTGCAGTTGATGAGATCAATGAGCTTGGTCCCGATCGTCTGGGGTTTACGTCTATTGCCCGACGTGCAGGTCTTTCCACTGGTGCTTTATATGCCCGTTACGAGAATGTCGATGAATTACTTCTTGAAGTGTGGATGGCTGAAGGGCTCCCGGCACTGCGTCATCTGCTCCAAGACATGGAAGAGGCACTGTCGCGTGAGTCAGGTATTGCCGCGCGTTTACGGCTGTCCGAACAATTATCCCAATCAGACCGCGGTCTTCTGATTCTTGTCAACTTGTTGGTTGTGGCTCGTCGAATTGAAGCAACTTATGAAGAAATCGCTCCATCTGTCACTGAAGAGGTTTCAAAATTTACGGCGCGGGCTCCTGCACTTGAATTCTTCCTCGGGAACATGCTGGGGATGGCGATAGGGATAACTGGAACAGGACTTAACGGTTTGGATTGGCAAGGACCAGTTGAAATCGTTGCGTCGGCCGCCCGTAAAGCAATAGAGCCGCATGAAATTTCTACAGATACGGCAAAACTTCCTGAGACTGTTGACTTCCCGAACGATGCCGAGGAAATTGATGCTCGATTGTTTGATGCAGTGGCACACGTCATCGCTCGAGTGGGTGCATCGCATGCCACCGTCTCCCGCATTGCCCGTCGTGCAAAAGTTAACCCGGCAAGTATTTACATGCGATACGAAGACAAAGATGCACTTTTTGTGGCGTGCATGTCATCTGTGATGAAAATGGGAGATCCTCGCAACACGCCACTCTTAGATCGCTATAAGGCCAACAGTAAAAATCTGGCTGAAAGCTCACCTGCCTCTAGTGCAGTCGCGATGTTTCGCGGGAATCAATCACCGGAACACTCAAGTATTCGTCGCCTTCGCCTCGAGACGATGTTCGCTGCCATGCATGATGAGAATCTTCGCCGAACAAATCAAGAGATCTACTTGTCGACGATTGAAAGAAATGAAAAATATCTTGAGTTGCCATTGGGCGCATTGACGAATCGAGTCAGTCTGCCGTATTCAATTTTTAGTCGTTTTGCCTTCTTTGGGTATGCAGTTCTTGCGGAATATGGTCTCTGCGATAGTGATCATCCTTATCTGATTCCCTATGCTGCGGAAGTTGCCAACAGCCTTCAAAGGCTGACGTACAACTCACGTCTCCATCAGACAAACAAGTAGTAGGTCATGGACATTCTCCTGGCCTTGATGGCTGCCGGCGTGTACGGCATCGCTGATTATTGCGGTGGTCGTGCCTCACGTTCTGTCTCTGCGATCACCGTTACTTTTGTTGGTCAATCGGCTGGTCTCTTGGTGCTCGTGGGTCTGGTTGTGATTTCTGGAGTTCCTATTCCGCCCGCAAGTGACTTTATTTGGGGTGGAATTGCGGGGATCGCAGGTTCCTCTGGCTTGCTTGCGTTCTATAAAGCGATGGGAAGCGGCTTCATGACGGTTGTTGCTCCAGTCTCCGCAGTGACGGCAACGGCGGTTCCTGTTGTCATTGGTTTAATCACAGGGGAGCGCCCTGGCATTCTTGCTCTTTGCGGTATTCCGTTAGCACTCGTTGCAATCGCATTGGTGAGCGACGTTCTTGGTCCTGACCATCGTCGTGCGCCACGTTCCATTGTCGTCATGGCATTTATCTCTGGTGCAACCTTTGGTTCCCTATTTGTCATCCTCGGTCACACGAATGATGCAGGTGGACTATGGCCAGTGGTTGCAATGCGATTCACGTCAGTGCCCTATATGGCCATCGTGATGTATTTCATGAAACGCAAGCCAAGTGAAGCAAAAGCGAATCTTCCCGTTGTGCTTGCGTCAGGAATTCTCGACAGCATCGCAAATGGTTTGTATTTGCTCGCAGTACGACACGGACTCATGACCATCGTTGCAACGATTAACTCGTTCTATCCAGCGAGCACACTTCTGTTGGCAACCCGCGTTGACAAAGAGAAGATTCACCGCTCGCAAGCGGTGGGGCTTGGCCTCGCTGTTGTTGCGTTGCTATTTATCTCGCTGGCATAGCAAGAGCGGCGTTATTCGCCGAGTGCAGCTTTGATGATCGCTTCTGATTCGCGAGATGCGCCTTTGAAGATGCCCTTTGCCATCAGCGATGACTCTGACTTGCGGCGAGCTTCATATACCTCTGCACGGTCGCGATGAATATTGGGTTCATCGGGTGCGGCCCATCCCGCGAAGTCTGCGAGGTGGCATGCAAGACGAAGATCGCCTGAAGCGGCGAGTTCCTTTGCGCGTGCCATCAGTACTTCGGCACCGCCCGCAAGCGTTGCAAGTTCGGTACCAAGTGAGGCATCTGTTGCTGGCTTGAGCGATGATGGAGTTCCGTCCCACCAACCGCCGAACTGACGCCAGATGCCGCGTACAACGAATTCTGGTTCGTCATACAACGGGCGAAGGTATGGCTTGCCAAGTGTTGCGTCAGGGACCTTTACCGAGTGAATGATTGAGTTGAGGGTCTCGCCCGCATTCATCATGTCGACGGTGCTCTTGACGAGGTATTCGAGAGCTGTTGCAATCTCATCCAGCACACGAGCGATGCGTTCTTTGCCTGCGATCGGCAAACCATGTGCAGGCAGCATGAGCTCTGGTTCTTTTGCAATCATCGCGCGAAGTGCTTCGGCCCATTCGATAGGGAAGCGCTGCACCTTCTGCGGGTTGCCGGCATTGGGAAAGTTCCAGATGACGAAGTCGCCCGTGGCAATCCATTTTTGTTCTGGGAACCAAGACCACAAGTGGTCATCAGTTTCGCCCTTGCCATGATGGAACTCCACCGTGGTGTCGCCGAACTTCATCGATGCAAACTTGTCGACCACATCAGTGGTGTCGAGAGTGTTCTCGGGAATGAAATTACTAAGACGCGGCCCACCAGATGCAGGACGA
This sequence comes from Acidimicrobiaceae bacterium, assembly GCA_947446815.1. GTDB lineage: Bacteria > Actinomycetota > Acidimicrobiia > Acidimicrobiales > Ilumatobacteraceae > UBA2093. Next base: position 292,531 of record CANFGT010000001.1, read on the forward strand.
AGGTCATTGAGCGCATTGTTGAGATCGCCACGAATTCCACCGAACTGTCGAGCGTTGATTGCAACATTCCAGTCGTTGGTATAGCGATAGCGGTCGAAGCGACGCTGCACATTCTTGTGTGCAATTACTCGTGGGGCTTCATGCCCAAGAGCTGCGGCATTGGCAGCGAAAGCAACACTGCCACCGACATGGTCAGCATGGCCGTGGGTATAGACGAGAGAATTGAATGGGTCACTCGACCATTGACGGATGGAGTTGACCACTTGCTCGCCCGAATTGACGTGACTTGTATCGAAACACACAAGGCCATCGCCAGTGTCCCAAGCAACAACGTGGCTAAAGGATTCCACCATCGCGAGGCCATCGGCGATTTCCGATAATTCTCCGGTGGTGCGGTTCACAGGTTCATCTGCGTGCCCCGCGTCCACAACCTTCGTGCTCAAAGCGATGAGATCAGCCATAAATGCCCCCTGTTAATTGCTTAGAAATGACCTTAGCCCTTGGCGAGGCCGAGGACTCTCTCGCCCAAGATGTTGCGCATCACGTTCGATGTGCCACCCATGATGGTGTATCCAGGTCCGTAGATGAGGCCCTGCACCATGTCATCAAAAATCATGCCATCGGCACCCATCATGCGGAAGACAAAACTGTCGACTCGTTGTTGATGTTCAGTACAGAAACACTTTGTTGCTGCAGAGAAGCCTGCAGGTGCTTGCTTGAGAACTTCACGAATCACCAAGATACGTCCGACGCGGTATCCGATTTCGAGGGCTGCAATTTCTTGTCGCACGAGAGGGTCGCTGGTATCGCAGACTGAAATTGCATGCTGGAATTGTGCATAGTTCGAAACAAGACGGTCGATGCCACCGCGCTCATGTTCCAACTGCCGCATTGTCTGACCAAAAGCGCCACCGGGTTGACCCACGAGATTTCTCTTTGGTACTCGCGCGTCGGTGAAGAACACTTCGCAGAAGTGGCGGTTGGTGGTCATGTCGGTGATGCGACGAATTTCAATGCCTGGTGTATTCATCGGCACGATGATTTCGCTGATGCCGGCGTGTGGTGGTCCTTCGTTGTTCGTGCGACAGATGAGATAGCAATAGTCAGCATCAGCACCAAAGCTTGTCCAAATCTTTTGTCCGTTGATGATCCACTCATCACCGTCATCGACTGCAGATGTCTTCAAAGATGCGAGGTCGCTTCCCGAGTTGGGTTCACTCATTCCGATGCACCATGTTGTTTCGCCAGCGAGGATCCCAGGGAGAAACTCTTCCTGTTGTTCCTTGGTGCCGTACTGAATGAGAGCCGGGCCCATCTGACGATCGCCAAACCAAGAAGCAGCAATTGGTGCACCGGCCTTGATCATTTCTTCGCCCACGATGAGGCGGTCGATTGGTGGACGTCCACCGCCACCAAACTCCTTTGGCCAAATCATTCCGAGGTAGCCCTTTTGTGACAGCTCTCGGGAAAATTCTTTGGAGTAGCCGTTCATCCAGGTGACGTTGTGGCGGCCGTATTTACGTACGCCTTCAGCTGCAAATTCGGCAGCCTCGCGGCGCAGTTCGATCTGTTCTGGGGTCCACACAAAATCCATATGACTATTGATGGTAGGGGGCGTGCAGACCGCCTGCGCTATTGTGTACAAGTCAAATACAAGTGACTCTTGGCGGCCCAAATATCGGGCTGGCTGAGCAATTGAAAGGGTGCCCCCATGGCGAAGATCAAGGTTGACAATCCAGTCGTTGAACTCGACGGCGACGAGATGACCCGCATCATCTGGCAGTTCATCAAAGAGCGCCTCATCCTCCCGTACCTCGACATCGATCTTGAGTACTACGACCTCGGCATGGAGAATCGCGACGCGACCGATGACCAAGTCACCATCGATTCCGCACACGCAATCCTCAAACACGGCGTGGGCGTAAAGTGCGCCACCATCACCCCCGACGAAGCTCGCGTTGAAGAGTTCGGCTTGAAGAAGATGTGGAAGTCACCAAACGGCACCATCCGTAACATCCTCGGCGGTGTTGTATTCCGTGAACCCATCATCTGTAGCAATATTCCAAAGCTTGTTCCTGGCTGGACGAAGCCCATTGTCATTGGTCGTCATGCGCATGGTGATCAATACAAGGCAACCGACTTCAAGGTTCCTGGCGAAGGAACGGTCACGATGACTTTCCAGCCGAAGGATGGCAGTGCTCCAATGGAATTCACCATTGCTGATTACGGTCCTGACGGCGGTGTTGCCATGGGTATGTACAACTTCAACGACAGCATCCGTGACTTCGCTCGTGCATCATTCCGTTACGGTCTTTCGCGCAACTATCCGGTGTACATGAGCACGAAGAACACCATCCTCAAGGCCTACGACGGCCAGTTCAAGGATTTGTTCGAGGAAATCTTCGTTGCAGAGTTCAAGGCTGACTTCGACAAGGCAGGCCTCACATACGAGCACCGTCTCATCGACGACATGGTTGCAAGTGCCATGAAGTGGGAGGGCGGTTACGTCTGGGCATGTAAGAACTACGACGGAGACGTTCAGTCCGACACCGTTGCGCAGGGATTCGGTTCTCTTGGTCTCATGACATCAGTGTTGATGACACCAGATGGCAAGACAGTGGAAGCAGAAGCCGCACACGGCACAGTGACGCGTCACTACCGCGAGCACCAGAAGGGCAACAAGACTTCAACGAACCCCATTGCATCTGTGTACGCATGGACCGGTGGTCTGAAGCATCGTGGCAAGTTGGACAACAATGCAGCGCTCATCAAGTTTGCGGAAGATCTCGAGGCGGTATGTGTCGAGAGTGTCGAAGCAGGTGAAATGACAAAGGACTTGGCTCTTCTTATTTCGAAAGAACAGCCATGGTTGACCACCGAGGAGTACCTCGCAGCACTGGACCGTCGACTCCAAGCGAAGATGGCATAACCCAATGAAGGCCATCGTTCTCCGCGAGCATGGTGGGCCAGAAGTTCTGCAATTCGAGGATGTTCCATCGCCAACTATTGGCGCTGAGGACATCCTCGTTTCAGTTGCAGCAACGGCCCTCAATCGTGCAGACCTCTTGCAGCGCATGGGGTTTTACCCAAATCCATTTCCTCAAGGACCAGAGATTCCGGGTCTTGAATTCGCTGGCACTGTAAAAGCAATGGGCGAGCGTGTCACGGCATGGAAAGTGGGCGACAAGGTGATGGGCATTGTCAGCGGTGGCGCCTATGCCGAAGAACTTGCACTACATGAGCGTCAAGCAATGGCCGTGCCTGAAGGCATGTCATTGCACGATGCTGCTGCGATACCTGAAGTGTTCATCACCGCATGGGATGCACTTGTTGTCCAAGGTGGACTCACGTCTGGTCGTTGGGCCATGGTGCACGCAGGTGCTTCTGGTGTCGGAACTGCCGGTATTCAGATTGCCAAAGCAATCGGTACACGCATCATCGTGACGTGTTCATCAGGCAAGGTGCAGTCTTGTAAAGATCTCGGCGCCGACGTTGTTGTTGACTACAACTCGCAAGACTTCGTTGAAGAAGTGCAAAAAGCTACAGGCGGTCAAGGTGTCGATGTCATCCTTGACGTCATCGGTGGCGACTATGTGGAACGCAATGTTTCTTCTCTTGCTGTGAAGGGTCACATCATTCAAGTGGGTGTGATGGCAGGTAAGCCGTTGCCGTTCAATGTTGGGCTCCTGTTAGGGAAGCGCGCTTCCATTACGGGAACCGTTTTACGAGCACGTCCGTTGGATGAAAAGATTGCTATCACCCAACGATTTATTTCTGAGATGTTGCCCTTGTTTGATTCCGGCGAATTGAAGCCAGTCATCGACTCCGTCTATCCCATCGCAGACATTGCGAAGGGTCAGGAGTACATGGCGTCGAACGGCAATGTCGGAAAGATTGTCATCACAATCGCATAGAAACCGATGCATCAAAAAAGGCGATGCCAAACGGCATCGCCTTTTTTATTTCCGCAGTTCTGCGGAGAGAGTTATCGCTTAGCGATGGGAACCTAGTTATCGCTTTGCAATGGGAACGTAGTTGCGCTCGTCGGCACCGATGTACCACTGGCGTGGACGGCTGATCTTTTGTTCCTTGTCTGCAAGAAGCTCCTGCATGTGGGCCAACCAGCCCACGGTGCGAGGAATTGCGAAGAGAACAGTGAACATGTCAACTGGGAATCCGAGTGCCTGGTAGATGAGGCCCGAGTAGAAGTCCACGTTTGGATACAGCTTGCGCTTGATGAAGTACTCATCGCTCAGCGCAGCCTTTTCAAGCTCGAGTGCGATGTCGAGTAATGGATTCATGCCTGTGACTGCGAATACGTCGTATGCCGTCTTCTTGATGATGGTGGCACGTGGGTCGAAGTTCTTGTACACGCGGTGGCCGAATCCCATGAGCCGACCTTCGCCAGCCTTCACGCTTTCGATGAATGCAGGAACATTCTTGACATCGCCAATTTCAGTAAGCATGCGCACGACTGCTTCGTTGGCGCCACCGTGAAGTGGGCCGTACAGAGCAGATGCAGCAGCAGCTGTGGATGTATACGGATCAGAGTTGGCTGACGAAACCACACGCATTGCCGTGGTGCCACAGTTCTGCTCATGGTCTGCGTGCAAGATGAAGAGAACGTCCATTGCGCGGGCAAGGACTGGGTTTACTTTGTAGTCCTCACCAATCTTGAACATCATGTTCAAGAAGTTCTCGCCATAAGACAGCGAGTTGTTTGGCATCACGAAGGGGAGACCCTGGCTGAAGCGGTAACACATTGCGGCAATGGTGGGAACCTTTGCAACAAGGCGAAGCACTTGCTTATCGAAAGTTTCCTTGTCGAAGATTTCTTTAGCTTCTTCGTAGAACGTTCCGAGTGCTGCAGTTGCTGAGATGAACATTCCCATGGGGTGCGCGTCGTAATGGAAGCCATCAACGAAACGCTTGCGCATATTCTCGTGAATCATGGTGTGGCGAGTGACGTTGTATTCCCACTCGTTCTTCTGTTCCGCTGTGGGTAGTTCACCGTTCAGGAGTAGGTATGCCACTTCGAGATAGGAAGAACTCTCAGCAAGTTGCTCGATGGGATATCCGCGGTAACGAAGGATGCCGTTGTCACCGTCGAGGTAAGTGATGGCCGAAGCACATGATGCTGTCGACAAGTACGCAGGGTCGTACATGAAAAGACTGGGGTCGAGGTCTCGCAATGCAGAAGAAGAGAACACTCCGCCCTCAATGGGAACGGTGACGGTTTTGCCGGTGCGATCATCGGTAATTGTGATGCTGTCAGCCATGATGGGTCTCCTTGACTACTGACGAAATATGACGGAGGAATGCCATTTCCCCCACATGTCAGGCTAGTTGAACTCAGGAGTGGCTGCCCACTCACATGATTATGGCAATTGGCTCACAAGGGAGTGTTGTCGTGTTTGCGTGATCCAAGGCGTTCGCGCTTGTCTCGAAGCATGTGAAGTGCTGCACAAATCTCGCTACGAGTGTCTGCGGGGTCAATCACGGCATCGACATACCCACGTTCGGCTGCCACGTAGGGGTTGAGCAAACGCTGGGTGTAATCGGCTTCAAAAGCAGCTCGTTCTTCGGGGGTGGCTCGACGTTGAAGGATGGCGGCGGCCTGTCCGGCGCCCATGACGGCCAATTCTGCCCATGGCCATGCAAGACAGAGGTCGTTGCCCATCTCTTTGGAGTCCATCACGATGTATGCACCGCCATAAGACTTGCGAAGAATGACGCAGATGCGAGGAACTGTGGCACGCGCATAAGCAAAAACGAGTTGAGCACCATGGCGAATCATTCCGCGCCATTCGAGGTCTTTGCCGGGATAGAAACCGGGCGTATCCACCAAGGTAATGACAGGGATATTGAATGCATCACAGAATGCAACAAACCGAGCGGCCTTTTGTGATGCAGGGATGTCGAGGGTGCCGGCCAAGTTGATCGGTTGGTTTGCCACAATGCCAACGGAGTATCCAGCCATATGGGCAAAAGCTGTGATGACGTTTCCGGCCCAGCGCGCTTTCGTCTCCATGTACACGCCATCGTCTGCGATTGACTCAATCACTTTGCGAACGTCGTAGCTTCCTGTCGAAGTTTCCGGGACAAGCGCGCCTGCCTCGGGAGTTGAACGTGCATCGTCATCGTCTGTTGCCATCAACGGAGCTAGTTGGTCAACATTGTTAGGAAGGTATTCGAGTAATTCCTCTACCCATGCAGTCGCTGATGCAAGATCAGCAACGACTGCAGAAGTTGCGCCGCTGTTGCGTGCATGTGTATTTGCGCCACCAAGCTCATCGTTGCTCATCGTGATGCCGGTGAATTCAGCAACCATGGTCGGGCCACTCACAAATGCATATGAGTCTTCGGTCATGACAACAAAGTCGGAGAGACCAATAAGAAGTGCGGGTCCCGATACTGCAGGTCCTGTGACAATGCTGATTGTCGGAACAACGCCTGAACATTCCGCAAGAGACTTTGCCGCCATGCCCCATCCATGAAGAGCAGCAATGCCTTCCAAAATGTCAGCTCCGGATGATTCAATTTGCAGAATAAGCGGAAGACCCTTGGTACGTGCCGTGGTTGCGGCAGTGGCAATGACATGGGATGCCGCAGCAGAAAGCGATCCTTTATGATGTCCACCATCAACGGTGAGCCATACGACATCACGATCGGTCTGTAGTCGGACAATTGCGGCAGAGGCTGCGCCAGGAACGCTGTGTTGTAGTTCAAGCACAACGGTGGGTTGTGTTGTACCGGCCTCGCTCACGCCCACCACAGTAGACGGTGGCCTATCCGCGGGTTCCTTTGGCTTGTTTTGCACCAATATCGAGTGAGATTCCTGGTTGGCGCGGGGCATGTCGGCTCACTACTTCAAGAGCGACATCTCGGACGGCCAAAGTGGCTCGGTTAGGGCGCGGGCGTTCACGTTGCACCCATCCGACCACACGGCGTGGAAGGTCGGGAACTCCGATACGTACGAAGTCACCTTTCAGCCATCCTGGCACGGCACTCGCAGGAACAATCGCTGCGCCAAATCCTTCGAACACAAGAGAAGCCATGAGGCGCATTCCGTCAATTTCTGCTTGGGCACGAAGCGCCACGCCTTTGCTTGCGGCTGCGCGATCAATAATTCGACGTGCGGCCGTGCCACGCGGGGCAAGCATGATGGGGTATTCGGATAACTCCTCAAGCGAGACGGTGTCGCGGGACGCCAACTCGTGTTTCTTCGGCGCAAGGAGAAAGAGTTCTTCTGCGAACATTTCTTTTGTTTCGACGTTGGCCTCTGCGATGGGGAAGTGAACGAGCGCAGCATCAATTTCACCGCTTTTAAGACGAAGCATGAGTGCGCTTGATGCGCCTTCTACGATCGTGAGGCGAACTCCTGGATGATGACGTGTCAGTGAGTTCAAGAGCGGTGGCATTAACCAACGTGCCGTCGTTCCCAACGTTCCGATGCGACAGTCGCCAGTTACTGAGTCGCCGAGCGAGTGGATATCGGTGTCGATGTCTTCCACCTCATGCAGAATGCGTTTGGCGCGTGCCAAGACCATCTCGCCTTCATCTGTCAGTTCGCCGGTGGCGCGATCAATGAGAGAACTACCGAGCTCTTTCTCCAGGCGACTGAGGTGGGCCGACACATTTGATTGCACCGTGTCAAGGGCCTTGGCAGCCGCTGAGAAGGAGCCATGTTCAGAAATGGCCACGAGAGCTTGCAGTTGCTTGATTTCCATATTGGGACCCCTGGCTTTACCTATCTCTAAAAACGATAGCAAGTATCGTGTCGTTCGACTTGAGTGTTAGCTCTTACCGGTGCATAATTTGAAGTAACAAATCGCGCCGGCATTGCCCCCCAATAGCCGGCCGAAAGAACCCAACAGATGTTCCCCCAACATCGGGTTTCGGTTGAGAGGCCCCGCAGCAATGCGGGGCTTTTCCCATTCGTAGGCCAGATTCAGAGCTGGTGAAACTTTTGGTTTCGCGCAGGGCAGAACGGGCGTAATCTTCGCCCGTGTCGCACGCAGCCTTCTTTGACCTTGATCGCACTCTGTTGTCCGGTGCGTCTGCACATGTGGTGAGCCGTGTCCTGCGCGAAACCGGTGTGGTGAATCGCAACATTCCTGGCGAGTCTTTTCTGTATCAAGTGTTTGAGACCTTTGGTGAGAACTTGCCGTCGATGGTGTTGGGTCGCCAAGCAGTGTTGGCGATGAAAGGCCACTCACGTGAGATTGTTCGTGCGGCTGCAGAAACAGCAGCTCCTGATCTTGTTGCGATGTTGCAACCGTACGCATCAAAAGTGATGGACGAACATCGAGCCAACGGATTGAAAGTTGTTCTTGCAACGACAACACCGCGCGATCTCATTGAACCATTCGCGCATCTCATGGGTTTCGATGCAGTGATCGCTACGACGTATGCAGTTGATGCCGACGGCAATTACACCGGCGAGCTTGATGGTGTGTACGTATGGTCGCGTGGCAAACGTGATGCAGTGAAGTCTTGGGCAAGTGACAACAACATTGATCTCGCAGGTTCCTTTGCCTATAGCGACAGTGTCTTTGATGAGCCGTTATTGACATCTGTGGGTCACCCCGTCTGTGTGAATCCAGATTGGCGTCTTCGCTTGATGGCTGCTGCACGTCGCTGGCCCGTCACACATTTCGATGTGCCTGCTGGTGTCGCAAAGATTCCCGTGGTTGGTCTTGAAGCACAACAAGCGTTGATGAAGTTTGCACGCCCTGAAGTGTTTCCGTATGCCCGCTTCACGATCACAGGCACAGAGAACATTCCGAAAGACTCTGCTGCGATCATCTGCGGTAATCACCGCAGCTACTTTGACATCGCCGCAATTTCTTTAGCGGTCGCAAAAACTGGTCGTGCAGTTCGCTTCTTGGGCAAGAAGGAAGTGTTTGATGCTCCTGTGATTGGTCCACTTGCAACTGCGCTCGGTGGCATTCGTGTAGAACGCGGCACAGGAAGCGATGAACCGTTGCAAGCAGCGACAGAATCATTAATCGCAGGTGACTTGGTGGCAATCATGCCGCAGGGAACAATCCCGCGAGGTCCTGCATTCTTTGATCCGGTGCTGAAGGGGCGTTGGGGAGCTGCGCGATTGGCCGCAGAAACAAAAGCGACTGTGATTCCCGTAGGAATTTGGGGAACCGAAAAAGTGTGGCCTCGCAACGCAAAGTTGCCGAACATCACAAACCTCACATCGCCACCTCAGGTCATCATCACCGTTGGTGCTCCTGTGCAGTTGTCGTACACCGACCCTGATGCCGACACGAAACTGATCATGGAAGCCATCTCTGCGCTATTGCCCCCTGAAGGCCGCGAGTACTACGAACCCACAGAAGATGAACTACGTCGTAGCTATCCGTCCAATTACACAGGAGACCCGGACTCCGAAGAAGATCGGCGCCCGGGTCTCGATTAAGTCTTGAGTTATTGAGCGATGTCATCGCTCGTACTGCCTACTTTGCGTCGGCAACTTTCTGACGAACGATGTTCAGTGCAGAACCTGCCTTGAACCATTCCACCTGCTCGGGGCTGAACGTATGCTTTGCTTCGAAGTCAACGGTGGAACCGTCAGCCTTGGTGATGCGGCACTGCACTGGCTTGTCGGGCACTGGAGGAAGATTCAGCACGCTGATGCGGTCTGTTTCTTCAATAGCGTCGTACGTTGCTGGGTCAGAGAAGGTGAGGGGCACGAGGCCCTGCTTCTTCAAGTTTGTTTCGTGAATACGAGCAAACGAACGAGCGAAGATAACAACGCCACCGCGGAAGCGAGGCTCCATTGCTGCGTGCTCACGTGATGAGCCCTCGCCGTAGTTCTGGTCACCAATCGCACACCACTGCACGCCGGACTCGCCGTAATGCTTTGCAATGTCTGGGTAACTGCGACGTGAACCATCGATGGTGTCGAGGCCTGTGCCCACTTCGCCGCCGTATGCATTCACTGCACCGATGAAGAGGTTGCCCGAGATGTTCTCAAGGTGACCGCGGTATGTAAGCCACTTGCCTGCAGCCGAGATGTGGTCGGTCGTGCACTTGCCCTGAGCCTTCATGAGAACAGGCAACTCGATGTAATCCTTGCCATTCCATGCGGTGAACGGCTGCAACAATTGCAAACGATCAGAGGTAGGGCTTACTTCAACAACGACATCACTGCCATCTGCTGGCGGGGTAGTGAAGGTGTCCACGCCTGAGTCGTATCCATTTGCAGGAAGAATGTCGCCGTGTGGAGCGTCGAGTTTTACCTCGGTGCCGTCAGGTGCAGTAATCGTGTCAACGCTTGGATCAAAGTCGAGACGACCGGACAATGCAATTGCCATCACGGTGTCGGGGCTTGTCACAAATGACAACGTATTGGCGGAGCCATCTGCACGCTTCGGGAAGTTGCGGTTGAAAGAGTTCACAATGCTGTTCGGCTTTGCTGTCTTGTCTGCTGCCCGCTCCCACTGACCAATGCAAGGTCCACATGCATTGGCAAGAACAGTTGCACCAATTGCTTCGAGGTCTGCAAGCAAACCGTCACGCTCGATGGTGGCGCGAATCTGCTCACTTCCCGGCGAGATGAGCAATTCAACTTTCGCCTTCAGGCCTTTTGCAGCTGCTTGACGCGCGATCGATGCTGCACGCGTGATGTCTTCGTACGAAGAGTTGGTGCATGAACCGATGAGTGTTGCGGACACTTCAAGTGGCCAATCGTTTTCACGGGCTGCTGCACCAACGCCGTTTGCACCAATCTTGTGCGCACGGTCGGGAGAGTGTGGGCCATTGATGAGTGGTGTGAGCTTCGACAAGTCGATTTCAATGACTTGGTCGTACTGCGCACCATCATCGGGGCGAAGATCAGTTGCGACCCTGTCGGCTGCTGCCGCGATCGCTTCACGACCTGTTGCACGCAAGTACTCGCTCATGTTGCTGTCGTAACCGAATACGGAACACGTCGCGCCAATTTCTGCACCCATGTTGCAGATAGTCGCCTTGCCTGTTGCAGAGATGCTGTCGGCACCAGGTCCGAAGTATTCAGCAATCGCGCCTGTGCCGCCTTCAACGGTGAGTTGACGAGCGACTTCCAAGATGACGTCCTTCGGGCTGCTCCAGCCAGAGAGTGTTCCGGTGAGCTTGATGCCGATGACTTTTGGCCAACGAACATTGAAAGGGAATCCGGTCATCACGTCAACGGCGTCAGCGCCACCAACACCGATGGCGACCATGCCGAGTCCGCCAGCGTTAGGAGTGTGGCTGTCGGTGCCGATCATCATTCCGCCAGGGAATGCGTAGTTCTCGAGAACGACTTGGTGAATGATTCCGCTGCCAGGACCCCAGAAGCCAACGCCGTACTTTGCGCTGACGCTGCGAAGGAAGTCGTAGACCTCGCGGTTGACATCGTTTGCGTCACGGAGGTCGAGCTTGGCACCGACCTTTGCGAGGATGAGGTGGTCACAGTGCACCGTTGAAGGAACAGCGGTGGCGGGAAGTCCTGCGGTCATGAACTGCAAGAGGGCCATCTGGGCGGTGGCGTCTTGCATGGCGACTCGGTCTGGATTGAAGTCGGCGTAGCTACGGCCACGCTCCATTTCTTGTGACTTGGGGTCAACGAGGTGGTTGATGAGAATCTTCTCTGCCAAGGAGAGTGGGCGTCCAAGACGCTCGCGGCCAAGCGCTGCATTCGCGGACAGCTTGGCGTACACGCCTTCGACTAGTTCGATGGGGGTTCCGGCGGAAACAGCCATGGGGGACACCTTTCGTCGTGCAAGACAGAGCGGGCTTGCTTTTTCTCTCTGTGTATACAACTCTAATACAAGTGAGAACTATCCGCTATCACCAGATTGCCGAAGAACTGAGGGGCCGCGTTCTCAGTGGCGCCTATGCAGCGGGTCGCTTGATGCCGAGCGAGTCGGATCTTTCTACCGAATTTGATGTCAGTCGGGTGACGGTGCGTAAGGCGCTGGAGATGTTGCGCGACGACGGCCTTGTTGATTCACGGCAAGGGTTTGGCTGGTTTGTGGCAGGCGAGACTGTGCGACAACCATTGGCGCGACTTGCCACCATTGAAGAACAAATGCGTGACTCAGGGGCTGCGCCAGAACGTCGTGTTCTGGAATTTGCATTCGAAAAAGCGCCGAAGGATGTTGCTACTTCTTTAGGTACGTCGCAGGTTTTGCGAGTTCGTCGCGTGAACTTGGCTGATGGTGAACCATTCGCAATTGTCACCGTGTGGTGTTCGGCAGAGCTAGGTCAAAACTTGTCACGCGCTGATGTTGAACGTTCGCCGTTCTATGAATTGTTAGATGTTCCGCTTGCGGGTGCAACACAAACGATTGGTGCCGATGCTGCAACCACTGAAGAAGCAGAACTGTTAAAGGTCCCAGTGGGTTCTCCCGTGTTGCGATGCTTGCGGACAACATCCAGCGTGGAGGGCAAGACAGTGTTGTTCTCACGACACGTGTTTCCTGCGCACCGCACGGAGTTTGTTGTGGACTTGCCGTTCGTCGATCAATCGATCGCACCAAGCGGCCTTCGCCTCGTTGACTAGTTAGTTAGGCGAGGAACTGCTTCGTCCAGCCGGCGAAGTCCTTTGCCAAACCGTCACGCATTGCGGTGATGACTTCGGCACGTAGACGCTTCTTGCTGTGATTGTGTGCATCCATGTTCAGGGCAAGGTATGACTTCGCAAGATTCAGTGCGGTGTCCATCAACTCGGACTCTTCGACCACGAGATCAAGAAAGCCTGTTTCCACTGCATTCTCTGGTGTGAAGACTTCGGCCATCAACACCGAGCGGCTCAGTGCTGCTGGTGTGATGCGATGACGAAGAATCTCAATTGTCGAGAATGGCATCGTCATGCCGATGGCAACTTCGTTCGCCGTGTAGCGATAGTTGCCCTTGACGCCAATGCGGTAGTCGCAGCTCTCTAAGAAGAACACACCCATTGCGATGGCATGTCCAGGACATGCAGCGATGATTGGAGTCGGGAATGACAGCAAACGAATTGCTAATTCAATTCCACCATTCAGCATGTCGACTGCTGGCTGACCGCTTGCAGCGAGAATTTTGAGGTCAAAGCCTGCCGACAAAATTCCGGGACGTCCTGTGAGAACAACGGGAGCCTTGTCTTTTTCTGCTTGATCTAACGCTGCGTTGAGCCCAGCTTGCAGCGTCGGAGACACTGCATTCGCTTTGCCATCGTCCATGGTGATGACAGCGACGCCATCGGTGAGTGCATACGTAACAGGGGATGTCATGCGACTACCACTTGTCCCAGTGAAGAACCTTGCTGAGTGGCTCGCGCTTTGCAGGCTTGAACTCGGTACCGATGGTGTATGCGATAGGGAAGAGTCCGCCCTGTGTCACCTTGTCGTACGGAATGCCGAGCAATTCAGCTGCTTCCTTCTCGCCATCATTCATGAGGTGGATGGTGGTCCATGCGGAGCCCATCGCGCGCTCGCGTAATGCAAGCATGAAGCTCCACACTGCAGGAAGCAATGAGCCCCATGCGCCGGCGCTGGCGAAAGCTGGCAAGTTGTCGAGACGTCCGTCAATGCACGGAATCATCAGAAGAGGTGCCTTCTCGAAGTTGTCGGCGAGGTAGCCAGCAGAGTCACGAACGAGACCCATGCGCTCGCCACGTGTGTCGCCGCTTCCGTATTCGCGACCAGGCATGTTTGCGTACATCGCCCAGTTCTTGCGGTAGATGTCAGCAAGAGCTTTTTTCTTTGCAGGATCTTCGACGATGATCCAATGCCAGCCCTGGCTGTTCGAGCCGGTGGGGGCCTGCAAGGCGATCTCGAGGCACTCCTCGACGATCTCGCGCTCGACTGGCTTGTCGAAATCGAGGCGCTTGCGCACGCTGCGTGTTGTCTTAAGGACTTCGTCTGCTGAAAGGTTCAAATGCATTTAGGCAGTCTGCCACGGGTTCGGTGCCGTTCGTCACTTGTGGTCATGACAAGATGAAGAGATGAGCGACAGAGTCACTATCTCCATCTCCGACGGCATTGCCGACGTCCGTTTCAACCGTGCAGACAAGCGCAATGCACTCGACGGGGAGCAGTTCCAAGCAATCGTTGATGCTGGTGAGTCGCTAAAGACAAACAAGAAGATTCGCGTTGTGGTTGTCTCTGGTGAAGGTGCGTCATTCTGTGCTGGTCTTGACCTTGCCTCTATGGGGGCAATGGCCGGTGGCGGAGAGCGCGATACGACAGAAAAGCAACCTTCTGCAGGTGACATGCAAGAGGGTCGAATTACTCACCTCGGCCAGCAGTCCGCTTGGGTATGGCAAGAGGTTCCGGTACCGGTGATCGCTGCAGTTCATGGTCACGCCTTGGGTGGCGGTTGCCAGATCGCCTTGGGGGCAGACATTCGTATTGCCCATCCCGACACCAAGTTCTCCGTTCGCGAGACGTACTGGGGGCTTGTGCCTGACATGGCGGGCACGGTTCTCTTGCAGGGTCTCGTTCGCCCAGACATCATGAAGGACATCGTGATGTCGGCTCGCATCTTTGATGGTCGTGAAGCACATGAAATTGGTGTGGTGACGCGTTTGTCAGAGACCCCGCGAGAAGACGCCTTCGCGTATGCCGAGGAGATTTGCAAGCGCAGCCCCGATGCAGTGCGTGGAGCCAAGGAACTCTTGAATCGCATGACTATGGATTTCGCTGCCGCTCAGTTCGCAGCCGAGCGTCGCATCATCGGCAGCCTTATTGGTGGTCATAACCAGCGTGAATCCGTCATGAGCGACTTCGAGAAGCGCGCACCGGCCTATATCGACCCCAAGTAGGGCAGAGATAGGGGTCACCCCGTAATTCCCTTGTGAGCGCAGGCGCTCCTAGATAGCCTTGCATTGCTCGGGTCAGCGTCGCCCCGGGAGAACACAACTTGATTCTCCGCCGTGGCTTGCCACGGTTCCTGAAGGACTAGACGCTCATGAACCCAGATCTCCCCGCTGCCCACGGTCTTTACGACCCACGGTTTGAACACGACGCATGTGGCGTGTCCTTTGTTGCAAACATCAAAGGCGTCCGTAGCCGTGAGATTGTGACTCTCGGTCTGACAGCTCTCACCAACATGGAACACCGCGGTGCAACAGGTGCGGAACCAGAAACAGGCGACGGCGCAGGCATTCTCATTCAGGTTCCCGATGCATTCCTTCGTGCTGTAGTTGATTTTGATCTTCCTGCATCGGGTTCCTACGCCGCAGGTATTGCGTTTCTTCCTCAAGCTGCAGCAGATGTTGCAACCGCTGTCGCCACAGTTGAAAAGATTGCGACTGAAGAAGGTCTTCGCCCACTCGGTTGGCGTGAAGTCCCCGTCAACCCTGATTGTCTCGGCGCTTCGGCACGTGCAGTAATGCCAACGGTGCGCCAGTTCTTCCTTGATGACCCTGCCGGTACTGCTGGTATCGAACTTGACCGCAAGATTTTTATTGTGCGCAAGCGCATCGAACATGAACTCACCGGCGTGATGCGTACGTATTTCTCGTCGCTGTCTGCTCGCACCATTGTGTACAAGGGCATGCTCACAACACCAGAGCTTGAGCAGTTCTTCCCCGACCTCTCAGATGAGCGCATGGATTCCGCTCTTGCGTTGGTGCACAGTCGTTTCTCTACAAACACGTTCCCTTCGTGGCCGTTGGCGCACCCGTACCGCTTTATTGCGCATAACGGTGAGATCAACACAGTGCAAGGCAACCGCAACTGGATGCGCACACGTGAAGCATTGCTTGCGAGCAATTTGATCCCTGGTCTTGAGCGCGCATTCCCCATCTGTACGCCCGACATGTCGGACTCTGCGAGTTTCGACGAAGTGTTGGAGCTCTTGCATCTTGCCGGCCGTTCATTGCCTCACGCACTGATGATGATGATTCCCGAAGCATGGGAAAACAACGATCGCATGGATCCGAAGAAGCGTGCGTTCTACCAATTCCATTCCGCTCTGATGGAGCCATGGGATGGACCAGCAGACGTGTGCTTTACCGACGGAACGCTCATTGGTGCAGTGCTGGACCGCAACGGACTTCGCCCCGGTCGCTATTGGATTACAAAAGATGACTTCGTGGTGCTCGCTTCAGAAGCTGGCGTTTTAAATATTGATCAATCTCGCATCGTGCGTAAAGGTCGCTTGCAGCCCGGACGTATGTTCCTCATCGACACCGCCCAAGGACGCCTCATCGATGATGACGAAATCAAGATGGAACTCGCAGCAGAGCATCCTTATGAACAATGGTTGCAAGAAGGTGTTACTCATCTTGACGAACTTCCTGCACGTGAACACGTTGTGTACAGCCCCGACAGTGTTGCTCGCCGGCAGCAAATGTTCGGATACACCGAAGAAGAGCTGAAGATCATTCTTGCTCCGACAGCAAAGAACGCAATGGAGCCACTTGGCTCGATGGGTACTGACACGCCGATTGCTGTGTTGTCTTCGCGTTCACGTTTGTTGTTTGATTACTTCCAGCAGTTGTTTGCTCAAGTGACAAACCCACCGCTCGATGCCATTCGCGAAGAAGTGGTGACCGCAGTGGGCACCAGTATCGGACCAGAATCTAACTTGTTGGCACCTGGCCCTGATAGCTGTCGTCAGCTTGCATTGCCGTTCCCAGTCATCGACAACGATGATCTTGCAAAAATCATTCACATCAACGATGACGAAACACAACCGCAGCTTGCAGCTGTTGTCATGAGCGGCTTATATCGCGTTGCTGATGGCGGAGCAGGACTTCGTTCAGCGCTCGACAAATTGCGCTCTGACGTCAGCGCAGCAATTGCATCCGGTGCACGAATCATTGTTCTGTCAGATCGCAATTCAGATGAAGTATTCGCACCGATTCCGTCTCTGTTGATGACAAGTGCAGTGCATCATCACCTCATTCGCGAGAAGACCCGCACACAAGTAGGACTCGTTGTTGAATGTGGCGATGCACGTGAAGTGCACCACATGGCGTTGCTTGTGGGCTTCGGCGCTGGCGCGGTCAACCCATATCTCGCTTTCGAAACCATCGAAGACATGATTGCGGCCGACAACAACACCGGCATGTACAGCCTTGGCGGAGTTGATCCACATAAGGCCGTGAAGAACTACATCAAGGCATCTGGAAAAGGCGTCTTGAAAGTCATGTCAAAGATGGGCGTTTCTACTGTGGCGTCTTACACCGGCGCACAAATTTTTGAAGCAATTGGTTTGGCAACAGACCTTGTTGAAGAGTTCTTCACGGGCACCGTGTCACGTTTGGGTGGCATCGGATTGGATGAAATTGCCGCAGAAGTGGCAACACGTCATGCGACGGCTCATCCGAAGCGCCCTGATCTTCGTGCGCATCGCCGGCTGGAAGTCGGTGGTGAGTACCAGTGGCGTCGCGAAGGTGAACATCACTTGTTTAACCCAGACACGGTGTATCGCCTTCAGCACTCAACACGTGCTGGCCGTTATGACATCTTCAAGCAGTACACCGCAGACGTCGATGATCAATCAAAGCGCCTCGCCACATTGCGTGGTCTCTTTGAACTTCGTATCGGGGCACGGCCCGCAATTTCCATTGACGAAGTTGAGCCAGTTTCAGAAATCGTCAAGCGATTCTCGACTGGTGCAATGAGTTACGGTTCGATCTCGGCAGAAGCACACGAGAACTTGGCGATTGCCATGAACCGAATTGGCGCAAAGAGCAATACGGGCGAAGGCGGCGAAGACCCCGAGCGCTTCACGCCGATGGTAAATGGCGACTCAAAGCGTTCTGCCATCAAGCAAGTTGCATCTGGTCGCTTTGGCGTGACCAGTGAGTACCTCGTGAACGCCGATGACATTCAAATCAAGATGGCTCAGGGGGCAAAGCCTGGTGAAGGTGGACAGTTGCCTGGCCACAAGGTGTATCCATGGGTCGCAAAGACTCGTCACTCCACGCCTGGTGTTGGTTTGATTAGCCCACCACCGCACCACGACATCTATTCAATTGAAGACCTCAAGCAACTCATTCATGACTTGAAGAATGCAAACCCTGCTGCACGTGTTCACGTGAAACTGGTAGCTGAAGTTGGCGTTGGCACGGTTGCAGCTGGTGTGAGCAAGGCAAAGGCAGACGTTGTCCTTATCTCTGGTCATGACGGCGGTACTGGTGCTTCACCACTCACATCGCTGAAGCACGCCGGAGCACCGTGGGAACTCGGTTTGGCAGAAGCACAGCAGACGCTCATGCTGAACGGTCTTCGTGACCGCATTGTGGTGCAGGCCGACGGCCAAATGAAGACAGGTCGAGATGTTGTTATTGCAGCGTTGCTTGGCGCAGAAGAATTTGGTTTTGCTACTGCGCCATTGGTGGTGAGCGGTTGCGTGATGATGCGTGTCTGTCACCTCGACACATGTCCTGTCGGTATTGCAACACAGAACCCCGTCTTGCGCGCTCGTTTCTCTGGCAAGCCCGAGTTTGTTGTTAACTTCTTCGAATACATCGCAGAGGAAGTACGTGAGCATCTCGCTGCCCTTGGCTTCCGCTCTTTGCAAGACGCAATCGGCCAGGTTGACATGATTGATGCCAAGAAGGCAGTGGATCACTGGAAGGCAAAGGGCTTGGACATTGCGCCAATCCTTGAGACTCCGAAGAATCCATACGGCCAAACACCGTTCAGTTCTGTTGGGCAAGAGCATGGTTTGGAAGATGCCTTGGACAACGAACTCATCGCATTGTCAAAGGATGCAATTGCAGATGCGCGTCCTGTGAAGATTGTGAAGCCAATCATCAACGTGAACCGCACAACGGGCACGATGCTTGGCTACGAAGTAACAAAGGCATGGGGAGGCGCAGGGCTGCCTGATGGCACCATTGATATTCACTTCACAGGTGCCGCTGGTCAAAGCTTCGGTGCATTTGTGCCTGCCGGTATCCAGATGCGCCTTGAAGGCGATGGCAACGACTTCGTTGGCAAGGGACTCTCTGGTGGACGTCTCATTTTGCATCCACATCGTGATGCACCTTTTGTTGCCGAAGAAAACGTCATTGCTGGAAACGTCGTCGGGTATGGCGCAACCGGTGGTGAAATCTT
Organism: Acidimicrobiaceae bacterium; assembly: GCA_947446815.1. GTDB lineage: Bacteria > Actinomycetota > Acidimicrobiia > Acidimicrobiales > Ilumatobacteraceae > UBA2093. The sequence continues at coordinate 311,565 of CANFGT010000001.1, forward strand.
TATTCGTGGTGTTGTAGGCGAACGTTTTGCTGTTCGTAACTCTGGTGCCACTTTGGTGGTTGAGGGTGTTGGCGATCACGGCTGTGAATACATGACCGGTGGACGCGTTGTTGTCCTCGGTGCAACTGGTCGCAACTTTGCAGCCGGTATGTCTGGCGGTATCGCATACGTGTACGACCCTGATGGCATCTTTGCATCGAACATTAACTACGACATGGTGGAACTAGAGCCAGTTGCAGGTGAAGACGATGAATGGTTGCGAGCAACGATTGCTCGTCATGGTGAATTCACTGGTTCTGCAGTTGCCGAGCGTGTGTTGAGCGCTTGGACAGTAGAAGTTGCAAAGTTCAAGAAGGTCATGCCGCGTGACTATAAGAAGGTGCTCACCGTGATTGCCGCTGCGAAAGCAGAAGGCCTCGATGAAGCAGAAACAGCAAACCGAGTAATGGAGGCATCACGTGGGTGAAGCATCTGGATTCCTGCAGTGGAGCCGCACAGGCCCAACCCGACGTCCTGTTGAGTTGCGTCTCAAGGATTGGAAAGAGGTGTACGAGCCATTCGATTCGTCGAAGCTCAACCATCAGGCCGGTCGTTGTATGGACTGTGGTATTCCGTTCTGCAATAACGGCTGTCCATTGGGCAACCTCATTCCTGACTGGAATGACCTGGTGTATCGCGGTCACTGGCATGAGGCCATTGAGCGCTTGCACGCAACGAATAACTTCCCAGAGTTCACGGGACGTCTGTGCCCTGCACCATGCGAATCTGCGTGTGTTCTCGGCGTGAATCAAGATCCCGTGGCGATCAAGCAGGTAGAAGTCGAGATCATCGATCACGCATGGAGAGAAGGCTGGGTTGTCCCGCAAGTTCCTTCCATCAAGACAGGCAAGCGTGTTGCTGTTATCGGCAGCGGTCCTGCTGGTCTTGCCGTTGCACAGCAGCTCACACGCGCCGGTCACGATGTTGTCGTGCTTGAACGTGCTGATCGCATTGGTGGACTTCTTCGTTATGGCATTCCTGAATTCAAGATGGAGAAGAGCCATCTCGACCGTCGTCTGGAACAAATGCGTGCAGAAGGAACAGAGTTCCGTACGAGTGCAGATGTTGGTGGAAGCATCGATATCGATGTTCTTCGTGCATCTCACGATGCAATTGTTCTCGCATGCGGTGCGACAGATCGTCGCGACCTCAATGTTCCTGGTCGGGAATTGCAAGGCATCCATCAGGCGATGGATTACTTGCCGATTGCGAACAAAGTGCAAGAGGGTGACTCCACGACGTATGACATTGATGCCAAGGGCAAAAACGTTGTCATCATCGGCGGTGGAGACACTGGAGCCGACTGCTTGGGCACTGCATTGCGTCAAGGCGCGAAGCAGGTCATTCAGTTGGAGATTATGCCTCGCCCTGCGGATACACGCGCCACTGGTAACCCTTGGCCACAGTTTGCTTTCATCTACAAGGTCACATCTGCCCATGAGGAAGGTGGAGAGCGCATGTACAGCGTGAACACCGAGCGCTTCATCGATGATGGCAACGGCAATGTTCGTGCACTGCTTCTTCATGAAGTGGAAATGGTGAACGGCAAGTTCGAGAAGAAGGAAGGCTCGGATGTTGAAATTCCTGCTGACCTCGTTTTCTTGGCAATGGGTTTTGTCGGACCTGAGAAGGGTTCATGGCTCGAGCAACTCGGTGTCGCATTTGATGAGCGCGGAAATGTTGCTCGCAATGACAGCTATGAATCCAATGTTCCCGGAGTATTTGTTGCAGGTGACATGGGTCGCGGTCAAAGTCTCATTGTGTGGGCGATTGCAGAAGGTCGCGCATGTGCAGCTGGAGTTGATCTCTCATTGATGGGCGAAACGTCGCTTCCTGCGCCTATTGCGCCGACAGCTCGTCCGCTGGTCTAATCACATCTGCCGTAGCGCCACCATTCTGGTGGCGTGAGGCTCTACTGTTGTCACGTGTTGAAAAGCGTCTCCCAGCAATCCATTGGCCGTTTTGTTGCCGTTGCTGCGAGCGTTGTATTGGCCACTGTTCTCGGATCTGCATGTGGCGGAGACACGCTGGGCGTTGCTACCACCGTTGTGAATGTCACGCCGACTAACTTCGCCACGATTCCACCGGTTGCGAGCACCGCACCGGGAACTACAACAACCCTGCCTGCTAACGCTGTGGGTCAAGAAACTCTGTACACGGTGCAATCAGGCGACTCTCCGATTTCTGTTGCATCGAAGTACAACATTTCAGTAACGACCTTGCTTGCGTACAACGCTTGGGTGAGTCCCGCTCAATTTCCGTATCCCGGAAAGACAATTAAGATTCCTGCGAGCGCTGTCGTCAATCCCACACAAAACACAACTGTGGGCGGTGGTACGGCTGCCCCTGGTGTGAAAGTCAAGGCGGGGTGCGAGAACCACACAGCTGGCTCTTACACAATCCAGTCGGGCGACTCTTTGTGGCTTATTCAGAACAAGTTCAAGTCGTGTTTCACGATTGGTGCATTACTGGGTGCAAACAACTGGCCAGATGTTCAATCTGTGGTGCTGTTGCAGGGTCAATCCATCAACATTCCTGCTGCTAGTTAATACTTAGTGCGCGGTGTTGCGCTTACGACGCGAGTGGCGTTCAATTGCGTGGTCTACTAGCTCATCAATGAGCTGTGCATAGGGAAGTCCGCTTGCATCCCACATTTTTGGATACATTGAGATGGGTGTGAATCCCGGAATCGTGTTGATTTCATTGCAGAGGAATCCACGTCCATTTTCTTCATAGAAGAAGTCAACGCGAGCCATACCTTCACATCGCAGTGTTTCGTATGCCTTGACTGCAAGCGCGCGGAGCTCTTCACTTTCTGAACCAGATAGTGGAGCAGGAATCATCAATGTTGCCGAATCAGAAACGTATTTATCTTCGTAGTCATAGAACTCTTTGCCAGGCTTGATTTCTCCAACGACGGAAGCTCGTGGCGAGCGGTTACCGATCACCGCAACTTCAAGTTCACGTGCGTTCACGGATTCCTCAAATACAATCCACTGGTCGTACGTCGCTGCAAGGCGAACAGCTACTTGAAGTTCTGCAGCATCATGCGCCTTGGTGACGCCGACAGAAGATCCCATATTGGCGGGCTTGACGAAGAGGGGAAAACCAAGGTTGTTGGAGATGTTCTCCAAAGACTCGGCTGAGATTTTGTCTTCTCGCAAGACGGCGTATCGCACTTGTGGGATACCAGCATGTGAAAAAACATCTTTTGCCATTGCTTTGTCCATCGCAACAGCACTGGCAAGAACACCGCTGCCGACATATGGGACGTCGAGAAGTTCGAGCAGGCCCTGCATTGTTCCGTCTTCACCCATAGGACCGTGCAGAAGGGGCATCACAACAATGGGCCCTTGAGATGCAAGTGTTGTCAGAGCGCTTGACGATGTTGGGGTGCCCGTTGCAGAAAGATGCTCGGGGAGTGCGGATGGATCGGTTCCGCCATTAGGAAGTTGTGGAAACTGCGGTGCACACCAGGATCCGTCACGCCCGATTGCGATGGCGACGGTGTGATACTTCGATGCATCCGCTGCGCGCAACACGTGAGAGGCCGTGACGCAGCTGACATCATGTTCTGCTGACTGGCCGCCATAAATCACAACAAGTGTTGTTCGCTGAGGGGCTGTGTCCATCGCTTAGACGGTACTCGCCACTAGGGTCGATTCATGCGCATCATGGCCTCCGACGTAGCACTCTGCACGGGTGGAACCCTTGTGGGCAACGACATTGAAGCGTCAGTGCTTTCATTTGATTCTCGGACGATAAAGCCTGGGCATGCTTTCGTCGCGATTGTGGCACAGAGAGATGGTCATGACTTTGTTGCATCTGCAGCGGCCAATGGAGCGTCATTTGCAATTGTCTCTCGTGGTCGCGCCAGTGATGCGCTGACATGTATTGAGGTTGATGACACGACGGCTGCACTTGCGCTCCTCGGACGCTCGCTTCGCGAGAAGTTATCTTCGACCCTCGAGGGACGCGTCGTAGGTATTACGGGTTCTGCTGGAAAGACAAGTGTCAAGAACTTGGTTCGAGCAGTTCTGCAAGCGGGTTTCAGTCCTGTTCATGCAGCTGATGCATCCTTGAACAATGACATTGGCGTACCCATCACCATTGCGAATGCACCCGATGACGCTGCTGCATTAGTTGTGGAAATGGGTATGCGGGGGTTTCACGAAATTGATCGACTCTGTGGCATCGCCCAACCCGTGATTGGTTTGGTAACGAACGTTGGCGATGCACATGGTGAACGACTAGGCGGTGCCGATGGAATTGCGAAGGCAAAAGGGGAACTGATTACGGCATTGCCATCCGACGGCGTAGCGATTCTCAATGCCGATGATGAACGTGTGCGGGCAATGCGGTCGTTGACATCTGCTCGTGTGCTGACCTTCGGGAAAAGCGAAGACGCTGATGTGCGCTATGACGTCACCGATACCGACATCGATGGTCGTTGCACTGCAACTTTTTCATTTGAAGGAACTTCTATCTCGGCAACACCGATGTTGCCCGGAGAGCACATGGTGTCGAATTCGGCTGCGGCGCTAGCAGTGGGACTCGCGTGTGGCATGAAGTTGAATATTGCTGCAAAGGGAATCGGGCGAGAAGTTCTTGAAACTGGTCGGATGTGCTGGCTTGAAGCACTCAACGGGCTTCGAATCCTTGATGATTCCTACAATGCCAATGAACATTCAATGATTGCAGCATTGAAAGTGATTGCAGATCTTCCTGTGCGCACAAAATTTGCGGTATTGGGCCAGATGGCCGAGATTGCTGATGCTGCTGACGCGCATCGTCGTGTTGCTGAGTTTGCGATAGTGAACAACATCAAGTTGATTGGTCTTGAAACCGATTTGTACGGAGTCCCTGCGATGTCTGTTGAGGATTCCTTGAAGGAACTTTCCTTCCATCATCCGCACGTTGTGCTGGTGAAGGGCTCTCGTTCTGCTCGCACAGAACGCATCGTGCACGAACTTCTCTAGCTAGGACGTTTCTACGGGCAGTGGATGCTGTACGTCAATCTTTTCGATGTTGCACCACCATGACAAGAACAGGGCCCATGCCGCACCGATGTAGAGAACGGGTCGTGATCCGATGGCGTCCATTAATGGACCAAAGATGACGTTGCCGATGGGGATTGTTCCGCCAAAGGCCATGAACCAGAGCGACATCACTCGGGCGCGAATCTGAATCTCGAGGCGGCTTTGCAGAACCGTCATGAGTGAGGTTGTTGTTCCGAAATAAGCAATGCCGAGGAAGAACGCAGTAATGAACGCGAGAGGTAAGCCACGTGCCGTAGCAAAGGCTGTCATCGCGATAGCGAATGCAAGGAAGCCTCGTCGTGCGAGAAGTCGTTTATCTACTGATGCAAAGACTGTGCCAATCGCAAGTGCTCCGAGAAGCGCTCCGGTACCCCATGTGGCATAGAGCCATTTGTAAGTCACTGTCTTTGGCTTGATGCCAAAACTGAGGTCTGCAACGGCGGGGAATAATCCGACGTACGCAAGGCTAAGAAGAGAGAACGAGCTCATCGTGAGAAGGATGCGTCCTATTGATTTGCGATCACGCGCAACACGGAAACCACCAGTGAGTGCTTTCATGCCCTTTTCGCGTTGTGAGTTATTTGGTGGCAGTTTGATACGCATCACAGCCCATGTCACGAACAGATAAGTCGCAGCATTGAAAATGAAGACTTGTCCTGTTGTCACACCCCAGCTCACCATGATTGCAACGAGGATGGGACCAGTCACGCGAGAGCCGTTAACAGAGGCAGAGTTCAGGCTGATGGAACCACCGAGGTCTTCGGGGCGTACAAGGCTGGGAAGAACTGCAGAAAAGGCCGGGGCATTCAAGCTGTTTCCGATACCAACGGAAAGCTGAGCAAGGAAAAGTGTCCAGATGGGGGAATGTGCAATGGCGAAAATACCAAGCGCTACAGAGCCAAGCATCTGAATGATTTGGGAAAAGATCAACCACTTACGACGATCGATGCGATCTGCCATTGCGCCAGCTGGAATGGAAAGCAGTAGCAATGGTCCGAGTTGGGCGAAGACAAAAACACCTACCGCTGATGCGCTCTTTGTGCGTTCGTAGATGTACGCGGGCAGCAGGACATTTTGCATCCAGGTGCCGATGCTGGACAGGAAGTTCGATGTCCACATGACACGAAAATCCGGATAGCCAAATGCTGCTCGTGCGGTGCCGGGTCGAGGTGGTTGTTTTGTCTTCTTAGGCGCTGAGTCGGTCGTCATAGGGGGGAGTATCGAACTTAGTGCCCAGCATCAAACCGCACGGGGAGCGATGCGGGGCCAAAGATGCCCACGCCAGTTGGTTTGTATTCAACTGGTCCGTTCAATGCAAGATTCGGCATGCGCTGAGCCAACAACACGAATGCTTCTTGCAATTCTGCACGTGCAAGTGATGCGCCCAGGCAGTAATGAATTCCTGCACCAAAAGAAAGGTGGGGTTGGCCGACCGGCTCGCGTGTGATGTCAAACGTTTCAGGTGTGGGGAACACGGAGGAGTCAAAGTTGCCTGTTCCCATCGAAGTGCTCATAAATGTCCCCTTGGGGAACAGGACACCGTTGTACTCAATGTCTTCAGAAGCAAAGCGAATAGTTCCACCGACGGCGCCGTGGAATCGCATGACTTCTTCAACTGCGCGAGGAGCAAGTGATGGATCATTTGCCAATATCTCCCATTGCTGTGGGTGCTCAGCAAAAATTGCTAGCGCTAATCCCAACTGGTTTCGCGTCGTATCGGTTCCGCCGACAATCACTGCCTCCACCATCATCTCAAGCTCGTCAGTAGTGAGTTTGTCTCCTGCCTCTTCTGACTTAATCAAATCCGTGAGCAGGTCATCAAGGGGAACACTGCGACGCTGTTCAATGAGGCCACGTGTGTATTCGTTGATCTCATCTTGCGCCGCGATGATGGTGGGCATTATCTCTACAAGGTTGTCGCTGAAGATGCGCAGAATGTCGGTTGCAAGTCGACTGAACAATTGCCAATCTTCTTTTGGTGCTCCGAGAAGCTCACAAATGATGGGGATGGGATAGGGCTCACAAATGTCGGCAACAATTTCAGCATGACCCTGTGCAGCAATTGGGTCGACCAATTCATTGATGACCTCGCGCATAAATGGTCGTAAACGATCGGCACTGCGTGGAGAGAATGCGGGAGCGACGAGGCGTCGTAAGCGCACATGCACATCGCCTTCTGCATTGAGGATGGAGACCCGACGACGGCGTCCGAAGTCTTCATCTCGGATGCCTTGCATCTGAGCAACAAGACCTGTGGCAGAGTGCCAGCGCTTGTCACGAAGGACACCCATCACTGACTCATATGTGAGAACGGAGTAACCAATGTCGTTGCGTGCAATCCAACTGTCTTTGGCAGTTGCGCGCAGCTGAGCCTGTCGTTCGGCCCTGTTGAGCCCCATGATGAGCTCGATCTTGGGTAGTTGAAGACTGTCGACGGGGGTTGGCACACCTCAAACTTATGTCTGGGGGAGGGCTAACTGACTACTGAGGGGATATGAGGCACAAATGAACATAGAAAGAAATTTCCGAGAGATGTGTCTTGGGGGCACCCTATGACTCCACCGGTGTTACGCTTTCCTCCGTTTCAAAAGGAGGTGGGATGGACGCCGGGTTCCCCGTTGTAAAGCTCGATAATGTTCGCAAGCAATACGGATCCTTTGTAGCCGTTCATCAAGCCGACTTCTCTATAGGTCGTGGCGAGTTCTTCGCCATGTTGGGACCTTCTGGATGCGGCAAGACCACCACACTCAAGATGATCGCTGGGTTTGAACAACCCACCGCAGGTCGTGTCTTTCTCGAGGGAGAAGACGTCTCTCAAGTCCCTCCTCACAAGCGCAATGTCAATACTGTGTTCCAGCAGTACGCCTTGTTCCCTCACATGTCTGTTTTCGACAATGTCGCATTCGGGCCCCGCAGCAAGAAAATCAATGAGGCTGAAGTCAAGACTCGCGTCAACGAGATGCTTGAAGTTGTCCGCCTTGGAGATTTCGCCGCCCGTCGCCCCGCACAGTTGTCAGGCGGCCAACAGCAACGTGTTGCATTGGCACGAGCACTCGTTAACTATCCATCGGCACTCTTGCTTGATGAACCCTTGGCTGCACTCGACTTGAAACTTCGCGAAGCAATGCAGATTGAACTCAAGCGCATTCAACGTGAAGTGGGTATCACTTTTGTTTTCGTCACACATGACCAAGGCGAAGCACTCACAATGAGCGATCGCATTGCAGTGATGAGCGAGGGGCTAGTGGAGCAGGTGGGTGCACCGGTCGACATCTACGCGCGACCAGAAACCCTGTTCGTTGCTGGATTCATTGGTTCTGCCAATTTGTTACCAGGAACCGTGATGTCATCCGATGGTGCTGGGACTCGAGTACAACTTCTTGATGGCACTCAAGTTGTTGTCGCTGCTGGCAACAGTGCTCCGAATGCGTCTCTCTCGCAAGGCAACCAAGTCACAGTGATGTTGCGCCCTGAGCAAGTTGTTCTTGAAAGCGAAGGTTCAATGAAGGTGTTCATCACCGACACTGTCTTCCAAGGTTCATCCGTTCGTGTTGTAGGCCGTACTGCAAACGACACAGAGGTGACGGCAATTGTTCCTGCGGGTTCAAACCACAAGGCGCCATCCGCTGGTGAATCTGTTTTTATGCAGTGGCATGCCTCTGCCCCATACTTGTTGGAAGGATGGCCAGAGACTGCTGGCTCCACTAACACCAACGTCGATTCCATTGAGGCAACGCTCTAACGGCATATGTCGCGATAGCAACTCACCCTTCTCACACAACATCTAAATAAGGAGACACATCATGGGAGCACAAAACAACATGCCCGCCTGGCGCGGACCGAAATATTCGCGTCGCGACTTTCTTGTGCGCTCCGGCCTCATTGGCGCTGGTGCACTTTCGTTGCCTGCGCTTCTTGCTGCATGTGGCAGTGGAAGTACTGCGAATACAACTCCTGGTGGCAGCAACTCGTTGTTCTTTGAAAACTGGCCCGGATACATGGACTCACAAACCGTTGGGTTGTTTGCCAAAGAATTGGGTATCGATTTCAAATACACCGAGGCATATAACGACAACAACGAATATTTCGCCAAGATTCAGCCAGCCTTGTCGAAGGGTAAGAAAATTGCTCCGGACATGATCGCCCCCACCTTCTGGATGGCTGCACGCTTAATTCAGCTCGGCTGGGTGCAGAAGCTTGATCATGCGAGCATTCCAAACTTTGCAAATCTTCGTGATGACTTGAAGGACCCATCTTGGGACAAGGGCAATGTGTACAACCTTCCGTACCAGACAGGTATCGCAGGTATTGCGTACAACCAAAAGGTGACTGGCCGCGAGCTGAAGTCTGTGAAAGATCTCTTTGACCCAGCCTTCAAAGGCAAAATCGGTGCTCTCACAGAAATGCGCGACACCATTGGACTTCTCTTGATGGCAGACGGAAAAGACATCACCAAGATTTCGACATTTGATCAAGCGGCTGGCGCTTTCGATCGACTTGAAAAGGCGAAGGCTGATGGCCAGATTCGTTCATTCACGGGCAATGACTACATCGACGATCTCGCAGCTGGAAACTTTGCTGCATGCGTTGGCTGGTCGGGAGATGTCTTGCAACTGGGTAAGGACAACCCGGACGTGAAGTTTGTGGTCCCAGAAGAGGGTGGCACCAGTTGGTACGACACCATGGTGTGGGTCAAGGGCTCCCAAAACGGTGACTCCGTATCAAAGTGGATGAACTACTTGTACGACCCAGCAAATGCTGCACGCCTGACTTCTTTTGTTCAGTACATGTCGCCCGTCAAGGGAGTGCGCGATGAGCTTGTGAAGCTTGGTGGCGACAGTGCTGCTCTGGCGGAAAATCCATTGTTGTTCCCCGACGATGCAACCATCAAGAAATTGCAGACCTGGGGTGCATTGTCCGAGACCGAAGAAGCAAAGTTCGATGAGCGCTTTGCTGCGATCACCGGCGCTTAGCGCAATCAACATTCTGTAAGTTCGTGATACAGCCACAAAAGCGATTCGCATCCCGTCCCGAGTGGATAGGTCTTGGCGTCATGGTCTTGTTGGCTGTGGGCGTTGTGGCGCTGGCGGCTGAATGGGTGACAGGGGGACTAGCAACAGGGTTGATTGCGGTCTTGATTGTTTCGGTCGTTGCAATTATTTGGATTGCAATTATGGGTGGCCTCGAAGCTCGTCGAGCTCTTGCGCCCTACGGCCTCTTGAAGCCTGGCATCTTGTGGTTGAGCCTGTTTTTCTTGGCTCCGCTGTGGTCCATGTTCGAAATGTCTCTCTCCAGCAAGAAGAGTCGTTTTGACTTCTTTCCAAAATTCACCTGGGACTGGAGTAATTACACAAAAGCTCTCACTGACTACGCACCGCAATTCGGCCGTAGTTTTTTGTATGCGTCCATCGCGACAATTTTGACCTTGCTCATCGGGTACCCACTGGCATATGCGATCGCATTTCGCGGTGGTAAATATCGCACGATGCTTCTTGGATTAGTCGCAGTTCCTTTCTTTACTTCGTATCTAATTCGTACGTTGGCATGGCAGAACTTGCTTGCTGATGCTGGTCCCGTTGTTTCCATCATGAAGACATTGAGGCTGGAGAACATTCTCGAGTGGCTCCACATCATGGATAATGGACGGCTCATCAATACTCCTGCTGCAGTCATCGGTGGTTTGACGTACAACTTCCTTCCGTTCATGATTTTGCCCATTTATGTGAGTCTTGAAAAGATTGATGTTCGTCTCGTAGACGCATCGATGGATTTGTACACCACTGCATCTGGTGCATTCCGTCGAGTTGTTCTTCCGTTGTCGATGCCCGGCATCTTTGCCGGAAGCTTGTTGGTTTTTATCCCTGCAGCTGGTGACTTCGTGAATGCAAAGTTCCTGGGTAGCCCAGAAACCACAATGATTGGTAGCTCCATCCAGGATCAATTCTTGGTGCAGTTGAACTATCCATTGGCCGCTGCAATGTCGTTTGTTCTGATGGCAGTCATCACAGTGTCAGTGCTCATCTACGCGAGATTCATGGGCACAGAGGACTTGGCATGACCGCAGCACATGACACGAAGCAGAAGTGGGGCCGTGGTGTCATCAACGGTATTGCTGGTGCCGCGATGCTGTATCTCTTTGCCCCCATCATCGTCATTGTTGTGTTTTCCTTCAATAATCCAAAGGGCAAGTTCAACATTGTGTGGCGTGGTTTTACGCTCAAGAACTGGGCTCATCCGTTTTCTCAACCAGAGCTCACCGATGCGTTAGTCGTGAGTTTGAAAGTGGCCTTTATCTCGACGGTCATTGCAACGTTGCTGGGCACATGCATTGCATTGGCGCTCAGTCGGTATAAGTTCAAAGGCAGCGGGGCAGTGAACCTCTTCCTCGTGTTGCCTCTCACGTCGCCAGAAGTCGTCCTTGGTTCATCTCTCGCGACTTTGTTTCTTTCTCGCGGAGTTTCATTCGGGATAGTGACAGTCATCATTGCTCACGTGATGTTCCAAGTGTCATTTGTGGCCGTGACATTACGTGCACGAATTCGCGGTTTCGACTGGTCTCTCGAGCAAGCAGCGATGGATCTCGGTGCGTCCCCAGGTCGAGCATTCTGGAAGGTCACATTTCCATTGATCCTTCCGGGCATTCTCGCCGCCGCACTGTTGTCGTTCGCATTGTCCATCGATGACTTCATCATTACGTTCTTTAACGCAGGTTCTTTAGTGACCTTCCCACTGCAAATCTTTGGCGCATCTCGAGTGGCAATTCCTGCGCAGATCAATGTGTTGGCAACAATGTTGCTGATGGGAAGCATCACAATCATGGTTGGCGCTCTTATTATCAATTCACGCCGCAATCGTCTCAACAACGGCTCAGAAGCCAAGGGGTAAATCATGTCGAGGGAAGGCCGAATAGCCATCGCGCCGGAGTTATCTCCGGCATGGATTGCCGATGCTGTCATCGCTGGCGGTGCGGTCGTCACTCCCGCCTCTGAGGCAACGGCGGCGGTATGGACCGCAGCGCGAGATGCCGAAGGTTTACGGGTCTTCCTCGAAGCAAACGATCATCTGGATTGGATACAGGTTCCTTTCGCTGGGGTGGAGCGATTCCTCCCGGTGATTGACGACCGCCGTGTTTGGACATGCGGTAAAGGCGTATACGCAGAGCCTGTGGCAGAACATGCATTGTCCTTAGCGCTCGCCGGTCTTCGCAATATTGCGGAGTACGCACGGGCAAAGACATGGACTGGGCCAGTGGGGCGAAACCTATTAGGTGCAAGTGTCACTATCGTTGGTGGCGGCGGGATTACCGAGTCACTCATTCGTCTGTTGACCCCATTTAAGTGCGACATCACTGTGGTGCGTCGCACAGTTGAACATGTGGAAGGTGCTGACACTGTGGTCGGCACAGAGAATCTGGTTGATGCTCTTGTAGGCGCCGATGTTGTGTTTCTTGCACTGTCACTCACGCCAGAAACTCAGGGACTGATAGGACGCCCTGAATTTGAGTTGATGGAATCGCACGCATGGATAGTGAACGTTGCTCGCGGCGGCCACATCGTGATGGATGACCTCGTGTGGGCTTTGCAGAACAACATCATCGGTGGAGCGGCAATTGATGTGACTGACCCCATCGAACCATTGCCCGATGACCATCCACTGTGGAATCTGCCCAACTGCATCATCACGCCTCATGTTGGTAATACGCCTGAAATGGCTATTCCTCTGCTCTCCGAGCGAATTACCACCAATGTGCAGCGGTACATCGACGGTGATGATCTTGTGGGCCTAGTGGATGTGCGACAGGGCTATTAGCAAGAACTATTACGAAGTACTGGGTGTATCTCCCGTTGCTTCTCTTGACGAGATTCGAGTTGCTTTTCGTGCTCTTGCGCGTCTTCATCATCCCGACACCGCGGATCAAAGCTTGCCGAATCAGAAAATGGCCGAAATCAATGCGGCGTGGTCAGTGTTATCGGACCATGCGAAGCGACGCGAGTATGACCGAACTCTTCGCGAAGCGATAGCTGGGCCACAAAATTCGCGTCCAACCGCTGAACATTCTTCAAGGGAATATCGTCCGGTAACGGTTCAGCCTGCGAGGTTCCCATGGCGGGGGATTCTGTTTTTTGGTGTGTTAGCAATGCTCACGGTCTTGATCTTGCATGCGATGGCGCAGCCAATGAAACCAGAAGTACCAGACAATCTTTTGACGATTGGTTCTTGTATCAACATTGATCGGGAGCAGTTTGTGAGAGAAGTGTCATGTCTCGATTCTCATGATGGCATTGTTCGTCAACTTGTTGTCTTTGATGGGAGTTGCCCCTCTGGTACCCAGGGCTATCTGGACCGACAGGGCTTAGGAATTGCTTGCATCGACGAGACCGTGGCAACGAACAGGTAGGGGACTCAAGGTTGTCTCGGTAATGTGGGCTTCCCGTAAGGGCGCGTAGCTCAGTTGGTTAGAGCACCACGTTCACACCGTGGGGGTCATGGGTTCGAGTCCCGTCGTGCCCACCAATAAATCCTCGGAGCACGGACTTCGCGTGTGGTCAATCCTCTCGTCGGTATTCAGAACTAGTTTCTACGTTGTGCGGAAATTATGTGAGCGACCTGGTTGTGCGGCGCCAGCAGAGGTGTCGTATGGCATTGATAACTCCGCTCTTCTTGTATGGGTGGATAATCGCCCCATTCCTGAAAGGGAATTAGCCGGCCGTCTCTGTCGCCGTCATGCCGACGCCATTTCTGTTCCACGTGGCTGGACGATTGATGATCGTCGACTTGCAGTGCCACAACTCTTTCGTCAAGTGGATATGCCACCAGCGGAACCAGTCAAGAAGTTAAAGCGCGCACCGAAGGCTCCGGCGTCTGAGAACAACGAGAGCAAGAAACTGACGTTGTTCGAGACCATTGCTGAAGAACTTGCCGAGTTGGAAAAGGTGCAGGAGCCAACAACGTCTGATCCCGATGAGACTCGAGCTATTCCTTGGTCTCCGCATCTCGCTGGATCGTATGTCGAAGATGATGAAGAAGACCGTCCAGTGTTAGGACGACTCATGGGACGTGCGTTTGGACAACGAAAGGATGATGACAAATGAAGTACTCATCATCTGTCGAAGTGCCAGCAGCTGTAGCGATTGTGCGTCCATTCGTTGAAGATCTCTCTTGCTATCCCGCGTGGATGCCAATGGTCCACAATGTGATTTCAATTGCTGAAGGCGTATGGACAGTAGAACTTCGCGCAAAAGTGGGAGTATTCGCTCGATCTAAAGCATTGCGTATGCGTCGAACCACCAATGAAGAAAACGTCATTGTGTTTGAACGAGACGAAGAAGATGGTCGTCAACATTCACCGTGGGTGATGAGAGTCATGCTCAGCCCAGATTCTTCGACAACAAATGTCACGATTGATTTGGCGTACGGCGGAAATTTATGGAGTGCCGGAATTCTTGATCGAGTTCTTGCTTCGCAAGTAGATGCGGGGAAAGCCGGACTCGTTCGAGCTGTTCAGGGGGCGTAGGCGCCTAGGCGCCCGTTGGGGCGGCGTTCGACGACCAGATTCATGCCGAAGGTGGCAGTGAGATTCTCAGACGTCAGCGTTGTGCTGATTTCTCCTGCTGCAATGATGATTCCGTCGCGCATGAGTGCACAGTGCGTTGCGGATGCAGGTATTTCGTCAACATGGTGAGTCACGACGACCGATGGCAGAGATGGATTCTCGCTTGAGAATTCGTCGAGGATACGAACGAGTTGTTCACGACCGCCAAGGTCGAGGCGAGCGCTGGGTTCATCAAGGAGAATTGCAATCGGGTCGGTCATGAGTGCACGGCCCAGAAGCACGCGTTGTTGTTCGCCAGAAGACAGTGCGCCGATGGGAGTGTTTGCATGGATTGCAACACCCATGCGGTGAAGACATTCAAGCGCCTTTGCTCTGTCCGCATCGTCGTATTCATGCCACCACACTTCTAATGCGCCATTCTTTGCGCTCATGACCACCTCTAAGGATGTCAATGCTGGACGAAGTTCTGATGCAAGAGAAGCGGAGACATAGGCAAGCCGTGGTCGCACCGGGCGGATATCGAATGAGCCGAGTGATTGACCGTTGATGCGAATATCGCCTTTGGATGGATGCAGGTACAACGACATCACCCGAAGGAGGGTCGTTTTGCCACATCCGTTGGGTCCAAGAATGACCCAACGATCAGCGGGAGAAATGGCGAGAGAGACGTTGTCAACGGTGGTGCGACTGCCATGGATGATGGAAACTCCGTGCGCTTCAATGACAGGTGCGGTTTCATTGCTCGCCATTGCAAACACGGTAGTGGGCAATGCAGCAAGACATGGCAAAGTGGGGCATGGCTAGCGGGGGCGTCAGTGATTTAGCGCTTGGTATTGCGCAGGTGATGAATGCGACATCCGTGGATGATCTGCGTCGCCTCACAGGCGGTGCATCACGTGAGACGTGGATGTTCAACGCTGACGGTGAGAAGTACGTGATGCAGCAAGTGCGACCAGGCCATCCTGGTGGCTTGGGGTTTGAGCCTCAAGTGTTGATGCATGCTCAGCTTGCTGGAGTGCCGGTTCCGCAGATGGTTTTTGACGGGTCGGAATCAACGGCACTTGAACGACCATTCATGATTGTTCGTGCTGTGGAAGGTGAGACAATCGCGCGAAAGATTCTTCGTGATGACGAATTCAGTGGCGCTCGTTCTGTTCTTGCATCGCAACTTGGTGCAGCAGCCGCGCGAACGCACATGGTGTTAGCCGACGCGATAACAGGATTACCGGGGCCCGATCAGTTGACGATGTATCGCAATGTGATGGACGAGCTAGGCGAGCCCCATCCAGTTTTCGAAATTGCATTCCGCTGGTTGGAACAGAATCGTCCACCACAAAATCGCCGCACATTGGTGCATGGAGATCTGCGATTAGGCAACATCATGGTGGATTCGTCGGGCCTCACCGCGGTGCTCGACTGGGAATTGGCCCATGTTGGAGACCCCATGGAAGACCTCGGATGGTTGTGTGTGCGTGCGTGGCGTTTTGGTGGGCCTCGACCTGTCGCGGGAATTGGAACCTATGACGAATTATTTGAGGCTTATGAGGAAGTGTCGGGTGTTCGTCCCGACCTCAGCGCCGTGAAATGGTGGGAAGTACTAGGCACATTGAAGTGGGGCATTATTTGTATTCGTCAGGCGGCAACACATCTGCAAGGCATTGCACGCAGTCATGAATTGGCAGCCATTGGGCGACGTGTGTGTGAGAACGAATATGACCTCATCGAATATTTACTGGAAGCGTTGAAATGACCGCGCCACACGACCGTCCCACCGCGAGTGAACTGGTTCAGGCTGTTCGTGAATGGATGGAAACGGATCTCATGAAAGGCATCGAGCCTCGAATGACATTTCATCTTCGCGTTGCGATGAACATGTTGGACATCGTTGATAGAGAACTGCAGCTCGGAGCACCGATGGAGGAGCGTCACGCAAAAGTATTACAAGACCTTGGCGTTGTAGACGACGTCGATCTTTCTCAGAAAATTCGAAACGGTGATTTCGATAATGATGTTACGTCGCTGCTCACAGCTCTGCGGCCTGTTGTCGAAGACAAAGTGCGCGTGGCGAATCCGAAGTATCTGCGCTAGCGCAACTGCTTGGGCAGAATCGTTACTGGTTGGCCGGCCGCTAATTGGCCACAAGCAGCAGAAATTTCGGTGCCACGATTCTGGCGAATTGTGGCATTTACGCCGAGGCTGCGTAGTAGACGTTGAAATGCTTCCACGCGGGCAGGGGAACTTCCGATTGTTGGCCAGCCTGGTGTGGGATTGAGCGGAATGAGATTGACGTGTGCTGCAGGTGACAACTGCAAACACAGGTCTGCGAGTTCATGCGCATCTCGATCGGTGTCATTGACTGTGGAAATCATTGCCCATTCGAAACTGACGCGTCGACGCTTCTCATACAGATAATCACGGCATGTCTGCATCAACATCTCCAGCGGGTAACGCTGGTTGATGGGTACTAGTTCATCGCGAAGTGAATTGCGTGCAGCGTGTAGAGACACTGCCAAATTCACGGGCAATGGTCGCGATGTCAGCGTTTTGATACCCGGCACGATTCCGACTGTAGAAATAGTGATGTGACGGGCAGAGATGCCGATATCGCCATGGATGCGCTCAACTGCGCCCCACACGGATGCTTCGTTTGCAAGTGGTTCGCCCATGCCCATGAACACGATGTTGTCGACGCGTCGGGAATGGACAGCTGCTTCGCGAGCTGCACGAACAACTTGCTCCACAATCTCACCTGTGGTGAGGTGACGACTAAAGCCAGCTTGACCGGTCGCGCAGAAACCGCATGCCATTGCGCAACCAGCCTGAGTGCTGACACAGACCGTGGCGCGGTCGTCGTAATACATGAGCACTGTCTCAATGGGGTGGTTGCCTTCAAGAAGATTCCAGAGGAACTTCACCGTGTCCCCGTCTTTGCTCGTGGAACGGGTGACTTCGATCAGCGATTCAGGTAACTCATTTGAGATCCGTGTGCGCAATGCTGCAGGAAGAGTGGTGATGTCGGCTGGACGTTGAAAGTGCGTGTACAAGCCTGACCACAATTGGTCAAGGCGGTAGCGCGGTTCACCCTCAAGAATGCCAGCAATTTCGTCGCGAGTCGGTTGGTAGAGAGATGAGATCACGATGGTGCTCCTGGTGCGATATCTCCCACGAAAGCATGTTCTTCGTGGTGAGGAGTGAAGCCGAGCGCAATGTACATAGCAACGGCAGAGGTGTTGTCCGCATCGACATACAACATTGCTTCGGAAACACCTTGTTGTTCAATGTAATGAAGACCTGCGATGGTCATGAGCCGACCGAGACCACGACCACTGACTGAGGGGTCGACGGCAATGACATAAATTTCGCCGATTGCAGGCTCGGTGTCCCGATGAATCTTTGTCCAACAAAACGCGTTGAGAACATCGTTGTCGTGATGGAGACGGAAACCATCGGCATCAAACCATGGCTCACTAATACGACTCTCTAAAACATCAAGTGACCAAGCACCCTGTTCAGGGTGGTGGCTAAAGGCAGAGTTATTTACTTTCAGCCATTCAGATTCATCGATGCCAGGGCGAAAAGCGCATGAAGCAAAGTCGGCAATTTCTGAGGTCAATTCTGGTTGCAGGGGAAGCGCACGGCGCATCTGCAATAAACGTCGTCCTTGGCGTAGGCCGACTTCGGTTGCGAGTTGGCGATGAATATTGTTCGGCTCAAACACCCACCAGTGCACGTGGCCTCCGCCCTCTGATGCAACGACGTCGAGAGCTGCTCGAATGAGGTCTGGTGCGATTTCGAGAGAGTCATATCGATGGACCGGATGAATGATGAGGTCAAGCGACCAGGACTCATTTCCTCGGGAGACTTGGCAGTACCCGACGGCGTGGTGATGGGAGGTGTCGCGTGCAATAACACCAGCAAACCCATGCCGACCACCTTCACGCAGGTCAAGCCATAGGTGGTCATTCAGGGGGCGAGCGCCGTCTGCGCGCCATGCCGCAGTAATCAACTGGGACACTTCTTCCATGGCGGCAGCGTCCATGTGTCTCTTTATTTCGAGTGAACGCACGCGGTCAGGGTACCTTCGTGGGCATGGGAAAGCCGAGAACACCAGCAGGGCGTGCAAAAGAAACGGCCACACGGCTTGCGGTCTTGTATCCAGGGGCTGAATGTGAACTGACACATTCCAACCCGTATGAACTCCTAGCAGCCACAATCTTGTCGGCACAGTGCACTGATGTGCGCGTCAATATGGTGACGCCTGCCCTTTTCAAGAAATACCCCACCCCGTTGGCATTGGCGGAGGCTGATATTGCCGAGTTGGAAGTGATTGTGAGATCGACGGGCTTTTA
>CANFGT010000002.1 GCA_947446815.1 Acidimicrobiaceae bacterium
CCGTTGACTACGCACCATACGAACCGCGTGGCACCGACTGGCATCCACACCGCGGATTCGAAACAGTCACGTACATCATGGACGGCACGTTCATTCACCAAGACTCACACGGCGGCGGCGGTGTGATTACCGATGGCGACACTCAGTGGATGACCGCTGGTGGTGGAATTCTGCACATCGAGACTCCACCTGAAAGCATGGTCATCAAGGGCGGCTTGTTCCATGGTTTGCAGATCTGGGTAAACCTCCCTGCCAAAGACAAGATGATTCCACCCGCGTATCAAAACCTTGATTCGCATTTGGTGAAGCTCTTCACTACTCCGGATGCTGGAACACTTATTCGTCTCATCGCAGGCAATCTCGGCGGCGTCACTGGACCAGGTTCAACTCACACTCCGATTGTGATTGCACACGCAACTCTGTCCCCTGGTGCACGCATGGTGTTGCCGTGGAACCCGCAGTTCAATGCGTTAGTGCATGGACTCAAGGGATCAGGCTTTGCAGGTACGGAACACCTCGCGTTCGGTGTTGGCCAAACAATCGTCTATGGCGAAGGTGACACCATCACATTGGAAGCATCATCGCATGAACCGCTCGATGTGATTCTCATGGGTGGTCAACCCATTGGTGAACCTGTGGAACAGTACGGACCATTCGTGATGAACACACGTGAACAGTTACAACAGGCGTTTGATGACTACCAGCGCGGACGCTTGGGAGTTGTTCCTGCAAATGGCATTACGCCATTCCGCGGACGCTAATTAGTTCGCGGTCAACGCCGCATTAACTGACTTGCGTTAAGCCACCATCAACAACGAGCACTTGGCCGGTGATGTACTTGCCGCGCACCAACGCAAGTGTCGCTTCTGCGCAATCATCTGGTGTTGCTGAACGCTTAATGGGATTAATCGCTGCAACACCTGCGTGCTGATTCGCCCAATCCTTTGTCCATGGTGTTTCTACAAGGCCAGGTGCAACAGCATTAAAGCGCACAGGTCCGTGACTCTTTGCCAATAGATGTGTCATCTGGTTCAACGCAGCCTTGGACATTGAGTACGCAATGGAAGAACCCATTGGACGCACACCAGCAACAGATGTGATGTTCACAACATGTCCATCAATTGACTTGCGCAAGTACGGCATCGCAGCCATCGTGAGATTCCATGTTCCAAACACATTCACTTCGAATGTCTTGCGGAAGATTTCTTCAGTGAGTGCTTCGAGATTTCCGTGCGGCACAAGAGTTGTCCACCCTGCGTTGTTGACAAGAAGATCAACTCCACCGAACTTTTCCACTGTCTTTGCAATCAAGTTCTCGCACTGCGCCTGATCACTGATGTCGCCCTGCACATACATTGATTCACCAGGAAGAGAATCAGAAACTTTTTGTCCTGCTTCCACGCTGCTCGCGGAGTTCACCACAACTTTTGCGCCGAGTTCAGAAAGGCGTTGCGCAATGCGCTCGCCGATACCGCTTGATGAGCCGGTGACGATGGCAACCATGCCTGCTAGTTCGGACATTAGAGACCCCCTGTTTGGTGTGAGGTCATCGTAGAACGGCAAAGAGTGTTCCTGCGATAAGGAAGGGACCAAGGGCGATGTGCGTACGACGCCCAGCGCGACGAAGAGCCAATAACAGCAAGGCAAATAAGCCCGCAGAGGCAAAGGCAGTTACCAATGCGGTCACAACGCTTTCCAAGGAGAGCCAGCCGAGATAGAGACCCAATAGAACCGAGACTTTGACATCTCCGCCACCCAGGTCACCTCGAGATAACACCTCAAGAACTTTCATCACACACCACATGATGAGCGCACCGAGCAACATGCCACTGACAGAACCGGCTGGATCATTGAGCGCTGCGACAAAGAGAAGTGGCAATGCCAGTGCTATTGCTCGATACACAATGCTGCTGGGTAGCAAATGCGTGTCAATGTCAATCAGCAACAAACGAAGACCAACAGCGATGAGAAGACCCACAACAAGCACAGTGAATTCGTGATCGAATTGTTGCGCCGCAATCCACCACAACGTTGCACCGACGACAGCAATAACTATTGAGAACCCCAAAAACTCAGTGGCGCGGCCAGAGCCAAATGTTTCACCACTAGAACGCAAACGAATGACATCGCGTTGCGCGAGAACAAATGCTCGCCACCCCGACAACAGCCCGACAAGGGTCCACACGACTTCACGCATGCAGAGTGTCTAACTGCAATTCAACAAATTGTCCATGCACCTCAGTGCACGAGGATGTTTATTCCTGAACGAGCTCGATGAGCGTTCCGAAACTGCCCTTTGGATGCATGAATGCAACTGTGGTGCCGCGTGATCCAGGACGTGGTGCCTTGTCAATCGGTGTTGCACCGGCAGCAATCATTGCTTCGAGTGCTTCGGCGCAATTGTTGACGCGATAGCCGATGTGATGCAGCCCTTCGCCTCGCTTCTCAATTGCTTTTGCAACAGGAGAATCGGGGTTTGTCGGTGTGAGCAACTGGATGTAGCTCTCAGCAACCTTCAGCAATGCTTCTTCAACACCATCGGACTCCACGACTTCGCGGTGATCAACGGTGGCACCAAAAGCCTTTTGGTAATACTCAATCGCAGCTTCAAGATCGCGAACGGCAATTGCAATGTGATCAATTTCTGTCAACAGCATGATGATTCTTTTCTGTGAAGTGAACTAGCGACGGAACCAGGTGAGCTTGTCAGCAACCTTGGCGCGAAGTTCGTGGTTATCAACACCAAGACCTTCTTCAGGAGCCAAGCACAACACGCCCAACTTTCCTTCGTGCATGTTGTTATGCACTTGGTAAGCGGCTTCACCTGTTTGCTCAAGTGTGAACACCTGTGACATCACTGGGTGAATCATTCCCTTTTCAATAAGACGGTTTGCTTCGTACGACTCTTTGTAGTTCGCAAAGTGCGAACCAATCAGTTTCTTCAAACGCATCCAGAAGTAACGGTTGTCGAACTCCATCATGAAGCCGCTGGTTGCAGCACAGGTGACAACAGTGCCGCCCTTCTTGGTGACGAAGATCGAAGCAGCGAATGTGCTGCGGCCTGGGTGTTCAAACACGATGTCCGGATCTTCGCCGACAAGTGCGCGAATATCTCCACCGAGACGGCGCCATTCACTTTCATTATGTGTGTCGTCGTCGTTCCAGAACTTGTAGTTCGCGGTCTTGCGGTTGATGATGTGTTCGCAGCCCATCTCGCGAAGAATTTGAGCCTTCTCATCTGAAGAAACAACTGCAACTGGAATACCGCCACCGTTGAGGACGTACTGCAATGCATATGCGCCGATACCGCCCGATGCTCCCCAAATGAGAACAACATCGCCTTGCTTCATGTTTGCACCGTTCTTCGACACGAGCATGCGGTAGCTGGTGGAGTTACACAATGCGCTCACTGCAGCTTCTTCCCAGGTGAGATGAGCTGGCTTTGGCATGAGCTGATTTGCTTTTACCAATGCAAGGTCTGCGAGTCCACCGAAGTTTGTCTCGTAGCCCCAGATGCGCTGGTTGGAACCCATCATCGAGTCGCTGTGTGATGAAGGGTCTTGATCATCGACATGGTTGCAATGGACGGTGATCTTGTCGCCAGGCTTCCAGTTGCGCACTGCGCTACCAACGCGAAGAACGACACCGGAGGCATCCGAGCCGACCACGTGGTAGTCGAGATCATTTCGCTTGGCCCACTTGCTCTCGCGACCCAGACGGGAAAGAGCGCCAAAGGTGCTGATGGGCTCGAAAATGCTGCTCCACACCGTGTTGAAGTTGATGCTGGAGGCCATCACGGCAATCACGACTTCGTCTGGGGCCATCTCTGGCACGGGAACCTCTGCAATATGAATGCTCTTACGAGGGTCCTTCTCCGCACTGGGAACGCCCTCCCACATCTTCTCGTCTTCCTTGCGAACGATTGCCGCGCGGTAGGTGGTGGGCAGTGGAATGGCGGCGAGTTCTTCACCCGACGCACCATTCAGGATGGCTTGGAGGATCTTTTCCATCCGATTGACGATAGCGAGTTTGGGGAGACTGGCAATATCGGGTTTGGGGAAGTGACGATAACGAGTTTGGGGGATTCATCTCCTAGCCTGATTTGCCTCAGCACCTACTTCGGGTGCCCGATATTTCGGAGGCATTTATGGCCGGTTCATACATCGTCGCAGGAGCCCGTACACCCATCGGCAAGATGAGTGGCGCACTCTCCTCATTTAGTGCAGCAGACCTCGGTGGTTTCGCAATCAAGGCAGCCCTCGAGCGTGCCGGCGTGAAGCCAGAAGAAGTTGAACACGTCATCATGGGCCAGGTGCTCATGGCCGGTCAGGGCCAAGTTCCTGCACGTCAGGCTGCGTTCAAGGGTGGCATCCCAATGAACATTCCTTCGATCAACGTCAACAAGGTGTGCTTGTCCGGTCTGAACTCCATCTACTTGGCAGACCAGATGATCGCTTCCGGTGAAGCAGACATCGTGATTGCTGGCGGCATGGAATCCATGACCAACGCTCCGTACCTCGCCCCAGGTGCTCGTGGTGGATTCCGCTACGGCAACACCGAGTTGAAGGACGCAATCGTCAACGACGGTCTCTGGTGTTCATTCGACAACGTGCTCATGGGTCTTGGCACCGACAACTACGTTGCCGGCAGCATCACACGTGAGCAGCAAGACGAGTTGGCAATGAAGTCAAACGTTCGCGCTGCAGCAGCAATCGAAGCAGGTCGCTTCAATGACGAAATCATTCCTGTTGCTGTTCCACAGCGCAAGGGTGATCCAAAGATGGTCACCACCGACGAAGGCGTTCGCGCAGAAACCACCATGGAGTCACTCGGTGGATTGAAGCCAGCGTTCGACAAGAACGGCAGCATCACTGCAGCAAACGCATCACAGATTTCCGACGGCGGTTCCGCTGTTGTGATGATGTCAAAGAAGGCAGCAGAAGCTCGCGGCGTCAAGCCACTTGGCGAAGTGCTTTCCTATGGCATGGTTGCAGGTCCAGACAACGCTTCGTTGTTGCACCAGCCAAGCCGTTCCATCTTGCGTGCACTTGACCGTGCAGGCATGAAGACATCTGATGTTGACTTGTTCGAATTGAACGAGGCATTCGCAGCAGTTGGTATCGCATCGATGAAGGAACTCGGCATCACTGACGAGATCACAAACGTCAACGGTGGCGCAATTGCATTGGGACACCCCATCGGCATGAGCGGTAACCGTCTTGCACTCACCATCCTTCACGAGCTTCGTCGCCGTGGCGGCGGTGTTGGTGCGGCTGCATTGTGCGGTGGCGGCGGACAAGGTGACGCCATCATCCTTCGCGCTCTCTAAATCTTTAGATGTTCAAAGAGCCACTCAGTCGAGCGATACACATCGCCCGCTGGGTGGCTCTTGCATTTCTCATCGGAGTTTTGTCTGGCCTACTTTCGGCTGCATTCATTGAGTCGTTGAACTGGGCCACCGACACTCGCAATGCCAACGACTGGTTGGTCTTCACGCTTCCCCTTGCTGGTCTTGTTGTTGGTTGTTCGTATCACTATCTCGGTCGAGGTCTTGAGCGCGGAAGCAACTTGTTGATTGATCAAATCCATTCACACACAGAATGGATTCCGCTGCGACTGACACCGCTGATCTTTGGCGCAAGTGTTCTCTCACATGTTGCTGGTGGTTCCACTGGGCGTGAAGGTGCCGCATTGCAGTTGGCTGCTGGTGTTACTGATCCCATCAGTAAGAAACTGGGATTGAACCCTGCTGATCGTTCGTTGATGTTGATTGCAGCGATCGCTGGTGGATTTGGTTCTGTGTTCGGTGTACCTGTTGCTGGTGCGGTGTTTGCATTGGAGGTGCAACGCGTAGGTCGTGTTCGCTATGAAGCTCTTGTTCCAGCCTTTGTTGCAAGCTTCGTGGGCGATGCAGTCGTGCGCGGCCTAGCCGTCAAGCACACGCACTATCCGCACATGCCAGATATTTCATGGTCTGTATCAATGGCCTGGAAAGTTGTGTTGTTCGGTCTCATTGGTGGTCTCATCGCATTGACATTCGTACGTCTCACTCACTTCATCAAAGACACCATGAAGAAATACGTCGCGTGGTATCCCGCACGTCCTGTCATTGGTGGAACTGTTCTCGCAATTCTGATTCTCGCTTTCGGATGGCGCGACTACTCCGGACTGTCCATCCCTCTTGCAGTAGAAGCGATGAACGGTTCTGTCGCTGGACAATGGGGAACAAAACTTCTACTCACATCCATCACAATTGGCTCTGGATTTGTCGGTGGAGAATTCATTCCGCTATTCGTGATTGGTGCACTTGCCGGTGCGAGCTTTGCTCATATCATCGGCGCAAACGTCGTGGTGTTTGCAATCATCGGATCGCTCACAGTGTTATCGGGTGCCACCAATACGCCATTGGCTTGCACGCTGATTGGAGTTGAGCTTTTTGGCGGTCACGGAGTAATTTTCTTCGCCGTTGCGTGTGCCACTGCGTACGCAACAAGTGGTCACACCGGCATTTATCACGCGCAACCCGTGGGTGCCCACAAGTCGGGCGTTACTCAGTAACTACGGGTCAAGCCGGCGACGATTACCGAATGCACGACCAAGTGTGACTTCGTCAGCAAATTCAATATCTCCGCCCACTGGCAGTCCGCTCGCAAGTCGACTCACTGTCACGCCCAGTGGATCGAGCAAGCGCACGAGATACATCGCAGTGACATCACCTTCCGTGTTGTTGCTAGTGCACACAACTACTTCGGTGATTCCTTCGGGCTTAATGCGCGCAATCAGTTCACGCACTTTCAGATTCTCTGGGCTGACGCCTTGTAGCGGATCAATGAGACCAAGCAACACGTGATAGCGCCCACGGAATTCACCGGTCCGTTCAAGAGCCGCAATATCACGGGAGTCTTCGACAACACACACGATGTTGGATTCACGCTTTGCATCGCTACAGATGGCACAGAGTTCAGCGTCGGCAAGATTGAAACAACGATCGCAGAATCGTACGCGCTGCTTTGCTTCAATGATTGCGCGTGCAAGACGTGCCACATCTTCGTCCTCTGACTTGATCAGATGCAGCGCGAGGCGCTGTGCACTGCGTGGTCCGATACCAGGAAGTCGCCCAAGTTCATCAATGAGCATTTGAACGGGTGGTGTGTACGGAGAAGCCATAGGGAGTTACTGCGCGTTGGGTTCGTCAACAACGACACCATCAGGGAAGGAGTCTTGCAATGCGGCGAGCACAGGGTCAACTGCGTCGTGTGCCGCAATTGTTTCGTTGATATCAATCTCTGCATACGGGTCTGCCTCAACAATCTTGTCGATTGTCTTCGGAGCCTCTTCAACAACAACAGCAGGAC
This sequence comes from Acidimicrobiaceae bacterium, assembly GCA_947446815.1. GTDB lineage: Bacteria > Actinomycetota > Acidimicrobiia > Acidimicrobiales > Ilumatobacteraceae > UBA2093. The sequence goes on from CANFGT010000002.1 coordinate 7,356, forward strand.
GTTCAATACCAGACGTTGGATCTGCTTGCGTGAAAGTGACGACGACTGCAATTCCACATATTTGTTTTACTGCCGCAGTGACAGCAGCTGTTTGATCTTGTGCACGCTTAATAGGCGTATTAGAAGGCAGCTTCACAATTAGCTTCTTGCCATCAAACGACTCAACGATTGCAGGCTTAAAGATGGCCTTTGCAAGACCTTTCATCGAGTCAGTGATCTGCGGCCACATCTGCGCCGGATCACCACTCGTCACAGAACTGGGTGAAGCTGTCTCAACGCTCAATGATTCCGACGCTGGTTTGGGCGCAGTGTTATCAGAAGACGCCGGCGCTGCCGTGGGTGCAGTGGGATCCGCTGGAGCAGGTTGAGAGGCGCCTGCTGCTTCACCGCTTGCGACTGCTTTAGGTGAAGTAGTGGGCGCCGAATCAGTACCTGCGCTTGCAGGAGATGCCGAAGAACCAGCGGCGGCGCGGCCACCGATCTTTGCACGCCCAGTAGACGGGTCAAGCGGTGCCGGTGGCAATGCTGCAGCAACACCATTGGCCTTCAATTGCTTCACTGCTTCTTCCAGTTGTGCAATGCGCGCTAAAAGATTTTCTGTGCTGTCGTCGAACGATGGTGCAGCGAGTTGAACCACAGCAACTTCAAGCAGTAAACGTGAATCGGGAGCATGACGCATTTCGACCATGGTTGTTCCGAGCACTTCCATGATGCGCACAATTCGCTGCACTCCAAGTTCGCGTGCATAGACATTGAGTTCTGCAATGCGTGCTTCTGGAAGTTGTACCAACTCTGGCGACATCAATGACAGGAAACAATCACGCATGAGTCGAACGATGTCTTCTGCATAGGTGTGCGCATCACGTCCTTGTTGCATTGCTCGCGCAACAGCAGCCAACGCTTCACCGTGATTGCGGTCAATAATCGCGCGCACAATTTCTTCAGTGTGTTGAGCATCTTCGGGCTCTCCACCACCGGCAGCCACAAGCTCTAATGCTGACAAAGTGTCGCGCGCACTTCCGCCACCTTGGCGCAAGACATGTGCAATGCCTTCATCATCGACGGTGAGCTCGGCCTTCTCAATAACAAATCGGACGTACTTTTCAAGTTCATCAATTGGCAAAAGATGGAATTGCAAGTGCTGCACACGACTACGAATTGTCTCTGACACCTTCTGAGGATCTGTTGTGGCCAATACGAAGACCACTTGCGCAGGGGGTTCTTCCAATGTCTTCAGCAAGGCTGCTTCGGCAGCACGAGTGAGCATGTGCACTTCGTCGAGAATGAACACACGATGACGACCAGGGCTCGTGAGCGCTGCCGCTTCAATGATGTCGCGAATTTCTTGAACGCCGTTGTTGCTGGCAGCGTCCAATTCAAGGACGTCGTAACTGGTGCCCAATTCCACTGCCTTGCAGGAATCACACTCGCAACAGGGTTCGCCTTCCACTGGGTTTTCACAGTTCAGCACCTTTGCCAAAATGCGAGCGGTGGTGGTCTTTCCGGTGCCTCGAGGACCCGAGAAGAGATAGGCCTGACCTTCGCGTCCATTAATAACGGCATTGCGAAGAGCCCGAACAATGTGCTCCTGGCCGTACAGTTCAGAGAACTTCCGCGGACGGAAGCGGCGGTAGAGGGACTGCGTTGCCATTGGTGTGACCCTACCAATGAGGTGCATCGGGGGGGCGTGTGTGCCATCGTTGAATACCTCAACTGTCAGCCAACTGGCTACCGTTTTCTGAACCCATGCGTCGCTACCTCACTCTCCTTCTCGCCATCTTCGGTGCACTTGTGCTCGGAGTTGGCGCCGCCCATGCCGCAGGGGACAATTCCATCGACTCATCCACCCCTGGAGCGGGAGAGACCATCACTCTGGCACCCACCCAGATCCAGTTGCGCTTCAAAAATGCCGTGGGAGGCGCTGAAGCAGTTGCCCAAATGGGACTGGTCCTCACGTGCGACAGCCGCATTATCAACCTCGGCCCACCTCAATTAGCAGCTGACGGCCTCACTGTTTCCTCTGCCCTCACGCAACGCCTCGTCAATGGAAAATGCGCCGTTACCTGGACATTGCCCGACACAAGTGCGGGGAGTTTTAGTTTCACTTCTGCAGTTGACGCCACCACCACAGTGCCGACAACTAACAAGCCCGGCGACACCACTCCCACCACCCCAGGAATCCCTGGACAAACAACTGTGAAGTCTGAGCCACGGCTGGGTGGGCCAATTGGTCTCATTCGATGGATTTCTTTTTTCTTTACTTGTGCATTGTTTGGCGGACTGATCTTCATCAAGATCGCATGGCCCGAGGGCGTGGAGTACCCCGTCACCGAGAAGTACTTCCGCCAAGTCAGCATCATGGCGATTGCTTCACTACTCATTCTCATGATGTTGATGTCCGCACGCCAAGGTGGAACAGGGATTGGGTCTGCAATCTCTCCAACATCGTGGGGTCCACTTTTCAAAACCAATGAAGGGCGTGCACTCTTCATTCGTTTCATTGCTGTGTGTGGTCTGTCCTACTTTGCGTGGATCACCGAACGAATCAACTTTGAAACATTCGCAATGCCAAGCACGATTGCATTAGTTGTTTTTGCAATGTCATTTGGTTTCGATCGCTCTGGTGGTCGTCTTGTACCACTTGGTGTGTTGTTGTCGATCTCCCACATGACACTTGTAGCGGTCTGGGTAGGTGCAATCGCCATTATTTACAGGGTTGTTTTGTATGGTCCAGGAAATCAAGACCTCATTCAGGCGTTACGTGGCTGGAACAGAATTGCGCTCGCATGCACCGCTGGGATTATCGCAACTGGTGCTATTCAGGTCTGGCGTATTGACAACATCAGCATCATCAACAGTGGACACGGTCGAGTCATTCTTCTCAAGTCAATTGTCGTCGCTGGATTACTTTTCGTTGACAGCACAATTCGGCAATTTGTTCTCAAAGGTTTACAACGCGCAAAGTCGCTCAATGAAAAAGTTGTGTATCGCCTCAAGCGTCCTGTGGGATTCCAACTTTCCATCACCATCGTCATCCTTGCGTTGTCGTCATGGTTAATGGCAATGCGGCCGCCATATGTTTTGCAAGTCGACAAAGGCCCGCGTCTTGACTACGCAATCGTGCAAGACCTCAAGGGCGAAGACGATTTCCATGTTCGAGTGTCCATTACGCCTGGCAACGTCGGCGCCAACAGAGTTCTCATCGAGCTTTTTGGTCCCGCACGTATTCAAAACTTCACGGTGAAGTTCACACCAGAGAATCCGAACTATTCCGGCTTCACCATTAACGTGCCCATCACACGACCTGGTGGTGCACTCGTCGCCGAGGATTCCGGTTTGCTGTTGCGCGCGCCTGGCAACTGGAAGATGGAAATCAACGGCGTCACAACCATCGGTGATCTCACGCCGTTAACCTCTCAATTCATCATCGCTGACGGCATCACCGTCATCACCACCCCCAAGCAGGGCTTGAAGGCCGTCAGCACCACCACGGTGCCCGCCGCCACTCTTGCCCCGACTCTTGCGCCGACGATCGCACCCACTGTTGCCCCCACATTGGCCCCCGCAGCCACAACCACCGTGCCCCCAGCGGGTTGACCGCCCAAATTGGGCCCCTGAGGGCTCAAAATCCACGCGGATAGGGCGCAGATACCCCCAGCGCAAGTAGCGTTTCCGACGTGACTGATACCGCTGCCGCCTCAATGCAGGACAAGATCAACGACCTCCGCGACCGTCAGGAGCAGGCCCGCAATGCGGGTAGCGCCCGGTCCGTCGAGCGCCATAAGAGCAAGGGCAAACTCCTCGCTCGCGAGCGCATTGAGTACCTCTGTGATCCAGGTTCCTTCCACGAACTCGACATGCTTGCTCGCCACCGCGCACATGCAGCTGGCCTCGAAGAGCGCCCGTACACCGACGGTGTCATCACTGGTTGGGGCACCATCGAAGGTCGCAAGGTTTTCCTCTTCTCTCAAGACTTCACCGTTTTCGGCGGCGCGCTTGGCGAAGTCTTCGCTGAAAAGATCCACAAGCTCATGGACCTCGCTCTCAAGGTGGGTGCACCTGTTGTTGGTTTGAATGACGGCGCTGGTGCTCGCATTCAAGAAGGCGTTGTGTCACTCGCTTCGTACGGTGGCATCTTCCATCGCAACGTGCAGGCATCGGGTGTCATCCCACAGATTTCCGTCATCCTCGGACCATGTGCCGGTGGCGCTGTGTATTCACCAGCAATGACCGACTTCATCTTCATGGTGCGCGAGTCCAGCCACATGTTCATCACCGGCCCCGACGTTGTGAAGACAGTGACCGGCGAAGACGTAACACTTGAAGAACTCGGTGGCGCAATGAGTCACGCATCAAAGAGTGGTGTTGCAACTTTCGTTTCTGCCGACGAGCAGGCGTGCCTCGATGACGTTCGTTTCTTGTTGTCGTTCCTTCCACAAAATAACTTGGAAGAAGCACCGCAAGAAGACGCAACCGATGATCCAGAGCGTTCATGCGACATGTTGCGCGACATTCTTCCTCAGTCACCTAACCAGCCATATGACATGAAGAAAGTCATTCGCGAAGTGTGTGACGACGGTGAGTACTTCGAATACTTCCAGCACTGGGCAACCAGCATTACCTGTGGTTTTGCACGTCTTGACGGAATGACAGTTGGTGTTGTGGGCAACCAGCCAATGGCATTCGCTGGTGTTCTCGATATTGAATCAAGCGAAAAAGCTGCGCGTTTCGTGCGCACGTGCGATGCGTTCAATATTCCACTCGTCACTTTCGTTGACGTTCCTGGTTTCCTTCCTGGTGTGAACCAAGAGCACGAAGGAATCATTCGTCACGGTGCAAAGTTGCTCTACGCATTCTGCGAAGCAACAGTTCCTCGCATTCAGATCATCACGCGCAAGGCCTACGGCGGTGCATACGTGGTGATGAACTCGAAGTCCATTGGCGCCGACCTTGCATACGCATGGCCAACAGCAGAACTTGCAGTGATGGGACCACAGGGCGCAGTGGAGATTGTGTACAAGCGTGAATTGCAGCAAGCAGCAGATCCTGTTGCTCGTCGTGCAGAACTTGTGGCTGAATACACAGAGAAGTACGCCAACCCATATGCAGCGGCAGAGCGTGGTTACATCGACGACGTCATTGACCCAGCAGACACGCGCAAGAAGGTCATCGCCGGCTTGCGCATGTTGCAGACAAAGCGCGAAGAGTTGCCACGCCGCAAGCACGGCAACATGCCGCTGTAAAGAAACATCATGAGCGAATCAGAATCCTGGGAATCACCAACTCCACCATCTTCGTTCGGCGAGACGTTCTCGTCGCCGTTCCAACAAGAGCAACGTGCTGGTTTCTGGATGCGCGTTCTTGCTCACATCTGTGACGGTCTGAATACGCTCTTGATTACTTTGCCATTTCAAGTCATTGGTGTCCTTGTTTCGGACTCGTCGACTTCATCAGATGCCGATGGATTCGCCCGACTTCCTGGGTATGGCATGGCTTCATCTGATGTCTGGTCTGTCATCGGAACCATCGCAGCCTTTTTCGTGCTTGCGTATTGGATCGGAAATCGTGGGGGTTCGCCATTACGTGTTCGTCTCGGTGTTCTCATTCTGGATGAAAACGATGGCTCATACATCGGCACCAAGCGCGCTGTGTTGCGCGGGCTGATGAGCTACGTCTCCCAAATCGCTCTACTTCTTGGTTACTTCTGGATGATCTGGGATCCAAAGAAGCAGACATGGCATGACAAGGTTGCTAAATCAGTGGTGGTAAAACGATGAACGTCAACGTTGGTTCAATTACTCCAATCCCTTCTGACGAAGAAGCTGCAGCGATTGCAGCAGCCGTCACCATGATGTGGCCACAACCAGTTCTTGCACAACAGAACTCTGGCAAGACAAACGAGTCCTGGCGCTTCAGCGGTCGCTGGTGGTCAGACAACTCCATCGCACGTCGCATTCGCCCCGGCGCATAACCATGAATGCCACTGGCGCTACTGAACTCACCACAGTCGCCGACAACTTGGCGGTGTTTCATCACGGACAACACGTCATTCGCCATGAGAACCTGGAGCCTGACACTGCGTACACCGAACACGGAATTGACTTTCGAACACTGCCGCGCCCAAGTGGAAAGTTACTCAGCACTTTCACAACGGTGAATGACGTTCACTTCGGAGAAGTTGAATGCGGTCGCATTGACAATCGTCCTGATGGCCCTATTCAGCGTCCTATCCCAGGCGAAGGGCCATACCCCGTCACAATGAACGCCGGTGCCGTTGCAGAAATGCATGCCTTGCACCCCGATGCGGTCATCGTCAAGGGCGACATCACGAATGCTGGACTCGAAGAAGAGTTCGATGCGTTTCGCGAGATGTACTACGGAATATTTGGCGAAAAACTATTTGTTGCGCGCGGAAATCACGACGCATATCAAGGTCAGGAAGTTTTCACTGGTGACACGTGGATAGAACTTCCTGGTCTCGCGATTGCACTTATCGACACCACGATTCCTACTCAAACAACAGGACGCATTGATCCGTCTCAATTCGAATGGCTCAACGCACAACTACAACAGGCAACAACACCCGTCATCATCATGGGCCATCACCAACAATGGACAGATGGCAATCGCAGCGATGATTACTTCGGCTTGCATCCAGAATGCAGTGACGAACTTGATGCAATGTGTGTTCGCCACGCAAACGTGATTGCCTACACCGCTGGTCACACGCATCGTCATCGTGTGCGATTGATGAACGAATCGCGAATACCGACTATCGAAATTGGTTGCATCAAGGACTTCCCTGGCACATGGGCTGAATACCGCGTGTATGAGGGCGGTGTCATGCAAATTGTTCATCGCATCTCAACACCAGAAGCTTTGAACTGGAGTGAACGTTGCCGACATCTGTATCAGGATTTCGGAGTGAACTATCAGGAATACGCAATGGGCGAACTCGCTGAACGTTGCCTTATCCTTCCAATTCGATGAGTTCTCTTCCCGCACTACACGGCCTGAAGGTCATCGACCTCTCTACTGTTCTCGCTGGTCCTAACTGTGCGCGATATCTCGCCGACTTTGGTGCAGATGTCATCAAGATTGAACGTCCCGATACCGGTGACAGTTTGCGCAACATGGCATGGCGGGATCCTGAAGATGGCGAAGGTTTGTGGTGGCGCTTCGTGAATCGCAACAAGCGCACCATCGATCTTGATTTAAAGAATGCCGATGATGCGGCAGTGTTTCTTCGCCTCATTGACGAAGCAGATGTTCTCGTCGAAAACTTGCGTCCAGGAATTCTTGAGCGTCTTGGTTTTGCACCCGATGAATTGCTCGCTCGCAATCCGAAATTGGTGATTACACGCATCACAGGTTTTGGACAAACAGGTCCATATGCATCACGTCCTGGTTTTGCATCCATCGCAGAGTCGATGGGTGGCGTTGCAGGAATAAGTGGCCAACCAGGCGGCGAACCAATGCTTCCTGCGTTCGCAATGACCGATGAAATCACCGCTCTCGTTGGTGCATTCGCAACGATGGTTGCAATCCATAGCGGCAAGGGTCAAGTAGTTGACATCTCTTTGCTGGAAAGCATCTTCCACATCATGGGGCCCCTCATCAGCGTGTGGAAGACACGTGGCGAGATGCAAGAGCGGATGGGCTCAGGAATTCCATACACCGTGCCTCGTGGTGTGTATCGCTGCAGCGACGACAAGTACATCGGCATTTCTGCAAGCAGTGATTCTGTTGCCGGTCGAGTGGTGAAGTTGTTGGGTTTTGAAGGCGACGCACGTTTCGCCACATTCAACTTGCGTGTGGAGAATCGTGTTGCGCTAGATGAAGCCATGCGTAATTGGTGTTCACAGCGCACGCAAGAAGAAGCGCTGCAAGAGATGACAGATGCAGATGCAGCGGCTGGTCCCATCATGTCGATGGAAGACATCGCGAACGATCCGCACTATGCACATCGCGAAGCAATCGTTGAACTTGATGGAACACCCATGCAAGGCCTCATTGCCAAGTTGAGCGAAACACCTGGTGTTCTCAATTGGCGTGGTAAGCCACGCAATGCTGATGGTGACGATATTCGCGCCAACGGCTGGGGCGCTTAGCTCCGAAGCGCTCTAACCCGACCGTTCTTCAAGGTGGGGAGTATTGTTCACCTGTTCGTCAGGGGGCCAACATGAAACTTCCATTTACGCAGATGTCGCGCGCCTACAAGGTTCTCAGCCTTACCGCTATCGCCACGTTCCTCGTCTCGCTCGACACCAGCATCGTTGTTGTTGCGCGCCGTCGTATTGAAGAAGATCTTGGCCACCCTACTCTTCTCACGTGGGTGTTCTCGGCCTACAGCATCGCGTATGCAGCTGGACTTCTCACCGCCGGTCGCTTCGCAGACGTCAATGGTCGTAAGCGTTCTTTCCTTCGCGGTCTCTTCATCTTCAGCCTTGGTTCCGTGTTGTGCGGTCTCGCACCATCGGCTGCATTCCTTGTCGCTGCACGCATCCTTCAGGCATTGGGTGGCGCGCAACTCACTCCTGCATCACTTGCACTCGTTATGCCAGAGTTCCCCGCTGAAAAGCGCACCGTTGCCATCGGCATCTGGGGTGCGGTTGGTGGTTTGGCTGCAGCAGCTGGTCCATCCGCCGGTGGTGTACTCGTTGACTGGTTGAACTGGCGCGCATTGTTCTTTATCAACGTGCCGTTCTGCATTTTCACTCTCATTGTTGGCAACAGAATTCTTCATGAAAGCAAGGACCCGAATGCAACGAAGAATGTCGACATGGTCGGCACCGCACTCGGTTTCCCCGGTGTTGCATTGGTGACTCTTGCAATTACACAGAGCAGCGAATGGGGCTGGGTGGACAATCGCACTCTGATTGCGATGTTCGGCGGACTTCTCCTTCTTGCAATGTTCGTTCAGCGTTGTCGCACAGTGACAAATCCGTTGCTCGATCTTTCACTCTTCAAGTTGCCGTTCGTCGTCGCAGCAAATATCTCAGGCTTGTTCTTCTCCATCGGCTTCCTTGGCATGTGGTTGTTGAACACGCAATGGATTCAAGCCATCTGGGACTACAGCCCCGCACGTTCTGGTCTTGCCACAGCACCTGGCCCCATCATGGCTGCACTCTTCGCTGCACCAATGGGTCGTGTTGCAGTGAAGTGGGGACATGCACGCGTGTTGATGGTGGGATCCGTGCTGCTTAGCTTCGGAACGTTCATGCTCACGATCACGATGAGTCCAGAACCTGCATATCTCACGCACTATCTGCCATGGATGATCATCACCGGCATCGGCGTCGGTTGCAGCATGTCAACACTCTCTAGTTCTGCGAGTGCATTCCTTCCCCCATCGCGTTTCGCAATGGGTTCTGCTTTGAACACCACTGCACGTCAGGTGGGTTCTGCATTGGGTGCAGCGCTTGCAGGTTCATTAGCTGCACCAGCAATGGTGAATTTTGTGAAGGCCAAGATGACAGGTGTGGAGTTGACGAAGGACATGTTGTCGTCGTACTACAACGCGTGGCGCTTCATGTCTGCCATCTATTTGTTGGCCGGCATCATCATGATCGTGTTGTTCCGCAAGCCAACCGATGAACAGATGGCTGCAGCCAACGAAGTCGAGTTCGTCGACTAAAGAACTCCGATAGGACACGACACGCCTGTACCGCCGATGCCGCAGTAACCATTTGGATTCTTGCCCAGGTATTGCTGGTGATACGGCTCTGCATAGAAGTAGTCACCAAGCTGTGCAATCTCTGTTGTGATCTCGCCAAAACCGGCTTTTGTCAATTGTTCTTGGAACGCATCACGTGTTGACTCTGCAGCAACACGTTGTTCGTCGTTCGCGAAGTAGATGCAGCTGCGATATTGCGTGCCGATGTCTCCGCCTTGACGCATGCCTTGTGTGGGGTCATGGTTCTCCCAGAACACGCGCAACACTTCAGTGAGAGAAATCACTGTCTTGTCAAATGCCACCAACACCACTTCGGTGTGGCCAGTGAGACCAGAGCACACCTCTTCATACGAAGGGTTTGGGGTGAAGCCACCGGCATAACCTACGGACGTGGAATACACGCCGGGTGTTTGCCAGAACTTGCGCTCGGCGCCCCAGAAGCAACCCATGCCCACGACGAGAGTGTCCATGTTCTCTGGCCATGGACCAACGAGAGGTGTCTTCAACTCAAAGTGCTCTGACGGCACAGGCATGGTCTGATCTGTACGACCAGGCAGGGCCTGATCTGGCGTAATCATCACGGGGTTCTTGCGACCGAACATGAGGTCATGTTACGGAAACGAAATGCCTTTGGGGCATTTCCGCTCCCCCAACTATCAACCCTTCGTGACTAGCGTCGGTATGAACGACTGTTGAATCTGAAGTAGTTCTTCACATCCCGGCATCACTCGCAACCCGGCCGACACAGCAACATTCATTAACTCTGCATCACCTCGCGACATTGCATATTCAGCAAGTTCTTGAGCAGCCTGCATTGCAACAATAATTAATCGAGTTGTCGTGCCGTCTAAATCAGCCCACTCATATGCGGTTCCAGAAAACGGAACATCACGAACCTCTCTTAGAGCATCTCGAAGTAGTTCCCAATAGGAATAGTCCTCTCGGAATTTTCGCAATGCACGTACCAATATGTCGTAATCGGTCACCACGCAAGGGCTCAAAAGAAGTTCGTCTGAATATGTGGTCGGAACAAGTTCTGCTCGATCAACTGATGGCTCGATATCTGCAATACCTCTTCGCATATCTGAGACAATCGTCGAGAAAGTCGAATCATTTACGTCTACCTGCCACAGAGCCGTGCGCGCAGCTGAGCGTCTTGGGCGATCTCGATTCAACGACAACCACACCACCAACTCCAGTGCTCGCTTCTTACGAAAGATGGCCCGCTCACCGCTGCGAGTTTTCACCTCTGGATAGCCGTACACCCGAACAATGAGCGAGGGCTCCTCCAAAATTGGAGATACCTCCGTGGGGACAAGTGGGCGTTCCACTGCGGCCAGCAGTTCCGAGACAACGGGAATTGACTCGTCAAGAGTCCCCACCAATTCCAGACCCAGATCGCTATCAGCAATCTCATGAGCTGTTGACAACAAAATCATCTCATCACATGTCATTACATCTGGGAGATGATGAGAGCGGATCTGTGCACGACGACGTTGCAGTATTTCCTTCAATAACAGCGTGGCAATCGCGGGCGACAACAACACTCCTATCGGCATTGTTGGTTCATTCGTTATGGGTCGGTGCTCTCTCTCATGGGTCGAGCTATGCGCGGTGACTGCGAGTAATCCCAAAAGGGTGATGCGAAGGCGATTGTGTGACCACACCACGCCGGCACTGCTTCCCCTGCGAAAGCGATGTCGCCATACTTCGAGAGAGAGCTCACCGATAATCCACAAGGCGAGAAGACAGATCAACAAATGAATGAATACCTGTGCTTCAGTAAACGAAACGGTCGAATCAAAGACTCCTTGCATCGTGACTGATCGTTGCAACTCCAATAACGAGCGGATACTCCACCCTGGTGCAATCAGCAACACACCAACAAACATCACTCGCTGTAGTTTCATTACCCAGACACGATTCTGGCAGTGCGCAAAACATGAATGCGACGGCCGTGCAACCCGAAGGAACCAAGAATTTGAATTGGGGGGTCTCCGCTTAATTCCACAGTGACGCTGTTTGCGGTGACCTGTACTTCTCCGATGGCACCAAACATATGTAGATAGTGACGACTGGTCTCGATGGCAGCTCTGGAATCTATATGCAGGTCACCCTCACGAGCTCCGACAATTTCTTGAGCCCCTGCCCTTGCAGCATTCTCCGCAAGATCCGAAAGTCGTTGGTATTCGTTGATGGCTGCCCCACCATCAAAGACCAAACCAGCCAACGACACGGCCGCCATCACGAGACAGACTGTTAATGCTGACAATGATCCACGCTGATTTTTCATGGATGTCTATAAACATCAATGACTTCGCGAGATGTCGATTTCAGAGTTGGAGTATGTACTCCCAAGAGAGAAAGCCCTGCAATATCGACTCTGCATGAAGTCACAACTTCCACTTGTGTCACGCCAGAAACGATGCTCTTTTTCACCCGTGTATGAAATGAGCGACACGATGAACGATGTTCCAACATTGAGATACGTGCTGCTTCCACCGCACTATTAATCATCGAACCTGAACGAGACATCGATGCCTCTCTGGCAGCAACATCGGCTGCAAGATTCAATTCATGCTTCGTTGCAGCAACTCGTCCGGCGAAAGTTACAAAGACCAAGAACAAGACAAAGACTGGCGCCAAGATGACGCTCTCAACGACCATCGATCCACGATTACTGCTCATCGTCTGTCCTGTTCATTGATGAATTGCTCAATTGGTGCATTTGCCCGTCGAGTCACAAATCCTGGAAGAAAAGGAACCACTCCCGGAACCTTCACTCGGACAGTGACTTCAACATTGCCGTCATAGGTTGAGAACTGTGGTTCTGATTCCAGAACGCTTCCCAAATCCCGAATAGTGCGTGCAATTTCAACTCGAACAATAGATACGGCGGCCGAATCACCATTGCTGGATGCAATGAGTTGGGCGCCACGATTGGCTGCCAAAGAGGCAATTTGCCCAGCGTGTGCCAATGCCGCTGCATTCACCGTGAGAAACAGAATCGAGAGAACGACCGGGACGAGAAGAACCATCTGGACACTCGTCTCGCCCCGGTCGCGACTCGGAAAGGTGGCAGCCTTCATCCGAGATTGAGAGAATTCGCCTTGTCGCGGACTCGAGAACTGATGATTGCACCAACTGATATTGCGAGGGCGACTAACGCTGCAGCCATCACAATGGTCGTTGCGCTTACTTCACCTCTCTGTGCATCACGTTCACGTGAAGCGCTATAGCGAATTCCGTAGTACTGAAACATTTGCTTGATTGTTGTCATGGTTTACTTTCCTTTGTTAAAGAGCGGTCACGGTTCCAGCGAATGCTGGATAACCAACGAGGAGGATGAAGCCGATAAAGAGAAGTACCACGGGGATGCCCATCCGCTCCGTGCGCTGTTCGGCCTCGTGTTCGATGCGGGCTAAATTGCGAAGCCGAAGACTGGCAGCCTTTGAGTTCAGTGATTGTCTGATGCGCGCTCCATGTTCCCCCGCGAGTTGAACGCTGTTCGCTACTTCCTCTAGCGATTCAATTCCAAAAGCAGATCCGGTCTCTCTCAGTGCATCCCAGTAAGAACGTCGAGAGCTCTGAGCCCGAGCCATCGCCATTCGAATTTGCTCGAAGCCCCATCCATCGCCAGCTCCCGCGGCCGCCAACATTGCGGTCTCGATTCCTGCACCACCGGCAAGGAGAACATTGATGAGGTCGAGAAACACGGCGACCGAGAGATCCATATCTCGTTGCATCTTCGTGACCATTGTCTGCAATTGGTTAATTCTGAGTGTCCACAACAGTATGGGCGCTCCCAAAGTGGCCGCGAGGGCGATGGTGAGTGGAACAAAGAATCCACCCCAGCGAAGCAAGAAGAGGAGCAAAGAGATACCCGTGAATCCGAATAAAGCGCGCTGAATGCAATATCTACTCAATCGGCGAGGGTCAATATCAAGAACTTGTAATTGATGGGGCGTCAAACTGAATGCACTCATCAGTTGACCCACTGTTGTCGTGTTGTCAGCAAGCGGGCCGGTGTTTCCACTCGTGCAATTCGTGCCATCCACATCAATGAGCCTGCAAAACACATCGTTACAAAGAAGAAGACAACACAACCCTCTGTCGTGAGGAAGGGACGAAGGTATCCGGCGTTAAAGATGAGTAGCCCCAAAGCAAAACATGCGATGGTGCCCGAAATGATTCGCACCGATGTACGCGTGCGTGCGCGTGAAACCCAGATTCGTAAATACAACTCGCATTCTGAGCGTGCACATTCGGACAAGTGCGTCAATAACTGCGAGAGATCACGGGAATGATGTGTGGATGCCGTTATGAGTGCTGCAACTACGAAATCACAAGTTGGATGTGCAACGTCATCTGCAAACCGCCGGAGGGCATCCTCAAACGTTCCGTAGCGCAGCGAAGCTACAAGTCGTTGCACAGGTTCTTCCACGGCGAGAGGACAATGATTCTCTGTTGCAATAATCGCCTGCTCAAGTCCAGCTGCGGAGGAGATTGTGTCTCGCAAACTCTCGGTCCATGATGCAATCGCCTCGACAAGGACCCTTTGATCATCAGCGGGACGACGTAAATAGATAGAACTCTTCTTCATGTCACGCCCAACTCATTTCTCGAGCTACTGCGAAGCCGAAGTTCGACAGCATGTCGGCTGTAGATGTTCTCAGCGAGAGGAATTGATTTCCACGATTCCGAAAGTTATAGATCTCGTTCGAAATAATGGTGATGCCATCTGAATCAACCACTTCATGGATTGACATCACGCGACGGGTGTTCTCCACCATCTCAACATGCACAACAAAATGAATGGCGCTGCCAATCAAGAGATTGACCGTGTCGCTGGCTAGGCCAGATCCCGACATCGCAACATACGCCAGCAACTTAGGGAAGACCGTTCGTGCGCTATCAGCATGCAGAGTGCACATAGAGCCGTTATTTCCTTGACTCATTGCCAGGAGCATCGGGAGTGCTTCAGCACCGCGCACCTCGCCAACGACAACACGGTCTGGATCCATTCGAAGCGCCATTCGAGTGAGGTCCACCATTGTGATCTCACCATTTCCTTCCATGTTTGCGCCTCGGGCTTGCAGTGAGTCATGGTCTGGATGTGCATCTTCAAAGTGCTCAATCCCCAACTCAAATGCATCTTCAATCGTGACGATGCGTTCATGCCGCGGAATTTCGTTCATGAGTGCTCGTAACAAGGTCGTCTTTCCGGATCCAGTTCCTCCAGCAATCACAATGTTTCGTTTTGCACGTACGGCCGACGCCAAAAACTGTGCCACTTGCCTATCCATCAATTGACGCTCAATAAGTTGCGCGAGGTTCGATATTTCAAAACGATGTCTGCGAATAATGAGTGATGGATGTGATGTCACTTCCATTGCTGCAAATAGCCGTGACCCATCCGGTAACTGCAAGTTGAGTTCTGGATGAGATGGGTCAAACCTTTGCTCACGATGCCCCATGCGGGTAGCAATGCGACGAATCAATTCGATTAGCTCAGCATCGGAATTCACAATGGGCGGTTGTTGTACTCGTTCACCATTTCGTCTCTTAATCCACACCGGTTTGTTCCCACGAATGTGGATGTCAGAAATCTCTTCATCTTCAAGTAGCGGTTCTAAACGGCCAAGGCCCAGAACTTGTGCGATTGCTTCTTCGATGAGAGAACGGTCGTCATGTTCCGGAATACCACCGAAGCCCCATGCATCGACATCTCGCGATTGGGCAAGAAGATTTGTTGCGGTGTATCTGGCAAGTTGGCGTTCTTCATCAAGTGTGGGAGCGGCAAGATCTTCGTTATGTCGCCGCACGCGGTCGTCTGCGAGTGCGGTCGCTATCACTCGTGCAATATCAGTGACAGATGGCAGTAGGGAACTCATCGCTGTGCCTCATGGATGACGGCAACGTGAATCGGCCCCGACGCAGAAATTGCAACCGCTACTGACTCGGGCCCTACGACAGTCATCACATATCGGCCACCCAGATCAGATGGTCCACTCATCGCGTGCACAATTGTCTCCTCCTCAAGCCGATGTGTCGTCCCAGTGCCGTCGTTATTAGGAGAGACGATGATGCGCACCTGGTCGCCTGCTTCAACATGCGGTGGAAATGAACCTTCTTCAAGCGCAAGTGCAATGAGTGCTTGCCCACTCTGCAGACCGCCCGGGGTTGGTGTTTGCGATCTCGACACAGTTGTTGCTGTCGTAGATTGCGGATTACGTGAGCCCAACAACACGAACAGAACCGCCAACAGCACAACAAAAGCTGCAACTCCAAGCAATAACTCGATGCGAATCTTGCGAGGAGTGACCGTCGCACTCTGCGCTTGTGAGTTCTGTCGAAGTGCGTTCAGTCTGTCGTTGACTCCTGTTGGACCAAAACTGCCGGATACTTCTGCCATACGTAGCTCCCTTTCACTGCACACCTGCCCATAGATGTGTGGGCGGGGAAAGTACGGAAGGCATATGACTAATGCCAGTCGCCCAAAACCTGTCAAGTCACCCCGTAACCTTGTGAGCATGAGTCAGGCACCCGAGACCCTCCCAGCGTCAAATGATCCGTGCTGGTGTGGAAGTGGCCGTAAATACAAGCGTTGCTGCAAGGGTACGGAAGGCCGTATTCAGCCTGGCGTGATTAGCCCTATGCGTTATGTGCCCGACACCATCGGTAAGCCTCCGTATGCAGAGACCGGCGTTCCTCCACGCAACGATGAGTCGCGTGTGAAGACTCCAGAAATCATCGAGCGCATGCGCGTTGCTGGTGTTGCTGCTGCTGAAATTCTTCGTCGTGCCGGCGAGATGGTGCGTCCTGGCATCACCACTGATGAGATCGACATCTTCGTGCATGACCTCACGATTGAAATGGGTGGCTACCCAAGCCCGTTGAACTATCACGGGTACCCAAAGAGTGTGTGCACGAGTGTGAACGAAGTAATCTGTCATGGCATTCCTGACAATCGCGTGTTGCTCGATGGCGACATCATCGACATCGACGTCACTATTTATTTGAACGGTGTTCATGGCGACACAAATGCATCATTCGCAGTCGGCACTATTTCTGAAGAAGACAAAAACCTCATCAAGGTGACTGAAGAATGCATGTGGCTCGGCATTGAAGCTGTGAAGCCCGGTGTTGCTCTCAATGAAATTGGTCGCGCTATTGAAGTGCACGCAAAGAAGCACAAGTACGGCGTCGTGCGTGCATTCATTGGTCATGGCATCGGCGAGAACTTCCATACCGACATTCAGGTGTTGCACTACTACGACCCACGCAACACGATGATCTTGCGTGAAGGCATGACCTTCACCATTGAGCCAATGATCACCTCAAGCGGAGAAACACGCCACAAGATGTGGGACGACGACTGGACCGCAGTCACTGCCGATGGCAGCCGTACTGCCCAGTTTGAGCACACTTTGGTGGTTACAGCTGATGGTTATGAGATTCTCACGGGCGGAAGTGGCGCAGTTTCGCCCACCGCACCTTGGAAACGCTGACCTTTTACTCGTAGCGTTCTACCGTGATCGATTCTCCTAATTCGGCTCGTTACTTGGCGTTTGACCGAGAAGAATGGGCCGACCTTCGTGCCGCAACTCCACTCACCATTCGTGAGCGTGATCTTGAAGAACTTCAGGGCATCAATGAAAAGATTGATCTTGATGAAGTCGCAGCTATCTATTTGCCGTTGACTCGTCTCATCAATCTCTATGTAAGCGCAACGCAGAACTTGCACAAAGTGTCTGCAACATTTCTTGGTGCAATGGCACCAAAGGTTCCGTACGTCATTGGTATCGCCGGTTCTGTTGCAGTGGGCAAGAGCACGTTTGCACGTATCTTGCAGGCACTTCTTGCTCGTTGGCCAGATCACCCTCGCGTTGATCTCATCACCACCGACGGTTTCCTTTTCCCTAACGCAGTGTTAGACGATCGCGGCATCATGAACCGCAAAGGTTTCCCAGAGAGCTACGACACGAAGGCGTTGTTGTCGTTCTTGCGCGATGTTAAAGGCGGCGCCGGCGAAGTAACAGCTCCGGTGTACAGCCACGTTGTGTACGACATCGTTGACGACGAGCGTGTTGTCATTAATCAACCAGACATCTTGATTCTTGAAGGACTCAACGTGTTGCAAGTTGGTTCCGAATCAAATGAATTCGTATCGGACTATTTCGACTTCTCTATCTATATCGATGCCGAAGAAGAAGATATTGAGAAGTGGTACATCGACCGCTTCCAGACATTGCGCGAGACAGTGTTCCGTGACCCAGACAGTTTCTTCCAGCATTACGCTCATCTCACCGATGAAGAAGCAGTGGACATGGCACGCACTATTTGGCGCGAAATTAACGGCAAGAACTTGGTGGAAAATATTGAACCCACCAAGTCGCGCGCTTCACTACTCGTGAAGAAAGGCGCGGATCACCGCGTCACTAAAGTCAACCTGCGCCGCTTGTAGTTCTTACGATTCGAGTTCGCCTGAGTATGGCGATGGCAGTTCGCTTGGTGATTCTGGTGCATTGACCGCACGTGGAGATGCGGTCTCAATTGACTTCACTTCTTTAATGTCTGTTTGAACAACACCAAGATCTTTGAACTTGCGCAAGGTCACTAACAAGCGGCGCTCAAATGACGCCACCATGTCGTTGTACGCAGTATTTGTTGTACCGAGGTTCTTACCCATCTTGTTGATTTCTTCAATCACAGTACCGACGCGGTCGTAGACCTCAACACCCAACTTGGCCACCATTTCTGCATGTTCAGCTAGAGAATGAGCCTGCCAACCCTTGGAGATGGTCAAGAGCAAAGCCAACAAGTTGATTGGAGATGCGATGAGAACACGCTGCTTCATCGCGTCATCAAGAAGGGCAGTATCTGCTTTCATTGCATCGGCGACGAAACCTTCACCTGGAATGAACATCACAACGAAGTCTGGTGTTGCATGACCAAACTGGTCCCAGTACTTCTTGTCAGCCAATGTCTTGACGTGCATGCGCAAGTCTTTTGCGTGCTGCTTTAGTTCAATTTCTTGTTGAGGGACATCAGAAGTTTCTTGCATGCGCAAGTAGGCAGCAAGCGGTGCCTTGGAGTCGACTGCGAGACGAGCGCCACTCGGCAAATTGATAACAACATCTGGGCGTTGATCACGCTCGCCAACTCCACCTGTGAACTGCTCGGTGAAATCGCAGTAGTTCTCCATGCCGGCGAGACGGATGACGTTGCGCAATTGATTTTCGCCCCAGGAGCCGCGTGCCGTGGGCGACTTCAATGCATTCTTTAAAGAAGTTGTGGATTCTTGCAATGTGGTGATCTGGCCAGTGAGCGCAAGAACAGTCGCTTGCTCAGCTGTATACGTACCTTGTAGCGCTGTGACGGATTCGGTGAGCTGCTTGATGCGCTCTTCGAACGGTTGCAACAGAATCTGTGCTTGTTGTTGGAGAGCTTGAGATTGACCTGCCAGCGTTTGGTTTGCCTGCTGTTCAGCCTGTGCATTGTTCGCGGCAAGAGCTTGTTGCGCCGTCTTCAACATCTCAGTCTGCACAGCACCTTGAACGCCCGCGCTAATCGCTTTGATATCGATAGATGCCTTCACAGCTTCAACAATGGGTGCCATGTCAACCTGCGGTGCGGTCACCGTGATGGGGCCAGCAGGATTGGCATTCTGTGATCCGCCCGCAATTTTGAGTCCGACGAAGACAACTGCCGCAATGAGGACGACAAGAAGAAGAATGATGACGGCTTGCATGACCATAAGTATGGCAGTCGGGTGTCGCGCAGATTCTGACCCGCGCGGGCTTGTTTAGCGGTGCAACGCGTTGAGGTAGTTGTACACAGTGATGCGAGAGACGCCCATTGCGTCAGCAACATCTTCCACTGCACGACGCAAAATGAATGCGCCTCGCTGATCCAACATCTTCACAGCCAATTGCTTGTCATTACGAGAAAGATCCGGCAAACGTGCGCCGAGCTCCTTCTCCACTTGCTCAATCAAACGGTCGAGAGCACCGTGCAATCGAGGTAAACGAACAGCTGCGATAATTTCGCCTTCCCATTCCAACGCCATGTCGCTGATACGTGCGTCGTCCACCGACACAAGCTGTGCACCCACCGCATCAAGAATGGGCTTCACTGCATTCAGCAATGGATGCTGAACAAAAGCCACTACTTGACTGCCTCAGTGCCAATGGTGACGTGAGTGGCGCCATGGGCATACGCAGCTGCCAAAAGAGCCGAAATGGCTGGTCCGGCCTGTGCTGAATCGGTGGTGAAAGCAGATCCGAATGCGCCAATCTCGACGGAGATTCCCATCGCTTCGATGGCAGCCACCGCACGAGTGACTCGCTCAGGAGCCTCGCCCATCTCAAAGGGCTCAATAGTGAATTCGACCTTGATCACGTTTGAAAGCCTAAGGGGCTGATTTCGGGGTGCTACAGCCCAATGCGGGGCAAAACCAAGGCAATGCTGTCCGGAAGGAAGGAATCCTGGCCAAGTCGAACTAATAAGTTGTTTGACGCAACCCATTGTGTTTCCACGATTTCACCATCAGAAAAGGCAAAAGGACCGTCGCAGCGGGCTTCAAAACAGGCCGCGACCAGCTTCACAGCACCATCTCTATATGCGCCCGTACCCAGGGGCTTCAGTTCGACCCCGGAGATGCCCAACTCTTCTGCCAGCTCTCGCACTGCTGCTGCTTCCCATGTCTCACCAGGGTTCGCCACACCCCCCACGGCGACGTCCCACCAGCCTGGCCAAACGTCCTTGGTTTCAGCGCGACGATGGACGAGTAATTCGCCCGAGTGCGACCGCACTGCAATGAAAACTGCACGATGCCAAAGTGCTCCGGCGCGCATCTGCTGTCGAGTCACCAGTCCCAGCACATTGCCTAACGCATCAACCTCTTCCACAATCTCATCAGGCGAGTTCTCAGGATGCGCTGCCGCAGAAGTGACCATCGTCATCTGCCTACCATTGAGCATGAGCAAAAACACTCTCTCCACCGACGACGCACGCGATCAACACGGCAACCCTGCCGGTTTGCTGGAGCAAGCAAACGATGTGTTCGACGACATGGTGAAGATGCGCCGCGACCTGCACGAGTGGCCAGAGATTTCGAACCACCTTCCCCGCACTCGTGATCGTGTGTTGCAATCGCTCGAAGGATTACCGCTTGATATCACTCTGCATGAAAACACCAGCGGTATCGCAGCAATGCTCACCGGTGACAAGCCTGGCCCCACCGTTCTTCTTCGCGCAGACATGGATGCATTGCCCATGCCCGAAGACACCGATGTTCCATTTAAGTCACGTGTTGAAAACGCAATGCATGCTTGTGGCCACGACACACATACCTCAATGCTGATGGGTGCTGCGAAAATTCTCAGCGCACGTAAAGCAGACATTGCTGGGCGTGTGTTGTTTATGTTTCAACCCGGCGAAGAGGGCTACAACGGCGCTTCAGAAATGTTGAACGAAGGTTTGCTTGATGTGGGGACTGAATCACCTATCACTGGTGCATTTGCAATTCACGCCGCATCAAACATCCCCGGAGGATTCCTCGGATTAAAGGGCGGCACGATGATGGCATCCAGCGACACTTTTGTCATCACTGTCAAAGGCAAAGGTGGACACGGTAGTGCTCCACACTTCACACTCGACCCTGTTCCCGTTGCGTGCGAAATTGTTCAGGCTTTGCAAACGTTGGTGACACGTCGAATTGACGTGTTCGATCCGGGCGTCATCACCGTCACGCAAATTCATACTGGTACTACCAGCAATGTGATTCCCGAAACCGCAATGATCAACGGAACGATGCGCGCAGTAAGCGAACGCACACGCACTCTGATTCACGATGGAATTCGTCGCGTTGCAGAAGGAATTGTTGCAGCACACGACATGGACGTCGATGTTGAATTGAACTTTGGTTACGACGTGACCGT
The DNA here is from genome assembly GCA_947446815.1 of Acidimicrobiaceae bacterium. Lineage (GTDB taxonomy): Bacteria > Actinomycetota > Acidimicrobiia > Acidimicrobiales > Ilumatobacteraceae > UBA2093. The sequence goes on from CANFGT010000002.1 coordinate 28,977, forward strand.
CAATGATCACGACTTTGCAGGTTTTGCAGCAGATGTTGCAACAGCAGTGTCGGGCGATCGCAACGTGCGTCTCATGGAGAACCCAGTGATGGGTGCTGAAGACTTCAGTTACGTGTTGAATCGCGTGCAGGGCGCAATGATGTTTCTTGGTCTTATGCCCGAGGGAATGGACATCATGAAGGCAGCCCCCAACCACAGCAACCGTGCGATTTACGCAGAGGACTACATGCGTCGTGGTACTGCGGTGTATTCAGCAATGGCCTTGCGCCACTTAGGCGTGGCTCTGAGCTGATGTACCAGTTCACTCTCGATTGGATTGAGGAGAACTGGAACGACTCCTTAACGCTGCGCCAGTGGTGGCAATTAATGGGCGACGCTCGCTTGTCTTTCCCACGTTGGCCTTCCGCATGGTTTGGACGTGACTGCACAGAAAGCGAACAGAACGACATCGCTCGAGCCTTTGCAGACAAGGGAGTACTTGGCCCTCCCACTGGTCTAGGTGTACTCATGGGTGCTCCTGTCACGATGACGTTTGGTACTGAAGAACAAAAACAACGATGGCTTCCATCGCTGGCCGATGGCACCGAAGGGTGGTGCCAACTCTTTAGTGAACCCGGCGCAGGTTCCGACCTTGCGAGCGTGTCGTGTCGAGCGGAACGAGATGGTGATGAATGGATCATTAATGGCCAGAAGGTGTGGACATCTGGTGCATTGCATTCCACCCGTGGAATGTTGGTAGCCCGCAGTGATTTTGATCAGCCCAAACACAAAGGCCTGACGTACTTCATCATCGATCTTGAACAGCCCGGTGTTGAGATCCGGCCGATCAAACAGATGAATGGCGCTGCACACTTCAATGAGGTCTTCTTCAACGATGCGCGAGTCAGCGATGCCGACCGGGTCTCGGATGTCAACAACGGTTGGGCAATTACTGCAGCAACATTGGGATTTGAGCGAAGCGGTCTTTCCGAAGGTGCTGGTGGCGGTGTGCGAGTGGCTGCTGGCAAGCAAGCCGGAAATCTTGACCGCGCCGTTGGCGAGCTTCTCAAACATGTCAAGGCATCGAAGTCGCATCCCGATGAATATGGCGGCCTCTTCTCGTCATTGCAAAAAATTCAACAGGCAACAGGAATGAATGCAATTCAACGTCAGAAGATGATTGATCTGTACATGAATGAACGCATCGCAGAGATGACTCGCGAACGAATCACATCTTCCATGAAGAAGGGCCAGTCGCCTGGTCCTGAAGCATCCACGATGAAATTGCACTGGACTAATGGCTTGCGCATATCACGAGACCTCGGAATGGAATTACTGGGAGCAGAAGGAATGCTGACCGGTGGTGATCTTCAGATCGAGGGAAAGGTGCAACATTTCTTCCTCTCTATGCCTTCAGCGTCCATTGCGGGCGGCAGCGACGAAGTGCAACGCAACATTATTGGCGAGAAGAGCCTGGGTCTTCCCAAAGATGCGCAGACCGATCCCAAAACCCCATTCAAAGACATTCCAAAGAACTGACATGACACTGATTTCCAGCGGCGTTTGCCATCCTCGCAATCTCTCCATTAATTCAAAAGGCAGCATCCATGACGATGCGACGGCGACTGAACTGGGCTTTCGCGCAGGCACTGTTGCTGGCGACATTCACTTGGAGCAGTTCGGTGGAATCCTCGTTTCAGCCTTTGGCCAACAATGGTTTGAAACCGGCTCTCTCAGTATGTACTTCATGCATGCGACTGCCGACGCCGAACCCGTCGAAGCAACTCTTGAGGCTGGGGAATCGCAAGCTCCGTTACAGAACACGCAAGTTGTAGCTCGCATGCACACACCCGAAGGCATCACCGTTGCGGAAGGAACTGCCAGTGTGGGTGTGACTTCGTCACCAACGGCGTTGTACTCACGAGATCGCCGAGGCGTTGATGCATCAACCCTCAAGATGCTTCGCAACGCAACAGCGGGTCGACCACTTGAAACAATCACTCGACAAGCACCAGGTGCCGATCAAATTCTTCGTCAATCACGCGGCATCATGACGTCGCCTCTTGGTTGGTACGTCGGTGATTCACCATGGGGTGGCCCTATCTGTTCGCCACTCACTGCATGTCGCGTTCTTGTTGCTGGGATGACTGAGTCAATCGAAAAGGAATGTGGAGACTTCGTTGGCCTCTACGGTGCCATTGAGATCCGCAACCACAATGGTCCGCTTCTCCTGAACACCGACTACACCGTCACTGGTCGCGTACTTGATGTTTCTGATTCTCCGAAGACCGAAGTGCTGTGGTTCACGACCGAAGCGAGAGTTGCAGGTCAGCCAAATAGTGCTCCGATCGCCAGTCTCACGATGATGACAAGACTTCTCAAGGATTCATCACCCCTCTATTCCGAATAAGGTTCGGGAATGGCAAATGGCAAAGTAAATCTGGGCTACACCACTGGTTACTGGGGTAGCGGCCCACCACAGGGTGCACTCGAAGCAATCAAAGAAGCTGACCGTCTTGGATACGACAGTGTCTGGGCAGCTGAGGCATACGGAAGCGACGCACTTACGCCCCTTTCATGGTGGGGTTCACATACTGAGAACGTTCGCCTCGGCACATCCATTGTTCAGATGAGCGCACGTACGCCGGCAGCAACAGCAATGGCTGCAATGACAATGGACCATCTCAGCAATGGTCGATTCATTCTCGGGCTCGGTGCTTCAGGACCTCAAGTAGTTGAAGGCTGGTACGGACAGCCGTATCCAAAGCCACTCGCACGTACGCGTGAATATGTCGACATTGTCCGTCAAATCATTTCTCGCGATAAACCAGTCGACTTCCAAGGCGAGTTCTACAACATGCCATATCAAGGTGGTACTGGCCTCGGTAAACCATTGAAGAGCACCATTCATCCTCGGCGTACTGAGATTCCGATCTTCCTCGGAGCAGAAGGACCGAAGAACGTTGCACTATCTGCAGAGATCTGTGATGGTTGGCTGCCGTTGTTCTTTAGTCCAAAAGAAGATGCGTACTACCGCGAATGTTTAAACCAAGGTTTTGCAAAAAGTGGCGAAACGAACAAGGCCGACCGATTCGAAGTCGCCGCGTCTCTCACTGTTGTTCCTGGTGATGACATAGAAAAGTGTGCGGATATGGTGCGTCCATTCCTCGCCCTCTACGCCGGCGGCATGGGTGCGCGCGATGTGAACTTCCACTTCGAAGTCTTCGCTCGCATGGGATACGAAGATGTTGCACTAAAAGTGCAAGAGCTCTACCTCGCAGGGAAGAAAGCAGAAGCTGCGGCCGCAATTCCACTTGCAATGGTCGAAGATGTTGCTCTCATTGGTCCACCAGCCAAGATTAAAGATGAAGCAGCCAAGTGGCGTGAAACCTGCATCACCACATTCCTCGTGGGAGGTCCTGCACAAGCTCTTGCGATGTACCCCGATTTACTTTTGTAAATCCCACGTAATTGCCAACGTTCAAACTTCGCACCTAAGGTATTCCCGTGCCTGAGATTTCAGTTCAACGTTTAGATGCAGAGTTGCCACTGCCACACCAAGCCCACGAAGGTGATGCTGGTGTTGACTTGTATGCACGTGAAGACATCGTTCTTGCACCCGGTGGCGGACGCGCGCTCATGCCCACCGGTATTGCCATTGCAATTCCCCTTGGTTTTGCTGGCTTTGTTCTGCCTCGTAGCGGTCTTGCACTGAACAATGGCATCAGCGTGGTGAATGCCCCAGGCCTCATCGATTCGCACTATCGCGGCGAATTAAAGGTGGTGCTATTGAACACGGATGCCACTCGCCCGTATCACGTGCACCGCGGCGATCGCATCGCACAACTTGTGATTCAGCGGGTTGAGGAAGTCACCTGGACAGAGGTCGAATCGCTCGATGAAAACAATCGTGGCGGTGGCTTCGGCCATTCTGGCAGATAACTACTTCTTCGGTAAGCGAATCGACAACACACCACTAGCGGTGAGTCGTTCCACCTCTTCTGGCGAGACTCCCACAAGTTGCTGCAAGACCGATGCATTGTCTTCACCGCGGAATTTCGGGATGCCGCGTGTGCTCACATCAGAACCCGAGAACACCCACGGTGCATTAGGCACACGGAATGTTGAACCCGAACGATCATCTGCATCAATGATCACATTTCGATCTTCGGCCCAATCTGTATCGGCAAGTTCGCTCATGGTTCGCACCACGCCCATAGCAAGGCCCGCTTCGGCCATCACGTCTTCAATCTCTTGTGCTGTCTCAATGGAACGAGCCCAGTTACGTAGCTCATTCGCTAGCGCGTCAAGATTCTGCAGTCGAGTTGCTACATCTGTGAATCGTTCATCCTCGAGCATCGATGGACGTTGCATCGCATTAACAAAGAGATCAAATGTGCCACGTTCTGCAGGGTGGCCACTGACGACAACGTATGTGCCGTCACCGGTTTGCAAGATGGGATAGTCGCCTGGCTGAAATGATCGGATTTGATCTGCAGGGACGTCAGCTTCATACAGCTCGTTCTGCACATGCTCATTCACGTACAACATCGTCTGTGCCATTGAGACATCGATGTATTGGCCAACGTTGGTCTGTTCACGTTGATACAAAGCGGCTAGTACTGCTGCTGCAGTTTCCATTCCGGTGTACACATCAGCGTGACTATGAGGGTCATTCGTTGCTTGTCCACCACGTGCACGCGCCTGCAGACCGGTCATGCCTGTCTCGGCGTTTACAACTGTTGCATAGGCACGACGATGACTCCATGGACCCGTATTGCCATAACCACTAATAGCTGCATAAATCAGGCGTGGATTGACATCCGACAGCACGGAATATCCAAGGCCAAGTTTGTCCATCACACCGCCGCGATAGTTCTCAACAAGAACGTCACATTCAGCAACAAGCTTCTTGATGAGTTCGACGGCTTCGGGCTTCTTCAAGTCCATCGAGATGTTCTTCTTGCCGATGTTCTGTTGTGCAAAGTACGTCGACATCGAACCAACACGAGGGAATGCAAACCGTGTGAGGTCACCTTCTGGTGGTTCTACTTTGATGACCTCAGCACCCAAGTCTGACAACATGCGCGTGCAATGTGGTCCGGACAACACGCGAGTGAAGTCCAAAACACGAATGCCCTCAAGAGGGCGCGGGGCAGAAGTTTGCGTCACTGACCAGTGAAGCGCGGTGCACGCTTTTCCACAAACGCCGCAGCAGCTTCGCGATGATCTGCCGTACCCATCGTGCGAATCATCGCAGTCCCTTCGGCATCAAGCGCTGCTTGCAATTGCACATCACCTGCACGGTTGATGTTCTCCTTCATATAGCGAAGAGCAATCGGCGCACGTGCTGCCAATTCCTGGCACCACATGAGCGCACCCTTTGCAAAGTTGTCATCAGGCAATACTGCGTTCAATAAACCCATTTCATACGCTTCTTCAGCAGAAAGACGCGGCGACATGAATAAGAGTTCCTTCGCCTTCGCTTCTCCCACTAAGCGCGGTAAGAACCAGGACGAACCAAAGTCGCCACTTGCACCAATATTGGAGAACGCTGTGACCAGCACTGCGCGCTCGGCTGCAATACGAAGATCGGCAGCAAGCGCAATCGACAAACCTGCGCCAGCCGCTGCACCAGGTAACGCTGCAATCACAGGCTGTGGCAATTTACGTATTGCGGCACTTACCAAGTTCTGTCGATGGCGTATGCCTTGCACTCTGTCTTCAATACTGGAACCACCCGTAACCGAACCGCCCCCGACATGCGAAGCATTCATCGCCTTCACATCACCACCAGCGCAAAACGCCTCGCCTTCTCCAGTAATCATCAACACATGAATGTCTGGGTTCGTTGCAATCTGTGGCAGTGCGGTTTCGAAGCCCGCATACACGCCCTCTGATAATGCATTACGAACTTCAGGACGATTGAAAGAAAGAACTGCAACATTGCCCTCAATGCGTCCGATGAGGTCTGTCTGACCCGTATTCAATTCAGCCATCATTTCCCCCTTGGAGTGCTGCACACAGCCTGCCACGCGAGCTTTAGTGCCTGTCATTCGTGCTCTCAACACTAGATTTGACCCAATGAAGAGGCACCCATGTTGATCTGGATGGATCTTGAAATGACCGGTCTCGATGAGTCCCGCCATGTGATCGTGGAGATTGCCACCCTCGTCACCGATGACGACCTCAACATCATCGCTGAAGGGCCAAATCTCGTCATTCATCAACCCGATGAAGTGATGTCTCATATGGATGACTTCGTTACCAACATGCACACCGTTTCTGGTCTGTTGGAAAAGATCAAGACTTCAACAATCTCTCAGGCCGAAGCCATGCAGCAGACGCTCGACTTCATCAAGGAACACAGCCCTGAGCCCAACAAGATTCCACTCTGTGGCAACTCCATTCGCACCGACCGTACGTTCCTCGCGAAATATATGCCAGAGATTGAAAACTGGTTGCACTACCGCTGCGTCGATGTCTCCACTATCAAAGAATTAGTGAAGCGATGGAACCCAGGTCTTGAGCATGCTCGACCAAAGAGCGAAGGAATTACGCATCGCGCAATGGATGACATCCGTGACAGTGTTGCGGAACTGAAGTTCTACCGCGACAAAATTTTTCGCACTTCTGAAGAGACGAAGAAAAAGTGACTGAACAGTCGCCACGTCCGGTGAAGTCGGAGCAGTTGCAGGCGACTGATGAAATTGTAGAAGTAGCGCCTGGTGTTCTGCGCACACAACTTCCTGCCAACATCACTGGCCTAGGCCACGTAAATATGTACGTGCTGGAAGATGAACGAGGTGTCGCCGTTGTCGACCCCGGAATGCCCACCAAAGAATCCTGGGTGGCAGTTCAAGAACGCTTGAAACAAATCGGAGTTCCACTGAAGCGCGTGCACTCAGTCATCGTCACGCACAGTCATCCAGATCATTACGGTGGCGCCGAACGTATTCGTTCAGAGTCAGGTGCAGACATCATCACGCATCGTCTCTTTCGCACGTTCTATGACCCCACTGAACCGCCAGACGTAGATGCTGAAGAGCTCGCACTCATGATGCGAAATCCGTTTGATGCACCGCCATGGGGTGGGCCTGCAATGGATGTCCCATGGCAACGACGTGTTCGTTTGCGCATTGGTCGGACCTTTCCCAAACTTATGCGCGTACCGCAGCCTTCGATTCGTTTGGCAGAAACAGACCGCATGAAGTTCGCAAAGCGCGAGTGGATGGCAGTGCATACACCGGGCCACACACATGACCATTTATGCCTTTTTGACCCAGAAACAGGCACTTTATTGAGTGGTGACCACGTGTTGCCCACCATCACTCCACACATCAGTGGTCTCACTGCCCACGGTGATCCACTCACGCTTTTCTTTGACTCACTCGACAAGATTGGTCGTTTTGCAGACCAAGTCTCCATCACTCTCCCGGCTCACGGCACACCGTTCCACAATGTCGGAGAACGCGTGGAGCAGATCAAAGATCACCATCAAGAACGATTACAAAAACTGCGCGATGTGAGTGTGGACCTCAGTCGTCCAGCAAGTGTGATGGAGTTTGCAACTCATCTCTTCTCACCACGCGCGCAAGGTTCGATGGCTGACAGTGAAGCCTATGCACACCTTGAGCATTTACGACTTCTTGGCGATTTCGAACGACGCGACAACAATGGCGTGTTCGAATACGTCTTACACGACTAGGACAAAACTCCGCACCACATCGCTGCGTGCATTGTGCCATTCTCTGTCAGTTCAAGATCCAGTTCATTGTTCTCAATAACACTCTGACGCATCGGCGACTGTCCGGGATCAACTTGAATCACGTGTTCAACTACCGCACGCATTGGAGCGCGTAATTCACGATGCTCAGCAAGATGTTCTTCCATGATTTCCCAGTACGCAGCGTTATTCATATGCCCCACGGCATCAAAGTCACTAAACCGCAGTGGCCAAAGTACATCCGTTGCATTCATCGCATCAAATAATTTGTGCTTCAACAACAACCGGGCACCAATGCTTCGGCCGCCCGATGATTCTCTCAAGGTTGCAACAACATCTTCGGGAACACGACTTGGCTGCATTGTCTCCTGGTCAATATGCACCCACAATGCAGCTGCATCAACAAGAACACGTCCGTCAAGCGACAAGATTTGTGTGCGGCGCTCGGCCCAATGAGAACCAAGACCGCCACACCATGTGATCAAATCAATTTCTTCCATGTATTTCGGAAACTCATGGACGTCGACAACAGTGCGACGCACAACCCACCAATGCGGATCACTCCATTCCGAGACCCGCGTGTCGTCATTCGAGACGTCTTGCAGGTACCGAGCGAGTGCATCAAGACGCAGACGGCCATTCGGGGTGGCATCTCCCAGCCTTACCCGTCGGCGAGCCGTGAATTCACGGCCTACTGACGCACGCTCGACCATCTCAAAGGAGAGTGCAGCATCACGAAAGGCCATGTAGCGACCCTATCGGGATGGCTGAAACCCTTATGGGTACTGGATTTCATTAATTCAGTTGAAATGGGTCTCAGAAGGTGGTTTCATAGGCATCGATATGCGTACCTCGTTTACCACCGCGTTTATGGGCACCACGGCGACAGCCGTGGCGTTTGCCTATACCGCGAATGTGGTCGATCACGCCGTTTCCATGTGGTCTACCCCGGTCGTAAAGCACGTCAATAAGCGTCGCTCCCGGCAGCCCCGTGGGATTCTGAACTAGCCAGTTCACACCAATCTCTCCAAAGGCCGCCGGGTTTCCACCCCGAGCGGCCTTTTTGTTTTGTCCAACTTCAACCCAGATCTCCGAAATCACCCGAAAGGAAAAGAGAAAGAACATGTACACCAAAATCAACACAGACATGGGGGGCGTCGCCCTCCTCGACCAGCCGCTGGTGCTCTCCGCAAAGCGCTGCTCCGACGGCAACGGCACATTGAGCTACTTGTTCTTCTCCGAAGAATGGGTGGACGTCCAGAGGGCAAAGGCAATCTGTTCAAAGTGCGCCGACCAGTCAGCTTGTCTCAATGGCGCACTCGAACGTGAGGAGCCTTGGGGCGTCTGGGGCGGAGAAGAACTTGATATGGGCCGAGTCGTTGGAGTGCGTCGTCCACGTGGCAGACCACCCGTCAAGGCACGACCTGTCACAGCTGTTCAAGAGGTACCGATCCCCCGGCATCTCGTAGCCTGAGTACATGAGGTGGAGTCGAAAAAAGGTCGTTGTAACGACTTCGCTCATTGTGCTGTTTGCCAGTGTCATCGGAGGATGCTCACATAGTTCGTCTTCCGACGACACTGGCGCCAATCTCACCGTTCCTGGGGTCAATCTGACCCCAGGAATTGGTACCAACGCAAACAACAACGGCAAGAAGTTTCTCTTTGTAGAAGTACAAGATGTTGCTACCGGAGCAAACGTCACCATTGTTCCCACGGGCAAACCAATGGTCATCAATTTTTGGTTCTCTACTTGCACACCATGCACACGCGAGATGCCAGCGCTCTCTGATGCTGCCGAAAAGTACGGAGACAAAGTTAATTTCATTGGAATCAACCCCAATGACACTCGAGAGAATGCAAAAGCGTTTCTCGACAATCTCGGCGTGAAAAACGCGTCCTACATCGACGACGGTGATCAGTTATCTGCGGCAGAAGTTGCGACGTTCCCCACCACGTTCTTCTTGAATGCCCAGGGCGTCATTGTCAAGATGCAATCTGGTGAGCTGAAACCCGAAGACATCACTTCCATCCTTGCAAAATCATTGGGAGTCACTCTGTGATTTCTCTCGAAGGAGACTTTGCATACAGCTTCATCCTTGGTGTCATGGCGGCCGTGAACCCATGCGGCTTTATTCTTCTTCCCACGTACCTTCTGTATTACCTCGGTACAGAACTCAACCGCGACAATGAATCACACGCAGCCACTCTGCGCCGCGGACTTTCTGTAGGCATCGCAGTATCCAGCGGTTTCATTGGCCTCTTCCTCGTCGTTGGTGTTATCTCGCGCGCATTCACCACGGTGATTCGTGATAACGCAAAATATGCAGCGTTGGTGATTGGTATTGGCCTCGTCGGTATGGGTATCGCCATGTTCCGCGGATGGAAGCCGCCCGTTGCGCAACCAAACATGGGAATGCAGAAGCAACGCACGTGGCGAAACATGTTTCTCTTCGGCATTGCTTATGCAGTTGCATCGATTGGGTGCACCATTGGATTACTCATCTCAGTAATTCTTGGTTCCGTTGGTCGCCACGGTTTTGTATCCGGTGTTCTTAGCATTGCGCTCTACGGCCTTGGTATGGGACTTCTTGTTACATCGCTCACCGTGGCGCTTGCCTTCGCACGTTTTGGCATCGTCAGCAGCCTGAAGAAAAGCTTTCCTATCTTCGACAAGATTTCTGCCGTCGCAGTCACCATCACAGGTGTGTATCTCACGTGGTACTGGTTTGGCGCAATTACAAATCGCGGATCTGATGGCATCATCGGTCGAGTCGAAAACCTTCAGACAAATGTGGCCACTTTCTTGCAAGACACCGGTGCGTACTTATTAGCGATTGTGTTCATTGCCATCATCGCTGCCGCCATTGTTGTCATGCGACGTACTGCACCTCGCGAGAACTAAATGGAACTCTCCCATCTCCTCACCATGGATGGAGTCTCTGAGCATTCCGCTCTTCGCTCCACTTTCGGCTTCATGGCCTTTCATGGCGGCGCACTTGAAGAAATGACCGACATCGTTGCCTCTCGTGCAGCAGAACGCGCCGGTGCTTCGTATTACGGCATTCAATTGCCCGACAACCTTGAATGGCACATTCCGTCTCATAAAGTCACGGCGGACCAATCACCAGTGCTGAATGAATTTCTCAGTCACGTCAACATTGTGATCACTGTGCATGGTTTCGGTCGTGCCGGATTCTTCACTTCGCTTTTATTGGGCGGTCGTAATCGCCGACTCGCATCGCATTTGTCAGAGTCATTGCGGAAGCATCTTCCTGCGTATCGCATCCTTGATGATCTCGATGACATCCCACAGAACCTGCGTGGATTACATCAGGACAACCCCGTGAACGCGGTGGAACATGCAGGTGTGCAGTTAGAACTTCCGCCGCGAGTGCGTGGATCTAGCCCGTTGTGGTGGGACTGGGAAGGTCCAGGCCTCACTCCTCACACAGAGTCACTCATTGATGCACTCGTGGAGTGCGCCACCACGTGGCAGCAATAGCTATTCAGCAATAGAAACAGTAGGAATGCTGATGGGGAGCGGATCAATTGCTTCCTTCACATATTCCACATCAAGCCCTAATGCTGCAATCTGTTCAAGTGAACGGCGAGCTCCGAGAGTGCGGAAGACTTCAAACGTTGAAATTGGCCAGTGATCGACCACGGAAACTTCAAGCTTCTTTCGCATTTCAATGATGTTCTTCATGAATCCCGCACCAACCTCGACTGCTGCGGAATCGCGGGCACCGGGCTTACCTACCGCATGACGAACATCGTGTTCATGAGATGTCACGTCAAATACCAACTGGGACAATGCTGGCTGTGGAATTTGCGGAAGCATCGCCATGAACTGTTCAGATTGTTCTTCCCACTTATCTGCCAACGCAGCCAACGACAAACCGCGATGACGTTCTACTTGTCGTTGTGTCCAGGCATCACTTGCGATGCCATCAAAGTCACCCAACAACAACGCATCAGGTACACCCACCATGTGAGAGACAGTCTTTTGCACTGTCCACTCTGGACAATATGGAACAACGGTATCTGCGACGTCTTCTGGCAAATCACGAAGGAACGTAATCATGCGGTCACGAAGTTCAACGTAGGCCGAGACAACATCTTCCACAGACGCAAGATAAGAGTTGGTCTTTTCAGCATCAGCTGGAATGTAATCAGACATGTATTTCTCCTTAAGGTGCAAGGCGCTCCACACGCCAGACAAATCCGTGCCGGGTGTAACGGAAACGATCATGTAAACGGCTGGGGCGACCCTGCCAGAACTCTGCGCTATCTATCGACAACACATATCCACCCCAATGAGGTGGACGCGGTACATCAATGCCCTCGAACTTCTCTGTGAACTCTTCCACTAAGTCGTTGAGTTGATCACGGTTGCCAATCACTTCTGATTGTGGAGATGCCCACGCACCAATTTGTGATGAACGAGGCCGCGAGGCGAAGTACGCATCGCTCACTTCATCGGTGGCGAGAGAAATCGTTCCGCGAATTCGTGCTGAACGATGCAATTGCAGCCATGCAAATGTTGCCGATGCTTCTGGGTGCTCTTCAATCTGCACACCTTTCGCACTCTGGCGATTCGTAAAGAACGTGATGCCATCGCCATCGATGACTCGTGCCAACACAACACGAGCGTCGGGATAACCATCAGCGGCAATAGTGGAAATCACCATTGCATTGGGCTCCGCCGCACCGGCATCTTCGGCTTGGTGATACCAAAGATTCAACTGATCAATCGGATTCGCAAGCAAATCATCTAGCTCAAGACCTGCTGTCTCATACTGAATGCGACGATCGGCAAGACCCATTGTCTATGCCTTTAGTGTGATGTGCGTTGCGCCACGCATGTACGGCAACAACACATCCGGAATTTTTACGCTGCCATCGGCCTGACGGAAGTTCTCACAAATAGCGGCCCACACACGAGGTACTGCAAGTGCAGAACCATTCAGCGTGTTGGCTACTTCAGTTCCCTTTTGTCCGGTGCGCTTAAAACGAATGTCTCCACGACGAGCTTGGTAATCAGCAAACCACGACACACTGCTGACCTCTAACCAGTTATCGCAACCGGGGGCATACACCTCAATGTCAAAGCTGCGGTGATGGCTGCCGCCCATGTCGCCCGTACAAATCTCGATGATGCGGTACGGCAAGCCGAGTCCAGCAATCAAACGCTCGGCCCGATCACGCAGTTCAATCAATAATTCAGGAGATTGCTCAGGTGTTGCAAGCGCAAGAATCTCTACCTTGTCGAATTCATGGGCTCGCAACATGCCTCGAGTGTCCCGACCGGCAGAACCAGCTTCGCGGCGATAGCAACTGCTGTGTGCCATAAAACGTGCTGGTAAATCTGCTTCGTCAAGAACTTCACCTGCATACAGAGAGGTCAGCGGGACTTCTGCTGTCGGAATAGCCCACAGGTCATCGCGTTCGATGGCATATGCATCGTCTGCAAACTTGGGCAGCTGCCCCGTTGCAGTCAACGTAGCGGTGGTCACCAAAGATGGCGGACGAATCTCTTCAAACGCATCGGCATTCATATCCAATGCGTACTGGCACAATGCGCGCGACAACGTTGCACCAAGGCCGCGCTGCATGGTGAACATCGCACCTGAAATCTTTGTGGCGCGCTCATTATCCAAGATGCCAAGTTCACGGGCTGTATCCCAATGCGCAACACGCTGATGATCTGCGAAAGATGCGGGCATGTTGATAGGGCCCTTGATGACAGGATTGTCTTCGTCGCTGGAGCCGTCTGGAGCATCAGGGTGCGGCAAGTTTGGAATTCGCAACATGACCTGACGCAACGTCTCTTGCATCTCATCTGTTTCAGACTGCAGTACGCGCTCACGCTCGCCGAGTTCACGACTGCGAGCCATGAGGTCTTCGGCCTCATCGTTCTTCTTGTCACGACGCAATATGCCCACTTGCTTGGACACGTCATTCACTTCGGCGCGGATTGCGTCTCGCTCCACAGTGATTTCGCGAAGGCGAGTATCAAGAGCAACGGCTTCATCTACCTGAGCCAATAATTCGGGCTTGCCACGACGGGCTAGGGCCTCTCGAACGACATCAAGGTTGGTGCGCAATAGGCGAACATCAATCACAGAAATGAGGCTACCTGCCCACCCATTGCGGGGTCGGGGTGATTGTTCTCGGCGTAATGTGGAGCCGTGTCCGTTGTTGTTGAAAATCTCACAGTTCGATACGGCGACCTCACCGCTGTCGACAATGTCTCTTTTGAAGCACCTACTGGGGCGGTCACCGTCGTCCTTGGGCCAAATGGTGCCGGCAAAACCAGCACTATTGAGGTATGTGAAGGGTTCCGGACTCCGGCCAGCGGCACCATTCGAGTCCTTGGGCTTGACCCCGCCACTCAGCACGCCGCCCTCACCCAACGAATGGGCGTCATGCTGCAAGGCGGGGGCGTGTATCCGAGCGCCAGGGTCAAAGACGTCGTCAGACATTTCTGCGCCCTCTACGGCAAGGGAGTCAACCCCATGGACCTGGTCGAGCGGGTGGGACTCACGGCCCGCGCCACGAGCACCTGGAGGCGCCTCTCGGGCGGAGAACAGCAGCGCGTTTCCCTCGCGCTCGCGCTCGCCGCAGACCCTGAAGTGGTCTTCCTCGACGAGCCGACATCAGGTGTCGACATTGATGGACGCGACACCATCCGCGACATCATCGCGTCGCTTTCGGCGAGAGGAACCACCGTGGTGCTCGCATCCCACGACATGGCCGAGGCAGAAAAGGTGGCCAGCCACGCCGTTCTTTTTCAAGAAGGACGTGTTGTTGCACAAGGCGCACTTGTCGACCTCACTGCAGTGAAAAAGCGACTCCGCTTCACTTCTCTACCCACCATCAACACAACAGAACTTGCAGGTGCGGCCGGTAGTCCGGCTCATCACATGGGTGAGGGCGTGTATGAAATTGCTGCGGAATCATCTTCGCGACTTGTTGGTCGTGTCACGCAATGGTTGGCTGAACAAGAACTACCGCTTATCAGTATCGACATGGGCGTTGAGACCCTTGAAGATGCATACCGCCGACTCACCGGAGGTCACCGATGAAGCGCATTTTCTTACAACTGCGTGCTGAGCTGATGTTGCTTGCCCGCAACGGAGAACAACTATTGCTCACGCTCATCATTCCTGTGATTCTTCTGAGCTTTTTCGGCTCGGTCGACGTTTTGCCAAGTGGCAATAGCGATCCACTTACCTTTCTCGTTCCAGGTGTCCTCGCAGTAGCAATCATGAGCACGTCGATGGTGAGCCTCGGAATAGCGACAGGATTCGAACGTTCATATCTCGTTCTCAAGCGCCTTGGTGCAACTCCACTTTCGCGTGCGCAGTTGGTCATTGCCAAAATTCTCAGTGTGTTCATCGTCGAAATTGTGCAAGCTGCAATTCTCTTGCCAATTGGTATCGCTCTGGGATGGCGTCCGCACGGCAACTCATGGCCGCTGGCTATCGCCGCAGTCTTTCTTGGAACCGCATCGTTTGCTGGTGTCGGTTTAGTACTTGCTGGGCGCTTGCGAGCGGAGATCAACCTTGCAGCCCAAAATGGCCTGTATTTGCTGCTTCTTTTGCTTGGCGGAATGATTATTCCACGAGATTCTTTGCCAAATTTTCTCAGCAAAGCAGCGTCAATCTTGCCGTCTACAGCGCTTGCAGATCTTCTTCGCGCCACATTGAACGGGACGGGTGCACTAGTAACACCATTAATTGTTCTGGCTGCATGGGGAGTCATCACTCCTGCAATTGCAGCCAAGCGTTTCCGCTGGAGTTAATCCTCGTCGGCCGGACGAGTTCGACCAAATGCCGCTTCCACGTCGGAATACATCAGTGGAGCATCGGACCCGACGACTTCTGCATCTGGCATCTTGTCGTCATGAGCGTATGACTGATCTTGGAAGAACGAACCCATAAAGCGTTTGAAGAAGATGTAAATGATGATGGCCCACATAATGCTGGAGCCACCTAACTTCATAATTCCGCCTGCGGCCTGTTGATCGCTCAACACATTGATGCCACCGACGCGTATCAATGTGTTGTAGTGCTTGTACACCGGACCTTCAGCAAACGTCAGCCAGCCCGCAGGAATCGTTGGAATCAATGATGTCGTAAAGAGATACATCATTTTTGCACCATCAGACATACGCCATTCACGAATTGGACCGCACACGGGTGTCCAGAACATCAATGATGTGGTGACAACAAGAACGTGCAATAAATAATGCAATGGACCACCGGCTGCACTGCGATTCACAATCTGAGGGATGTGAGTCGCCAGCAACGTCAAGTTATAGACAATGATTCCCACGAGCGGTCGGGTTAATAGCCGCACCACTTTGTACGTGCGTCCTTTGCCAATTAGCAATCGGAACAGCCATTCCGGTGTCGCGAGCAATGCCAGTGGCGGCACGATGTAGGTCAACACCATGTGCTGCACCATGTGCACCGAATAAAGATATTCTTCGGCAATATCGTGCATCGGCCAATCACTGGCCAACCACAACAGCAGAATCATCACCGTAAATGTGGTTATTTGTCGGCGACTAATCACACTGCCCTTCGGTGCTACGCGAGGGCCAAGTACACGCACTGTGTACACGAATGCTGCAACTAGTCCGATGACCAGTAGCCAGACCTCAGGATGCGGCTGATATCTCCAAGGGTTTGGATTAGTTGTTGGTTCAATACCCGCGAAGAACACGGCGGAACCGACTCTTCAGATCAGGAGACGAAGAACTTGAACGTTGCAAGTGCAGTGCAGTACACGAACAATGCGAGCCCAAGACCCGTGTAGAACAGGAAGCTAAAAATCTTGCTATCGAACTTCAAGTGCATGAAATATGAAACGACCATCACAAACTTGACAATCATCATTGTGAGGAGTGCAGGCATGAAAAGAGGCCCGAAGTCGACGTAGTACGTAGAGACCTCAAGGCCAGTGATTGCAGCCAAAATGATTGCAATCTTGATGTAACTGGCATCTGACATGCCGTGTTCTTGATGTTCAGCTGTTGCGTTCATTGTTTCCTCTGGGATCAGGATGGAATCAGGTAGACAAGCGTGAAGATGATGATCCACACGATGTCAACGAAGTGCCAATAGAGACCAATAAGTTCGACGACCTCAGCCTTGTTGCCTGTGATCTTGCCCTTGCGGATGATGCCCATTGTGGAGAGCAACATGATCACACCAACAGACACGTGAACACCGTGGAATCCGGTGAGGGTGTAGAAGCTGGAGCCAAACAAGCTGGTGGAGAATCCAAGACCTTCACGAATGAAGGTGGTGAACTCGTACACCTGGCCGCCAATGAAGGTTGCGCCCAAAAGCGCCGTCACTGTGAGCCACAAGTTGGTACGACGATCATCGCCGCGTTGCGCCGACGACACTGCCAACACCATCGTGAGCGATGACATCAGAAGAACGAAGCTGCTCACTGAGGTGAACGGAATATCGAAGATGCGCGATGGGTGTGGTCCAGATGAAACACGACCGCGGTACAACATGTAGGTCGAGATGAGTCCGCCGAAGAGGAGACACTCGGAACCGAGGAAGAGCCACATCGCCAACTTGTTGTTGGTGAGGCCGGTGGATGTTTCGTGACCGTGCTCTGTCGAGTGGTCAGCGGTGTGTGTTGCTGTCTCAGCCAAGGGGAGCAATCTCCTTCGTGTTGCCGTCATTTGATGCCGGCGCAAAATCGATGTCTTCAGCGACGGAAGGTTCGAGAACCCATCCGAATGAAGCGAAAAGAACTACTGCGAAACCAACAACCATGATGGGGACGCCGTAGATGATGCCAAGGCCCAAGATGCCAACGCCAGTAGCGAGAACAATTGGCCAATAAGAAGGCGCTGGAAGATGAATGTTTGCGTCGGCTGCTGCCTCTTCTGCGCGAACCAATTCTTCTCCATCTGCAATCTTGCGCATGGTGTTCGCTGCTGAATCTTCTTCATACTTGCGATGGAAGAACTCATCCAGGTGATGCACAACAGGAATGCGATCAAAGTTGTGTGGCTTTGGCGGGCTAGTGGTGAGCCACTCAAGTGTGCGTGCGTCCCATGGGTCAAGCGGTGCTGTCTTGCCACTTCGTGCTGTCTTCACCACATTGATGAGGAAGAAGAGAACGCCGATAGCAAGAATGAACGAGCCAATTGATGCCACCATGTTCCAGAAGCCGAAGTTGAACAGACCTTCGCCACCACGGGCCTTTGTCCAGATGTACATACGGCGAGGCTGACCTTGCAATCCGAGGATGTGCATTGGGCCGAACGTCATGTTCATACCAATAACCATCAACCAGAAGTTCCAGCTTCCCAATTTTTCATTGAGCATCTTGCCGAAGACTTTTGGCCACCAGTAGTAGAAGCCGGAGAAGAGACCAAACACCATTCCGCCGAACAACACGTAATGGAAGTGAGCAACGATGTAATAGGTGTCTGTTTGCTGAGTGTCAGATGGTGCGACCGAGTGGGTCACGCCTGACAAGCCGCCGATGGTGAACAAGATAACTAGTCCAATTGCGAACTTCATCGCGGTGGTGTACCAGAGCTTGCCGCCCCACATTGTGAGCAACCAGTTGAAGATCTTCACACCAGTTGGGATGGCGATTGCCATTGTTGCAATTGAGAACACTGCAACAGATACAGGGCCGAGACCGGATGCGAACATGTGGTGAGCCCACACACCGAAGCCAACAAGACCAATCGATGCACCTGAGAACACCACGAATGGGTATCCAAAGAGAGGCTTACGGGAGAAGGTTGGCAGAACTTCGGAGATAATTCCGAAGGACGGCAGAATCAGCACGTACACCTCCGGATGCCCGAATATCCAGAATAAGTGTTGCCATAGCAACGGGTCTGCTCCTTGCGATACATCGAAGAAGGTTGCACCGTAGGAACGCTGCAGCATGAGAAGTACAAGAGCAACTGTGATGACTGGAAGCGAGAACACCAAGAGGAACTGCACCACGAGGATCATCCATGTGAACACTGGCATCTTCATGAGGCTCATACCAGGGGCACGCATGTTGAGGACGGTGACAATCAAGTTGATGGAGCCAAGAAGCGAGGCAATACCCGCAACTTGCAAACCAAGAACCCAGAAGTCAACGCCATGTGATGGTGAGAAGACAGGTCCCGAGTTTGGTGCGTACATGAACCAGCCGCCATCGGCTGCTCCGCCAAGGAACCATGATGCGTTGAGGACGATGCCGCCAACGACGAGCAACCACAACGACAACGCGTTGATACGGGGGAACGCAACGTCGCGTGCACCGATCTGCAAGGGCAAGAAATAGTTTGCAAACGCACCTGCCATAGGCATTGCGAACAAGAAAATCATCGTTGTCGCGTGCATCGTGAACATCTGGTTGTACTTGTCTGCACTCAGGATGTGTCCGTTTGGCGCAGCAAGCTGCAAACGGATGAGCAACGCTTCAACACCACCAACAATGAAGAACGCCATGGCGACAACGCCGTACATGATGCCAATCTTCTTGTGGTCAACAGTGAAGAGCCACTCGCGCCAGCCCTTTGTTTCCACTGGGCGCTTCACAGCACCGAGTGTTTGTTGTGGAGTCACCACCGCTGGGGTGGTTTCTGTTCCGGGACGTTCAATGATTGCCATGAGGGTTTCCGATCACTTCAGTGTCGACAGATAGGCAACGACCTTGTCAATGTCGTCCTCGGACAAACCGAGGTTCGGCATTCCGCGGTACTTACCGCCGGTCTTTGCAAGTTTGGTGGGATCTGAATACATCGGCTTCATCGCCGGTGCGTTGCGCAACCATGCGCGCAAGTTCTTTTGGTTGAGGCAGTCAGTGGTGACGCCAGTGAGATACTTCGCACCGAACTCATCCGACTTGGCTTTCCACACGTCATCGCGGCACTTCTGATTGACCAAGTCAAACATTGCGCCAGCAAATGTGGTGCGCGACATGAGGTGCGACAGGTTGGGGGCAGCACCGGCGTAGACGTTTTCGTCCGGCGCCGAAATGATGGCCTTGCCATTTGCATCCTTGATGCCATTGACTTGGTGACAACGTGAACACTGGTTAATGAAGACTGTTTCGCCTTCTTTCGCCTTGGTTCCCTCGTCGGGAGATGTGTATCCCTTTTGTTGACCAGCAACCCACTTTGCGAAATCTTCCTTCGACAACGCAATTGCTTCCATACGCATGTTGGCGTGAGACAGACCACAGAACTCTGTGCACTGTCCGGCATAGATGCCTGGCTTGTCAGCCTGTAAACGGAGCAAGTGAATACGACCAGGTACTGCGTCCTTCTTGCCGTTCAATGCAGGAATCCAGTACGAGTGGATGACGTCACGGCTGGTTTCACGCAACAAAACATTGGTGCCAACAGGGATAACAAGCTGGCCTGAGGTGATGATGGGCTGTGTGATGCCTTGGTCTGTTTGTGCGGGGTAGTCATATTCCCACCACCACTGTTGACCAGTGACGTTAATAACCATCTGTGTATCTGTGGTCTTTGCAAGATCCATAATCGTGCGGAATGTGAAGACACCAACAACTGTGAGAATTAATGCAGGAACGATGGTGAGGATGATTTCAACAGTCGGCTTTCCGTGCGACTGGGCAGGAATGTCCTGTCCCTTATCGCGGAACTTAATGAAGATGTAAATAGCGAGAGCAACAACAAGGACACCCACCAAGCCAGCGATGGGGAACACAACCTTTTGCAAGGTGTCGATCTTCTGTGCGTTGTCTCCCTTTGGCACAAACGTGTCTTGGGGCGCGTTCTGGGCACAACCTGCCAAAGCGATAGTGCCGGCAACACCCGCAAGGGTGGCGACAATGCGACGACGAGAATTCTTCACGTGGCTCACGGTATCCATTGCTTGCTCCGTTGTCTTGCTCTGATTAATGCGACTCACGGCACAACCAACTTGATTTCACCTGTTACGCCGGGGACCGTAAATGAATACGGGCCATTGGCGAACGAAGGCTTGGGTACTTGGACTGTCATCGCTTGCTCTTGGCCCTTGCCGGTGAGCTGTGTGCAGGTGCCAACTTTTTCCATCACATCTGTCGTACCGACTTTTGCTTCACCAAGGTTGGCGACAAGGCGGTGCTCAGTGCTGTCGAGATTGCGGAACAAAACAACTGTTGCGACGGACCGAGGGATGGTGATTGTGTCCATCGCCTTTGGGATGCCAATCAGTTGTGCTGAGATTTTTCCGTCCTTGACGGTAATTGTTGCAGCCACGCCTGACTTCAATGCAACCATGTTGTTGGCTTTGTTGTCGTAATGGGCAGAAGCTTCGGCGCCACATTCACGATGTGCAACGGTGTACGGCTGTTCTTCAGCAACAACTTTGAGCTCGGTGCGCTCGCCACTAATTCCACTAACAACACCAGCAGCTCCGAGAACAAGTGTTCCAGCCACAATGATGACAACTGACTTGCTACGCATTGCCGGCTTAGTGGCAAGAAGTACGCCAATGACCAAAACCGCTGCAGCGACAACGATGAAAATCAGCGGAGCTTCTTCTTTTGAAACTGTGAGCATCACACGTGAGAAGAGGAAGGCGATGACGGCGAGACCAACACCGGCAAGACCGGGATAATCAAGAGCACCTACTGCACGATGACGGACAAACTTGTTGAAGGCTGGGTCAGATGAAGCACGATCAGACCAGTTCTGCATTGTCCATTCAAGACCGCCGCCCACCAAGGCGCCGATACCAAGAACAAAAACGATCTGGTTCGTTGCAAGACCAAGCAAGGTCACTGCAGCACCAAAGGCAAAAACGATTGGCCAGAAAGAAGGGGCCGTTGCCTCAGTATTGGCTTCGACAGCTTCTTCTGCAGTGGCAACATCGCCATCACGAGTGAAGAACGAAAAGCCGGCAATGACCGCTGCGTTCAGAAACAAACCGTAGAGCGCGAATGCACCGAGGTCTGATGGGTGAACGAGGAATGTGTACAAAACAGCCGACACGAGCGCGAGACCCGTGAGGCCAACGAAGTACTTAGAACCTGGAGTGAACATGTGGGGACCTACTTCTGCACGTACACGAAGAACCACATGGCGGTAAATGCCGCCGTGAGGAAGTACCAATACAACGCGTGCGCGGAGACAACTTGATGGTCATCTTCGCGTCCGCCAACCGAGCGGAAGAATGTGACGGCGGTGAATGCCATGCCCGACACAATGAGCAAGAGCATGGTTCCGGTGATTGCGTAGAACAGAGTTCCGAAAGCACTCTCGGCAAGGCCAACTTTCATCTGTGCGTACACCGCAACTTGTGCGTTCACAATTGCAATGCCGAGAACAAACACGATTACAAGAGCCAGTGAACGGTGCTGGCTGTCGCGACGCTTTGCGGAATACACAGCCCATTGCGCCATGAGTGCTGCAACAGGGAATGTGATGAACATGGTGTTCGTTGCAACCTCAGGCACTGTGATGTCTTTCGACATCCAGTCCTTGATGACCCTGAGACCATCAGATGATGGACGGGTGGGTGCACCAGCGCGGAACTTCATCCACACAGCAATCATTCCGGCGAGAACCATGCCTGCTGCTGCAGCTGCAAGAGCTGTCGCAACAAACACCTGACGGCGTGGTGACTGTGAGGGTGCGGAAGGCAATGCCAATGTCATGCCGATACCTCCTGTGAAGGCTTCGCATCGAGAAGCGGTTCGCTTGAATAAACCGTTGCGAGTGAAGCAAAGTTGTTTGCAGGTGCAGGCGATGGGATGGACCACTCAAGTGTGTGTGCATCCCATGGGTCATCGGTTGCACCAGCGCCAGCGCGAACTGCAGAGATCAACAAACCAACGTATGCAAGCACAACGAGAATGATGGCGGCTGAGCCGAGCGCAGTGAGCAAGTTCCACAATGCAACAGGGCCGCCATAGTGGAATCCATTCACAACATCAATTGGCTGCTTTGCAAACCCTGCGATGTAAAGAGGAAGTGATGCAAGAACTGTTCCGATAAGTCCGAGGCCTGCAAGTCCGAGCAACTTCACATCATCAAGAACAACGCCCCACAACTTTGGTGCCCAATGTGTGAGCGCACCAAGCGCCACCAAGAGGCCGCCATAGACGAGATACAAAGTGACGCCTTCAGCAAATGACGTGTCCTGCACATTTGCCTTGTCGATGTTTGCAAGGAACGAACCTGCAACACCAGCGAGAATCATGATCGAGCCAAGGCTTGCGAAAGCAAAAGCAGCACTGACCTTTGGTTTTCCTTCCTTCAGGGAAAGAAGTGACGCTGCGATGGTCACCAAAACTCCGAGAAGTGGGAGTCCGTTAGTGAGCAAGAACAACAATGTGCTGGTGAGCTTGTCGCTGTTCGACCCGCTCAAGTTCAGCGTGTGACTGCTTTGTGTCACTGCGCCGATAATTGCGGCGGACATGAGACCAAGCCCAATCAAAACAACCGGACGTTGTGGCTGACGAATACGTGCGACCACAGGAGCGATTTCGGCAAGAACGCCGAGCGCCATCACAACAAAGATGAAGGTTTGCGGAGCTGAATATGCCCAACCAAGCCATGTGTTAATTCCGTTCACTCCACCAAAAGCAATCGCCGCATGGGTGTGATCGACATAGAGGTAGATAACGCTGCCGATTGCGACAGGCAAGCTCAGCAATGTGGTGATGGAAGCGACAAGTGCAGACCAGGAAAACGCCGGCAGAAGATCAAGTGACATGCCAGGTGCGCGAGAGGTGAGGATTGTTGTTGCGATGGAAACGCTTGCGGCAAGAAGACCGACAGTAAGAAGGCCTACTCCCAATAGGAAGAGATCGACCATGTTGGAGTTGCCACCACCAGGTCCGCCGTTTGCGATTTCTGATACGAGTACAAGCACAGAACCAAACAGCCACGCCCAAAAGCCGTATTGCGCAAGACGAGGAAATGCAATGGCCTTTGATCCGACTTGCATTGGAACGACTGCAATGGCAATACCAATGAACAGAGGCGCGAGAAGTCCAAGCACGAGGACGTGGCGATACAACGATGACAGTTGTATTGCGGCGTCACCGCTGAAGATCTGCATGCTGGATGGGCTCATTCTCTCCAAGCCAAAGAGAACACCGATGACGGCGACCTCTATTGCATGAATGAGTGAGAAACCGATGAACAGTCGACCGATCTTTTTATGATCGCTGCTGGTCACCCATTGGCCAATTGAGGCGACAACGGACGAGCCAGGGCTCTTGGTCGCTGCGCCCACATGAGTGTCGATGGTTGTCATTTTCGGATGGTCTCCTGGAGGCACCCCTTGGTTCTTTCGAACTTTTGGGATGTGTACGCCTAGATGTAACGCACTAACACTAACCACCACTCCCTTGCAGAGGGTAAATCCTCGTGACCCTTTTATTTAGTGCGATTGCGCACTCTCAGCGCACGAAGACGTCAACTGTCAAAGCGACAAAAAGCACCGATATGTAGGTGATCGAGAACGAAAAAAGCTTCATCGAGGCTGCAGGGCTATCAGTTCTGCCAAGTGCGATTGTGCCCCACAGAAAAGCCACGCCCAAAACGGCTGCCGAGATGCCATAGACCCAGCCGAGATGGCCCACCGGCACAATGATCAGACTGGAAATAGTTAGTGCGATTGTGTACAAAACCATCGAGCGGATGACCTTTTCGTGGCTCTCCACCACGGGAAGCATGGGGACTCCAGCCGCTGTGTAGTCCTCGCGGTGCTTGATCGCTAATGCCCAGAAATGCGGTGGGGTCCACAAGAAGATAAGGAGAAAGAGCAACCACGGGGTCCAGCTCAAAGAATTCGTCACCGCAGACCAACCGACCAATACGGGAACTGCTCCGGCTGCTCCGCCGATCACAATGTTCTGTTTGCTGGTGCGCTTCAGCCATAGGGAATAGATGAACACGTAAAAGAAGGTCGCAGAGAGTGCAAGACAGGCTGAAAGGAAGTTTGCACCGGCCCAGAGCACCACAAAAGCGATGATTTCGAGTGAAATAGCGAAAATAAGACCGTTTCGGGGGGAAATAAGGCCTGTCACCAACGGACGCATCTTCGTACGTTCCATCAGGGCATCGATATCACGGTCGATGTACATGTTGATGGCGTTGGCACCACCAGCCGCGAGAGTTCCGCCAAGCAAGGTGATGAGAATCAAACTGAATGCTGGCCAACCACCCTGCGCGACCACCATGGTGGGAACTGTTGTGATGAGCAATAACTCAATAATTCGGGGCTTTGTTAGTGCGATATAGCCACCAATTACAGAGCGCGGGGCACGGCCCGCATTATGTCCGCGGCTGGTCAGGCGCGAGGGGACAACGGGGCGGACATTGAGGGGCACAGTGCTCCATCGTATGGGTGGTAAGCAAAGACGACCAATCGGCAGCACAATGTTTCAGTGCCATTGACCACAGAACTTTCTCTGCTTCCAATTCTCCCCTTGGCATCTGACACCCAAGTGGCCGAACCACAGGTAGACGAAACAACCGAAACGGACCTCCCCTGGATTGTTCTTGTCTGGAATGACCCCATCAATTTGATGTCCTACGTTTCCTTTGTCTTTCAGAAACTCTTTGGGTATTCAAAAGAAAAAGCTGACTTACTAATGATTGATGTGCATGAAAAAGGCCGAGCTGTTGTGTCGTCAGGAACCCGCGAACATGCAGAAATCGACGTATTTCGCCTGCACGAGCACGGCTTATGGGCAACCATGCAGAAGGACTCATGAGAAAGCGTAAAAAGGCCGGGCCGGTGGAGGCGCTCGGTGAAGGGAACTTCCGGATCAATCTCACAGAAGATGAGCGCACCACTCTCCTCAGTTTTGTTGACCAATTAGAGGAAGTTCTGGCGGCGGAACATTCTGACCCGCGCTTGCGCCGCCTCTTTCCCGTTGCGTATCACCAAGACCCCGAACTCGATGCCGAGTACCAGGGCTATATGCGAGATGAACTCAGCCAATCTCGAGCCGGTTCCATTGCCACGGTGCGAGAAGTTCTCCAGGCCCCCGATGACCTCAGCGAATCCCAGTTGTACGCATTCATGATGGTGCTGAACAGCCTGCGATTGGTCCTTGGCACGCTTTTGGGCGTTTCCGAGGATGACGACACTGACGATATTGACGACGACGATCCCAGTTTCGGGCAAGCCCAGCTCTATGGATATTTGGGCTGGTTGCTGGAATGGACAGTTGACACGTTGTCTAACGGCTGAAAGTCCCTAGATTCAAGGGGCGCATTAGCGCACTCCTGCCGATAGTGTTTTATTGCTCTCAACCGGAGTCGTTCTAGCCCCCATCGTCTAGTGGCCTAGGACACCACCCTTTCAAGGTGGCGGCACGGGTTCGAATCCCGTTGGGGGTGCAAAGTGACCAAGTGGTTTCCACTAGGTCCCGTGGTGAAGTTGGAGTTCACGCCGGCCTGTCAAGCCGGAGGTCGCGGGTTCGAGTCCCGTCGGGACCGCCATCAATGGCGGATCGTCATTGACTTGTTGATCAGCTGGAGCAATCCGGCGATCTACACGGTCGAGTAGCTCAGTTGGCAGAGCACACGCCTGAAAAGCGTGGGGTCACCGGATCGACGCCGGTCTCGACCACCAATGCGACGACCTTCGGGTCGTCGTTTTTGTTTATTTCGTTTCGCTCAGGCGAACGAGAGTTTCTTGCGCCACTGTCGCAACGTGTGTCCCATCTTCGGCAAACACGTAACCAAAAGCCAAACCGCGGCTGTTGCGATACGAATGGCAATTCATTTCGTATAAGTGCCACTTGCTGGAATCGACGTCGCGATGAAACCAAATCGTGTGATCCAGGCTTGCAGAGAAAAAAGCATTCTCTACGTTCCACTTCTTGCGCAGTTCAGGAACTCCGCGAATCACTGCACCTGTTGGCAAGTCGTCAGACAAATACGCCAGCGCACATCGATGCATTAGTTGATCATCGCCGAAGTCTTCCTTGGTGCGATACCAACTCATGAGTCGCCCCGAACCATCACGTGGTTCTTTGGAAACGAAATCAATAGGAATTTCACGTTGCTCGATATGTGGTGACCATGTGTCGGCAGGTGCAAGATCATCAGGACGTGGAATATCGGATGGCATCGATACCACTGTGATTTCTGCCGATAGTTCGGGAAGTTGGTAACTCGCTTCGAGATTCAAGATTGCGCCGTTTGATTGGCGCGCAACAACGCGACGCGTTGCGAAGCTGCGACCGTTGCGAATGCGGTCCACTTCGTAACGAACCGTTTCTGTGTTGTCGCCACGACGAATGAAATATGCGCGCACCGAATGTGGAAGAAAGCCATCCTCCACCGTGTGTGATGCAGCACGCAATGACTGCGCAACAATGTGGCCGCCGTATAAGCCACCCCACGGATAGGCGAAACCTTCGCCCACCATGACATCTGTGCCATGGTCCGTCAGTTCAAAAAGCTTTGCGATACCCATTATTCGGAGATGCGAACGATGGAGAGCACTTGTTCGGTCTTATGACTTTCAACTTCAAAATCGCCGGCCTGGTCTGCAACAAAACTGATGACTGCCTTCGCGCCCTTTGCAAGTTCGCCAGTGGTCAGGTCGTATCCATGAAGGTGTACTTCGTCATCTGCAGTCGGGTTCACGATGATGAGTTCAACATTTGCACCCTTGGTAAACGAGATGATGTTTGTCGCACCGGAGTTCTCGCCAACGGTCAATGTGAACTTTTCGGTGTCGGTTGTGGAAGCAATCGTCGTGGTGTCGGGAGCAACTGTGGTGTCCGAGGTGGATGATCCACTGCACGCTGACAATGCGAATACAGCAACTGCTGCAAGTGCGAACTTCTTCATGGTTTCAGTCTTTCAGGAATGGGTTTGGCGCGGAAGTACGGGAAGCGTGACTTATGAACCGAAGTCAAAGCCAAGGTCTTCGGCGGTGAGTAGGGGCAAGAACTTGATGCCCACTTCTTCAGCCATAGCGCCACATGTACCGCCGCGGTCAACAATCACGGTGATGAGGACTGGTTCTGCACCAAAGGCTCGAACAACTTCCACAGCTTCTAACGGACTTGTTCCGCGGGTCACGGTGTCTTCCGTAATCGCAACCTTGTCCCCTGGTAGCAATGCGCCTGCAATACGCCCCGTGACTCCGTGATCTTTTGCTTCTTTGCGCACACTGAAACTGCGCAGGTTGCGTCCTTGCGTTGCAGCAATTGCAGCAATTCCATAGGCAACGGGGTCTGCCCCCATGGTGAGACCACCGATTGCGGTCACATCACTAGGAATAATTTCCAATGCGGCTTCTGCGACCAGCAACATCCCGTCCGGGCGGCACATCGTTTGTTTTGTATCGAGAAACCACTTGCTCTTACGGCCTGACTTCAAAGTGAAATCGCCAGTCTTTACCGAGTACTGAAATACGTGATCGCGCAACCTTGCCAACGTTGGAGGTAATTCGCGAAGGTCGGTAGGTGTGTGCGGATACAAGTTCGTCATTCCATGCGACACTAGTAAAGCCACTAATTATTTGACGCCTGCAAGCAATAAAAACTAAAGCGTTGCATAAAGCGACTTTCAATGATGAAAGTCAATTCATGGTTAGTTACTGTGGTGAGAAGAGTCGATATGCCAGCTAAAAAAAGTTCCCCCAAAACATCCACGATGAGCACTTCTCATAAAAATGCTCTTGCAAATGGTCGCACTGAAGGTCGCATCATTCGTGAGTATCTCGAGATCGTTGAGGCCATCAAGCCAAAGCGTGGACGTCGTCGTACACCAGAGTCGATCACGAAGCGCCTGGCAATCATCGCCACAGAGTTAAAGACCGCAGATCCCGTCACCAAAGTGCGCCTTATTCAAGAGCGATTGAACTTGCGCACAGAGCTTGCAGGAATGAAGACAAAGACCGAGGTCGGTACAGCCGAGGCACGTTTCATCAAGGTCGCACGGTCTTTCAGTCAACGCAACGACATCACCTATGACGCATGGCGCGAATTTGGTGTCACCCCGGCAGTGCTCAAGCGCGCCGGTATCGAGCGCGATTAATTACTGAGCCGCTGTGAGGGCATCGATGGCCCTGCCGGCATGCTGCAACACGCGACCTAAGTCAAACGCTGCATCAATTTGCGCTGCATTGAGTGTCACTGATGCATCATCTGCCAACACTTCACGCAGTGGTGTTGCAGACTCAATCGCGACTCGAGCTGCGCTCTGCACAATTCGATACGCATCATCACGGGTGAGTCCTGACTCAACGAGTGCAAGAAGAATTGATTGCGAAAACACAACGCCTTGCAGTGAATTCAAGTTGCTCATCATTTGATCTGAGTCAACTTCAAGATTGCCCAACAAACGCGACATGCGCTTGACCATGTACAACGCAAGAGATGCAGAGTCCGGAAGAACTATCCGTTCAGCTGATGAATGTGAGATATCGCGTTCATGCCACAGCGGAACATCTTGCAGACCAACTTGCGCATTTGCACGTAAAACCCGTGACAACCCAGTAATCGTTTCGGCACTAATTGGATTGCGCTTATGCGGCATTGCACTAGAGCCTTTTTGGCCGGCGCTGAAACCTTCACGCACTTCGTTCACTTCGGTGCGTTGGAGATGGCGAAGTTCAACGGCAATCGTTTCCAACGTTGTGCCGATACTTGCACATGCGTAGAGGAACTCTGCATGTCGATCACGTGCGACAACTTGAGTTGCAGGAACAGCAACAAGACCGAGGCGCTGCGCAACTGCTGCTTCTACTTCGGGAGAAATATTGGAGTAAGTACCAACGGCACCGGAGAGTTTGCACACAGAAATGTTTGTGGCTGCATGTCGCAGACGATCACGATCACGCAGCAGTTGCAGACCAAACAGCGCAACCTTTGCACCAAATGTTGTTGGCTCTGCATGAATGCCGTGTGTGCGGCCAATCATTGCGGTGTTGCGATGAGTTGTTGCCATCTTGGTGACGACACCGACAAGTTCTGTGAGTGCGGCATCAATCGTTGTGCATGCATCACGCAATGCCCAACACAAACCAGTGTCGACAACATCTGTGCTGGTGAGTCCATAGTGAATCCATGAACCAGCAGGTGCACCGATCGATGCCTGCACGACATCAACAAAAGCTGCAACATCGTGATTGGTGATGGCTTCGCGTTCTTCCACCTGGGCAACGAATTGCTCAGTAATTTCAGGCGCATTTGCACGGCACGCCTTCGCTGCATCAGTAGGCACAACACCAGCATCAGCCATTGCTTCAGCAACACACAACTCAATCTCCAACCAGCGCGACATCTTTCCCACTTCGGAAAAAAGTGCATCCATTTCTGGTGTGGAGTAGCGCTTAATCATTAGCGCACCACCATGGCATCACGCGATGGGCCAGTGCCCACCATCGTGACCGGAATACCGGTCTCGCGTTCGACGATTGCAACGAGCTTGCGTGCGCTCTCGGGCAATGCATCAAACGAGGTGATTCCTTCTGTACTGCTCTTCCAACCAGGCAATGTTTCCCACACTGGTTCAACTTGCGCAAGACGCTCTACCGTGTCTGGATAGTTCTTCACAATCTCACCGTCGATGCGGTAGCCAATGCACACTTTGACTTCATCAAACGTGTCGAGAACATCAAGCTTTGTGAGTGCTATCTCTGTGAGTGAGTTCAAACGTGTGGCGTGACGCAACATCACAGTGTCAAGCCAACCAGTACGGCGTCGACGTCCTGTCACCGTGCCGTATTCGCGACCGATGTCAACAAGTGCCTCACCCAATGCATCTGTCAATTCGCTAGGGAAAGGACCCATTCCCACTCGAGTCGTGTAGGCCTTTGCAATGCCGACAACGCGATCAATGTGGCGTGGTCCAAGACCAGAACCAACAGCGGCGCCGCCGCTGGTTGGGTTCGACGACGTGACGTATGGATATGTTCCGTGATCAACGTCAAGGAATGTCGCTTGTGCACCTTCCAACAAAATGCTTTCACCGTTCTCACGAGCATCATGCAATAAGTTCACGGTGTCTGCAACGTATGGAGCTAATCGCTGTGCATACGTAACAAATTCAGTCACGACTTGCTCAACATCAAAAGTGTCCCCACCAATGTCGCTCACTTCACGTCGTGCTGCAATCGCACGTTCGCGCACTTTTGTTTCAAATACTTGAAGGTTCAAGATTTCACCAACGCGAATTCCGGAGCGCTTCACTTTGTCAACGTATGCAGGCCCAATACCTTTCAACGTCGTACCAATCTTTGCTTCACCACGAGCAGCTTCGAGCGCTGCATCAATCGCTTGGTGCCAGGGGAAGATGAGATGCGCGAGGCTGGAAACCTTCAAGCGAGCGGTGGAGATGCCACGAGACTCAAGCGAATCGATTTCCTTGAACAGCGTGGGGAGATCTACAACAACACCATTACCAATCACTGGCGTGACGGTGTCGTAAAAGACTCCGCTCGGGGTCAGCTGCAATGCGTATTTCTGATCGCCAATAACGACAGTGTGACCTGCATTGTGTCCGCCCTGATAACGAGCGACGATGCTGTGCGATGCGGCAAGAAGGTCAATGACCTTGGCCTTGCCTTCATCGCCCCACTGGGTACCTACAACAACGGTGACAGCCATGAACGCTCCCCTTTCGGAACGTGTATTAACTCTACTTGTTCTTGCTAATACAAGCCTCGTGAATAGAGGCTCACGGGTAGGTTTCTATATGTGAGCGCAGTTCTTAGGCGACAGCAGTGGTCGTCCATGACCCCCCAGCAGCGAGATGCTCTGTGCCGTCGTGGACTCGATGACATTTTCGAGCCGACATTGCGCGCATCTATTGATGCCCTCATCGAGGATGTGCGTATTCGGGGCGACGAAGCGGTGTGTGACGCGCTCGCAAAATTCGATGGAATTCGCCTGACCCCCAGCCAATTGCGGGTCACCGAGGAGGAAATCGCTGCTGCCTCCATTGATCCAGCGGTGGAAAACGCCATTATCGACGCCATTTCCCACCTGCGGGCCTTCAATGATCAAATCCTCGAACGCGCCAGCGACTGGCAGATTGAGATTGAGAACGGACTCACCGCAGGCGAAAAGATCACTCCGATCTCGAGCGTGGGCCTCTTTGTTCCCAGCGGTAAGGCCAGTTACCCCTCTGTGACCTATCAACTGGGTGTCCCTGCAGTTGTGGCAAAGGTTCCCAACATCACGCTCATCGTCCCACCCATCCCTGGCGGCAATGGCGAAGTTGATCCAGCTGTTCTCGTTGTGTGTCGCTTGCTGGGCATCAAAAACGTCTTTCGCGTGAATGGCCCTGCCGGTATCGCTGCGCTTGGCTTTGGTACCGACACAATTCCAAAGGTTCGAAAGGTGATGGGGCCCGGAAGTCCGGCTGTCACCATCGCCCAAGTGGAGATGCAGCGTCATGGTCTTGCCACGATGATGTTGCTTGGCCCGACCGAAAGCTTGGTCATTGCCGATCACACCGCTCACATCGGCAAACTCGCAGCTGACTTGTTGGTGGAAGCCGAACACGGCACCGACTCCTCTGTCGTTCTCGTGTGTACTTCAGAAGAAGTCATCGAAGCTGTTGATGCAGAACTTGCCTTGCAGTTGGAAGACCTTCCCGAGGTTCGCGCAACTGCAGCCCGCGCTTCGTTAGGCCCCAATGGTGGTGCTGTGCTCGTAAAGAATCTCACCGAGGCAGCCGAAGTCGCCAACCTTTATGCGCCAGAGCATTTGCAAATAGCCGTGGACGCGCAATACGAAGAACAGTTGCTTGATCTTCTTGTCAATGCCGGCGAGATCTTGATAGGACAAAACACACCATTCAGTGCTGGCAACTTTGTGATCGGCGCACCAGCGTCCTTGCCGACTAGTGGGTTCGCACATGTCTCTTCAGGAATCACCGTTGATGCATTCTTGAAGCGCACCGCAGTTGCAAAGGCGAATGAACCTGCTTTACGTCGCATGGCACAAACCATCATCGCGATGTCAGATCACGAGGGTTTCCCCGCGCACGGCAACGCCATTCGTCGCCGCTTTCACTGACTTATTTATTCAGTAACTGCACTCACCGTTAGTTCATCGTCGACAACGTCCACACGAATAACGCCATCTTCTGAAACGCCACCTTCAAGAATGATGATGGCGGCCTTGTCGGCAATCTCGCGTTGAATCAATCGCTTGAGAGGTCGAGCACCAAACGATGCATCGAATCCCTTGGCCCCAAGCATGATGCGTGCCGCAGGAGTGACTTGCAACAAAATGCGACGCTCCGCCATGCGGTTTACCAAATGCTCAAGTTGAATCTCCACGATGTGGCTGAGATCTTCCTCTGTGAGAGAACGGAAACGCACAATTTCGTCGATGCGATTCACAAACTCTGGTCGGAAATAATCAATGGGTTCACCCGGCAAGTTGCTCGTCATGATGAGCACCACGTTCGTGAAATCCACTGTGCGTCCTTGGCCGTCAGTGAGACGCCCATCGTCAAGTACTTGCAATAAGATGTTGAAAACATCAGGGTGCGCCTTTTCCACTTCATCCAGCAGTACAACGCTGTACGGACGACGACGAACAAGTTCTGTTAACTGACCACCTTCGTCGTATCCGACGTATCCCGGAGGAGCGCCAATCAGGCGACTGACGGAATATTTTTCCATGTACTCAGCCATGTCAATTCGCACCATGGCCTTCTCGTCATCAAAGAGATACTCAGCCAATGCGCGAGCCAGTTCTGTTTTGCCAACACCAGTTGGTCCGAGGAACATGAAGGATCCGATGGGGCGATTCGGGTCAGATAGCCCAGCGCGGCTACGGCGAATGGCGTTAGCAACCGCCGTCACTGCTGCGTCTTGTCCAATGACACGCTTGTGTAAGAGGGCTTCAAGATGAACAAGTTTCTGCATCTCGCCTTCCAGCAAGCGACTGACAGGGACACCTGTCCACTTTGCAACAACCTCTGCAATATCTTCTGCGTCTACTTCTTCTTTCAACATGCGATTGTCTTTTTGCAAGACATCAAGATGTTGCGTGGCTTCATCAATGCGTCGTTCCAACTCGGGGATGCGTCCGTAACGGATCTCTGCAGCCTTCTCTAGATCCGTTTCACGATCTACATGCGAGCGAAGAGTTTCAAGTTCTTCTTTCAGAGTACGAATAGCAGAAATTGCTTCTCGTTCTGCCTCCCAATGGAACTTCATTTCATCCACTTGCACTTGCAACACATCAAGCTCGTCTTGCAAAGACCCAAGTCGCTCAACAGAAGCCGTGTCGGTTTCCTTTTCAAGCGCAACTTTCTCGATTTCTAATTGGAAGATTCGACGTTGCACAACATCAATTTCTGTTGGAAGTGAATCAATCTCGATGCGGAGCTTGCTCGCTGCTTCATCCATAAGGTCAATGGCCTTGTCGGGCAAGAAACGATTCGTGAGGTACCGATTAGACAACACGGCTGCACTGACCAACGCAGAGTCTTGAATGCGCACACCATGATGCACCTCATAACGTTCCTTCAAGCCACGAAGAATTGCGATGGTGTCTGGCACTGTCGGTTCACCGACGTACACCTGTTGGAATCTGCGTTCCAGTGCAGGGTCTTTCTCGACGTACTTACGAAACTCATCGAGTGTTGTGGCACCCACCATGCGCAATTCACCGCGTGCAAGCATGGGTTTGATCATGTTGCCCGCATCCATGGCGCCTTCGGAACCTCCGCCAGCACCCACCAACGTATGCATCTCGTCAACAAACGTGATTACTTCGCCATTGGAGTCGGTGATCTCTTTCAGCACTGCCTTGAGGCGCTCTTCAAATTCTCCGCGATACTTTGCGCCCGCAAGCATTGATGCCAAGTCCAACGCAACAAGACGTTTGTTCTTCAACCCCTCTGGAACATCGCCGTCAGCAATGCGCTGTGCGAGACCTTCCACGATTGCTGTTTTGCCCACTCCGGGTTCGCCAATTAAGACCGGGTTGTTCTTTGTTCGACGCGAGAGCACCTGGATAACGCGTCGAATCTCTTCGTCACGACCAATGACCGGGTCAATTTTTCCGGCGCGCGCGCGTTCAGTGAGGTCTTGTCCATATTTCTCTAATGCGGCGAATTGTGATTCCGGGTCTTGTGACGTCACTCGATGAGAACCTCGAACTTCACGAAGCGCCTGCAGCATCTCTTCGCTGCCAATGCCAACACGCTGATTCAGAGCGAGCATCAAATGTTCCACTGACAAGAAATCGTCATGGAGGTCTTTGCGAGCAGAGTCGGCATTTTCCAATGCATTACTGAGCTCGCGATTCATCCGTGGTTCGGCGCCAGCATCTACGCGCGCTAGTCGACCAATGTTCTCTTCGGCCTTCGCACGCAACATGCCTGGAGCTACACCGAGCTTCTGCAGCAACGCGGGAACAATTGTGTCTGGCTGACTAACAAGCGCAGCCAAGACGTGGTCGACAGTGAGCTCAGGGTTACCGTTACTGCGGGCAATATCACTTGCAGCAGCGAAAGCTTCTTGGGTCTTTGTTGTCCACTTTTTCGGATCGATTGCCATATGAGTGGCCTCCTGTGGGTTTATCGGTTGGGATCAAAAATGCTGGGGCGTTCGTTGTAAAGCGTGATGGCACGTCGTAGTGGCACCAATGCTCCCGATGATCGCTGTTCTAGTGCGTTGACTGCATCGATAAGTCCCTGGCGCAGTTCTGCCACTTCTGTTCGAAGTCGTATGACTTCTTCTTCTAAAGACATCACGTGTCGGATGCCTTCAAGATTCATTCCCGTCGTTGCGAGTTCAGCAATACGACGCAGTCGCATGATGTCTGCATCGCTGTATCGACGATTTCCGCCAGTCGTGCGCGCTGGAGTGAGCAACCCACGGCGCTCATAAATACGCAATGTCTGCGGATGCATGCCGGCGAGTTCTGCCGCGACAGAAATCACGTACACCGCTTGATGATGAGGGCGCATCATGACTTGGCCTTGTCTCGTGGATTACGCAAGATTTCACTCAGTGCTTCGACTGCCGCTTGTTCTTCTTCGTTCAAGCTCGAGGGCACTGCAACTTCCACCGTCACGATGAGATCGCCCGTGGTTTTCGCGTTTGAGATTCCTTTGCTCTTCACCCGATGACGTGAACCAGATTGTGTGCCGGGCTTTAGACGCAGAGTTACTTCGCCATCGCTGAGCGTCGGCACAGTGATCGTTGCACCCAAGACGGCTTCGGTGAATGAAACAGGAACCCGTACAAGCAACGTGAGTCCTTCTCGCGTGAAGAATGCATGCGGCGACACACGGCATTCGACGAGCAAGTCGCCTGCTGGACCACCGTTACGCCCGGGAGTGCCTCGCCCCTTGAGACGAATACGTTGGCCATCGTCGACTCCCGCAGGAATACGAACATTGACATCGCGTGGGCGCCGTTCAATTCCGTTACCGCGACACGTACCGCATGGGTATTCAATGATGTTTCCCTTGCCGCCACATGAGCGACATGGCGAAGACATTGCGAAGGGCCCTTGATTACTGGCAACTGATCCTCGGCCACCACATGCGCTGCACATCTTGGGTGATGTCCCTGGTTTTGCACCAGAACCTGTACACGTGGAACAGACTGCATCAGCAGTGAGATGCAACGACGTAGTGAGGCCATGCGCTGCCTCCTCAAACGACAACGTCAAGGTGGATTCAATATCTGCACCGCGTTGTGGTCCAACGCCGCTTGCGCCACCACGGCGACCACGACCGCCAAACATTTGTCCGAGGATGTCGCCGAGATCGCCACCGCCCATGTCGAAGCCCATGTTCTGACCGCCACCGAACCCAGCAGATGGGCCCATGCGGCGCACTTCGTCATACTCAGTGCGTTTAGAAGCATCGCCGACGACGTCATATGCGGCAGAGATGTCTTTGAATTTCTCTTCTGCTTCTTTGTTCCCAGGATTTGTATCCGGGTGATATTGACGCGCCAAGCGCCTGTAGGCCTTCGTGATGTCCTTCTCTGTTGCGTCTTTCGACACTCCGAGGACGGCGTAGTAGTCCTTTTCAAACCACTCGCGTTGGGCAGCCAAGACTTATCCCTTTACCTTCACCATGGCAGCGCGCAAGACGCGACCCTTCCATTCGTAACCAGTGCGCAGAACTTCGCTGACAATTGGTTCACCGCCGTCGCCAGGTTCATGCATCACTGCTTCCGCTAACTCCGGATTGAATGGCTGATTCAAAAGATCAAGCGCAATGAGGCCTTGGCTCTTCAGCGCGCCCATGAGTGAAGACCAAATAGGTTCCACACCTTCGGCGCCGTGAGCAAAAGCTGCTTCGCACGCATCTAAAACGGGAAGAAGAGATTCAGCCATGCGACCAGTTGCACGTGCAATCTCATCAGACTGCATCTGCGTCATGCGCTTTTTGTAATTCTCAAAGTCTGCTTGCAAACGCAAAGCGATGTCTTTGAACTCATTACGTTCAGCGAGCAGAGCGTCAATGTCATGTTCGACAGCAACTTCTTCAACAACCTCGGTCGGCGCCTCTTCAAGCTGTTCGACAGTTTCGTCAGTCATTGCTTACTGCTCATCAACAATCTCGGCATCAACAATGTCGTCATCAGAGGGTGCAGATGCACCCGAGGCTGACGTACCGGCTGCACCACTGTCACGCGCTGCTGCCTCATACAACTTCTGGCTGAAAGCTTGGCTTGCACCCATGAGTGTTTCAGTTGTGGACTTGATCTGGTCAAGATCGTTTGCCGCAATGGCTGCCTTCAACGCAGAAAGTGGGCCTTCAACTGCGTCTTTCTCCTCGGCAGGAACATTCTCGCCCTGTTCGCGC
Source organism: Acidimicrobiaceae bacterium (assembly GCA_947446815.1). GTDB lineage: Bacteria > Actinomycetota > Acidimicrobiia > Acidimicrobiales > Ilumatobacteraceae > UBA2093. The sequence goes on from CANFGT010000002.1 coordinate 66,464, forward strand.
AAGACCTTTTCAGTTTGGTAGACGAGCGAGTCAGCATTGTTACGAATCTCTGCTTCATCACGACGGCGACGGTCATCTTCTGCATGTGCTTCGGCATCACGAATCATCTCTTCGATCTTGTCCTTGCTCAACGAAGAAGCATTCTGCACTTGCATCTTGTTTTCTTTGTTTGTTGCACGGTCCTTTGCCGACACAACGACAATGCCGTTCGCATCGATGTCAAAGGTGACTTCAATCTGTGGAACACCGCGGGGTGCTGGCGGTAATTCAGAGAGTGTGAAAGTTCCAAGCTCTGAGTTGTACGCAGCCATTTCGCGCTCACCTTGCAACACTTTGATTTCGACTGACGGCTGATTGTCATCTGCCGTCGTGAACACTTCGGTGCGGCGAGTAGGAATGGTGGTGTTGCGCTCAATGAGCTTTGTCATCACGCCACCCTTTGTCTCGATTCCCAATGACAACGGAGTCACGTCGAGAAGAAGAACGTCTTTCACTTCGCCCTTCAACACGCCAGCCTGCACAGCTGCTCCATCAGCAACAACTTCATCAGGGTTCACAGTTTTGTTGGGCTCTTTGCCGGTGAGACTGAACACGAGGTCCTGTACTGCTGGCATACGAGTAGAACCGCCCACAAGAATCACGTGATTCACTTGGTCCTTCTTGAGACCTGCATCGGACAATGCCTTCTCGAAGGAAACGCGACAACGCTCAACAAGGTCGGCGGTCATTTCTTGGAACTTGGAACGTGACAACTGTTCATCAAGGTGCAATGGACCTTCGGCTGTTGCTGTGATGAACGGAAGATTGATCTGAGTCTGTTGTGTCTGGCTCAGTTCAATCTTTGCTTTTTCGGCAGCTTCTTTCAATCGTTGCAATGCCATACGGTCTTGTGCAAGGTCCACATTGTGTGCGGCCTTGAACTGTTGCACCAACCAATCGATGATGCGCTGGTCCCAGTCATCTCCGCCAAGGTGAGTGTCACCGTGTGTGCTCTTTACTTCGAAAACTCCGTCGCCAATTTCAAGAACTGACACGTCGAATGTTCCACCACCAAGGTCGAACACCAAAATGGTTTCATCTTGTGAAGATTTGTCGAGACCATAAGCAAGCGCTGCAGCAGTTGGTTCGTTGATGATGCGCAGCACATTGAGCCCAGCAATTGCACCTGCTTCTTTTGTTGCAGTGCGCTCTGCGTCGTTGAAGTACGCCGGAACGGTGATCACAGCGTCGGTCACGGTGGTGCCCAAGTACGCCTCGGCATCACGCTTCAACTTCATGAGAATGCGCGCACTGATTTCCTGTGGGGAATACTTCTTGCCGTCGATGTCTTCTGACATCCAGGACTTGCCCATTTCGCGCTTGATGCTGCGGAAGGTGCGATCCGGGTTGGTGATGGCCTGACGCTTCGCGACTTCGCCCACCAGGACTTCACCGGTCTTCGAGAACGCAACGATGGACGGCGTTGTGCGCGCGCCTTCTGCGTTTGGGATAACAACTCGCTCGCCCGCTTCGAGAACTGCAACAACTGAGTTCGTAGTTCCGAGGTCGATTCCGACTGCTTTTGCCATTGGGGGTCTCCTTCAATAGAAGATGGTTTGGATTAGCAGTCATGATAGGGGACTGCTAATTCCGCTTGCAACCATCATGGCAGGAAACTTGATACAGGTACACTCAACTTTGCAGAGGCCACTTCTCCATTTAGTCTGACGGGATGGCATCCCCCGCTACCAACTCCGCCGCCGCCCCGCTTGTTCTCGCAATCCTCGATGGTGTTGGCCTTGAAGCTGATACCCCCGACAATGCCGTGAGCGGTGCATGTGCCCCATTCCTCCACGGCGCAATCAATGGCCAAGTTGATGGCATGGCTGTTGTTTCCCTTCCGATCCGAGCTCACGGAGTTGCTGTGGGACTCCCGACCGACGCCGACATGGGCAACTCTGAGGTTGGTCACAACATCATGGGGGCTGGTCGTATTTTCGACCAAGGGGCAAAGCAAGTAGAAGAAGCTTTCCGCACTGGAACTATTTGGGGCGAAGCATGGGACATGGTGATGTCTCACAAGGACCATCAGATTCATTTTGTGGGCTTGCTCTCGGATGGCAATGTGCACTCCCACATTCGCCATCTCAAGGCCCTTGTCACTGCTGCTGCCACAGTCGGAGCGCAAAAGATCGTCATCCACCCTTTGTTCGATGGGCGCGACGTCAGAGATGGAACCGCAGAGGCTTACCTCGCTGACCTTGAGGCCTTCCTTGCCGACATCGCAGCAACCCACCGTTGCTCCGCGCTTGTTGGTTCTGGTGGCGGTCGCATGATCGTCACCATGGACCGATACGAGGCCGACTGGACCATTGTTGAAAATGGCTGGAAGGCCCACGCCGAGGGATCTGCTCGACCATTTCGTTCTGCAGCCGAAGCATTAGCAACTTTGCGTGCCGAGGACACGGGCGTCAGCGACCAGTACCTGCCACCGTTCACCATCGTTGACAACACCGGGTCACCCGTTGGCGCAATGCACGATGACGATGCCGTTGTCATCTTTAACTTCCGCGGCGACCGCGTCGTCGAGATTTACCGCGCACTCACAGAAGAACCCTTTAGCCAGTTTGTCCGTGGCCCATTACCCAACAATCTTCTCGTTGTCGGCATGACGTTGTACGACGGCGACATGGGAATCCCTGCGCATTTTCTCGTGTCTCCCACACGCGTCACGGGCACTGTGTCAGAACTTCTTGCAACAGCCGGCATCGCACAATATGCAGTTGCTGAAACACAAAAATTTGGGCATGTCACATATTTTTGGAATGGCAATCGATCGGAAAAGTTCAACGATCAACTTGAAACATGGGTTGAAATTCCTTCCGACAAAGTGTCGTTTGACAAGTTGCCAAAGATGAAAGCGAAAGAGACGGGTGACGCAGTTGTCGCAGCCGTCGAAAGTGGTAAATACCCCTTTATTCGTTGCAATTTTGCAGGTGGCGACATGGTGGGCCATACCGGTGATATTCCTGCGTCGATCATCGCTGTTGAAGCAATTGACCAAGCACTTGTGCGCGTGAACGATGCCGTGCGTGCAGCTGGTGGAACACTTCTCATCACTGCTGACCATGGCAACTGTGAAGTGTTAGTCGAACGCGACAAGAACGGTGCTCCACTCATGGATGCACACGGTGTAGCCGTTCCAAAGAAGTCGCACACGTTGTCACCGGTTCCATTTATCGCCATTGATTATGCGAATCGGACCGTCACATCTGCCGGCGTCAGCGATGCAGGTATTTCCAACATTGCAGCAACGATCCTCACATTGCTCGCTCAGCCGGTACCTAGCGACTACCGCTCTGCACTCATCGCCGTTTCATAACGATTGTCCCCAATCTGTAGGTGCTTGGGGTCGCGCGTCACATGTGACCACTCAGACAGAAACGATCTCTCTCCAGTGGAAAAGTGACCCATGACAAGTGATTACACTTGTGCACATGGCAAGCACCAAGTCCACCGTTGACCACCTTCGCAACATTGCACTCTTTTCTGAGTGCTCCTCCAAGGAACTCTCCCTTGTTGTGAAGAACTCCACCGAGCGAGTGCTCAAGGCCGGAACGGTCATCATGGATCAAGGTCAGACAGGTCGCGAGGCATACGTCATCCTCGAAGGATCTGCCACGGTCAAGCGCAATGGCAAAAAGGTCGCCACTGTCAAGTCCGGCGCCGTTATTGGTGAGTTGTCACTGCTTGACCACGGTCCTCGTACCGCAGCTGTCATCGCCGACACCGACGTCCGCTTGCTCGTGATTTCTGAGCGGGCACTCAAGGGCGCCGTTGACAACATTCCCGCCATCTCGCGCAAGTTGCTCAAAGCACTCGCTACTCGCGTTCGCGAACTCGACCGCGCGCACTTCGGCTGATTTTTACGCCTGATTTTTTCGGGGTCTAAGACCTCATTATCCACAACAGGGGTCGGCTCTGAGACCCTTATGCCACTAGCGTTGTCTTCGTTATGAGCACGAACGCAGCACCCGCCGCCGAGAAGACGCCAAAGCGCCTTCGCCCGTACCAATTGTCGATCGCCCTTGGCCTCGGCATGGGTACGTTCACCTTGGTGTCGGGAATCATCCCCCAATTCACCCATTGGCACGACGAGTCGTCAAAAAGCCGTGAGGTCTTCGAAGGAATCCCCGGACCATTGCAGGCCGCCTTCTACACAATCCTTCCTGTGATGCTCATCTGGGGCGCCTTCCGCTTTGCCGATCGCGTGCGCAACTGGGAACGTGGTGCACCAGATCGTCGCAAGACAACAACAAAGAATGCCAAGCGTCGTCTCGCTGACTACCGCGCTGGTGTGTACATGCGCACCTTGCTTCGCGATAGCGCAGCTGGCCTCATGCACTCGCTCATCTACTTCGGTTTCCTCATCTTGTTAGGTGTCACCACTGCGCTCGAGCTCGATCACCAATTGCCAGAGTCGTTGAAGTTCCTTCACGGCACCGTGTACCAGGGATACGTCTTCGTCGGTGATACCGCAGGCCTCATGTTCACACTCGGAGTTGTATGGGCAATTGTTCGTCGCTACATCCAACAGCCATATCGCATCCGCATTAAGACAAAGGCAGAACACGGCATCATCCTTGGCGTCCTGTTGCTGATTGGCCTTTCCGGTTTTGCTGCGGAAATGTTCCGTATGGCTGCAGGCCCTGTTGGTGGAGTTGGATCCAACTTCGAAGCATGGTCGTACATCGGATTCCCATTGTCAAAACTCGTCGATGGTCTCGCCCATGGCACCCTTGAGAACTGGCACCAGGCAATGTGGATCACGCACGTTGTTGCATTCATCGCGTTCCTCGCGTTGTTGCCCATCACGATGTTGCGCCACATGTTCACATCGCCGCTCAACATGTACCTCAAGGACAGAGATCGTCCGAAGGGCGCAATGCGCGCAATGCCAAACCTCACCGAGACATCGCTTGAGACATTTGGTGCTGCAGTGATCGAAGATTTCACATGGAAGCAACTGCTCGATACCGATGCATGCACCATGTGTGGTCGTTGCACCAGCGTGTGCCCAGCACATGCAACAGGCAAGCCGCTCGACCCACGAGAAATCGTGTTGAAGACTGGTGAAGTCATGGCAGCAACCGCTGCACACGCACCAGGCGGAATGGTGTCGCCACCATTGTCCGTTGATTCTGAAATCAAGATTGGTGCTAACTCACTCTTCGAGCGCATCAGTGCTGAAGAAGTCTGGTCATGCACAACGTGTAAGGCCTGTGACGAAATCTGTCCGGTCAACATCGAGATTCTCGACAAGATCCTCGACATGCGTCGTTACTTGTCGCTCATGGAAAGCAACTTCCCTGCAGAGTTGGGCAACGCCTACCGCGCAATGGAAAACCAGGGCAACCCATGGGGCATGAACCAGGACGACCGCGCCGATTGGGCCAAGGACCTCAACGTAGAAGTTGTTGATCCGGGTGCAGCGTTCAACCACGAGTACCTCTACTGGGTTGGTTGCGCCGGTTCCTTCGATGACAAGAACAAGAAAGTGACACAAGCAATGGCCAAGCTCCTCGAGCGTGCCAATGTTGACGTTGCAATTCTCGGACCAAGCGAAATGTGCACAGGTGACTCTGCACGTCGTTCTGGTAACGAGTACTTGTTCCAGATGCTCGCATTGCCCAACATTGAAATGATGAACGGCATGGGTGTGAAGAAGATCATCACGCAGTGCCCACACTGTTTCAACACATTGAAGAACGAGTACCCACAATTGGGTGGCAACTACGAAGTTGTTCACCACAGTGAGTTCCTTGAGTTCCTCATTGATTCAGGCAAGTTAGACATGCGTAACGCTTCTCTTGAAGACCGCATCGTGTACCACGACTCGTGTTACCTCGGCCGTCACAACGACGTCTATATGGCACCACGCAAGGTCGTTGGTTCCATCAAGGGCTTGCAGATTGTTGAAATGCCACGCAACGGCACCAAGGGAATGTGCTGCGGCGCAGGTGGTGCTCGCATGTGGATGGAAGAGTCCATCGGTGTCAAGGTCAACGATGAGCGCGCGCAAGAAGCAATCAGCACTGGTGCTGGTCGCGTCGCCACCGCTTGTCCGTTCTGCTACATCATGTTGGACGACGGCGTAAAGGCTGCCGGTGCTGAAGAGGATCAAGTGAAGGTTGCAGACATTGCAATTCACGTCCTCGAAGCATTGGAGAACGGCGAGAAAGAAATGGCCGTGCTCGACGCACCACTTGCTGGTTCTGTCGGCGAATAACTAATTCATACAAAAGGGCGTCGGTGCTTCGGCACCGGCGCCCTTTTGTGTTTCTCAATTCAGAATGAATGAGTGGATTCAGTTTTTGGGCGGCACCCATGTCGACAAGAAGTTACCCAGGCGATGAATCGCCTCAGTGAGATCTTTCGCCCATGGCAATGTCACGAGGCGCAAGTGGTCGGGGCTTGGCCAGTTAAAGCCCGTGCCCTGCACCAACAACACGTGTTCTGCGCGCAAGAAATCGAGAACGAAGCGGCGGTCATCCTTGATGGGATACATCTCGGGGTCAAGCTTGGGGAACACATACAGCGCACCCTTTGGTTCGACGCATGTAACACCTGGAATCTCACGTAGAGCCTTCACTGCGGCATCGCGCTGAGCCAACAAACGACCACCGGGCAAGATGAGATCTTGAATGCTTTGGCGGCCACCCAATGCAGTTTGAATTGCGTGTTGTGCTGGAACATTTGGGCACAAGCGCATGTTCGTGAGCATGTTGATGCCTTCGATGTAACTAGCAGCGTGCTCACGCGGCCCTGTCACCATCATCCAACCAGAACGGAAACCGGCAAGGCGGTAGGCCTTTGATAATCCGTTGAATGTGAACGTCAAAACATCAGGTGCAACTTCAGCGAAGTTGTGATGGATTGCGTCGTCGTACAAAATCTTGTCGTAGATCTCATCGGCGAACACAATGAGGTTGCGCTCTGCTGCAATGTCTGCAATCTCGCGCAACACTTTGCGGCTGTACACAGCACCTGTTGGGTTGTTCGGGTTGATGACGACAATGGCGCGCGTGCGATCCGTGATCTTCGAACGAATATCTTCGAGGTCGGGATTCCAGTCGTTGTCTTCGTCGCACAAGTAATGCACTGGCTTGCCGCCGGCAAGGCTGGTGCTTGCGGTCCACAACGGATAATCCGGTGCAGGAATTAAAACTTCATCACCCGAATCAAGCAATGCATTCAGGGCTAATTGAATGAGTTCGCTTGCGCCGTTACCCAACCAGATATCGTCGGGGTCGGTGATTTCAATGCCGCGAGTTTGATAACTCTGCACAACAGCAGTGCGTGCGGAACGAATTCCTTGCGAGTCGGAATAGCCCTGAGATTCCTGCAAGTGACGAATCACATCCACCAAAATTTCTGGTGGAGCTTCAAAACCAAATGGAGCAGGGTTACCAATGTTGAGTTTGGTGATGCGATGCCCTTGTTCTTCCAGACGTTTTGCTTCAATCAACACTGGTCCACGAATGTCGTAGAGCACGTCTTCTAGTTTGTGCGACTGGTGAATCTCGCCAGGCATGATTACTGGAAGTTCTCGAAATAGCGACTTGGTGTTGGCCCGCGCTGACCCTGATACTTCGAACCTTTTGCGCCAGAGCCGTATGGCTTCTCTGCCGGCGATGTCATCTTGATGAAGCTGATCTGACCGATCTTCATTCCGGGATACAACGTGATGGGAAGGTTCGCAAGATTCGCAAGTTCCAAAGTGACGTGGCCATCAAAACCAGCATCAATGAAGCCAGCAGTGGAGTGAATGACAAGACCCAGGCGGCCCAAGGAACTCTTGCCTTCCACACGTGCGACTAAATCATTAGGAACACCGACGCGCTCCAGCGTCGACCCGAGGACGAATTCACCAGGGTGAAGCATGAAGGCATCGCCATCTTTGACTTCCACCAATTCTGTGAGATCGGTGAGGTCTTTCTTGACATCGAGGACCGCGGCCGAGTGGTTACGGAAGACGCGGAACAGGTTCGACACCTTGACATCGATGCTGCTGGGTTGCACACAGGTCTCATCAAAAGGCTCGATGATGATGCGGTCAGCCGCAATCTCGGCACGAAGGTCACGGTCAGAAAGAATCACGCCTGAAACCCTACCCAATAGGGCCAAAGGGAATCCTTTGAATATCGCTTATGGCTCGAGAACAACCCAGCCACGGCTCTGTAATTCAGCCGCCAGCACTTCTGAAGGTACAGATTTCAAAGACTTTTCTGCTGCCGTCACTTTGGGCTTCAGTGCTTGGGGCGACGGAGTAACCGGAGTGGGAACTGCATCGGCAGATTCGGCAATTTCAGCCCACTCTTGCAATTGGGCAATGAAGTTGTCGGCCTCGTCGCGAGTGAATCTTCCGCCAGCTTGACGCTGATTGAAACCCATGGGGCCTCTTGCGTCACGAAAATCGGAATGCCCTGCCGCATTCAAGAGAGCGAGTAGTTCTTTCACTTGCTTCGCATTGGCCGGTGGGCCTGAGGGTTGTCCGAATGCCATGTGTTGACCGTAGCGGTGGGGTGGCTCAGCCCTTGATCAGGCTGACGAGTGACCATAATGCAGCCACAACGCCCACCATGGCCATCATGACGCTGCGGCCCTTGGGAGCGATCTGTAGGTCGCCGTCGTCACGTGGCTTTTCCGGGGGTTTGACCAGAGCCATGACGTTGCCCACGGCAAGGGCGCCACCTAAAGCAAGAACGAGATAGACAATGAGATTGTCGCCGAGAAGCATGATTTCAGATTACGCGCGTCACTCAGGTTCGTCGACGAACTGCGTATAAGCCTTGTTGAACAACAAGCGAATGTCTCCCGTTGGTCCCGAACGGTGCTTGCTAACGATGACATCGGCAAAGCCGCGGTCGTTGGCGTTTGCTTCTGGGTTTGAAGCTTCCTCGCGATACAAGAACATGATGACGTCAGCGTCCTGCTCCAGTGCACCGGATTCACGAAGGTCGGACAACACGGGGCGACGATCTTGTCGCTGTTCAATGCCACGGCTCAACTGGCTCAAAGCAACAACAGGAATGCCAAACTCACGCGACAACAACTTGAGGCCACGGCTGATTTCTGCAACTTCCAACTGGCGGCTCTCTTGAGTTCCGCCACCCATCAGTTGCAAATAGTCGACAACAACCATCGCTGGTTGCGCATCAGCCACAGCGACACGACGCAACTTCTGGCGAATCTGCATCACAGAAATTTGTGGAGTGTCATCGATATACAACGGAATCTCAAGGCGATTCATTGCATGTGTAATTTTTGTCCAGTCGGCTTCTTGCAAACGACCACTGCGCATTCGGTCGGAGTCCACTTGCGCTTCTGCCGACAAAATTCTTTGAGTGAGTTCTGTTGCAGACATTTCAAGCGAGAAAAAAAGCACGGGGCGATTCGTTGCGCGCGCCGCACTCACAGCCATACCGAGAGCAAACGCTGACTTACCCATTGCAGGACGTGCACCAACGATGTTGAGTGTTCCAGGTTGCATACCCGAAAGAAGCTTGTCCAGCTTTGTGTAGCCAGTCTTCACACCGGTGATTTCGTTGCCGGCATCGAATCGATCTTCGAGAATCTTTGTAACTGCACCCGTGAGCTCATGCAGTTTTTGCAACGAGTCTGTGAGTTGTTCATCACCGATGTCGAAAACAATTTGTTCTGCTTTGTCAATCGCAATGCGAATGTCGGCTGGTGATGAATAACCAAGATCGGCAATGTCGCTTGCGCCCTTGATTAGTCGTCGCAATGTTGCAGTGTCGCGAACAATCTTGATGTAGCGGCCAGCGCTACTGACAGATGGCGTGGCGTTCAGCAGGTCGTTGAGGAAATTCAGACCACCGAGATCGTCAAGCAAATTGCTGCGACGCAATTCTTCGGACACAGTGACAGCGTCAATCGCTTCGCCAATACCCGACAACGATTTGATTGCGGCATACACATGACCATGAGCCGGCTTGTAGAAGTCGCTTGCATCCAGTTGTTGCTCAATCGCAAGCCCCACTGGATTTTCATCCAACAACATTGCGCCCAACAGCGACGCTTCTGCATCGAGGTTGTGCGGAGGCGTGCGACTATCAGTGCGAGGTGCTGGCCGATTGTTGGACCGCTCGGGGCGGTCGGAATAGTCCGTCATAGAAGTCCCCTACCTTGCCAGCGATTCCTTGTGGATTGCTAGTGGATAACCCTGCGAAATCCCTGTGGATAGGGCTGGGGAAAAAGTTCGGAATATGTGGATAACGGTGTGCATCGCACGGCTGATCAGCCGGCGACCACCGAAATCTTGATGTTGCATTCGACGTCTGCGTGCAGACGAACAAGCGCACTGTGCGAGCCAGTGGTGCGAATCGGCTGAGCCACAATCTTCTTGCGATCAAGCGAGACGCCAGCTTGTGCTGCCAATGCCGCTGCGATGTCAGCCGTTGTGACGGAACCGAACAAACGACCCTCGTTGCCCGACTTTGCCTTCACAGTGAATGCGCGGGCGGTGAGTGCTTCTGCCACGGTGCGAGCTGCCTCGCGGTCGTTGGCTTCACGAAGGTCACGTGCGCGACGCATTGCATTTGCCTGGTTGATTGCTCCGTCGGTTGCAACAAGTGCAAGTCCACGTGGCAAGAGGTAGTTGCGAGCATGGCCATCGGCCACGGTCACGATGTCACCGCGACGGCCAACGCCGGCGATGTCTTCACGAAGAATTACGTTCATATCAGGCCTCTACTTCGGTCTCTACTGCCTCAGCAGCGGTGGTCTCGGTTGACTCTTCTGCAACTTCTTCATTCACGTTTGCGAACTCAGAAGTAATCGGCTGCTCTGGCATTTCCAAAGTGCCCTCTTCCTCACGGCCTTCCTTGCCTGGGCGAGGAGCGCGGGTGGAAACGGTGCGCTTGGTGTACGGCAACAGTGCCATTTCGCGAGCGTTCTTGATTGCTGTCGCGAGCTCACGCTGCTGCTGCACGTTTGTGCCGCTCATGCGCTGTCCGCGAATCTTTGAGCGGTCGGTCATGAAGCGCTGAAGCAGGCTCACGTCCTTGTAGTCAATGAAGTAAACCTTCTCGGCTGCGAGAGGGTTTGCCTTCTTCTTGAACTTGCGGTTCGCCTCGCGGGCGTTGCGAATTTTGTTCGTCTTGCTAGTCATTTTGAGGTCCTTGTGTCAGGGAAGAGTAAGAGGGAAGGGATAGGAATAGATCAGAAGGGTTCTTCGTCAGCTGGGAAGTAATCGCCACCACCGGCGTTGCCGCCAGAGTTGCCACCACTGAATCCGCCGCGATTTCCGCCGCCGCCGTTGCCGTTGCCGCCGTTGCCACCTTCGGTACGTGGGTTGCGCTCAATAGAAGCGGTGGCCCAACGAAGGCTTGGCCCGATTTCATCGGCGTTGATTTCGATAGCTGTGCGCTTCTCGCCTTCACGGTTTTGGTATTCGCGCTGCTCAAGGCGACCCGAAACGACAACGCGCATGCCCTTGGTGAGGGTTGATGCAGCGTTCTCGCCGAGTTGACCCCAAGCGACGATGTTGAAGTAGGAGGTTTGCTCCTGCCATTCACCATTGACCTGGTATCGGCGGCTGACCGCGATACCGAAGGATGCAACGCCGCGTCCACCGGTGGTGAAACGGAGTTCTGGATCGCGGGTCAAGTTGCCCACGAGAGTGATTGAGTTATCGGCCATTGGATGGAACCTTTCCGAAAAAGTGACGTTTAGGGAGCAGAGGGCTCGAAAGGGACGGACTAAACCGCCGAGACCATTCCACGACGTGCTGCCTCATCGTCAGGAAGACGGAGGAGCTTGTGGCGAAGTACATCGTCAGAGAGACGGAAGTTGCGCTCAACTTCGTCCATGGCGCCAGCTGGTGCAAGGAGGTTGAACACTGCGTAGTACCCGTCATCCTGCTTCTGGATTGGGTATGCCAAGCGACGCTTGCCCCACCAGTCAGGGTTTCCGTGAACCTGTCCACCAACATTGGTGATGCCAGTGCTGATTGTCTTCAACCAACTGTGGGCGTTGCTCTCTTCGAGCTTGCCGCTGATTATGACCATTAGTTCGTAAGCACGCATAGCGTGTGACCTCCCTTCGGACCCGATTACGACTCGGGGCCCCTTGCGGGGCAGGGTGAATATGTGCCCCGAAAGCGTATCTGCTCCGATGCACCATCCCACGGGGGTGGGTCACGGAGGCAAAACCCTTATCTGACAAGGCCATGTGCACGCAGGCTCAATGGTGACGGCAGGCAATTGTGGGGTTTTGGTTAGCGGACGGCCTTTGCGCGGCCAGGGCCGTTCCCTGAAATAGGGAGCACCCGGAGCAAATGGTGCCACCGACAGCCGGGGCACGCTTCCACCACATAGGCCGCGTATTCGTGACCCGTGCGCTTCAATTTGTCGATATCGCTGGCCTCAGTCACGCATTTGCCATGTTTGGGCAGACCATGGCCAAAGACATAGGTCACTAACACAACGTTCACTTCTTCGCAGATGGGGCACACCGTCTTTGAGGGTTCGCCAATATTGCGAGCAGCCCGAATGAGCTCGGGATGCGCATCACAGACAGAGTCTTTGCTGATGCGGCGTTTCTTCACTTCGTTGATCAGAGAGCGTCGCGCAAGTTGATGATCGACAACGCCGACATCACCTCTCAACATGTCAACGGAGAAACCCATAGAGCCACAAGATAGCCATAAGATTCGAAGATGTCAGACGCACGCTGGGCCGTCACCGATGGACGCGCTATTTCATTCGGTTCTTCCGTCAGCAACGACGACGATCTCCGGGTGTGTGGAGACGTCCGCAACAAGCGGGTGCTCGAGTTGGGCCTTTTCGGCACAGTTCCCAACTGCGTTGCCATGGCACAGCGTGGCGCCCGAAGTATTGCTATTGATCCCTCACGTGAGGCTGTACAGCGCGCACGTCAAGCGGCAACAAATGCCGATGTCACGGTCGAATTCCACGAAGACGAAATGGCCGATCTTGGATTCCTGATGAACGCTGTGATTGACCTCGCTGTCTGTGTGCATCAAATCACTCTTGAAACAGATATTGCTCGCCTCTTCCGCCAAGTACATCGAGTGTTACGACCAGAAGCAGGTTTTGTTTTCGCCGTGGCTCACCCAATGTCAGCAGTGTTTGACGGCAATGACGCCACTGCACGTCGTCGATATGGAGACACCACTCCCACAATTGGTGAATTGGCGATGGCATTGCAACGCGCAAACTTCTCCATCGATGTGATGCATGAACTCAAACCGTTGCATCAACCGAATGCGGTTGCCCCCAGCACGCTTGTTGTGCGGGCACGCAAACTTGGTTCGTAAAGTTCTTAGCCGCGGTTAATGCGGCGCGTGGGGCGAAGCTTTGAAGCATTCGCCTCGTTCTCTTTCCACCACTGCATGAGACGAGCTGTCGCCATCTCGTCGCCAAGCAAGCCTTCTTCGAGACGAATGTCCATGAGGAATTCAAGAGCAGCGCCCACAATGGGACCAGCCGGAACACCCAATAAATCCATCACTTTTTGACCATCTATTTCAGGTCTCAGGCTTGCAAGTTCTTCGCTTGCCATTAACTCGGAAATGCGTTCTTCCATTTCGTCCATACGACGAGAAAGAATGCGGGCCTTCTTTTCATTACGCGTCGTACAGTCGCACCGCGTTAACACGTTGAGCTCGGGCAAGTAATCACCAGCGTCACGCACATAACGGCGCACTGCACTGTCGGTCCAACCCATCTGATACGTATGGAATCGACCACTAATCGCAACGAGTTCCGACACGGCCGCAATGTCATCGTTCGGATATTTCATTGCCTTCATGCGCTCACGTGTCATGCGTGCACCAACAACTTCGTGATGGTGGAAGGTCACACCTTTGCCTTCTTTAAACCCACGTGTGCGTGGCTTACCGATGTCGTGATACAACGCTGCGAGTCGAGTGATGCGGAAATCAAAATCATCACGTGCCTCACGTTGCACATTTTCAACAACAGCGAGAGTGTGCGTGAGCACATCCTTATGGCGATGAATCGGGTCCTGCTCAAGACGCATCAATCGCAGTTCCGGCAAGAAATGATCAACAAGACCAGTATCAACCATGAACCACAGGCCAAACGTTGGCTTCTTTGTCACCATCAATTTGTCGAACTCAACACGCACACGTTCCGCAGAAACAATGGTGAGTCGATCAGCCATTGCAGTCACTGCAGCTGTGATCGATGGGTCTGGGGTTACTTCCAATTGAGAAATGAATCTCGCAGCGCGCAACATACGCAGAGGGTCATCATTGAAAGACTCCTCAGCAGATAGCGGCGTGCGTAAATTGCGCGTCATTAGATCGGCGGCGCCACCGAATGGGTCAACCAACGTGGGAGTGTCGCTCGTTAACTCCAACGCCATTGCGTTAATCGTGAAGTCGCGTCGAGAAAGATCAACTTCAATCTCGTCGGCGTACACCACTTCTGGCTTACGCGAATCCGGTGAGTAGGCCTCTGCGCGATGAGTCGTGATCTCGTACGTGCGCTCACCAATTTTTAAACCGATGGTTCCGAAACGCTCCCCCTGGGTCCACAATGCGTCGGCAATATCGCCGACGATCTTCTTGATCTCTTCGGGGCGTGCTGTGGTCGTCGCGTCAAAGTCCATTTCGGAGGGGTGGAGAGTTCCCTCAGAATCACCCATCAGAAGATCGCGCACCGTGCCCCCGACGAGGTACAGCCGATGACCGGCTTCGCGGAAACGCAAAGCCAGTGGGGCCATCTCTTCAAGAATTGGGGCAAAACGCGGCGGAATCATGATGTTCTGTATGACGCCATATACATAGGTATGAGGCGACCGCCCAAGGCTAGGCACTGGCAGACCCGAACAGGTGTCCTTCCCCAGTCCAAAGCCTGTGCCGCAAGGGGGGACTACCGTCTGAGGGGTGAATGTGGTGGAACAAATCCCTCAGCGCGGTGTCATTTGGTCGGGCTCTGCCCAGGCCTCGGTGCGCCCCTGGGCCGGAAGACCCTCCCGAGCATTTCTCATCATCACGGGCTCCCATAGTCCCGATACTGAATTACCTGGTCCAGAGATTCTGGGGCAGTGGTTGGCCACATTGTCTCGCTGGGGGTATGGCAGCGTTCGAACCTCCGCCATGAGCCCCCAATCTGCGCTTTCTCTTGAAGAGGTCGGGTTCTCCCCTGCTCAGCAACTTCAACTATTGCGGGTGAAACATCTCACTCGGCCGCAGTTCGATATTCCACGCGATATTGCCCCACAGCGAATCCGCCGTGCGCGCGCTCGGATTCGCTCGTCGGTGATGACTGAGATTCTTGAAATTGACCGCCTTGCCTTTGGCGATGAATGGCACCTTGACCGAGAGACGTTGCACGAGGCACTGAAAGCCACTCGACATGTGCGGCTCCTCGTCTCTCGTCGTCATGGCGAGTTGGAAGGCTTCGTTCTCGTCGGCACCACAGGCACCACCGGATTCATTCAGCGGCTCGCCGTCCACCCGGATGCTCGTCGATCAGGAGTCGCATCACGACTAATCGCATCAGCAGTCGAGTGGTCCTTTCGTCGTGGCTGCACCAACACAGTTGTCAATACAGAAACAAATAATCTCGCTGCACTCAGTTTGTATCGAAGTATCGGATTCACCGAAATGAAACAGGGTCTCACTGTGTTGGAAAAAACTCTGTCATGAAAAAAATTGTTCGTCTTCTTCTTGCCCTCACGTCATTCGTGCTCGGAACATTGAACTTTGGCAATGGCGGGCCCTTGATGGCTCAGGCCGTTCCCTCTCTTCCATTGCTGAGTCAAACTTTTAATATCACCACAGGAAAACAATTGCGTTTTGTCTTGCGAGACGATCCAGCGTTCCTTCATGCTTCTGTAGAAATTCAAATTCATCGGCGCATCGCATCTCGTCGATCTTTCCAGTCAATTGCGCTTGGTGAGGTTCAATCGGGAGTGCTTGACACGGTGACTTTGTCTGGTCTTCAAATTCAACACACCACAAACAACACAGTTCTTATTCAAGTACCCATCGCAGAAAAAATTGATTCGACAAAACTTTTGTCTGTCCCCTTTGATGGCGTCTATCCAATTTCAATTCGTCTCCGTGACGTCGCCACATCAAAGCCAACTGCAGAAGTGTTGACCTTCATCAATGTTCGTCGCCAACTCGAGACAATGCCGGATGTACAGGCCAGCACTCTCGTACGTCTAAAGGCCGCCCCATCCCTTCAGCCGAATGGTGATGTTGTCATCTCGGATGAAACTCGTGCGCGCGTCACGCGATTCATTGCCTTCCTAACAAAACATGAATCGCCATTGACGGTCTCGGTTCAGCCTGAAATCATTGCCTCTTTAGCTGTTTCAAATCTTGCATCAGATAAAGAATTATTGGTCTCGCTCAGGGAACAACTTCGTCTGCGATCCATCACAACTGCGGCCTATGTACCGACAGACCCATCAATGTTTGTTGCAATGAATATGCGCGAAGAATTTATTAACCAATTGCGTGTTGGTGAGGACACCCTGAATAAGTGGTTGCCTGGAGTGGCTATTCAGCGTGGAACATACATCGCTGATCACTTACTCACATCTGATGGACTTCAATTGCTTCGTACTGCAGGCGTGGTTTCAATCATCTTGATGCCTCGCGCACAGCAAGGCATTACGGTTTCACGAACAGCCAATGTTGTACTTCGTCCGAATGGAATAACAAGTAGCAACATTTCCATTGTTGCAAGCGACGTAAACGTTGCTACATCGGTCTCAAACAACGGTGAAGAGTCCTCTCCTGCGATTGCTGCATACCGAAGTGCTGCAGAGCTGCTAGTGGCACGCGATGATCTTCTTGCTGGTGGTCACTCGCCAACTTCGATTCGCTTGATGTTGTCCACCACTTCCGGAGACCTCAATTCAGATTCTGCGCTATCCATCGCTACCTCCACTCTTGATAATGCGCCCGGAATCAGCATGGTGGACATGGCAGAACCGCAAATCGTTTCTTCTGATACAGCCGCCATCAAATTTGCAAACAAGACACCTAACACCGGGGCCGCTCGAGTCGCTGGCATTGTTGTCGCACGGAAAGAACTTGACGCCACGACATCAATGGTTGACGAAGCCGATATTCGTCGTGAGATTTGGTCTCATCTCTTTGCGCTCGGAGTGTCCAACACAGTGGTCAACGGGGACACGTACATCGCTGGTGTTCGCGACCTTCTGTCGACTGTTCGTGGCGCCGTCACGGTGACCACGCCCGGCACAATCACGTTGTCGGGCCGCAATGGCGCCATACGTATCCAGATCCGAAATAATTCCGATGTGCCGCTCACCGTCCGTGTGCGGATGGCAAGCGCAAAACTCACATTGCAAAACCCCGTGAGGCTGGTTGATCTGGCCGCAGGCAGCACCACAGAAGTCAAAGTGGAGGCAGGGACTCGAGCAAATGGGCGATTCCCCCTTTCGATTCGCGTCACCACCCCCGAAGGCAACCTCGAAGTCGCGCCCTACATCCGAGTCACGGCACGAATGAATGCCATCGCTGGATTTGGACAGTATGTAAGCCTGACGCTTCTCATCCTTGTCTTGCTCTGGTGGGGGACTCACTGGCGCCGCACCCGTCATGAAGGCACTGCGGGTACTACGGTTTCGGACTAATGACAGTTCGAATTGTTACCGACTCATCGTGCGACCTCCCTCAGGAACTCGCCGACTCCCTAGGCATCACCATCGTTCCACTCAAGGTTCGTTTTGGTGACGATGAATACGTCGACCGTGAAACGATCACCACGGACGAGTTCTGGAAAAAGTGTGCCGCCTCCCCTGTTTTGCCTGAAACAGCCGCCCCATCCCCGGGCGACTTTGATCTTCGCTTCCAACAATTGGTGGCTGCCGGCGCCACCGGCATTGTTGTTCTGAATCTTTCTTCCGACCTCTCGGGCACCATGCAAAGTGCACAAATCGCAGCGCGCGACTTCGCTGGTGGTGTGCCCGTCCATATCGTTGATAGCCGCACAGCAACGATGGGTCTTGGTCTTATTGCCGTCGAATGTGCCAAAAAGGCCAATGCGGGTGCCTCGATAGAAGAAATTTTGGCCCTTGCGAACAGTCTTGTTCCTCGCATGCGCGTCGTCGGTGCGCTTGACACTCTCGACAACCTGAAAAAAGGTGGGCGTATCGGTGGCGCAAAGGCGATGCTTGCAAGTGCGCTATCCATTAAGCCTCTCATCGAGATCACAAATGGCCTCGTTGAAGAAGCTGGTAAGCAGCGCACGCGTTCCAAAGCTCTCGCACACCTCATCACCGTCCTCAAAGAAAATGCCAACAGCATTGAACAGCTCGGCGTTCTCCATGCACAGTGCGCTGACATCGATGCGTTTGTCGCAATGGTCAAAGAGGTCTATTCCGGTGAAATCATTGTTGGCGACATTGGTGCTGTCATCGGAACTCATGCAGGACAAGGCACCATCGGAATCGCATTTCGTTTGAAGGCGTAGGGGTATCGCTCCGCTAAGGGGTTATCCACAACTAGCGTAAACAGCCAGTCATGGCTGCTTCACGTTCTTCAGACGACTACATCGGTGGTCGATACCGACTTGAAGGTCGTATTGCATCTGGCGGCATGGCTGACGTTTGGCGCGCTACTGATTTACAGCTTGGTCGTGAAGTTGCCGTCAAGCTCTTGCGTACCAGTGTTGCTGATGATCCTGTTGTTGCAGAACGCTTCCGTCGCGAAGCACGCTCGCTTGCAAAGTTGACGCATCCCAACATTGTTCCGGTGTATGACTGCATCGACGAAGCAGACGGACAAGTTGCGCTTGTCATGCGCCTGATCCGTGGACAATCTCTACGCGAACTTCTTGATGATGCCGGGGATAACTACGGACCTGGACAAATCAGTGCATACCTCACAGTCCACATCGGTAAGTCAATTGCTGCTGCTTTAGCAAAAGCACATAGCGAAAATATTCTTCACCGCGACATCAAGCCCGGAAACATCCTCGTCATGAAGAACGGCGAAGTTCTTCTAACTGACTTTGGAATTGCAAAACCTTTGAAGGCAAGCGAAGACGACGGTACGGACCTCACGCGTGTTGACATCATGATGGGTACTGCAAAGTATTTATCTCCCGAGCAAGTGCAAGGTCGCAATCTTGATGCTCGTGCAGATATTTATTCTCTCGGGCTCGTTCTCTATGAATGCTTGGCCGGCAACGTTCCGTTCAAAGGCGACAATGATCAAGCAACTGCTGTTGCACGTCTCGAGCGCGACCCAACACCACTTGGCGGTTTGCGTGCAGATGTGCCAAGCACCGTTATCAATGTCATTCACAAGATGTTGCGTCGTCGTCCAGAACACCGCTACGAAAATTGTGCAGAGGTTGTACAAGCGCTTGATGATGCAATGCGTAATCTTCACGACGCATTAACTCCTGCTGATGGAATGTCGCCATCGCTTGGTGCGCCAGCTCCGCGTCCGCGTCCTGCGCCGCTCGACCCGTTGATGACACCCAAGCCACCGCGCGATTTCACTGTTGTTCCGAATGACAACACGCCACAACGTGCGCCATTGCCGCAACGCGACCGAACTCCACGTGGTGCCCCGCGAGCAAAAGAAGCTCTTCCGGCTCATCGAAAGACCAATACAAAGCGCAATTATGTGCCAATTGCACTGCTCTTGACTGCAGCGCTCGTCATGTCCTTCATGCTGTGGAAGGGTTTGAAAGACACCAAATCATCGAGCGTTCCTTCTGTCGTCGACAACGTGCAAGTCGTGCATGTCGATATTGCAAAGGTTAAAAGCTACGACCCCAATGGCGATGACAACCAAGAGAACGAAGCAATGGTTCCGATGTTGCTCGACAACAATCCCGCAACACAATGGACGACGGTTTGTTATGGCAATCAATACTTTGGTTCTAAAGAAGGCGTAGGCCTTGTTGTACAACTGACCGGGATTGGCATCGGTCAGTTGAAGGCCAACTTCCAAAATGGTCCTTACAACGCAGATGTGTATGTGACAACCGGAGATGCAATTCCAACTTCCCTCAGTGATTGGGGATTGCGAGTTGCAAATGTGTACAGCGGAAATTCCGGTCTTGCGACATTCAATGTTCACCAACCCGCGCATAACGTTTTATTGTTCTTGCGCGAAGTTGGACGTAGTTCAACATGTAGTGATACGAATCCGTTCAAGGGCGTCATCAGCGACCTTTCATTCACATCGGCGAAGTGACGAGCGACGCCCTACTCCTCAAACGGGCACAGCGCGGTGACCGCAATGCAGTCGATGCGCTCCTGCGCGAAAATTATGAAGTGGTGCGCGCAGTGTGTCATCGCATCATCATCAATTCATCTGATGCAGATGATGCGACACAGAATGCGCTCATTGCCATCGTCCGGGCGTTGCCATCTTTCGATGGCCGATCAAAATTTTCAACTTGGGTGTACCGCATTGCAACAAATGCAGCATTAGATGAACTGCGCCGCATTCGTCGCCGCGATGTTCCAAACGATGAAGAGAAGTTTGTGAATATTTCAGTCACCGATGCAACTGGAGCGGTTGATGCACAGATGGATATTTCTGCAGCGCTGGCAGAAATTCCTGAGGAGTTTCGAGTTGCATTGGTCTTGCGCCACATTGCAGATCTTGATTACGAAGAGATTGCTGTCATTCTTGATGTTCCCGTCGGCACAGTGCGGTCCCGTTTGTCACGAGGTCGAGCACAATTAACAACACTCCTCGGGAACCAACCCGACAGCAGCGGCCGTCAGAACAACAGCACCGGAGGTCAGCCATGAGCGATGACAATGAACTTGACCCACGTTTAGAGGCATCGCTTCGCAATATTTCCGCCCCCGACCCGTCCGTTATGGAAACTCATATTGCCGCCGCACTTGGTGAGGTCGCCGCCGCCACTTCTCGGGGGCGCCTTCGGTTTCTGGCTATCGCAGCAGCAGTGCTTGTTCTTGTTAGCGGCGGCATCGCTGTCGCGAAGAACTCTCGCGATGCTCCCCCAGCCATTGCTGCAGATACCACCGTCACCACGGTGCCGAAAGCCTCTGGAGCGTGTACTCACTCGGGAGGGTTTTGGGGTGACGTTGGGGGTATTGACTACTTCACCCTTCGAGGTACGGCGTTTGAACTAGTCCATCGTGACGACTTAGTCGACCTGTATTTCGGTTCAAAGCCCTGCACCATGGTGGGCACCATTGCCTACTACGAAGCAATGCTGCGTCGCGACAAACAAGAAGAGTCACCATCGGAGACCACCTGCGAACAAAAACCCCTCATTCAGTTCACGGATAACGCAGGTGGTTCGGAATACAGACTTGCACTCCTTGAAACCCCTGCTGGCGTGAGTCTGTTCTTCGAGGACAGATGTAACGAGCCGCTCGGCTCCATCGCTTTGCCCACATCGGGCGACTAACACTCACTCAGTGCAATGGGCTCTCGCCGTTAGGCTGAACCCCATGGTGTCTAATCCACTCACCGATCCCGAATGGGCGGACCGTTCCGTCGCTTTCATCGACCGCGTGGTGGCCACTGTCCGCAAGTACACCACCCAACCTCTCGTCACCACCGCTCGTGGCATTGTCTTCGGACTCCTTGCATCGTTTGGCGTGTTGACGGGCACAGTTCTGTTGGTCGTGGGTCTTGTTCGCGGTCTCCAAGCCGCACTTGATGCTGTGGTGAATCACCAAGCAGCCGTCTGGATTTCGTATTTCATCCTTGCCGCGCTCTTTCTCATCATCGGAATCCTCCTGATGCGTAAGCGCTACACCCCAGAAGAAGAGAAGTAATGAGCAACGCTCGCAAAATCATCATCATTGGTTCAGGCCCTGCCGGTCTTACCGCTGCCATCTACACCGCCCGCGCTGCCCTCTCGCCGCTCGTTATTGAAGGTGAGCCCAGTAGTACGACTGACCAGCCCGGCGGTCAACTCATGCTCACCACCGAGATTGAAAATTTCCCTGGTTTTCCTGAAGGAATCATGGGTCCAGAGCTCATGGGCAATTTCCGTGCTCAAGCAGAGCGTTTCGGTGCAGACATCATCACTGAAAAGGTCACCAAGGTCGACTTCAACAGCACGCCTTTCAAAGTGTGGGTGCGCGACACCGAATACACAGCGGAATCCGTCATTGTTGCTACCGGTGCGCAGTCGCTCATGCTCGACCTTCCACGTGAGGGTGAACTGATTGGTCACGGTGTTTCTACTTGTGCGACGTGTGACGGTTTCTTCTTTCGCGGCCACGAAATCGCTGTTGTCGGTGGCGGAGATAGCGCCATTGAAGAAGCAGGCTTCCTCACCAAGTTTGCATCGAAGGTGTACCTCGTCGTACGTCGTGATTCATTGCGCGCATCGCGCATCATGCAACAACGTGCACTGGATAACCCAAAGATTGAAATCCTCTGGAACTCACGTGTCAGCGAATTGCACGGTGAAGGAACTCTCACGGGTGTCACCATCGCTGACACCGTCACAAATGAAACTCGTCCGCTCAATGTGACCGGTTTATTCATCGCTATCGGACACAAGCCAAACACAGGCTTGTTCACGAACATTCTTGACATGGAAGAGTCTGGCTACTTGCTTACTCGCGAAGGCTCCACATACACCAATGTTCCTGGGGTTTTTGCGGCAGGTGACGTGCAAGATCACATCTATCGCCAAGCAATTACTGCCGCAGGTTCTGGTTGTATGGCCGCAATCGACGCCGAGCGCTGGTTGGAACACGGGCGCTAAAAAACATGACGGTTCGGTGTGGGCTCATTGCGGTTTCCGACCGAGCGACTGCAGGTGTGTACGAAGACCGTGGCACTCCTGCCATGCGCGAGTACCTTGCCCGCGTAATCACCACACCGTTTGAAGTTGTTGAACGACTCATCCCTGATGAAGCTTCAGCGATCTCTGCTGCAATTGTTGAACTCGCCGACGTGGATGGCTGTTGTCTCATTCTCACCACAGGAGGAACAGGTCCTGCACCTCGAGATGTCACCCCCGAAGCCACCGAGGCTGTTCTTGACCGTGTGATCCCTGGGTTTGGTGAATTAATGCGCCGCATCTCTCACGCCATTATCCCCACAGCAATTCTCAGCCGTCAGATTGCCGGCACACGGGGCGCTTCGCTCGTCATCAACCTGCCGGGAAACCCCAAAGCCATTGCCGAGTGCCTTGATGCCGTCATGCCCGCGGTTCCCGACTGTATAGATCTGATTAATGGTCCGCGTATGAACCTCATTGATTCAGTTGGAGCATGGCGACCTCCCACATCCTGAGGGCGGCGGCAGTAAAGTGTGCTTCGACGAAAGGACACCACAATGGCTGCCGGAATCATCACACTTACGAGTTCAACTTTTGACGAAGCCGTCAATGGCTCGTCTACACCCATCCTCGTCGACTTCTGGGCCGAGTGGTGCGGACCTTGCAAGCAGATCGCACCCATCCTCGAGCAGATTGCTGCAGAGAAGACTGGCTCTATCACCATCGCGAAATTGAACATCGACGAATACGGTGACATCGCAAGTCGCTTCAACGTGATGAGCATTCCTACGTTGTTGTTGTTTGACAAAGGCGAGCTGAAGCACACGATGGTTGGCGCAAAGCCAAAGGGTCGCATGCTCGAGGAGCTCACACCATTTCTTCCGATTTCTTAATCGGTCCAGGACACCGCGGCCCCGCGGTGCATGAACTGCAGCGTCGACTTTCTGCAGCAGGTTTTCTTGCGCCTGGTTCAGCTGAGGATGCCAATTTTTGCGCGCGTACTCACGCAGCTCTTTTGTCATTCCAAGATTCATATGGTCTACGAGTCACCGGTGAATGTGATGATCAGTCATGGTCTGCGCTCATCGAAGCGTCGTGGTCACTTGGTGAGCGTCTTTTGTTTCTGCGCTCCCCCAACATTCGCGGCGATGATGTCGCAGAGCTGCAAACAGCCCTAAATCGCTTGGGTTTTGACTGTGGTCGCGTGGATGGAATCTTTGGTCCAAAAGTCGTCACTGCGATAAGTGATTTTCAAATCAACATTGGTGTTGATGGAAATGGCATTTGCACTCCAGAGTTAGTTGATGCATTACAGCGCATGGGATTGCAATCGGGAGATGGTCCCGGTGTTGCAGTCGTACGCGAAGCTGCCGAGCTCAGTGATTCCATTTCGCGTGATAGCGCGCGCATCGTCATCGGATTCTTTTCGGGGGCTGCAGGGCTTGCCCATTCATTAACTCGCCGCGCACGCGAGTCGCATCCACTCACCACAACAGTCGACACAGACGCGTCTTCTCAAGCGCAAGCCGCCAATCGTTTTCTCGCAGATGTGTACGTTGGTTTTGAAATTGCCGATGATGCAGGTTGCACAATTTATTTTTATGAAGTGCCGACCTTCATCAGTGCGGGTGGACGCAATCTTGCATTGCGAATTGCTGCCGCTCTGAGAGATCGAGCACCAGAACTTTCAGTTCGAACCCAAGGGCTGCGCCATCCCGTCCTGCGGGAGACACGAATGCCGGCTGTGTTGTGCTCGATGGCTCCCTCCGAGTTGGTCTCGCTGAAAACAAGCGCCATCTCGGCTGCGGTCAATGACGCAATTGATGCCTGGAAGACAGATCCGAGTATCGAGATCTAGTTATCCACAGGCAATCCACAGTTGTGGGTAAACCTCCAGTTTGAACCCCAACTAGAGGTTGAAGGTTGTGGAGAAAGTTACGCCGTTGAAATTTAAGCCACTTGGGGCCGAAAAATTACTGCTGCTCGGTCATGCGGCGATAAATCCGCTCAAGGTCAATGAGGTCTGCGAACTCAATGGAGACCTTGCCTCGCTTGCCCGACATCGAGACTCCCACTTTGGTGTCAAGAAACTCAGCCAAGAGATTTTCTAATTCCAACAGACCTGCTGGTTTCAAAGCTGGCGGCTGTGTTTGGCCACCGGTTTTACCGGCTGGCTTGTCTTCGCCCTTTATAGGCATTCCGTCGCGCACGGCGTCTTCGGTGGCTCGTACCGACCATCCGTCGCGCACAGCGGCAGCTGCCAACATTTCCATCTCGCTAGGAGACTTGGCGCCCAACAATGCTCGTGCATGGCTTCCGGAGAGACGTCCGTCTGCCAAATAACCCTGAATTGGCGCTGGCAAAGTGAGAAGGCGGAGAGCGTTCGTGATTGCCGCACGGCTCTTGCCGACTCGCTTTGCCACTTGCTCGTGAGTCAAAGAGAAGTCATCGGCAAGCTGCTGATAGGCAGAGGCCTCTTCGAGCGCAGTGAGATCTTGGCGGTGAAGATTTTCCACCAGCGCTTGTTCAACAGATTCCAGTTGATTGATTTCGCGAACAACCACAGGCACTTCCGTCAGCTTTGCCCGCTGCGCTGCACGCCAACGACGCTCTCCCGCAATCAGTTGATACTTGCCAGGGGACATTTCGCGAACCAAAAGCGGTTGCAAAATTCCTATCTGCTTGATGGACTTCGCCAGATCAGAAAGTGAGTCCTCGTCAAAATGAACTCGCGGCTGATTGGGGTTCGGCTCAATGGAATCAGTGGGCACATCACGAAGTGCTGACGCCGGTAATTCTTGAATCGCAGCTGTCCCTGTTGTTGCAGTCGTTGCCGGGGCTGCTGTCTCCACACGCTCCGTGGGGATCAGGGTCGAAAGGCCCTTACCTAGCTTTCGGCGTTCTGCCATGGCTCAACTCCTTTGCTACGGACCGATAGGCCTTTGCCCCCTTGGAGGTTGACGCGTGCTTTAGCACGGACATTTCCATAGAGGGCGCCTCCGCCAACTTCACGTTGTACGGAATGACGTTCTTAAACACCTTGTCGCCGAAAGCTTCACGTAATTCATTCTCCACGTCTTGGGACAAATTCTCGGCGGCCTTCGCCATCGTCAATAGATAGTGAGCGATTTCAAGGTTTGGGTTCAATGCTTGACGCACTTGCTTGACAACATCGCTGAGGTCTCGAAGTCCCTCAAGCGCAAAGTATTGGCACTGGACAGGCGCAAAAATTGCATCTGCCGCCATAAATGCGTTCACGGTCAGGCGTCCAAGTGTTGGTGGGCAATCCAGCAAGATGTAGTCCCAGTCCTCGCGACATGCATCAATGGCGTCCTTCAGGCGCGGCTGGGGGAACATTTCTGCTACCAGCTGGGCTTCGACTTCGGCCAGCTGCTGGCCTTTGGGGGCCGGAGCGACAAAAAGGTTCTTCTCTGCGGTTGGCTCCACGATGGCTTCAAGCGTCTCTTCACGACGAAGCACCTCAGCAATTGTGGGGGCGTCTTCAGGAATATTGACGCCTAGACCAGAAGAAGCGTTGCCCTGCGGGTCAAGGTCGATGATCAGGGTTCGAAAGCCCAGTTCAGCCAAAGCTGCGCCCAGGTTGATTGCTGTCGTTGTTTTGCCAACGCCACCCTTTTGCAAAGAAATAGCGAGGACAGTTGTGTCGGAACCGCTCATGAAATGCTCACTCCTGCTCAATTGCGTGGTGGGTGGACGTAAGCAAGTGTAGAGCCAGCCTGTGGAAAACTGGTGGATGCGGGGAAGTGTTTCACGTGAAACATCTACCTGCCCCTTAGGTTCTCTTCCCGTCCCCTCAATGTTTCACGTGAAACATCTGGAGCTTTGGGAAACGGCGAATGTTTCACGTGAAACATTCCAAACCCCTATAAATCAAGGCTTCGCAATGAGGCGAACCACTCCAGGCAGGTATTCGGGCTCCCCGAAATGGGTCTTTTCCAGAAGCTCAGCGGTCCACCGCGAAGGCTTCGGAGAGGGTGGTTCCGAGACGATTAATGACCCTCCGTTTTTTAGGAGGGGTCGAGCGAAGGGTGCAGTGACCTCAGGGCTGCCGAACCCACGACACACCACGGCGTCATATTGTCCGGCGTGCTCCAAGTCCTTGCCGAGATCATCGACATCCATGGTGAGAACCGAGATACGGTCCGTCCACCCAAGACCCGAGACTCCCATCTGCAGCGCGTCCATCCTGGTGGCCCGCCGGTCGGCCAATACCAGTCGTAAGTCGGGGCGGGCTTCGGCAATGATCAGGCCCGGGACGCCAGCACCAGTGCCGATATCAATCACTGCTCCGGTGATTCCTTCCAGGGCGGAAACGAAAGCCCGAGCGTGTTCGATGACCTCGGGAATTGGGCGATTACCAAGTGTGCCAACACGCTGAGCTGCGGCAAGGACGTCGGCAATGGTGCGCTGGTTGGTCACATCACGAATGTAATAGGCGGGGCTCTGGCCAAGTGGGCAAAGCAAAAGGCCCGCCTTGCGGCGGGCCTTTCAACAAGAAGTTGTTGCTGAGTACTGCTTATGCAGGCTCCACCACAACGCGGCGGCGAGGATCTTCGCCTTCCGAGCGAGTGTTCACGCCTTCAAACTCCACGAGTGTGTCGTGCACAATCTTGCGGTCTGCAGAAGACATCGGCTCGAGCATGCGAGCTGAACCTGTCTCTTTAACCTCGTCTGCCACCTTGGTAGCAAAGCGGCTGAGTGCTTCGCGGCGACGCTCGCGGTAGCCCGCAATGTCAATACGCAAACGGGAATCCTGGTCACCGAGGCGGCGTTGGCTGGCCACGCGAGTGAGGTCTTGAATTGCCAGAAGCGTTGCGCCGCCAGGTCCGACCATGAGGCCAAGCTCGGTGCCTTCAACACGTACTTCGATCTCACCGTCTTCACGATTCACAATCACGTCGCCGGTTGTACCGAATGCCTTGACCAAGCCGGACAAGAATTCGGTCGCTGCCTGACCAACAACTGCTGGGTCAACTTCAACCTTCTCGCGGGGCTCACGTGGTTCACGTGGCTCACGGGCAGGGCGGTCGCTGTTGCGAGTGTTGTTGCGTGGACGCTGTTCGCGGCGCTCACCACCATTTTCTGCGCCCTTTTCCCGGCGTGGACGGCGCTCCGTCTTGCCGCGTGGGGTGCTTGGTTTGACGCGCGCACGAACGCGAGCCTCGCCACGAGTGCGACCAAAGAGCCCTTGCTTGGGCTCATCCACTACTTCAAACTCGGCATCGTCTTCTGCGACGCCCAACTGATCAAGTGCTGCTTCTTTCGCTTCTTCGAGCGAGTTACCTGTTGTCTCTACCCATTCCATGGGATCCTCTTTTCGGTTTGCTTTTCGGGCTAACGCGCGGACGGGCCGCGATTACTTGTTTCGCTTGCTGGGGGGGACAGGGCGTGCTGGTCGGCCACTAGGGGCTGGACGGTTCTTGCCTGGTGTCACCCTCTTGCTCTGAATTGGAGCAGGTGCTTGCGATTGTTCATCCTTCTGCTTGCTGGGCTTAGCACTGTCGTCCTTGCCCAGGTCGCGGGCTTTGGCGCTGGCTGCTTGAGCCTGCTTGCCAAGACCATCTTCGCCGTAGAAACGACGTGTGATGTACCCCTGCTGAATGATGCGGAAGATTGCCTGGGTCATGTAATAAATGACGAGTGCTGTGGGCAAAAAGACCTGGAAAAGCGCAAAGGCGACGGGCAGGTACTGCATGACCTTGGCCTGGCCAGCGGACATGGTGGGGCTAGCGGTGCGGCTGGCAACCATGCGCTGCTGCACAAGGAAGAGCGCGCCCAAAAGAACAATCAGAAGTGCATAGGGGAGTCCATGAACGAAGTTCTCCTGCATTGCCTGCTTGGGGCTGAGGTGAAGGTCGAGCCCGAACGACAACATCTTCTTTGCGCCGTTCAGGGCCTTGAAAAGGTCTGAGTCGTGAGAGATGTATTTCGGTGCGAATCCTGCTCCGACGGTCTTTTGGAACGTGAGGCCATGAAGAACACGGAACATGATGATGAACACCGGCATCTGGGCCATCAGCGGCAAACAGGACGCGAGAGGATTCACCTTGTGCTCGGAGTACAGCTTCATCATTTCCTGATTCAGCATTTGGCGGTCGCCCTTGTACTGATTCTGGAGCTTTTTCATCTCTGGCTGCAGGCGTTGCATTTCCAGCATGCCCTTGGTGCTCTTCAGGGTGAGGGGGGCAATGATGACCATGATGGCGAAAGCCACCAAGGCAATGGATGTTCCGTAGCTATGTGTCCACCCGTAGAAGGTGTCAATCAGCCAGGCAAATGGTTGAAACATGTTGGGCCTTTCTTAGGCACGCCCGCGGGGCGCTGGTACTGGATCGAATCCTGACGGACCGAAAGGACGGCACCGAAGGAGTCGGCGAGTGGTGAGCCAAAGTCCGCGGCCGGAACCGTGAGTTTCAATGGCTTCCACTGCGTAGTGGGAACAGGATGGATAAAAACGACAAGGAGAGAGATGTCCGCTGCGAGCCACTTGGTAGAACCGGATTGCGCGCAACATCACAGATTGTGTCTTCGTGAAAGTTTTGGTGAAGGAATTGACTGCTGTCATTTTCCTGCCCTTTCTGCGCACTTGGTTAACAAGCGATCGAGCTGGCGACCCAGATCGGCGAAGTCGGCCCCATGAACTCGAGGAGATGCCCCAAAGACATATACCCCGGGCTGCAACCTAGATTCCCTGGCTTTCACAAGCTCACGAAGTTGGCGCCTGACTCGGTTGCGGCGAACGGCAGAACCGAACGCACGTCCCAAGACATAGCCGACTTTCGGTTGAGAAAGTTCGGGGTCGAGGACCACGGTGCACGACAACAACCCAGAACGGACATGTACCCCGTCCTGGCGAACCCGGACGAAATCAGACCTGCTCTGGATGCGGCCGATCAATGGCTCAGGCGGATACGGCCCTTGGCCCGACGCGACTTCAGCACCGCGCGTCCTGCGCGGGTGCTCATGCGTGCGCGAAAGCCGTGCTTACGGGCCTTGCGTCGGTTGTTGGGCTGAAAGGTGCGCTTCATGGCGCCTCCTATGGGACAAGCTCCAGATGGAGCACGCGGTCAAAATGACTTTCCTGTGCCAGCGGCACGAGACGAAAGTCATCCACAGGCTAACGGGGACTCGAGCCCCTCGCTCACTGTCTCGGCACCTCGGCTCAATTTGGAGTATCCACAGGCTCTGACTACGGTCATCTTCCCAGCCAAAACCGCTGGGACAGCTATCCACACCCTGTGGATTGTGCTGTGGACGACATCTTAGGAGGCACAAGATGAGCAACCACGAAGCAGTGTGGAACGCAACCGCGCAACTGCTGAAGGCACAGGTCTCGGAAGGCGTGTGGTTCTCCACATTCAACGACGTCGTCGCTGTTGCAAGCGCGAACGATGCTTTGCATCTACAAGTACCGAACGCACATGTCCACGATCGCATCGTGACTCGTTATCGCCCACTCGTTGTCGATGCCCTCGACGAGATTGGTGAAAGCGATCGCGAGCTCATCATCGAGATCACAGATCTTGTCGGCGACACGACCACTTCAGCAGTCATCGTTGATGACGCACCTGTCCCTGCAACAGTCGTAAACCCCAATAACGGCAAGGGAAACGCGGTTGGCCTCAACCCGCGTTACACCTTTGAAAACTTCGTGAAGGGAGCATCGAATCAATTCGCTCTCGCTGCTGCACTTCGCGTTGCAGAAACACCAGCTCGCTCGTACAACCCGTTGTTCATTTATGGACAAGCCGGACTTGGCAAGACTCACCTGCTCCAAGCAATTGGTTGGTACGTCCATGCGCACTACGCGCATTACGAAGTTCGCTATGTCTCCACCGAGACTTTCCTGAACGAATACGTTGACGCAATTCGTACAAACACGACCGCAGCGTTCAAACGTCGCTACCGAGACGTCGACGTTTTGCTCATCGATGACATCCAATTCATGGAAGGAAAAGAAGGGCTCCAGGAGGAGTTTTTCCACACCTTCAACAGCCTCCACGGCGCCAATAAACAGATCGTGATTTCCTCCGACCGGATGCCAGACGCCATTCCGACCCTCGAAGATCGCCTCCGCGGACGATTCCGCTGGGGTCTTATCACCGATATTCAGCCGCCGGACCTCGAAACCCGCCTAGCAATCCTTCGAAATAAGGCAGACCGGGACAACACCCCGCTTCCTGCTGACGTCCTGGAATTCATTGCCACGAACATCACCTCGAACATCCGTGAATTGGAAGGCGCCCTCATCCGAGTCACCGCTTATGCCAACCTCACCCGTGAGCCAGCATCCGTGGCAATGGCCGAGCAGCAGTTGGCTGACCTCCTGACGGCCACAGCGCCCAAGCACCGCACCGACGAGGAAATGCTGAACGAGATCTCGGGTTATCTCGGGTTCTCCGTTGAGGCCCTGAAGGGTAAGTCCCGCCAACGCCCGCTGGTTTCTGCTCGCCAGATCGCCATGTATGTCTTCCGAGACATGACCGAGCTCAGCTACCCAGCTATCGCCCGTCTCTTCGGCGGCCGCGACCACACCACCGTTATCCACGCCGTGGACAAGACCCAGCGCCTCATGCGCGAGGACAAAGCCACGTTCGATCAGGTCACCGACATCATCGGTCGCATCAAGAACTCGTAATAAGAGGGAATGAAGCCTGTGAATCTCGTGGGGACGACCATGTGGACTGCTTGTGAGGCAACGGGGATAAACCCCCTGTCATCCACATGCCCACAAGTTGCACCGATGAAAGATGTGGTTAAGGGGGGTTCGTCGTACACACCCACTTTTCAACAACTGCATGGCTCAGCGGTCGTGCGTCCACAATCCACAGCACCTATTACAACTATTACTTACATACATCACTTCACGGCCTCGGTAATCGCATCGTCCTACACTTGGCCAACAACCACGAAGGTCAGCGCATGAAGTTCAGAAGCGAACAAGGAATCCTCGCCGAAGCATTGGGAGCACTCGCTCGTATTGCTTCGTCACGAAACGCAGGAACACCGGCTCTCGCCGGAGTCAAAATGGTTCTCACGGGTGACTCACTCGTCGCGTCAAGTACCGACCAAGACATCTCGTTGCAATTCACGATTCCTGTTGGTGGCGACACCGACGGGCAGGGCCTGGTTAGTGCGCGAATGCTCAACGACATTGTTCGTGTGATGCCAAGCGGCAAGATTACTGTTGAGTTCGCCGGAGACAACGCAACAATTTCCGCGCAGCGGTCTCAGTTCACAGTGCCAACACTGAACGCAGTTGATTTCCCACGGACAACAAATGCCGGCGGCGACCCATTCACAATTTCTTCGAACGAATTCAAAGCTGCGCTGTCACAAGTTGTTCTTGCGGCAAGCACCGATGGCCAAAAATTGCATTTGTCTGCGGTGTTGATGACATCCACCGACAAAGGAATTCGTCTAGTGGCAACAGACGGCTATCGCCTTGCAATGCGGGATATCACGGGTACCGCTGGTCTCTCTACTGATTCATTCTTGATTCCTGCTCGCGCACTTGCGGAACTCCAACGCCTGTTAGACGCATCAGACGAAATCACAATTCGTTTCAATGATTTTGATGCCACGTTCCAGTCGCCAGCAATGACACTGTCAACACGATTAATCAATGCTGACTATCCGCCGTATCAAACAATCATTCCGAAAAACAACACAAACTCTGCAATTGTGAACCGCGAGGAATTACTTGACGCATTACGCCGCACCCGTGTTCTTGCGAGCGATATGGCTCCGGTCCGTTTGCGTATGTCAAGCGAAGGCGCGCGCCTCACTGTTCAACTCACCGACGGATCAACAAGTGTTGAAGATATTGATGCGCGCTTCACAGGCGAAGACATCACCGTTGCATTTAATTCTGAATACCTGGCGAATGGTGTCGACGCATGCGGCACAGAAGAAGTCACTATTACGACAAGTATTCCGAGCAAGCCAGCAATCATTAGTCCTGTTGGTGATGACGCTTATCTCTACTTGTTGATGCCGCAACGTCTCTGACGTGATCCGGCGCATCGAACTCACAGACTTCCGCGTGTATCAACACGCAGTGATTGAGTTAAACAAAGGCGTCACTGCAGTCATCGGTCGCAACGCACAAGGAAAAACGAGCCTTGCTGAGGCGATGAGTTATCTCTCAACACTGCAAAGTTTTCGCGGGGTGCCGAACGATGCATTGGTGCGTGAAGGCGCAGACACTGCGTACATTCGCGCAGAGATTGTTCATGATGACGGCCGCGAAATTTTGGTGGAAGCGGAAATTAATCGAGCGGGACGCAACCGCGTTCTTGTCAATAAACAAAAACTCGGCCGTGTCCGCGACCTTCTTGGTGTTGTCCGCTCGACAGTGTTCGCTCCAACAGACCTTCAACTTGTATACGAAGGCCCGTCGGTACGCCGCGACATGCTTGATGATGCACTCGTCGCGTTGGCACCAAAAAACGATGCGCTTCGCCTCGACGTGGAACGCATCATCAAACAACGAAACACTTTGTTGAAGCAATCGTTCGGCAAGTTGAGCCCCGAGATCGAAATGACGCTTGACGTGTGGGACATTCAGTTGACACAAAAGGGAACCCAACTGGGAGAGGCTCGGGCAAAACTGATTGCTCGCCTCACTCCATTTGTTCGCGAGGCGTATGAATCTCTAGCGGGCGAAGCAACCGCTGTGGACCTTGTGTACGAACCTGAATGGCGCCGTCTTGGCCTTGGGGCATGTCTGGCAGAAGCGCGCCAAGAAGACGTCCGCCGAGCCATTACGTCCGTAGGGCCGCATCGAGATGATGTGGTCCTGCAAATCAAGGGAATGTCGGCAAAAAACCATGCTTCGCAAGGGGAGTGCCGCACTCTGGCGCTGGCGCTTCGCTTGGGAATCCATCGCTTAGTCACAGAAGTGGCCGGAACTGCTCCGTTATTAGTTCTTGACGACGTACTTTCCGAGCTAGACCCGCACCGATGTGAGGCACTCCTGCGCCACATGCCCGAAGGCCAAGTACTTATTACGACAGCTCAAGTTCTGCCGCCAGCGGCTCATCCAGACACAATCATTCACATTGCTCACGGCATGGTCGTGCCGTCGCTTGAAGACGAAGGTCAATGAGCCGTGATGAACGAGGAAGAATTCAACCCAGGGAAACCGCCCCGCGCGCTGAACGAGGTGTTGGGCAAAGTTCTGCGCCGGATGAAGGTCTCTGATGAGACCACTGCGCTGGGTGTCTTTTCGCATTGGCGTGAAATTGTCGGCGATTCGATTGCGGACAACGTTGTTCCCAAACGTCTCGAAAAACGTCGACTGACCGTTGAGGTAGAAGATCCTGCGTGGGCGACACAATTGAAGTTCCTCGAATCGCAATTGTTGTCCACATTGAAAGCGCACGTTGGTGATGAAGTTGATTCTCTCGACATCAAGGTGCGACGTTCCCGATAACGACACCCCCACATTGTTAGGATGTTTGAACAATGTCTGCATCTAAAAAGAACCCGTCGGCTGACTACGGCGCAAAGGACATTCAAGTTCTCGAAGGACTCGATCCTGTTCGTAAGCGCCCCGGTATGTACATCGGATCAACTGGTCTCGCCGGTCTCCATCACCTCATTTGGGAAGTCGTCGACAACGCAGTCGACGAAGCAATGGCGGGATTCTGTGACCGCGTTGGCATCACACTTCTCGCCGACGGCGGATGCCGTGTTGACGACAACGGTCGCGGGATTCCGGTCGACCCATATCCATCAGGTCCACACAAGGGCAAGAGCGCGGCAGAAGTCGTTCTGACCGTCTTGCACGCTGGCGGTAAGTTCGGCGGCGAGGGCTACAAGGTCTCGGGCGGCCTCCACGGTGTTGGTGTGTCGGTTGTGAACGCTTTGTCCACCAAGGTCTTATTGGAAATCGACCGTGGCGGTGACCGTTTCACCATGGAATTCGGCGACGGCGGCAAGCTGAAGCAGAAGTTGGTCAAAGAAGGAAAATCCCCCGCCAAGGGCCGCAAAACTGGCACGTCGGTCACCTTCTATCCAGACCCAACAATTTTTGCTTCTGAGGGCGTGGAGTTTGTTTCACGCACCGTCTTAGAGCGTTTGCAAACAATGGCCTTCCTTAATAAGAACCTTGAAGTTGTCTTCGAGGATCAACGCGAGGGCAAAGAGAAGACAGAAACGTTCCAGTACAAGGGCGGCATTGTCGACTTCGTCAAGCACCTCAACCAGTCGAAGGAATCGCTCTTCAACAAGGTTGCTTCATTTGAAGACGAAGACGAAGAAGAAGGCATGCAGCTGGACATCGCCATTCAGTGGAACATGGGCTACTACGAAGGCATCCACGGATACGCCAACGGTATTTCCACCACAGAAGGCGGCATGCACGTCGAAGGTTTCAAAACTGCACTCACGTCAGTCATGAACAAGTACGCACGCGAGAAGAATCTTCTCAAAGAAAAAGACGACAACCTTCTCGGCGAAGACATTCGCGAAGGCATCACCGCCATTGTTGCGGTGAAGTTGCGCGAACCACAGTTCGAAGGCCAGACCAAAGCGAAGCTGGGCAACGTTCCGATGCGCTCGTTCGTGCAGAAGAGCACCAATAAGTACTTGGCGGAATGGTTTGAAGAAAACCCCACCGAAGCAAACAAGGTGGTCAAGAAAGCAGTTGCTGCAGCGCAAGCTCGTCTTGCTGCAAAGAATGCACGTAACGCAGTTCGTCGCAAGACAGCACTTTCCGGCGCAGGTATGCCTGACAAGTTGAAAGACTGCGGCAGCAGCAAGCCCGAAGAAAGCGAATTGTTCATCGTGGAAGGTGACTCTGCAGGCGGTACAGCAGTCGACGCACGCGATCCACGCACACAAGCAATTCTTCCGATTCGCGGAAAGATCCTCAACGTTGAGCGCGCGCGCCTCGACAAGATGTTGAAGAACAATGAAATTCAGGCGCTCATCACCGCAATCGGCGGCGGCGTAGGCGAAGAGTTCGATGTTTCAAAAGCTCGTTATCACAAGATCATTGCGTTAGCGGATGCTGACGTCGACGGCAGTCATATTCGTACGTTGCTTCTTACGTTCTTCTATCGACAGATGAAGCCAATGGTTGAAGCCGGGTACATCTACATCGCGCAGCCACCTCTTTTCTCTACAGAAGTAGGCAAAGAAAAGGTGTATCTCAAGGACGACGCAGCAAAGACTGCTTTCCTTGCGGAACGACCAAATCACAAAAAGGAATTCCAACGCCTGAAGGGTCTTGGCGAAATGGACTGGGAAGAGCTGAAGAGCACCACCATGGATTCCATGACTCGCACACTGTTGCAAGTCACTGTTGAAGAAGCAGCAATTGCAGACGATGTCGTCAGCGTCCTCATGGGCGACGACGTTGAGAGTCGCAAGAAGTTCATCACCACCAACGCACGCGACGTGCGCAACCTCGACTTCTAATACGGGCAGGAACCACACATGAGTGACAACCCAAATCTGTTTGACCAGATCCAGCCTGTTCCGCTACAGGACGAAATGGAACGTTCGTTCCTTGACTACTCAATGTCCGTCATCATGTCGCGCGCATTGCCCGACGTACGTGACGGACTGAAGCCAGTGCACCGCCGAATCATTTGGGATATGGAGCAGCAGGGATTCCGACCTGATCGCCCATTCGTCAAGTGCGCGCGTGTTACAGGCGACACCATGGCGCGTTATCACCCACACGGTGACAGCGCTATTTACGACGCGTTGGTGCGTATGGCACAGCCATTCTCTTTGCGCCACACGCTCATTGATTTCCACGGCAACTATGGCTCGCCCGACTTTGGTCCTGCCGCTGCTCGTTATACCGAGTCGCGTCTTCATTCATTAGCAATGCAGTTGCTCGCCGGCATCGACGAGAACACCGTCGACATGATTCCGAACTATGACGGAACTTCAGAAGAGCCCCAAGTTCTTCCTGCACGCTTCCCGAACTTGTTGGTCAATGGCAGCCAAGGCATTGCTGTCGGTATGGCAACGAGCATTCCTCCGCACAACTTGGGCGAAGTGATTGATGCAACCTTGCATCTCATCGACAATCCAGAGTCAACACCAGAAGACCTCATGAAGTTCGTGATGGGCCCCGACTTCCCAACAGGCGGATTCATCCTTGGTCGCGCGGGTATTCAAGATGCATACCGCACAGGCCGCGGCAGTATCAAGACACGCGCAAAAGCAGTCATTGAAGAAAATCGTGCAGGACGCATGGAAATTCTGGTGACGGAGCTTCCGTATCAAACAAGCTGTTCATCAATCGCTGCACGTATTCAAGAACTCGTCGACAACGGCGACCTTGAAGGAATCGCAGACGTCAACGACGGTTCTGCCGGCGGCAAGACAAGCCTTTCTATTTTGCTGAAGCGCGATGCAAACGCCAATGTTGTTCTCAACAACTTGTACAAGATGACATCGCTGCAGTCCAGCTTCCCTGTGAACATGGTCGCTCTTGTTGACGGTGTTCCTCGCACTGTGAACCTGGCTGATGCACTCAACGGCTACGTACGTCACCAACTTGAAGTTGTTACTCGCCGTACACAGTTCCGTCTCGACAAAGCAAAAGACCGCGGTCACATTCTTGAAGGTCGCATCAAGGCTCTCAACGTCATTGATCAAATCATCAAACTGATTCGTGAAAGCGAAGATGCTGGTGCTGCGAAAGATGCGTTGATGACAAAGCCGTTCGAGTTCTCTGAACGCCAGGCCGTCGACATTCTTGATATGCAGCTGCGTCAGCTCACACGCTTGTCACGCATTGACCTTGAAAAAGAACTCGGCGATGTGCAGGAGCGCATCAAGGAATACGAGTCAATCCTGGCATCCGACGCCAAACTGCGTACCGTCATTAAAGACGAGATGTCAGAGATTCGCGAAAAGTTCGCGACCGATCGCATCTGCAAGATCATTAATGATTCTGGCGAGATGGCTCTTGAAGATCTCGTCGACGACAAAGAGTTCGTGATTGTGATGACACAGGCGCAGTACGTCAAGGCAGTTCCTGCAAGTGCGTTCCGTGCACAAGCTCGTGGTGGTCGTGGCGTCAAGGGCGCAACGCTGAAAGAAGACGACCTTGTGCGCCGCGTGATTTTCACGACAGCGCATGCATATCTCTTGTTCTTCTCAAACCGCGGACGCGTATACAAGTTGCGAGCAGCCGACATTCCGGAACGCGAACGCACGGCAAAGGGCATTCCTATTGTCAACTTGTTGCCACTGCAAGCCGGTGAAACGATTCAGGCAATTATCGACACGCGGGAGTTCCCTGGCGAGCGGTTCTTGTTCTTTGTCACCAAGTCGGGGCAAGTTAAAAAGACAGCATTCGATGCGTACAACAACAGCCGCCGCGATGGCCTGATTGCCCTCAATCTCAAGGACAATGATGAGCTTGTTCGCGTGATTGAAACATCAGGCGATGACGACATCTTCATTGTCAGTCGTTCTGGTCAGGTCATTCGATTCGCCGAAGCAGAAGTGCGCCCGATGGGTCGTACTGCAACAGGTGTTCGTGGCATGAAGTTAAAGCCGGGCGACGAAGTGGTGTCAGCGGACCCAGGACGCGGAGATGATGCTTTGCTCATGATTTCTGATGCTGGTTATGCGAAGCGCACGCAGATCGCACAGTTCCCTCGCAAGGGTCGAGGCACACAGGGCGTCATTGGCGTCAAGTTGTCCGACAAGAAGGGACACGTGGTTGCCGCATTCATGGTGGGTCTCGATGACGAGATTGTTGCCATTGCATCAAACGGTGTTGCGATGCGTACCGAGGTCAAGCAGATCTCCAGTCAAGGACGCTCCGCTTCTGGCGTGCGTCTGATGAATCTTGACGATGGAGCAACTGTTGCATCTGTGGCACCAATCCTCGCGGCGGACGACGCCGAATAATTCTGTGCTGGCGTTATTGCAACGCCCGTATGAACATCATCAACGCGGGAGCATTTCTGTCCT
Organism: Acidimicrobiaceae bacterium; assembly: GCA_947446815.1. Lineage (GTDB taxonomy): Bacteria > Actinomycetota > Acidimicrobiia > Acidimicrobiales > Ilumatobacteraceae > UBA2093. The sequence continues at coordinate 105,217 of CANFGT010000002.1, forward strand.
CAGCCTTGTATGGATTGCTTTCACTCTTCTTGGTGTTGTCACCATTTCTCACGCGACGGAAGTTCTGCAATTACGTGCCCGCGCGCAAGAATCTGCAGATTCAATTTCTTTGGCAGCAGCCGTGGAGGGCGAAGCAGCAGCACATCGATTAGAGCATTTGCTCGATGCCACGATCACTCATCTGTCTTTTAACAACGGCGTGGCAACGGTTGACATCATCCAAGGTTCTTATGCAGCAACGTCATCTGCGTCGGCGGGCCCTTGACCGGTTCGTACGGCTTCTACTCACTACGCTCAGAGCATGTCCTCCACGACCAATACCTCAGGCCCACGTCGTCGCGTTCGTCGCGTCACGCGTGTCATCAGAGATGTTGATGCGTGGAGCGTCTTTAAGGTTGGTCTCATTTTTCATGCTGCGCTGTACCTCGTTCTCATGATCACTGGTGTGTTGCTGTGGAATGTCGGCAGTGCGACCGGCACCATCAAGAACGTCGAGCAATTCATGGAATCTTTTGGCTGGGACTCCTTCACCTTTAAGGGCGGGGCCATGTTTCAGGCCTACGCAGTGCTTGGAATCTTCGGAATTGCCCTCGGAACGGGCATTTGGGTGCTCGGAGCGGTGGTTTTCAACCTCATCACAGAGCTGGTGGGCGGAATTCGGGTCACTGTGCTGGAAGAAGAAGTGGTCGTCCGGCCGGTTGAGCCCGGCCAACCTCACAGATAGAGTTCTAAGTCCCGTGAGGGGCTATAGCTCAGTCGGTTAGAGCGCATCCCTGATAAGGATGAGGTCGCAAGTTCGATTCTTGCTAGCCCCACCAACAAACCCATCGACTCCCGATGGGTAGGTCCCCACTGCGAGGAGGCTGCCGTGAAATTCATCCGCCAAGCCTTTATCGCTATTTCTTTGGGCTCCATGGTTGCTGCAGTCCTTCGTCGCCGCACCAAAGTCGTTGTCGCTCCCCAGCAGGGTGGGTGGCGCGAGGTCACACCACAGCGTTGAACACCATGAGCAATCCGACTGCACCTCAGATCGGAATTGTTGGCACCGGTGTCACCAGTTCACGTGCCGCAGCCGTGTTGCACACTCTCGGATACGCACCACGCATCGAAAAACTTGCGCACGCGTCTGCATTGTTTGATTGCGATGTGGTGATTCTCACGCATGGTGCACCACATAGCGCGTTAACCGCTGCGTTTGTAGCTCAAGGTGTCGCAGTTGTATCTGTGAGTGACAATTTGTCTGACGTTCTTGCGCTTCTTGACGGCCAAGACAAAGCAGTGGCGCGCGGAGTGCCTGTTGTTGTAGGTGCCGCTTGCCTGCCCGGATTGTCAGGGTTGTTGGTGGCTCATGTTTCGCGCGCGTTTGAAAGCATTGATGAAGTTCATACAGCAGTACATGGCACAGGCGGACCGATGTGCGCAGTGCAACACCATGATTCGCTTGGCGGAACTTCTATTGGATGGCATGACGGCGAATGGTTACAACGTCCCGCGGGGAGCGGACGTGAATTGTGTTGGTTCCCTGATCCAGTTGGAGCGAGGGACTGTTATCGATTCGCCAGCGCCGAACCAGTGTTGATGCAACGCGCAACTCCCACTCTGCAACGCATCACTGCACGAGTATCCGCAACGAGACGCGATCGCTTGACAGGGCGATTGCCCATGTTGCGTAAGCCGCATGTGGAAGGCCTCGATGGCGGACTGCGTGTTGAGGTGCGTGGAGTGCGAGATGGGCGACGCCACGTAGAGATTGTCGGTGTTGCTGAAAAACTTGCAACAGTGACAGGAGCAGTTGCTGCTCATACGGCAATTGCGCTGGCGGGTGGTGCGGTCCTTCCCGGAGTGCATAACTTGGGCGAAAGCACAGTTCCGAATGCAGACATTCTTGATGGTGTGACATCGTCAGGAATCACACTGCATCAATTCATCGGGAAGATGTAGTGAGCAAAGAAAAGATCCTCGGAATCATTGAGGGCTTTTATGGCGAGCCATATTCACACGAGATTCGTCTGAAGATCATTGATCACATCGGAGAATGGGGATGGAATTCTTATGTGTGGGCGGCGAAGTTAGAACCACGCCATCGCGAATTCTGGGATCAACCATTTACGCCAGAAGAACTCGAACAGTTCGGTGAATTGTCCTCGCGTCATGCTGGTGTCAAATTTGTGATCGGGTTGACTCCTGGGTCGGGCGCAACGAATGATCAAGTGGTGGACAAGCTACGACCTGCGATTGTTGCAGGCGCCAGCGCTGTTGCTTTGTGCTTCGATGACCTTCCGGTGTTGAATGCTGCGTCCGACCATCAACGCATTGCACACGCAGTACGTGATGCATTGCAGATACCTGTATGGATTACACCGACGCACTACGCGGGCCTCACGTCATCGCCATATCTGGACGCGTTATGTGCGGGCCTTGGTGATGACATCGAAGTGATGTGGACAGGAAACTATGTCGTGAACGACACCATCACGGTGAAAGATGCTGCCGCGCGAAGCAATGTCACTGGTGGTCGTGCACCACTTGTGTGGGATAACGCGCCCGTTAATGACGCACTGATGCATGCGCATTTGCATCTTGGACCATTGCAAGGCAGAGAACAAGGGCTGCAAGAGATATGCAGCGGTTTCTTGTGGAACCCCATGGTGGAACCTCGTGCATCAATGCTGATGCTTGAGTCCGCTGCAGCATGGTGGCGCGGCGAGGACGCAAAAGCCGCCTGGGATGTAACGGTTGATCGTGATGGTTGGCGATTGCTTGCCGAAGCGACGGCTTATCGAGGCGATCTTCATTGGCCGGGTGAATCGCCATCACGCGCCTGGTGGGAATCAGTGCAAGATATGCCCGACATGAAAGAAGAAGTCATGCCATGGGTGCACGCTGCGCGTTCGGGCGCTCGGGTGGCACTTGCTGCACTCGCCGTGATTGAGACAGACGTATCGAGTTTGTCGCAAGAGGAACTCGGCCGATTGATACGACCCCTCATGGAATGGCAAGAACATCGCGCTGCACCATCGTTGACATTTGGACGTGGTCCGCGCCAACGCCCGCTGGCAACACAGAACAATCAGGGCAAATTTGTTCTTCGCCCTGGCACGATTGCAGAGTCAGAATCTCTGGTCGACGCCTTGGCACACAAGGCATTGACGGCGATCAACGGCTGATTCTCATTCATTCTCGATAGCGTGATGCCAATGGCATCGACAAAGACCACGCATCAACATGTTGAAGCTGCCGATATCGCACACCACGTTGCAACAAAACTGGACGAAATCGGACAACGTTTCACATCCGGACGTCGCGCCATTGTTGAATCTCTGACAGGCGCAAAGCGACCATTGTCGATCCCTGAAATTCTTGAAGCAACGACGGGATTAGCGCAATCATCTGCCTACCGCAGTCTCACTGTGTTGGAGAGCGCGGGTGTCGTTGTGCGTGTTATCACGACTGATGAGTGGGCACGGTTTGAACTCAGTGAGGACATCACCGGCCATCACCATCACATGGTGTGCAGCGTGTGTGGAGCTGTTGACGATGTGCGCATCCCTGATTCTGTTGAACATGAGCTTGATGCCGCTCTCATGAAGGTCGCAAGTAAGGCTGGATTCGTAATGGCGCACCACCGCCTTGATGTTGTGGGTGTCTGTAAGGAATGCATATGAAGAACGCAGTTCTAGAGATACCGCCACTGTTGCCTGGTCGAGTCATTGTTCTCCCCGGTCGCGGTGAGATGTTCATTCGTCATCATCAGCACGACAATGTGGATGCGCCGACGGTTCTTTTGCTGCACGGCTGGACGGGCTCATCTGATTTGCAGTTCTTCACCGCATACGAAGAGCTGGCGAAGAACAATTCCATTGTTGGTGTTGACCATCGTGGACATGGTCGCGGCTTACGACCAAACTCGCCATTTGCGTTGGAAGATTGTGCAGATGACGCAGCCGACATCGTGCGCGCCTTAGGGCTTGAGCAAGTCACAACAGTGGGCTACTCCATGGGCGGGCCGATCAGCCTGTTGTTGTGGCAACGTCACCCTGAATTGGTGAGCAGCATGGTGTTGCAGGCAACAGCACTTGAATGGAACGGCACGCGTAACGAACGTCTGCGTTGGCGCGCAGGGCATTTTCTTGCTCCCGTTATTCGTCGCCTCAGCACACCACGCATGATCAAACTGGGTTTACGCCGTGCAATTCCGCGCGGTCACGAGCTCAGTCGTTACTTGCCGTGGATCATCGGCGAGATTCGCCGTAATGATCAATGGATGATGAGCGAAGCAGGGCGAGCGCTGTCCAAGTTTGATGCACGAAACTTTGCAGCCACCATCACAGTGCCCACCGCATATGTGTTGACAACAAGAGACCGTTTGGTGTTGCCTCATAAACAAGAAGCGTTAGCCAATGCGATAAAGGCAACTGTGGTGCAACTTGATGGTGACCACTTGGCACCAATGCAGGTGCCGCATGAATTCTCAGAAGCTACGAGTCGTGCCGTGGCTCTTGTGACTCAGTCTCCTGAATAGCCACTAGTTTTTCTAATGCTTCGTTGATCGCTTCTAAGTGATCACGCAAGTCAGCGGTGGTGACGATGTCTGCGAGGGCAAGACGAACACCAGCAAGTTCGCGAGCCAAGTACTCAGTATCTGCTTGTGTACGCATTGCCATTTCACGATCGCGTTCTACTTGTTCACGCTCACGATCTTCTTGACGATTCTGTGCAAGAAGGATCAGCGGTGCAGCGTATGAAGCCTGCAACGACAAGATGAGTGTGAGGAAGATGAACGGGTATTTGTCAAACGGCGCAATGTTGAACACGTTGACTGCCACCCAGACGATGACAATGATTGACTGAATAACGAGATAGCGCGCGGTTCCGAGGAACCGAGCGATTGCTTCACTGAACTGGCCGAATGCATCGGGGTCGTAGTGAATACCCACGCGACGACGCTGGCGTGGAGTGGTGAGATCATTGCGGCGCTTCATGGTTGAGCCGCCTGACGTCGACGTTGCCTCCAGTCGGCGGGCAACATGCGGTCGAGCACGTCGTCCACAGTGATGGCGCCAAGGAGGTGGCCTGCTGCATCGCAGACACCAACTGCTAGCAAGTTGTACGAAGCCAGAAATTCAGCAACTTCACGGTCTGACATGGTGGCCGAGACAGTGGGTTCCTTCGTGAGGCAACGCGAAAGTTCTGTGCTGGGTGGTTCACGAAGCAGACGCTGCACATGGACAACACCGAGGTACGTGCCGGTTGGTGCACGCAACGGCGGTTGCACCACAAACACCTGAGCTGCGATGGAGACAAGCCATTCGGGGTCGCGTACTTGCGCCAGAGCTTCGGCCACGGTGGCATTGCTGCTCATGATGATGATCTCGGGTGTCATCAAGGCACCAGCGGTACCTGGCGCATATGAAAGAAGAGAACGCACCACATCAGCATCTTCGTCGTCCATTGCCTCCAGAACTTCAGCGCGGCGCTGCGCAGGCATTTCTGCCAGAAGGTCGGCAAGGTCGTCGAATTCCATCTCTTCGAGCACGTCAATGACGCGATCAAGATCAAGGTTTGAGATCAAGGCGAGCTGCTCTTGCTCTGGCAACTCTTCGAGAAGGTCGGCTAAGCGGTCGTCGTCCATTTCCTTTGCCAGCAATTGACGCTGAGCAAGGGGGAGAGCGCGCACGACACCGGCTACGTCGCTCGGGTGCATGTCGCGCAGTCGAGCAGCTTCAGCAGCCATTTCTGTGGGGGCGGCAAACAGGCCACCCACTTCGTTCCATTCAACAAGGCGGTAGGTATTGCGGCGCCCGAAAAGTCCATTACGGGTGAGGCGTACTTTGGCGACTTCCCAGCCAGTCTCACGGGCGTTCACCGTGGGGCGCAGAGCGACATCACTGACGGTCTCGCCGGTGACGCGCTTATCGATGATGTCGGCCTGGAGGAGGTGCTCACCGTCACGAGGCTTAAAGGGGTTGAGATCAACGTCCCAGCTACGAAGGCGAGCGCCTTCGGTATCGAGAGAAATGACCCGGTTGGCGTTCACGAAGATGCGGCGGCGCTGGCTAGTGGCCACAAAGCCGGTGACGCGGGGGGCGGTGCCACTGCGACCAGGGACGACCACAATGTCGTCGATTCGACCGATGGCTGCACCACCGGCGTCGAGCAACGGCAAGCGCATGATTCTGAATGCATAAATGAGCTCGCCTGCCATGCGTCAAGGGTACCCCCGCAGCCTGTGGATAACGGGGTGTTTAATTGCTCCCATAGGGGTTTTAGGGCGTCTTGTGGTGGTCTGCGTGGTCCGCCGATAGTCTTTTCCTTCCTTCGGGGACGTAGCTCAATTGGTAGAGCGCCTGCTTTGCAAGCAGGAGGTCGTGGGTTCGATTCCCATCGTCTCCACCACTGTGAATCCCACCGCCGTCCTGCTCATTTCATGCCCGGATCGTCAGGGCATCGTCGCCGCCGTTGCAACATGGGTCGCCTCTGTTGGCGGAAACATTGTTCACGCAGAGCAACACACGGACGATTCCGACGCCATGTTTTTTCAGCGCGTTGAATTCACGCACTCCGATTCCGTTTCATTGCAAACTCTGAACGACGGCTTTGCAGCAGTCGCTGCAAATTGGAACATGCAGTTCACACTGAGCGAATTGCCTCGCAAACCTCGCACCGCCATTTTGTGTTCCAAGCATTTGCACTGCGTTGCTGATTTACTTGCGCGCACGACGTATGGCGATTTAGGTCTTGATGTTGTCGCCGTTGTTTCGAATCATGACGATGCATCACCTCTTGCAACTTCATTTGGTTTGCCGTTTTACCATGTGCCCGTTACTGACGGAACCAATGCACGCGCAGAACAAGAGGAAACATTGGGCAATTTGCTTGATGCACTAGATGTTGATCTTGTTGTCCTTGCGCGTTACATGTTGGTGTTGCCACCCGCATTGGTGCAGCCATGGAAGGGCAGGATGATCAACATCCACCACTCCTTCTTGCCTGCATTCATTGGTGCGAATCCATACCGCCAAGCACACGACCGTGGCGTGAAGGTGATTGGCGCAACGGCGCATTACGTGAGCGACGTGTTGGATGAAGGCCCGATCATCGCCCAGGACGTTGCGGCAGTTTCGCACCGTGACAACGTGGCGGACCTCACCCGCAAGGGTCGCGACCTCGAAACAGTTGTCCTTGCTCGTGCCGTGCGAGCCCATGTGGAACACCGCGTTCTCACCTTCGGCAATCGCACCGTCGTTTTCGGTTAAGTCGTCTTGCCCTGTGAAGGTTGTGCTGGCCCATCTTGGGCAATAATGTACGCACAACGGTTTAGTGTCCGACAGACGGACACCTGACCATTTTCCAAGAGGAGAATCGACATGAGCACCGCACCAACCCGGCTTCATCACACCGCCTACTTGTCAAAGGACCTTGAGGCGACTCGCGCCTTTTATGAGGACCTTGTCGGTTTGCCACTCGTCGCAACATGGTCTGAGACAGACGAACTGTTTGGGGCCGAGCGCGTGTACTGCCATTGCTTCTTCGGAATGCCAGACGGCAGCGCACTTGCGTTCTTCCAGTTCGCAAACCAGTCCGACCAGGACGAGTTTGATCCACCACTTCCACCATCACCATTCCGCCATATCGCATTGAACGTGGCGCCCGAGAACCAAGACAAGATCTTTGCGAACCTGCAGAAGGCTGGCTGGAAGCCTGAAGGAACATATGTTCTTGAACACGGTTACTGCCGCTCGTTGTACACCGAAGATCCAAACGGAATGCTTCTTGAGTTCACCGCTGACGCACCTGGTGCAGAAAAAATCAACGCAGATCGCAAGAACGACGCTCATGCAACTTTGAAGCGTTGGCTTGCCGGTGATCACACCAGCAACAACAACTACCGCTAGTCACTCGAGCATTTCATGAATGACTCGAGCGTTCTCTTCGTTCACGGGTCGTTTCTTCCCAGCTTGACGTGGATACCTGTTATCGAACGGCTTGCACAGCGCGGCCAAGATGCTCACACAATTGATTTGCCCTTTACGTCGTTAGCCGACGACGTTGCGGCGCTGCAGGCAAAGATTGCTGAACTTCAATCAACACACCGTGCCGTAACGGTCGTGGGGCATAGCTATACAGGAATCACCGTTTCGGCAGCATCGCACGCTGCGCAGCATCTGGTGTTTGTTGCAGCACGTATGCCAGCTCTTGGTGAATCGCAAGCAGCCATTTCTCCACAGTGGGGAAACCCAGAGTTTCGGTCTTGTTTAAATATCTCTAGCGATGGTGAGTTATCACTCACCGACGATGCGGAACGATTCTTGTTTCATCGAAGTCCGAAGCCGTTAGCGCGGCTGGCTATGGAACATCGCCGGCCAATGCGTAGTGAAATACCTGTGGAACCAATGGAAAACCCTGCATGGTTAACTGTGCCAAGTAGTTACATCGTGTGTACAGATGATCAAGCTGTTCAGTTAGATCAGCAACGTATGCGCGCGGGCTGGGCAAAAAACTCTGTCGAGATCGATTCGGACCACTCTCCATTTTTCTCCGCGCCTCAAGCAACAGCAGATTTTATTTTCGAAACGCATCGCATAGAAACGGCGTAGCGAATGAAGACGGACTATTTCGGAAGTGGGTCAGTGGTGGGCAACATTGACATGCGCGAAAAGTCTTCGGAAATAGCCTGTGCAGTTGAGAGCAATAACGGCAAGTGCGTTTTCTTTAGTTCAGCGATGGACGTCTCAGCAGCATTGGTGGTGACGTTCACCGCGGCGATGACAGAACCACTGCCATCGGTGACCGGTGCAGCGATGGAACGAATGCCGAACGATAAGCGTTCATCAGACAATGCCCAACCACGACTACGCACTTCTGCCAGTGCGACATCAATCTCTTTGCGAGTCGGGCGTACACGCGGCACCACCGGTGATTGCGAAGGAATCTTTAAGACAGCATCAAGTTCTTTGGTGGACAGTGCCGACAAGAGCACGTGTCCCATCGACGTTGCAATGGCAGGGAAGCGCGTGCCAATCTGCACGGACAAGCCGATGATCTTCGGAACAGGAACACGTGCGGTGTACACAATGTCGCTTCCATCTAATTGCGACATCGAACTTGATTCATGTGTGCGCGCCACTAGTGACACCAAGTGCGGTCGTGCGATATCCCACATTCCTTGTGCGTTGATGTACGACATACCTAACTCGAGGACTTTCGGCGTCAACATGAAGACGCCATCATTTGAACGGACGTATCCAAGCTGTTCCAACGTGATCAGCAGGCGGCGCGCGGTTGGCCGTGCCAAATCAGTGAGCGAGGCAACGTCGCTCACTGTGAGTGCAAGGTGCGACAACGAGAACGCGCGCATGACATTAAGTCCACGCGCTAACGCTTCAACAAAGTCCGGTTCGTCTCGTTTTGTTGCCATTTTCCGCGCCTCCCAGAACGTATTCAACCCCTCACCCAAGAAAGCAGCGAGAACATGAACTCCCCACAGAATACGGCCAAGCCGCTTGACGGACTAATAGTCGCGGACCTCTCGCGTGTATTGGCAGGTCCGTACTGCTCCATGTTGCTGGCCGATATGGGTGCGACAGTGGTGAAAGTGGAAAGCGCTGCAGGCGATGACACTCGTACATGGGTGCCACCAACGAAAGATGGCGTGGCGACTTATTACATGTCCATCAATCGCAATAAGAAGTCGATTGTTCTGGATTACGGAAATCCCGATGATCTTGAAATCGTGAAGAAGTTGGTGCGTAATGCCGACATTTGCTTAGAGAACTTCAAAGTCGGTGGCTTGAAGAAATTCGGTCTCGATTACGAATCGGTGAAAGTAGATAACCCTGGGTTGATCTATCTCTCCATCAGTGGCTTTGGTACGGCCGAGGGTGCTTGGTTGCCGGGCTATGACCTCATTGTGCAAGCCGTGTCTGGCCTCATGAGTCTCACGGGCGAGCCCGATGGTCAGCCGTATCGCGCAGGCATTTCCGTGTTCGACGTGATGGCTGGCTTGCATGGAACCATTGGTGTGCTTGCGGCATTAAACCATCGCAATACAACAGGCGAAGGTCAACACATTGAAGTGAACTTACTGTCGTCGGCAATGTCTGGCTTGGTGAATCAAACTGCGGCATACACAGCTGCAGGTGTTGTGCCGTTCCGCATGGGTAACGCACACCCCAGCTTGTTTCCGTATGAGGCGCTGCCTACGAAAGATCGTGATCTCATCATTGCTGCTGGCAACGACAAACAGTTCCGTTCTTTGTGTGGTGTGTTAGGCATTGAACACATTGCAGACGATCCACGCTTCAAGATCAATGCAGACCGCACAAAAAACCGCGAAGAATTACGCCCGTTTTTATTGGAGAAATTGGCAGATTGGATGTCGGACGACTTGTTTATTGAACTCAATAAGGTCGGCGTTCCGTGCGGACCCATTAACTCCATCGGTGACGGCGTTGAACTTGCAGAAAAACTTGGACTTCGTCCACGTGTGAATGTGGGTGAAGGAGATCGCGAAGTGACGTTGGTGCGCAACCCGATCACTTTCAGCGACGGAGAACTTGAGTATCGATTGCCACCACCACAACTTGGTGAGCACTCGGACGAAATTCGTGACTGGTTGAAAGGACTGGATTAATCATGGCAACAGAACAACCCACATATCGCACAGGTCTCGGAACATCCGATGCTGACAGCATCACGTTGTTAGGTCACGACTTAGCATCGGAATTGCTTGGCAAGATTTCCTTTGGCGAACTTGCGTATTACCTCATCGCTAAGCAACGCCCGTCTAAAGGGCAACTGGTGATGTTCGAAGCAGTGCTTGCAGCATTGGCTGATCATGGCTTCACTCCCACCGCAATCGCTGCACGATTGACATACGCGAGCGCTCCGGACTCATTGCAAGGAGCGCTTGCTGCGGGCCTTCTTGGTGGTGGCTCACGCTTTCTTGGAGTCACCGAAGACTGCGCATTGTTTTTAAACGCAGAACTGCAACGTGTTGGAGTTCAAGAGCGTTCTTCAGCGCAATGGGATGACGTGGCGCGCGAAACAGTTCGCCTGCAAAAAGAACAAGGCAAGTTTGTTCCTGGTCTTGGTCATCCTGTGCATAAGCAGGGCGATCCTCGTACGCCAGTATTGATGTCCTTGGCTCGCGAGAACGGCACCTTCGGTCCGCACCTTGCTCTGTTCGAAGCCATCGGACGCTCGCACTCCGACGTTCTCGGCAAGCACTTGCCTCTCAATGGCGCCGGTGTTTGTGGTGCTGTGCTGGCAGATCTCGGCTTGCCTTTGGGCGCAATGCGTGGTGTTGCACTCCTGGCTCGCTGTGCTGGCTTGCTCGGTCACATCGTGGAAGAGCAGACGCATCCCGTCGGTATTGACATCTATATGAACGTCGACCGCAACATCGACTATCAGCCCCCCCAATAGGGCAAAACTCGCAATCTCAAGCCCCATAAGGGTTTCATGGAGAAACGCACCGTCATGTGTCTCGGGACACAGGAAATCCACCCTCTGGTGACCGCCTGTTGGTAATTTGTCCGCTAGTCGGGCAAATAGCCCGCACTTCACCTCCTGGGGGAAAACAAAATGGCAAATTCACTTGCACCGAGCGCTTCTCAGCGTTGGCACAAATGGGTTGAAGAGCATCCAGTGGGCGGCCTCGCCCTCATTGGTGTCATCGCGACCCAACTCGGCACCTACTTCGGCTACTGCTTTAACGCAATTGGCCTTCCACAGCTTCCATGGCCTGCCTACAACGGCGCGCTGATTGCTGGAGCTGCTGGTGACAAGGGTGCATCTTGGGGCAACCCAATCAGCCAGTACTTCACTGGTCAGTCCATGCACTTCGTCAATGGCATTGTGTTCTGCATCTTGTTCGGCGTGATCGCACATAAGGCGATCCCCGTGGCAAACCATGTCGTTAAGGGCCTTATCTATGGCGTCATCATGACGATCATCAGCATCGGATTCCTTGTTCCATACGCATACGCACCGAAGCAGGGCTACGGCCTCTTCTCCTTCGATACGCCAAACGGCTGGAAGCTTCCAGCAGGCGTCCTCCTCTGGCACCTCATTTACGGTGCAGTGATTGGTCTTCTGTACCAGCCAAAGGAAAACAACTAGTCACATCGCATAAGCGATAAAGAACTAAACGAAGAGCCCGGTCCGAAAGGACCGGGCTCTTTGCTGTTCGAGGTGAAATGCAGTTAGGCGAAGAGACGCTGTGAAGCAATCTCGCAGCCCTGTGAGAGCGCTGCAAGTTTTGCGAAAACAACATCTGGGTCAATTGTTGTGGTGCCCACGTGCACGGAGAAACCACAGTCGACGCCTGCCAACAGACGATCTGGTGAAACGACCTCTGCCCACTGTCCCAATCGCTGTGCAATTAGTTCTGGATGTTCGATGTAGTTCGACTGGGGTTCAATGACGCCAGGACAAATGAACTTGTCAGCAGGAACGCCGAGTTCCTTCAACACGCTCCACTCATGTGAGTGACGTGGGTTTGCGCCTTCAAATAACACTGTTTGTGGCTTTGCTGTCCACACGATGTCGATGATGTCCTGGATAGGAACGTCGTGGTGGTGAGGACCGGGGTAGTTGCCCCAGCACAAATGCATACGAAGTTGCTCTGCAGGAATATTGCGCACTGCATAGTTCAACGCTTCGATATTGGTGCGAATTGTGCTTCGGAAATCTTCAAGCGACAGTTCTGCATAGGCGGAGTGGCGGCCCATTGCGAGGTCGGGACAATCCACTTGAACAACTGCGCCAGCAGCGGCAATTGCTTCATATTCAAATCGCATGGCCTCGGCAATGGCAAAGACATATTCCTCGCGTGTCTTGTAGAACTCGTTGCCGAAGAACAGAGAAACGACACCAGGGGATGCAGCGCTGGTGAAGATGTCCTTGTGCCCAAGGTTTTTTGCAGCTGCAGACAGCTCCGTCATGTCCTTCACGGCGGCCGTCTTGTCAATCACTTCGATCGTGCTGGTGCATGCTGGCGCAGAACGCTTACGACGGCCCGGGTTTCCTGCAACTGCTTCGGCACTGCGAGGGAAGTCCACCAAGTCATCAAAGAAATAATTTTGAATTGATTCGCCAGCAAAGCCCGACAAGCGATCTTTCACATAGGTGGCGTAAGAAGGCTTCGACATCTCGCCGTCATTAATGATGGTGACGCCGGCCTTCACTTGCTTCTCGACAATTTCAACAATTGCTTTTGACACACGCTCATCAAGCGCCATCTTGTCGACAGGGATTCCGTCACCCATGGCCCACATCAACTGAATGAGGTCATCAGGGCGCGGGAGGCTGCCCGTGTGGGTGCTGGGGATGAGATGCGATGGAGATGCCATGGGATTCCTAACAGTGGAGAATGCTGAAATCTTATGTGCGGACATGTGTCCGAATAGCGGTCACGCCGGAAATTTGTGCCGATGAGAAAAGTGTTCGTTCTGGTTCGCAGACCTAATCTGTCTTCGTGCAGAACATCGTCATTGTCGGAGCCTCATTGGCCGGAACTCGTGCAGCAGAGACACTGCGCTCTGGTGGATTCACGGGCACCATCACAATGGTGGGTGCAGAAACGCACATGCCATATGACCGACCGCCATTGTCGAAGAACTATCTCGCTGGCGATTGGGACGAGGAACGCGTGGCATTGCGCAAGCCCGAAGTGTTGGAAGAGTTACACCTCACCTGGAAACTGGGTGTTGCTGCAACCTCGTTGGACACCACTGCACAGAGCGTCACATTGGCTGATGGCGCCACTATTGCTTACGACGGTCTCATCATCGCAACGGGTGGCGACGTACGCCGTCTTCCGAATCAACCCAACATCAAGGGTGTTCATACTTTGCGCACTCTTGATGACGCAACCGCATTGCGCAATGAGATCACTGAGGGCACTCGCGTGGTCGTCATCGGTGCAGGATTCATCGGTTTAGAAGCAGCAGCAACTGCGAAAAAGCGCGGCGCAGACATCACCGTGTTGGAAGGCTTAGAAGCACCGTTGATCCGGGCCATCGGCGCAGAGATGGGTGCTGCCATTGGTGCGGTGCATGAACGCAATGGTGTCAACGTGCGATGCGGCGTGCAAGTAGCCAGCATTGATGGCGACGCAACAGTCACTGGCGTCACGCTGACGAATGGCGAGACCATTCCGGCTGATGTTGTCATCGTGGGTATTGGTGTTTCGCCGGCAACAACATGGCTAGAAGGTTCTGGTCTCACCTTGCGCGATGGCGTGGTGTGTAACGCGAATCTGAATGCCGGACCACAGACCGTGTTTGTCGCGGGAGATGTTTTGCGCTGGCCGAATGGATTGTTCGCCGACGTTGAAGCCGACATGCGAGTCGAGCATTGGACAAACGCAGCAGAACAAGGTGCAGTGGCAGCGACGAATCTGCTGGCTGCACTCAACGGAACAGAGCAAGCACCGTACGAAGCAGTGCCTTTCTTCTGGAGCGACCAGTTTGATGCGCGTATCCAGTGCCTAGGTAGGCCAAGCAGCAACGCGCGTGTTGATGTTGTTGCCGGCAACCCCGCTGATGGCAAATGGTGCAGTATCTACAGCGTGAATGATCGTTTAACTGCAGTGCTTGGGGTGTCACAACCCAAGTTGGTGATGCCCAGTCGTACATTGTTGTCCACACATACATTGCGCGAAGATGCGCTTGCACATTTCGCACGGGTCACTGCACCACCACCTCCGGCTGCATAACACGCCATGGCTCTTCCCGATGCAGAACGTTTAGGCGTATGGCGTGCGTTTCTCACTGCGCATGCAGCGCTCGACAAAATGCTGTCGCGCGCATTAGAAGAAGAAAATGATCTGCAGCGTCCGTGGTTCGAAATTCTTGATGCACTAGCAACAAGCACCGACGATTCGCTTCGCTTCAATGATCTTGCAGAACGTGTGATGGCGAACCCATCAAGCTTGTCACGCCAATTAGACAAGCTGGAAGAGAAGAAGTTCATCGTGCGCGAAAAGTCCATCCTTGATGATGGTCGCGCCATTCTGATTGTGCTCACGCCGAAAGGACACGACTCTTGGAAAGAGGCGAGCCTTACCTACTACCGAATTGTTCGTCGTGTTTTTTCCAACACCCTGACGGATACTGATGTTGTGGCGCTGAACCGTGTGTTTTCAAAGGTTTTGGAAGCGGACTAGCGCAGATTCCTTCGACTTTGGTTGGCGGTGCCAAACAAGGCAGACTTTGTGCCAGTCACGGAACCAAAGGGGACCACAATGCAAAACGCAGTCATCGTCGACGCACTTCGCACACCACTCGGTAAGCGCAACGGTCGCTTGAAGGATTGGCACCCGGTCGATCTCGCTGGTTACACATTGAAAGCTCTTGTAGAGCGCAATGGCATTGACCCCACACTGATCGAAGACGTCATTATGGGCTGCGTGATGCAAGTGGGCGAGCAAAGCCTCAACGTTGGTCGCAACGCAGTTCTCGCTGCTGGTCTCCCCGACACCATTCCTGGTACAACCATCGACCGCCAGTGCGGCTCCAGCCAGCAGGCTGCACACTTCGCAGCACAGGGCGTCATGGCCGGTGCATACGACGTCGTCATTGCAGCTGGTGTTGAAGTGATGACTCGCGTACCAATGGGTTCAGCTATCGCAGATGGTAAGTACGGCTTCCCGTTCGGACCAGAAGTATCGGCTCGTTATGCACCAGAAGGCGGCCTTGTTCCTCAGGGCGTGAGCGCAGAAATGATCGCCGACAAGTGGGGCATTACACGTGAAGACATGGACCGTTTTGGTGCACGCTCACAGGCTCTTGCAGCACAAGCAACAGCAGAAGGTCGCTTCGAACGCGAAATTCTTGCCGTCAATGATGCTGAAGGAAAGCTCATGACAACTGATGAGGGAATTCGTGAATCTCCGTTCGAGAAGTTGCAGCAGCTCAAGCCTGCATTCCGCAGCGAAGAAGATGGTGGCCGCGTGACCGCTGGTAACTCCAGTCAAATCACCGACGGTGCATCCGCAATGCTCATCATGAGCGAAGAGAAGTGTCGTGCACTTGGTCTGACACCACGTGCACGTTTCGTGAACTTCGGTCTTGCTGGTGACAACCCTCAACTCATGCTCACCGCACCGATTCCTGCAACACAGAAGGCATTGGCAAAAGCCGGTCTCACGATGGGCGATATGGATATCACAGAGATCAACGAAGCATTTGCTTCTGTTGTTCTTGCATGGGAAAAAGAAATGCATCCCGACATGTCAAAGGTGAATCCAAACGGTGGCGCTATTGCATTGGGCCACCCACTTGGCGCATCGGGCACACGCTTGATGACAACGTTGTTGCATGAACTTGAGCGCACTGGCGGCCGTTACGGCTTGCAGACAATGTGTGAAGGTGGCGGCATGGCCAATGCCACCATCATCGAACGCCTCGGCTGATTCGTTCAGACTCTGATCATGTTGAGCATCTCTACGCCTGAAGCAAGCACCATTATTTGGGTTGTCGTCGGGCTGTTGTTGATGCGCCTCGTGTGGAAGTTTGGCTTCGGCATGTTGAAGTCAATGACATCGATGATGCCTGAGCCGCCACCCACGGGAGAGATGCGCAAAATCAACGTGCGCTATCGATGCAGTGTGTGTGGTGTGGAACTGCGCATGGTGATGGCTCCGGACGAAGATCCACCACCGCCCAAGCACTGCTTGGAAGATATGGACCTGGTTGCGCCTGTCTTCGAATAGGGCTGTTTTTTCATCCACAGGTTGTGGATAAGCATGTTGGAAACAACAGGCGTGTAACTCTGCTAGCGCCCACCTCGCAAGGGGTTGCGAGGCGACTAGTGGTACTTGGTGGCTGTGTACAAGCCACCCAAAAGCGATGTGAGACCCACGGCGAGGTACCAGTTGCTACGGCCACCGGGAACAAAACCCAAGTAGTAGAAGAAGATGATGAGGAAACCCACGCCAAGAAGAGCGAACATTAGGTAGAGCACCCATTGAGGGCTTTGCTTCATGTACTCAGGCACTGGCGGGGTGTAGCGGCTGCTGGCGCCGACATTTTCGTTATTGGTTCCGTGCATGTTGGTGGGATTGGTGTGTCCGCCCTTTGGGGTGACGCGACCGCCCTGCTTCTTCTTTGTAGCCACGACAACGAGTGTAGAACGCCAGCACCCAATTGGTTTCACGAAATGGTCGCAAACACGGCAGGCTAGAGAGATGGCCCGGGTACTCGTGATCGATAGCTATGACAGTTTCGTCTACAACATCGTCCAGTATTTGGGTGAACTGGGTGCCGAACCCATCGTGGTACGTAACGACCAGTTGACCGTGGACGAAGCCATTGCATTGAAGCCTGATGGCGTCTTGTTGTCGCCTGGCCCTGGTCGCCCTGAGGATGCCGGAATCATTTGTGATGCGATTCGTGCGTTCGCGGGCAACACGCCGGTGTTCGGTGTGTGCCTCGGGCATCAAGCTATTGGTCACGTGTATGGCGGTGATGTTGTTCGTGCGCCACAACTGATGCACGGCAAGACCTCATTCATGACCCATAACAACACAGGCGTGTTTGAAGGCTTGCCTTCGCCACTCGAAGCAACCCGCTATCACTCACTCGTGATTGAGAAAACAACAATGCCTGCGGAGTTACTAATTACTGCAGAAACAAGCGATGGCATTGTGATGGGTGTTCGTCATCGCGATGTTGATGTTGAAGGTGTGCAGTTTCACCCCGAGAGCATTCTCACTGCTGCAGGTCACGACTTGTTACGCAACTTCTTGAACCGCTGCGCATAACGCGAAAGGTCAGCCGGGCGGGGCTGCACCGCGGCCAACGGTAAGAACAATCTTTGTTCCCGGGGTGACCATGGTGCCAACTGCAGTGCCTTGGCTAATTACTTTGCCAATGCTTGCATTTCCTGCTGCAAGATCTGCGTAGTCAATGGAAGCGCCAAGACCTAATGCGGTGAGTTTTGCTAGAGCATCCGCCTCGGCGAGACCCTTTACTGAGGGCATTGCTACTGGCTGCGGACCAGATGACACATACAGCGTGATGGCAGCGCCCTTGTCGAGAAGTTGACCCACAACAGGATCTGCACGAACAACGATTCCCTTAGCAACCGTTGCGTTTGCTTCTTCAACAATGGTGACGACGAACTTGTACGGGTCTGCTTGCAGGAAGGCTTGTGCTGTTGCAGTTGTTTGACCAACAACAACAGTGGGAACTGCAAGTTGACCATTGCCGCCAGAGAGATTCACCGTGATGGTTTCGCCCTTGGCAATTTGTGTGCGACCTGCTGGTGTTTGCATTGCAACGGTTCCAATGGCGTAGGTCTTGTCGATGACGTCGGGACCCTTGGCAAAAATGAAACCAGCACCTTCAATTGCTGCACGCGCTGCTTCTTCTGAAATACCAACGACAGGTGGTACTTCAACAGTGACTGCTGGGAAGACAAGTGTGACAGCCTCGCCCTGCTTTGCAGTATCGCCTGCAGCAGGGGATTGGCTCTGCACGACACGCGTCGCATCACACACAGTTTCAGCAGGGCTCACCGTGACAGTGAACTTCGCAGCTTCCAACGTTGTCTTCGCGACATCGCACGACTGCCCGGCCACATTGGGAACCGTGAGGCCGCTACTGCCACCCATGCTGGTGATGAGAAAGATGATGCCACCAATGATTACAAGGCCCGCGGCAACGGCGCCAATGATGTAGCCGCGCTTGCTGGGTGCGTCGTCTTCGTAGTCAGGAAGTTCTTCAACAGGCGCCATGGTGGTGGGCATCACTGTTGTCTGTGGCGTGATGGGCATTGCTGCGGTGTCGGTCGCATCGTTACCAACAGGCGCCATCATCGTGGTGGCTTGTTCAAGATCGCTTGCAGCAAGTGGTGCTTTGCCCTGACGTGCACGCACTTCATCCATTGCCAACGTTGGTTCGCCACTAACAAAACGTCGAAGGTCATCGCGTAGCTGATCTGCACTTGCGTAACGCATCTCGGCATTCTTTGTCATGCACTTTGCAACGATGGCTTCCAACGGTGTTGGCACATCGGCAACAAGGGAACGAATGCTTGGCGGCAGTTCATTGACTTGCTTGTATGCGGTAGCAAGTGCTGATTCACCAATGAATGGTGCGCGACCGGTGAGCAATTCATAGAGCACAACGCCCAATGAATACAGGTCGGATCGAAGGTCGAGGCCTTCGCCCTTTGCTTGCTCGGGAGAGAAATATGTTGCGGTGCCCATGACGGCGCCGTCTTGTGTGAGGCCTGCGTCATGACCTGCATCAAGTGCGCGCGCGATACCGAAGTCGGCAACCTTTACATCGCCGTTGTCGCCCATGAGAATATTTGCGGGCTTGATGTCGCGGTGCACCACGTTTTTGCGGTGTGCGTAAGCAAGAGCGCCTGCGATGTGACCAGCCACCATGGCGGCGTTACGAGAAGAAAAACGAGTCTGCTGGCGCAACACGGCGGCCAAAGTTTTGCCCTTCACGTATTCCATTGCCATGAAATAGGTATTGCCGGTTTGGCCCCAGTCGTACACCGCCACGATGTTGGGGTGGTTCAGTCCTGCAACTGATTGGGCCTCGCGGCGGAAACGCTCGACGAAGTTGGGGTCGATGGCGTGCTCGGGGAAGAGAACCTTGAGAGCGACCTCGCGGTCGAGGAGGAGGTCGCGAGCCAGGAAGACATCTGCCATGCCGCCACGGCCGATGCGGGGACCGAGTTCATAGCGATCGTTAATGACCGTGGGGTTCTGGTTCGACATAAGGCTCTTTAGAGGCTACCCCTGACGCCAATAGGACTAGGGGCAGCTATGGCAGCAGTGGAAGGGCGACGTCAAGGATTTGCTTGGCAATGGGACCAGCCAGATGACCACCGGTGCTGGCACTCACATCATCATTCACGCCCTTGATGAAGACCGAGATCGCCACTTTGGGCGCTTCGGCAGGAGCAAAGCCCATAATCCATGCGTGTGAACGTTGGCGCTGGCCCTCTGGGTTCAACTGGGCCGTACCCGTCTTCACGGCAACAGAGATTCCGTTCTTTAATGCAATGCAACAAGACGCAGTTCCGTTGGTGGCAACGCCAATCATGAGTTGCGTGAGGGTGGCAGCCGTTGTCGGCGCCATGGTGGTCTTCCAGAGCTGTGGCGACGTTGTCTTGATGGGTGCGCCGGAATGTGTGCGGGTCTCTTGCACCACGAACGGGGCCATCATGCGTCCGCCATTGGCAACGCTGCTGGCAATCAGTGCCATATGAAGAGGAGTGATCTGCACTTGGCCTTGGCCGAAGCCGTGAATGGCGAGAAGAGCGAGTGAGTCGGCGAAATCTTTTGCGGTGCCACCAAAGGTGCTGGCGGCAGCGCCCGGAAGATCGAAGGGCACACGCTCATCGAACCCGAAACGGTTCACACCATTCACCATGAGGTCGGGACCAACCTCGACAGCGGTTTGGGCAAAAGGAATATTGCAACTACGGCGGAACACTTCGGCCAAGTCACCACCACATACTTTTTTGCCGTAATTACGAATCGGCTTTGTGGTGTTAGGTGGAGTCCACGAGCGCGAATTTTTGAAAATGCGATCGAGGGTGAGGAATCCGGTTTCAAGACCGATCGTGGTGGTCACAACTTTCATCGTGGAACCGGGCATGTAACGCTCTTGATATGCGTTGGCGAGTAGTGGCTTGCGCGAATCGTTCTGCAATGCGGTCGCAGCTTCGCTCACCACATTGCTGTCGTGGCTCACGAGAAGGTTTGGGTCAAACGACGGATTTGAATACATGGCCAACACGGCGCCTGTTGTTGGATTCACCACAACAACAGAGCCTTCTTTGTTGCCGAGAGCTTTCTCGGCTGCTGCCTGAATGCGACTATCAATCGTGAGATTCACACTGCCGGTGACATCGCCAGTGGAAAACAAATCGCCTGTTGCTTCTAACTGCTGCTGCGTTGTCTTTCCTGCAAGGACATCGTTTTGCATACGTTCTAGTTGCGTGCGCCCATAACCCCATGAGTAGTAGCCAGTGATATTGGCGTAGAGGTCTCCGTATGGGTACTCACGCTGATAATCAAACTGTGAATTACTGCTGGCAGGAAGCTTGATGCTGTCGGCAATTACTTTGCCGTCGGCAGTAACGATGGTGCCGCGCGCCTTATCGAACTGGCTATACAGCGCGTGCATGTTGCCGGGTTTGTTTTTTAACTCTTTCTGTTTCACCACTTGCCAGGTGGTGAGTTGTGCAAAGAGAATGCCAAACAATGCCATGAGCACAACAGTGAGATGGCGAATGCGCTGGTTCATTGCGTGGCCTCGCTCATACGTGCAGCACGTTGCAGACGCCACGTTGCAAAACGTTCAGCGATGCTCGCACTGTCGGGCACTTCATGCAGGCTGCGTGCGGTGGAATCACTAATGCGAATGAGAATGGCAAGCAATACGTAGTTGGCGACAAGCGAAGAGCCGCCGTAGCTCATGAATGGAAGCGTGACACCAGTGAGTGGCACGACGCGCAACACGCCACCAACAATGATGAATGTTTGCACCGCAGAAATTGTGGTGAGACCAACGGCGAGCAACTTTTCAAAATCTCGCTGTGCGCGCAATGCAGTGCGCATGCCGGCGCCGACGAGCAATGCATATGCGGCGAGAACTGTGGCCACACCAATCAGACCCATCTCTTCGCCGAGCGCAGCAAAGATGAAGTCGTTGTGCGCTGCAGGAATGAGATCAGGCGAGCCCATGCCTAAACCTGTGCCGGTGAGGCCACCATGGGCCATGCCGTACAACGCCTGAATCGGTTGATAGCCGCGGCCACTTTCTTGCGCCCACGGGTTTAGCCAGATATCAACACGTGTGCGTACGTGAGAAAACATTTGATACGCAATGAATGCTCCGGCAGCAAAGAGTCCGCCGCCCATCACGAGGAAACTTGTGCGCTCGGTTGCTACCCACAGCATCACCACAAACAATGTGAAAAAGAGAAGTGACGAGCCGAGATCTTTTTCGCCCACCATCACCACAACCGATACGGCCCATGCAACGAGGATGGGAGCGAGATGACGTAATTCAGGAAGTGTGACACCAAGGAAACGAATGTGGCCATCCACGATGAGGTCACGACGCTCAGCGAGATAGCCCGCAAAGAAAATTGCCAAAAGAATCTTTGCGAACTCGCCAGGCTGGAAGTTGATAGGACCGATACTGACCCAGATGCGTGCGCCGCCACTGGTGAAACCCACACCAGGAATCAGTGGCAGGAGCAACAACACCAAACCAGCCGCAAGTGAAGTGAATTGGTAACGGCGAAGGTCGCCCGTGCGTTCGATGACGATGAGAGTGGCAGCGAAGGCAAGCAAGCCGACGAGGCTCCACGTTGCTTGCAAGCCGGCCCAACGGTCGTTGAGTCGTGCAATCATCACAAAGCCAAGGCCGTGAACGAACGCTGCCATGGGCAGAAACATTGGGTCCGCACCCTTGGCTGTGAGTCGCACAACAACATGACCACAGGCCAATAAACCCAGTACAAACAGCATGAATGGCACCATGCGCGCGGGCATGGTGGAGTGTTTGCCGAGCGAGGCAAGAACGTATGCCGCCGCAGTGATGATGCCCGACAATGCGACCAGACCCAGTTCTGTTCTCCTGCGGGAGCGAGCGACGGATCCCTCGGACATATTCCTACTTCGCGACGGTGGTGGAAGTGGTGGTGGTCGATACATCGACAATTGGCATTTGGTCCAACATCAAATATTTCGCGGCTTGACCCGATGATGTGAATTCGCGATTTGTTTCCACTTCTCGTCGTACATATTCGGGTAAGTCTTTACTGCTCAACGAGGTTTGCGTGTCGACCGTGGGTTGGAACCACAACATGCCACCAGGCCGACCGCGATAGACGACCACGTTGTCTTGATCATTGAATCCAATGAAGTATCCGCTGCGTGCATACACGCCGACAACAGTGAAGACGCCGAGAACTATTGCGACAAGGGCAGACCAGAACAATGCAACACCGAAACGACCCTTCTTGTTCGTCGCCGGCTGTGGCGCTGGAGTTTCAATGACAACAGGCATCTGCTGCGTCTCGTCGGGTTCATCAAGAACGATAGGTGCGCTGATGTCGTCAAGAATGTCAAGAACAATCACCGTGGTGTTATCGCGTCCACCATTGGTATTGGCAACGAGAACTAAAGCTTCTGCAGTCTCTTGAGGGTCGGAGTGTTCCGTGAGAATGCGCGCGATTTCGATGTCAGTAACTTCGTCAACAAGGCCATCGCTACACAACACCAAGCGATCACCTGTGCGAACAAGGTGACTGAATACATCTACTTGCACATTGCGGTCAATACCCATTGCGCGAGTCACGATGTTGCGACGAGGATGCACACGTGCTTCCTCCGGCGTGATGATGCCTTCGTTCACGAGTTCTTGCACGTAACTGTGGTCAACCGACAAACGCGTGAGTGCCGCACTACGGAAGAGATATGTGCGCGAATCGCCAACGTTTGCAATAAGAATGCGTGGCTCTTCGCCAGGCACAACCGCTGCGGCAGTGAGAGTGGTACCCATGCCGCTTTGCGTGCTGTCGTCAAGACTTGCTGTGTAGATAGCAGTATTTGCTTGCTGTACGAGTTCGCGGAATTGATCTGGCGTGCGGATACCCATGCGTGCACCACTGCGAACTGTTGAGACAGCTAAAGCGCTCGCGACTTCGCCGGCGTTATGTCCGCCCATGCCATCGGCAACGATGTACAAGTTCTCTTCAGCGTGGAAGCTGTCTTCGTTTTGTTGTCGCACCATTCCGACATCTGTGGTGGCGCCCCATCTGAGTTTCATGAACGCATCTCCAACACCGTTGAGCCCACTTGAATTCTGTCGCCTTTTCGCACGGAACGTTCGCCACTAAGACGTTGGCCGTTGACGAAGCTGCCGTTAGTGGATTGCAAGTCAACTACCCACGCACCTTCAGGTCGAATTTCAATACGTGCGTGGTGTGACGAAATAAAGTTGTCGTCATCGATGATGATGTCGTTGTCATCTAGGCGACCGATGGTGAGTGCATTCGACAACGTGTAGGTGCGACCACGATGCTGCTTTGGTTCAATCACCACGAAGACCGATGCACCTTTGGGCGCGGATTTTTTCTTGCGGCGCTTTCCTAGGCCTGGTTCTGTAGCAACTGGGGTGCGCACTTCGCTCCACACGGCCCATAACACGCGACCAAAAAAGAGATAGATGAAAGCAAGAAGAAGAATCTTCAGTGCTGTGAGAAGTTGATCTGTCATGTTCGGGCTACGACGCCTCGAACCGCACCTGGGCCGTGCCGAAGTTGATCACGTCGCCATGTTGCAGAAGTTGCTCACCGGTAATCAGCACGCCGTTCACCTTTGTGCCGTTGGTGGAACCAAGATCGCGCACCACAACTTCACCGGCTGCGCATACAAACTCTGAGTGCTTGCGGCTGACGTTGGTGTCGTTGAGCACAATGTCGTTCTCTAAGTGACGACCCAAGATGTAATGGCCTTCGTGCAATTCGATGCGCTGACCATTCGGAAGGCTGAGTACTGCTGGCGGGCGGTCGAACGCCGAAGAAACTGCGGTGAGAAGGGGAGCCGGAGTTTCGGTTGCTGCAGCAGGCGGGGCTTCGGGGGTGATGTTGCGAGAGTCAATGTCGAACTTCCCACGGCGAAGGTCGGGGTTGGTGCGCAAGGCCACGCGAGCCTTGCCTTCCACGTGGTAGCCCTCTTGAGAGATGTATTCGCGCAGGGCGA
The DNA here is from genome assembly GCA_947446815.1 of Acidimicrobiaceae bacterium. Taxonomy (GTDB): domain Bacteria; phylum Actinomycetota; class Acidimicrobiia; order Acidimicrobiales; family Ilumatobacteraceae; genus UBA2093. The sequence continues at coordinate 129,968 of CANFGT010000002.1, forward strand.
CGGTGAGTTCCTGCAGCAAGGTGGGCTCAACGTCGGCAAAGCCTTCGCGGTCTTCGGGGCTGAGCTGGATGAGATAGCTGTTGGGCACCACGCGACGGCCCTGGGCATCGACATCTCGCTCAGAATCGACGATTTGGAGCAATTTGCGACCCAATTGCAGGGGCTTGACCCCGGACTTGAAGGCACGGGAAAAGAGGCCATCAAAGAGGTTCTCCATTGACCGTTCCACGGTGCCTTTTGCCATGGGGACAGGCTACTTGCGGGGCCTGTGGGGCTGGGGGCAATCAACCCAATAGAGACGTATTACCAAGCGGTGTTGATTTCGCCCTCGGGGTAACTACGGAAGAGGGTTGCAGGAAGCCCATGCTCCGGCGCCTTCGTTGCACGAACAGCAGCGAAGAGATATTGACCGAGATCATTGCGGCGCCAGTCGACCATTCGGATTGCATCTTGGAAACGAGGGTGTCCTGAGTAATCAACGTGATGTGCATCGGCAGTAAACGTGGTCTCAGGCTCAAAACCAGTGAACTTCAAGAGTTGCACAAGTTCATGCATCGTGAATTCGCGATTGTGACGGCCATAGGGACCAAAACCGGAATATGGGTCGTAAATACTGAGTCCATCGGCCATTGCGAGGACGTTGTTCATGCGGGCAACGTTCGGAGTTGTGACAACAAGAAGGCCATCGGGCTTCAACACGCGTCGAATTTCCTTCAGGGTGTGCACCGGATTCATGAGGAGATGTTCAATGATTTCGCAGAACACCACTACTTCGAAGGAAGCATCGTCGTAAGGAAAACGTGACTCCTCAAGATTGAAATGATCAAAGTCCAAGTTGGCACTCTGACGACCGCTGCCGTCATCCCAAGTAAATACCTGAGTGCGCTTTCCTTCTTCACCACCGAAATAATTCGCGAGCGAGAGTTCAAGGTTCGTATGTTCACGCAACAAATAGGTAATGAAATAGGGGTTAGAACCAAGCTCCAGACAACGACCAGTTTCATTTTGGACCAGTTGCCATGAATGGATGCATCGATAAAACGCGTCCAACGCATAACCGTCGAGGTCTCCTGGCTTGCTGTCATCAATGGTGATGCCGGTAAAAGCTTGCATCAACTTTTCTTCAGTGAGACCCGTAGGGAGTTCAAACGAGCGAAATGTTGGAGGATGAGGAAGTAATGCTTGCGCGGTTACTTGAGTGCCACGAACTGTGCGAAGCACGGCGCGAGCCGGCTTCTCAAGCGGTGTATTGAGAACAACAGATCTGGCAATGCGACGAATCATTGAATCAACAGTAACCGTGCGAATAGCGCGCGTTGGGGTGTCTTGGGCCGGTTGATAACCTGAGTTTTCTACTCGCGCGAGTGGCGAAATGGCAGACGCGCTGGCTTCAGGTGCCAGTGTTCGTAAGGACGTGGGGGTTCAAGTCCCCCCTCGCGCACCACATACCTCCTTCAGCCTTTTCCTGCTGGGCACTTTTAGTTAGTTCAGATGTGAGAAAATTGGAAAATATGCAAAAAGCAATGCGCAAATGGCCACTTCAGATATTGAAATCTGACTTGCTGATCTCAAATGTGGTTCTCAGCGCAATTGTTCTTGGACTTCTTGTCATTGTTTTGCAACTGTGGCACTGGTCTCCGTCTGTCCCGCTTTCCATGGGTGGCGACAACAGTTTCTACCTGTCAATCATCAGCAACATGTCTCGAGGACATTCGCTCTATGTCAATCACAGTCTGGGAGCACCGACTGGACAAACTCTTTATGACTTTCCTCCGGTCGGCGACTTCTTGAACTATGGATTTCTACAAGTCTTAGCGCTCGTCACAAAGAACGTTGGATTAACAGAAACGCTTTTCTATTTCAGCACTTTCTTCTTTGCAGCAATTTCTGCAAATGTGACCGCGCGGAGACTGGGCATTGGACGCAATCTGTCAATCGTGATTTCTCTTCTTTTTGCGTTTCTTCCATATCACTTCATGAAGAATGTTCAACACCTGATGTTGAGCAACTATTTTGTTCTTCCACTTATTTTGTTTGCTGCTTTGGAAATCATTCAGCCCCGTGCTGAATTAACTCGTCGACGTCGGGTACTTTTTCTTCTCGTACTCGGAGCGCTTGCGGGAGGCACAGGTATCTACTACGCGATATTTTCCTTTGTTCTGCTTTGTGTCGTATTCGTGTTGTCCGCCGTGAACAACAAAAAATGGAAATCACAATTAAAGAGATTTTCTCTCTACCTCATTGGGATGTTCTCGATGATTGTGATTTCAGCAGTGCCAACGGTTCTGTATGGAATGAAAAATGGGTTTTATAACTTTCAACGATCCTTCTCTGACGTCGAGTATTACGGGTTAAAGATCGCCAATCTTTTCCGCCCGATTGTTGATCACCGCATAGGTCTTTTCCGTTCGATTTCTGCACATTTCGGACCGTCCTTTATTCCTGGCGAACCAGTCGAAATGTTGGGAATTATTGGAGCTGTATGCTTGGCCGGACTTCTAGTTTTCGCTGCACATTCCATTTTCTCAACAAGAAGCAAATCCGAACAAGAACTGCAAGTTTCATTAGTTGCAGTTGTTGTAGTAGTCGCAATTCTCTTCTCTGCGGTGGATTCGTTTAACACGATTTTCTTTGTTTTAGGTCTTAATCAAATTCGAGTATGGGCTCGCATTACGCCATTGATTGCCTTCTGTGCGTTTGCATTTGGTGCAATTTTCTTTGAGCGATGGCGGCAGAAACGTAATGCTCGAAATCCGTTTGCATACGTAGGGTTATGTGCCGTTGTACTAACAATAGGAATTTACGATCAAACGAGCACAACGTATATTCCGCAATATCAACTGAATTCAATGTTGTGGAGTAGAGAAGAGGCATTTACTCGTGCCGCCGATCAAGCATTCCCAGCCGGAAGCATGGTCTACCAATTGCCAGTCGTTGTCTTCCCCGAGAATGGACCAACAGTGAAAATGGAAGATTATGCGCAATCATTTCCGTTTGTTCATGGTTCAAAGTTGCGATGGAGTTACGGCCACATGAAGACAAGGCCAAGCCCATTTCATGAGAAGGCAGCGACTTTGAACGGATCAAAATTATTGAACTTCTTGAAGTCTCGTGAATTTGTTGGTCTTCAGATCACACGAAGAGGATTTGAAGATCGAGGAGAAAAAGTGATTGCGGATGCGCTCTCACATGGAGCGAAGATTCTCTATCAAAGCAGCGATCAAGAAGAAGTTCTTCTAGACATTCGTAATGTTAAGAACAAGCCGTAAGTAAGAGATATGACAACAAGTCAAACTCGCGTGATTACGGAATCTCTTATTCTTGACACACATCGAAAAATGTTGTCTCAGATTGAAATCTCTAAAGTTGCAGATCTTCTTCAGACATCAGAGGAATCCATTTCGGGTACCTTTAGAACAGCCGTCGCTGAATCGCTTCAAACACTCTCGCTCTTGACGAATCTTGAATTAAACAACAATGCTCGAATTCTTGAAGTGGGTGCTGGTTACGGAATGGCAAGTATCTGTCTCGCCATGATGGGTTTTGACGTCACGGCGCTTGAACCAGGAGGACTCAGTTTTGAACAAAACAAAATTGCCTCTGAAGTCATTGCAAAAAGTTGTGGTGTTGCAATTTCTCATGTTGCTTCTGGTGCTGAAGAAGCCGATTTTACTTCGATGGAGAATTTTGATCTCGTTGTATCAAACAATGTGCTGGAGCACATACCGGATGTCGAAACTGCATTAACTAATCTCAACAATTCGATATCTGAGAACGGCCTCATGATTCACAGTTGTGCGAATTACACATTTCCATTTGAGCCACATTTTGGCCTGCCACTTATTCCAATATTTCCTCGACTCACCAAGTACGTCATTCCTAAGTCGATCTCTCGTAGCGCTTTGTGGAATTCTCTGAACTTCATCAATGTGTCGCAAGTGCGGAGAAACGCACGTAAGAACAATATGTTCTGTGCATTCCGAAATGGCACGATGAGTAAAAGCATTCGTCGTCTACACAATGACTCTGAATTTGCAGCGAGGCATAAATTGATTGCGCGACTGGTATCAATAAAGCCGCTGTATCGCTTGATGCTCTTGATGACATCGCTTCCAGTTCGTGTTGCTACACCTATGGATTTTGTTATTTGTCCCTCGAATTCGAGTACCAAGACAAACGCAAAGAGATGGATTACTGAGAGATAGAAAGTTATTTGTCTATCTCTTTAGTGGACGCCACCATTTTTCATTGTTGCGGTACCACTGAATAATTTCAGGGAGCTCATCAACAATGTTGTATTTGGGGGAGTATCCCAATTCCCGATTTATTTTTGTCCAGTCAACGGAATATCGACGATCATGGCCAAGTCTGTCTGTCACTGGCTGAATGAAGTCAATTGACATATCGCAATGTTGCAAAATCATGGCAGTCAGTTCCGCATTTGTGAGTTCGGTCCCGCCGCCAATGTTGTAAATCTCGCCGGATATACCCTCTTGCGCTACTAAATCGATTCCAGCACAATGATCGTTTACATGAAGCCAATCTCGCACGTTCTTTCCATCGCCATAAAGTGGAACTTTCAACCCGTCGATCAAGTTTGTAACAAATAGTGGAATCATTTTTTCGGGATATTGATGAGTTCCGAAATTATTTGAACACCGAGTGATTCGAACGTCCATGTCATATGTGCGATGAAATGATCGGGCAACTAGGTCACTGCTTGCCTTTGAGGCTGCATATGGACTGTTTGGCAAGAGGGGTTCGAACTCAGTCCAACTTCCAGTATCAATTGAGCCGTACACCTCGTCTGTGGACACATGCACAAAGGTGGGAATTGATGCATTGCGAGCGCATTCCAACAAGTTCTGTGTCCCGAGAACATTCGTAATGATAAATGGACTTGCCGACTGAATGGATCGGTCAACATGAGATTCAGCAGCAAAGTGCACAACTATGTCATGTCCTGGAAGGAGTTGGGCCACCAGATCGGCATTACAAATATCGCCCACCACTAATTGGAATCGTGAATCTGATTCCCACTCAGCCAAATTTGCGGGGTTCCCCGAATATGTGAGTTTGTCGAGAACGGTCACCTTTGTAACGCGGTTGCCCACTTCTGAAAGAAGCATGCGTACGTAGTGCGAGCCAATGAATCCAGCCCCACCCGTAATGAAATAGCGCATTTTGCCTACCAATTATCCCTAAACACTTCGTCCGATACTATTAGAGAATGCGCGGAATTATTCTGGCTGGTGGAGTTGGCTCTCGACTGTGGCCCATCACACTGGGCGTCAGCAAGCAACTTATTCCGGTGTATGACAAGCCACTGATCTACTATCCCATCTCTACTTTGATGAGTGCGGGTATTCGCGACATTCTCGTTATTACTACGCCAACTGATGTTGAGCCTTTCCGCAAGCTCCTAGGAGATGGATCCCAGTTCGGTATCAATATTGAATTTGCAGCCCAACCAAGTCCCGACGGGTTGGCTCAAGCCTTCCTTATTGGTGAATCGTTTATTGGAAACGAAGGATGTGCATTGGTACTTGGCGACAACTTGTTTCATGGATATGCGCTCGCTGAGACATTGAAAACTGTTGGCACGCCATCGGGCGCTCTCATTTTTGCTTACAAGGTTTCGAATCCACGTGAGTATGGCGTTGTTGAATTCAATTCAGAAGGTACAGCGATTTCTATTGAAGAAAAGCCGCTTCTGCCAAAGTCAGATTTTGCGGTACCGGGTTTGTACTTCTATGACAATGATGTGATTGAGATTGCGAGAGCTGTTCGACCAAGTCCGCGAGGTGAACTTGAAATCACTTCAGTCAACAGTGAATATTTGGAACGGGGCACTCTGAAGGTGCAAGTGTTGCCTGAGGGTACGGCTTGGCTTGACTCCGGCACTTTTGCTTCTTTGCACGATGCGAGTAGCTATGTGCGCATCGTCGAGGAGCGTCAAGGTGTGAAAGTTGGATGTCCTGAAGAAGTCGCCTGGAGACACGGTTGGCTCTCCGATAGTGAAATGGAATCTGCCGCAGTTCGTCTCAAGAACAGCGGATACGGCGATTATCTAGCCAAATTGGTGAAGAAATAGTTTTTGAAATCAATCTGCTTCGTCATCAAGTGATGCGAGATATTTAGCTTCTAATTTAAGTAGTTCTTTCGAACGTTCCTTGAGGCGACGAGCGGGTGATCCAACGTAGATGGACCATTCTTCTGCATCTTTAAGAAAGACGGTTGCCGCGCCTGCGGATACACCATCGCCAATAGTCACGCCAGGGAGCACTATGGAACCTGTGCCAAGAATTGCATGTCGTCCGATTGTGATGGGCTGGGAATTTTCTGACTTATATGCGGCAGGTACGGTGGGATTAGTCAATGTTGTGCCCGAGTAATCGTCACTCTGCGCAATGATGTGACATCCAAATGCGAGCCCTGCAAAGTCTTGCAAAACGATCCTTGATTTTCCTGCAGCAAGATTGTTATACGCCGCTATATGCACATTGCGTCCGATGCTGATTTCTCCTGAGAGAATACAAAAATCATCAATGCGAGATTCATCTCCGATACTCATCATTTCGGGACCGTATATGGATGCCTTGTCGCTAATGAGAACATTTTTACCAACGTGCTTGAATCCAATGGAATTTAGTTCTTCTGTCGTGAGGAATCCCATAATTAATTCTGCCTTGTGTCGGAGATTTCTGAGATTACGAATAATGGTCGATGTTTTGTTTCTTCAAAGATCCGACCGATGTACAAGGCCACAATTCCGATTGTCGCCATGAGAACACCGGTCATAAAGGAAATGGCCACGATCAGACTGGTCCAACCAATGACAGAAATATCCCAGAAAAAATGCCGAATGACAAGATAAAAGGCACTTAATAAGGACAGTCCTGAAATTCCAAAACCGATAGAGACCGTCATGCGAAGCGGTTTGTCGGAATAACTGATGACACTAGTCAGTCCAAGAGACATCAATTGACGAAAGCTGTAGCTGGTTCTCCCGAACTTTCTTGGCATGTGCTCTACTTCTAGTTCAGTTCTCTTGAACCCAACCCACTTTGAAAGCAGGGTAAAAGTGCGTGCTTGCTCAGGCATCGCATTAATCGCGTTCACAACTTTTCGATGATAGATACCAAAATTGCCAACTTGGTGGTTCATCTCCTGCCCACTGAGATTTGAAAGCAGTTTCATAAATAATTTCGAGAACATTCTCTTGAGCAGAACGTCTTGCCGATTTCTTCGCACGGCTACAACTTGTTCAAAACCCTCAAGTGCCTTTTTATAAAGATTGATGATCTCTTCTGGTTGGTCTTGAAGATCGCAATCCATCACAACAGTCCATTCACCACGAGCGACGGTAAGGCCTGCCGTTATAGCTGGATGCTGTCCAAAATTGCGGGACAAATTGAGGCCGATAAATCGAGTGTCCTCTGCAGCAATCTCCTTGATGATGTCCCACGAATTATCGGGACTTCCATCATTGACCAAGATGACCTCGAATGATTCAACTAGCGAATCTAAAGAGTTGCGAAGGCGAGAAGAAAGTTCTTTGAGACTATCTGGTGAACCATAAACCGGAATTACGACGGAAATTGTTGGTGTAGCCATATCGCTATCCCCTAAAAGATGAAAGAACTTCGGCAACTCGACCTGCATCATCTGATGTCATATCGGAGAAGAGAGGGAGTCGAACGAGCGTGTCGGAGATGGTTTGTGTCGTTGCAAAGTCACCATCAAATGACCCAAATGTTGTTCCGCCGGGAGAATGATGAAGCGGTACGTAATGGAACGTTAGAAACACATCACTTGCTCTTGCAAAATCAATCACAGCCGTACGAGTTCCAAGATTTGGCATCAATATGGGGAAAAGATGACATGGCCTATCTGAATGCGCAAGATGATGTGGCAACGTAGCGCCATTTCTTTCGGCCCAATCACCTAATGCACTCATATAAAGATCAAAGGCTTGTCGACGACGGCGTTGAATTTCATCGCCGAATTCAAGTTGTGCAGTGAGTACCGCTGCATTGATGTCTGACATGAGATAACTGGAGCCCTTGTCAACCCACGTGTACTTATCGATCATTCCGCGGAAAAAGAGTGATCGGTTCGTTCCCTTTTCTCGAATGATCTCTGCCCGTTCAATGAACGATGGATCATTGATGACGAGAGCTCCACCTTCACCACAGGTGATGTTCTTAGTTTCATGAAAACTTAAAGTGCTGAGTGCAGCTTTAGTTCCGAGAGGCGTGCCATTGTCGTGGCCAAAGAGGCCATGAGCATTGTCTTCCACAATGGCGACGTTGTGTTGAAGTGCGAGTGCAATTAAGTCATCGGTGACAGAGGGTTGACCACCGTAGTTAACCGCAACAATCGCTCGTGTCCGGGAAGTTATTAGGGGCTCAATTGTTCGTGCGGAAATGGAGAAAGTATCCCTCTCAACTTCTGCAAAAATGATTTTTGCGCCCATGATGACGAAGGCGTTTGCAGACGAAACAAATGTGAATGACGGAACAATGACTTCGTCTCCAGCTTTCAAGTCAAGCAAGAGAGCAGAAAGTTCGAGTGCTGATGTGCACGAAGTGGTGAGGAGAACTTTGCTTCCACCATGTAGTTCGCTGAGAATCTGTGATGCACGATTGGTGAATGGTCCATCTCCAGAAAGTTGACCGGTAGCGAAAGTTTGATTGACATAGTCCAATTGATGAGGAGCAATTGTTGGTCGATTAAAGGGAATTCTCATTCGTAACTGGCTTTCAAAAATCTAGACAAGTTTCCATGAACCATCGAGCGCGACAATTCCTTCATCAAAGCCCTGATACTGATGAACGTTGAAGCGAACCTTTCGTTCCCAATGATCGAACGCATGTACTTCGCTGATGTCGGAGAGCGCAACGGTCAATTCATATGTGCCCTCTAAAAGTGGCAGTTCAGGAATATCAAAGGAAATAGCTCCTGGGCCAAAAATATGAGGAATGTTGAATCCTCGACGACGAGTGTTGGTTCCCCACACGGGATGACCATGCAGGTCAGTTAGGCGCACGCCAATGACTGCATCTTTGATCGGCACGTGTGCATCAAAGGAAATACGGATGTTGAAGGGTTTGCCGCTCTCATACGCAGTGCGAGTTTTGCCATCTTGGTCAAGTAACTCAACCTTGGTGATGTCCGCTTCACCTGAGCCCCAACGTTCGCCGATCTCACCTTCAGCTTTTGGCTGTGCGTTGTAGCTAGTACCCGTGTAGTCAGAAACAACCTCGAGAGATGGCCCAACAGCCTTGAGCTCGCCCTTCTCAATCCATGCAACTTGATCACACAATTGAGTGACGTGCGCGAGTCCATGACTAACGAGGATGATCGTGCGACCGTCTTGTCGGAATGACTCAATCCGTTCAAAGCAGCGCTGCTGGAATGAAGCATCGCCGACGGCGAGAACCTCATCGATGATGAGAATCTCGGGGTCAACACTTGTGGCGACTGCAAAACCCAAACGGACAGTCATGCCCGAGGAATAGTTCTTCACCGGAGTATCAATGAATTGACCCAGACCAGAAAAATCCACGATGTCGTCGAGACGACGTGTGATCTCGGCGTTGGTCATTCCCAGAATTGCACCATTGAGGTAGATGTTCTCGCGACCAGAGAGGTCGGGGTGAAAACCCGCTCCCAGTTCAAGAAGTGCAACCACGCGCCCATCGCTTGTGATGGACCCCTTGTCGGGAGTGAGGATTCCAGCGAGACATTTCAGCAAGGTGCTCTTGCCCGAGCCATTGGATCCGATGATTCCAAAGGTGGAACCATGAGGGATATCGAAACTGACGCCTTTGAGAGCCCAGAACTCTTCATAGCGAGCGCGGCGACCCTGCAACAGGGTTGTCTTTAGATACTGATTCTTGTCGTGGTACAGACGAAAGTACTTCCATACATCTTCAACTGAAACCGCGGGTGAACTCATGATTTGTCCTTATACATGCGCCTATTGCGCAACGGCTCCAATGGTACTCTCGTTAGGCATCGCAAGTCTTTGAGCAAGGTTGGGTCTTTGAAGCAAGTAGATATCGAACAGGTGCTTGCAGAGATTCGTGATGATGTTGCGAAGAAACGAGCCGAGGGTTCATTTCCACCGGGCCTTGAACAAGAGCTGGAAGCTGAATTTCAGACGATTTTGTCCTATACCAAGCGCGGCATCACCGATCGTGCAGCCGAAATTGAGCGCCTAGCAGCTGAGGTTCGGCACAATAATCACGAAATTACGGGTCTCACTCCTGCTCACTCCCGCATTCCCGGTATGTCCATCATTCACCGCATTGTGCGTCGTGTGATTGCTCGTCACACAATGGGACTTGCAGCGCAGATTCGTGCTTCTGAGGAAAGCAAAGTTCGCCTACTCGAAATCTTCGCTGAACAAAGCCGAGCCCATGAAGATGCAGATCAACGACTTGTACAAAATCTTTCGAAGCATGTGTTGGATCGTGTTGCCGTGATTGATCACTTGACAATTCTCGTGACAGCTCTTGAAGCAAAAATTAGGAAGCTCGAAGAGTCCAAGTAGCGGACAGCCCATGCCGTCGGTTCATCAACTCATCATTGGCTCATCGCGCCGAGACGCCATTACGAATATGGCATTGACGCTGCGTGATGCCTTGGCAGACAAATACGACGCCGAGGTGTATTCATACTTTGCTCCTGATCACACCATCAATGGTGAAGTTCTGCATTTCCCCGACATGCCTCTGGGTACCCCTGAAGACATTCTCGTGTATCACTCCAGTTTTGGGCTTGAAGCTGTTACAAAGGAATTACTCCAGCGACCCGAGCGAATTGTGATCGTGTATCACAACATCACACCTTCGAAGTATTACGAAGATTCGGATCCAGTTTTTGCAGAACAGTTAGCTTGGGGACGTAGAGAACTCGAATTGATTCGAGACAAAGTCGTGATGAGCTTCGCCGACTCTGAATACAACGCAAAAGATCTTTCGACGTATGGCTATACAGATATTTCTGTAGTGCCTGCGGGTGTCAACCCTCGACGATTAGATGAAGTGCCTACGAGCACATACTTCTTAGGTGAACTGACACAACATTTTCCAAACGGTTTTGTGTTGTTCGTTTCGCAAGTACTGCAACATAAGCGGGCAGAACTCGCACTTGAAATGGTGCATCTTTTGCGTTCTGTATGGCGTCTTGATGTTGGTCTTGTAGTTGCTGGGCCAAATAGAAAGCCCGTGTATCGACGAGACCTTGAAAAGTTACGTCAGCGATTACCAGAATCGCATGTTCTCTTTACAGACGAGATAACAGAACAGCAGTTAGCAACTTTGTATCGGTCTTGTTTGGTTTATGTGGGCACCAGCGAACATGAAGGCCTTGCGATTCCACCGCTTGAAGCGATGGCTAATGGTGCTCCAGTAGTTGTTCGTGCTGCAGGAGCTGTGGCAGAGACTGTAAAACAGGCTGGAATCATTGTGCCTTTGGAGTCCGGCGTTGGAGAACTTGCGGGCGCAGTGGCGAGGGTAATTGAAGACAATTCACTTCGTCATGAACTTGTGAAAAGTGGATATGCACGTGTGTCGGAATTTGAATCGGTTGATACAACTTCTCATTTCGTGAAACGCATTGAGAAGTTGTTTGTATGAGAATTCTCTACGTAGTGCAGCGCTATGGCGAAAAGATTGTTGGTGGATCCGAAGCCGCATGTCGTCATTTCGCGGAACATCTGGCACAACGCGGACATGATGTGCACGTGCTCACTTCATGCGCGCATGATTATGTGGACTGGGCTGATGAATACGAAGCAGGCGAACACAACATCAATGGAGTGCATGTACATCGCCTGCAAGTTGTGGAGCCACGTGATGACAAATTATTTGCGCCGCTACACAACTGGATCATGGCTCATCCCGGCAGTGCGCCATTGTTTGAACAACAGCGATGGACAACTCTCATGGGTCCACAGATGCGAGATCAGCGCGAATGGTTGTTAGAGCATGGACACACGTTTGACGCCGTTGTTTTCATGACGTATTTGTACACAACTGCAACGCAGGGCTTGCCTACGGTTGCAGGTCGCGTTCCGACAATCTTGCAACCAACGGCCCACGACGAACCTCCTGCATACGTTTCGATCTATAACTCCGTGTTTCGACAGCCCGATGCATTCCTTTTCTTTACTCCCGAAGAAAAAGAAGTGGTGGAGCGTTTGTACGGCGTTCAACCACATGGGGCCACCATTGGAATTGGCATTGACACAGATCAACAGCGTGGTGACGGACAACGATTCCGACAGCAATTCGAAATTGATGACACCGAGTATCTGGTCTACGTGGGGCGACTTGATGCAAGCAAGGGCGTTGGAGAATTACTCCGATTCTTTGATGCTTATAAGAAGCGCAACAAGGCGAAGTTGAAATTGGTTCTTGCAGGTGGTGGAAACATTGAGTTGCCGGATCGGGACGATGTTGTTGTCACAGGATTCTTGGACGAGCAGATGAAGCGCGACGTGATAGCGGGATCACTTGCTCTTGTGCAGCCGTCGTATTTTGAAAGCTTCTCAATTGTCTTATGTGAGGCATGGCTGGAGAGCCGGCCCGCTCTTGTACAAGGCCATGGCGAAGTACTGCGCGGTCAGGCGATGCGGTCGAATGGTGCGATTCCGTATGAAGGGTTCGCCGAGTTTGAAGCATCCGTGAATTACTTGCTGAACAATCGCGAGGCTGGCGATCAGATGGGCCGCAACGGTCTGGACTACGTGAAGAACAACTACGAGTGGAATGTTGTGCTTCAGCGATTTGAAGAAACGATCGAGCTTGCTCAGAAACGCTTCTCCGAACGGCGTCTAACGACTACGCCGTTGCAATAAGGGCGAAATCGCCCGCGCCATTCAACTGACGGAACATCGCAAGGAATGTTTCTTGGATGTCGGACGGAAGAGAAGAAACATCTGGCTCTTCCATCAATGGTGTTGAAAACACGCCTTCGGCTTTGGTGAAACCGATCTCACCGGCAAGGAAAGTCAGGAGTCCCGGGAAAAGCGGCCGCTCATGTGTGGGGTCAATCCAGAACGTTGTTGCTGCAACCCGCAGTGTTTCAGAGTTTGGAACTTCACCAATGAAGACGCCACCAGGCGTGAGTGCACGAAGAATTGCACGGAGCACGTTCAGCAAGACGGGGAATGGAAGATGTTCCATCACTTGGAACATTGTGATTGCGCCGAGGGAACCTTCGGGAAGAGCATTGAGGTATTCAACAAGATCAGCAAGTTCAACATTCAGCCCAAGTTGATTGCAGTCATCGATACATGCGCGGTTGCTGTCGATTCCGCGCGCAGGAATTCCTTTGTCCCGTAATACCGTTAACCACTCGCCACGGCCACAACCGAGATCGAGAAGTGGCTTGCCAGTGGTGACGATGTCCTTGATGTACGGGATGTACTGCGACTGTCGCTCACGAATAACGGCAGGCTCACCGCGGAAATGGTCTTCTAATGCAACGTACAAAGCCTCTTCCATATGACTTGAGTGTGAAGCACTGACGGGAGATTCAGTTGAAGGTCGAACTACGGGGCCGGTTGTGTCAGAAGCAGAGCGAACCTGGTCCATTCCGCGTCGGATTTTTGTTACTTCATTTTCGAAATGTGATCTCATCTCGTTGATGACGTTTTGAATGTATTTGCGCGAGGTTTCGGTGATGGAAGCTTGAAATTCGTCGTCTCTCTCGACCACTTCCGCCCAAAAAGTTTGAAGGCGGCTCTCAATGGCTTCTTGCGCCTTGCGTGCAGCGAGTTGGTCCATCGATACAGAACCAATTTCATACACTTCAACTCGTTTGACGAAATCATCTAATCGAGATTGCATGTCAGATATCCCGAGGGCACGGGCGAGGCGCGTAAACAGTGGCTTGAGTAGGCGCTTCATGAGTGAAATGAAGCCTAACCCCATACCCCGAAGGGCTTCGGGTTGGCTCGTAGACTGGCAAAGTGACGCAGATTGCAGTGATTGGCACCGGATATGTGGGCTTGTCCACGGGTGTCGGGATGGCCGAATTGGGCCACACCGTGGTGGGCGCCGACATTGACGCCGTCAAGGTGAACAGTCTCACTGCAGGAATCTCGCCCATTGCCGAGGCTGGCATGAATGAGGGGATTGCGCGAAACGTGTCTGCGGGACGATTGTCCTTCACCACTGGTGTCGTTGGCTCTCTCGAAGGTGCCGAAGTCGTTTTTCTGTGCCTTCCCACACCCCAGGGCGACGATGGCAGCGCTGACCTCTCTTATATAGAGGCTGTGGCGCGTCAGATTGGCCCGCATCTTTCCCCCGGAACCGTGGTGGTGAATAAATCCACTGTTCCCGTGGGAAGCAGTGTTCAAGTGGGGCGGTGGCTGGGCCGCAGCGATGTTTTTGTGGTGTCAAACCCTGAATTCCTTCGCCAAGGCACCGCTCTGCAGGATTTCCTTCACCCCACACGCGTGGTGGTGGGTGGCGACAATGAGCCCGCAGTGGACAAAGTTGCCTCTTTATATGCATCAGTTGATGCGCCGGTATTACGCATGAACGCCGCCAGCGCCGAAGCGCTGAAGTACGCCGCAAACTCTTTCCTCGCCACCAAGCTCACCTTTGTTAATGCCATCGCCGACATCTGTGAACTGGTGGGCGCCGATGTGTTCGACGTAGTTGCTGGCTTAGGTCTTGACCCTCGCATCGGCGATCAGTTCTTGAACCCTGGTCCGGGTTGGGGTGGCAGTTGCTTCCCGAAGGACACGCGCGCTCTCGTGAAGATTGCTGAAGGTAATGGATACGACTTCGCATTGCTTCGCGGCGTGATTCAAACCAACGACGAACAATACGAACGCATTGCATTGAAGGTTGTTGAAGTGTGCGGCGGTTCCGTTGTGGGCAAGACCATCGCATCATGGGGTCTCACGTTCAAAGCGAATACAGATGACCTTCGTGATTCTCCCGCAATTGCCATCTTGCACACGTTGAAAGAAATGGGTGCAACGATTCGCGCATACGACCCCGCAGCACGTGGTGTTGAGATGTTGTCATGGGTGCAACGATGTGATTCTGCATTGGAAGCATGCGATGGTGCTGATGCACTTGCAGTGTTGACCGAATGGCCAGAGTTTGCTGAGGTTGCTCCATCTGACGTTGCAGTACGTTTGAGCACCGCAGTTGTCGTTGATGGTCGCAACGTTTTGAAACCACAGCAATGGAAGAGTTCCGGTTTTCAATACCGGGGTGTTGGCCGCAGCTAATGCGTATGTTGAACGCACCAGCGCAGGTGATGCGTGTGTGGCGCGAACGGGGAATCCGCGGAGTTGCAGGCGGTGTGTATCGCACAGCACGACGCACATTGGGCGGATCAACTTCTGCTGCATCGGTCGCTGCGCCAATTCCCGTCGTGGGACAGGACCTCAACGGCCTTGATGTTGTTGGGTTTTTTACAGCGGAACATGGAGTGGGTGAAGCAGCCCGCGTTCTGGTTTCGACATTGAAAGCTGCTGATGTTGCAGTGAGCACCATTAATTACACCGATACGCAGAGTCGTATGGGCCATTCGTATTCCACCGATGATGTGTCTCGACACAAAGCGGTGTTGGTTTCCATGAATGCGGAACAACTCACGCATTCGCCACATCGTCTCGGTGCAGATTTCTATAACGATCGTTACGTGATTGGCCAATGGTTCTGGGAACTAGAACAAGCACCACAGTGGTACGCACCTGCATGGCCAATGGTGAATGAAATGTGGGCACCCACGCACTTCATTGAACAAATGTTGCGCAACAGTGCCCCAAAGAATGTCACTGTTTCTTATGTTCCGCTTCCTGTCACGCGACCAGCGATTGATGTGTCACTCACACGTAAACACTTCGGCCTTGATGATCGTTTCACGTTCCTCTTCGCCTTCGACTTCATGAGTGTCATGAAGCGCAAGAATCCTCTGGGCCTTATCGATGCCTTTACTCGCGCGTTTCCTGCTGGCAGTGGTGCACGTTTGATGATCAAAGCAATCAACGGCGATAAGAGACCTGCAGAGCGTGATGCGTTGATGGCTGCGGCTGCACAGCATCCCGACATCACAGTGATTGATACGTACTTCTCTCGCATCGAGACGTCGTCACTGATGAACATCGCTGACTGCTATGTGTCGCTGCATCGCTCCGAAGGTTTGGGACTCACGTTGTCCGAGGCGATGTCTCACGGCAAGCCTGTGATCGCCACGGGATACTCCGGCAATCTCGACTTCATGGACGAGACAAACTCCTATCTCGTGCCATGGACTCGTATTCCCGTGGGGGATAACGCAGAGGGCTATTCGCCAGATTCCACCTGGGCAGAACCCAAACTTGATGAAGCAACGAAATTCATGCGTTATGTCTTTGAAAATCAAGCAGAAGCAGCGGAACTGGGACGAAAAGCACAGTCCGACATCCTCAATCGCTTCAGCGAAGCAGCCTCAGGGGCAATAATGAAGAACCGACTCTCTGAGATCTGGAATCACCTCATGACAACATCTTCTTCACTATCAACAGATCACGGAGCGAACTAGTCATGGCATCTGTTGTTGCACCAGTGAAACGGCTCATCAGTTCTCATGAACTTTTATGGAATCTCACACTGCGCGAGTTACGTACGAAGTATCGAAAGAGTGTGTTGGGCTGGTCGTGGTCGATGCTCAACCCGCTGGCCACCGTGGCTATTTATTCATTCGTGTTTGGCGTTCTCTTTCGCGCTGAAGCGCCTGTGGGTAGTAACAGCGGAATCAAAGTTTTTGCGCTGTATCTGTTGTGTGGTTTGTTGCCATGGAACTTTTTCTTACTGGTGACCAATACCGGCATGCAAAGCATGTTGGCTAACGCGGCGTTGGTAAAGAAGGTGGCATTCCCCCGAGAAGTGTTGGTGTTTGCTAACTCATTACATGGCATTGTGCAGTTCAGCATCGAGATGTTGCTATTGACAGTGGCGCTGTTAGTGGGCGGAAGTATTTTCCTTCCGTGGTTGCCTGTTGTGTTGTTGCAGATGGCGTTACTGGCATTGTTTGCAACGGGGCTCGCACTTGGCCTTGCCGCTGCCAATGTGTACTTCCGTGACCTCGGGTACTTGTGGCAGATCTTCACACAGGTGTGGTTCTTCGCGACACCGATTGTGTACACCGAATCGATCATTCAGGGCCGAGTCCCTGCAGCAGTCGAAATCATTTTGAGGTGGAACCCAATGGCGGTCTTCGTTCGCGGCTTCCGTCGCAGCATGTACGACTCCGCCTTCCCGGGCTGGAGCAATCTCGGCGCCTGTGCGTTGGTCGCTGTGGTCTCACTGGTGCTGGGTTGGACCCTATTCACCAAGCTTTCGCGCCGCTTCGCCGAAGAGCTCTAACCCCTATTTCGACCCGTTTCTGGGGTGTTGACTGCCTTTTGATTGCCTGTCGAGGTACGTGGCGGTGCACATGACCCCATATGCACGGGTGTCATGAATATAAGTCATCACTTATACTTTCCAACGGGGTCCGATGACCGGCCCTTGGACAATTGTCGAGACAACTGAATATTCCGCTTGGCACGACGGCTTGACCGAGAAGCAACAGAATGCGATTTCTAGGCGACGTGAAATTCTTCGACGTGTTGGTCCGAATGCTTCGAGGCCGTTGGTCGACTCGCTCTCTGGAAGCCGCATCAAGAATTTGAAGGAATTGAGGATCTCGTCGGACGGTGCACTGCGAATCCTTTTCGTCTTCGACAAGAAGAGGCAAGCGGTGCTGCTTCTCGGAGGCGATAAGTCCGTTGATGCCAAGTGGACAAATTGGTATGCCTCTGCAATTCGGGAGGCAGAAGAGATTTATGAGAGATACAGGAAAGAAGAGGAGATGTAGTGGGACACAAAATATGGATACCGGAACATGAAAGACCGGGCTATGTCGCGACGAAAGAAAATGATGTACTCGATTCTGAGACTTCAGAGGAGATGTGGAATGAAGTGTTGTCCTATTACGTCAACCTCAATCGTCGTCGTCGCAAAATTACACAAAAGCAAATTGCTCAACGAATTGGTTTGACGCAACCACGGGTCTGTCAAATGTTGAAGCAGCCAGCAACCATTGCAAAGCTGTGGAAGCTGTGCGATGCAATGGGTGGTCAACTTGAAGTGAATGTTCGATTCGGAAATGAAGTGTTCTCTCTGTTGAACGAACCAAACCCTGAAGATCCTGATGCATGGATGATGAACCCTGATGCCACCGGGCCAGAAACCGAATGATTGGTCGGTTTGCTCCATCGCCGACAGGAGAATTGCACTTGGGCAACTTTCGCACAGCCTTGGCGGCGCATGCATCAGTACATGCGGCGGGCGGCACGTTTCTCATTCGTTTTGAAGACCTCGATATGCACAACGCCAACATGGCGAATGCTCAAAAACAACTCGATGATCTCGCCGCAATCGGTGTTGTAGCTATCGAGACTCCAGTGGTACAGAGCGAACGTTTTGATCTGTATCGCGATGCAATTGTGCGCCTCATCGAAGCAGGTGTCACATACGAATGCTTCTGCTCACGCAAAGAAATTTTGGAAGCAGCACAAGCACCACATGGCGGTCAAGTGATGTATCCAGGGACATGTCGCGAGTTAACCGAAACAGCACGAGCAGAACGCCGCGCGGTTCGACCAGGCGCACTACGTCTTCGCGCTAATGGTGCAAAAGAATCTTTCACCGATCTCATTCACGGTGAAGTCACTGGCGAAGTCGATGATGTGGTCTTACGACGCAACGACGGCGTGCCGAGTTACAACATCGCAGTTGTTGTCGATGATGCGTTGCAAGGTGTCACCGAGGTTGTGCGCGGAGATGATCTTCTTGATGTCACTGCGAACCAAGTGCACTTACAAAAGCTGCTCAGATACTCAACGCCTGTGTATGCACACGTGCCGCTAGTAGTGGGCGAGGATGGCGAACGCTTGGCGAAACGTCACGGCGCCATCACGCTCGCGCACCTCACAGCCCAAGGAATCAGCCCCACCGAGGTGAAAGACCTGTTGTGGGCAAGCCTTGGGCAAACCGGCGATTCCTTCTCTTGGGATGCCGTGCCACGAGCGCCGTGGGTGGCACCATTGACCCATGGGAAATCTTGAAGCAATCCTTGGATACCAAGGCGCACAGAACGATGGCGAAGCCCGATTGGTGGGCGACGAGATCATCCAGATGCCGTTTTGGACTCCAGAGTTTTGCGCGACGGTGATTCAGGCTGCGCAAGCTGCAGGTGGATTTTCGCAGCAAGATGAGGATCCCGTGCCGGGATACGAGATCTCTCTCGCCGCCATTGCCCCACGACTGTTTGAGGCCGTGGAAAATGACATTGGTGCACGCATGTGGCCAGCGATTCGTCAGTGGTGGCCGTACGTCGATTATCACGGTTTACGTGATGCGTTCATCATTCGGTATGCGTTGGGCGAACAAGAGAATTTACGAATGCATCATGACGTTGCTCAAGTCAGTGCAAGTATCAAACTGAACGACGACTACGAGGGCGCGGCCTTGGAATTTCCACGACAGAAATTCTCTAGCAAAGACGTGCCTGTAGGCGACCTCATCGTCTGGCCAAGTCTTGTGACACACCCGCACGAATGCACTCAATTACAAAGTGGCGTGAAGTACAGCCTGACGGTGTGGTGTGAATTGCCGATGGCAATAGATGGAATGCGCAGTTACTAAAAACTACGCATCGCGCTTGCGCACGCGAATCGCTTTTTCGGCGGCATTACGACACTGACCAGTCTCAAGATCAAACTTCCAGCCGTGCAATGTGCACACCAAGTTGTCGCCTTCAATCTCGCCAAACACACTGAGGTCTGCATTGCGATGCGGACAACGACGCTGCACCACATAGTCACCGATGGTGATGTCTGATTCATCAGACGGAATGCCTTGCAATTTTTGTTTTGCCTCAGACTCGGTGCGGTTCATGCGCTCCACCGACAATGATTTAAAGAAGTTGTATAGGTATTCGTTATACGTGCCTTCACGCCATGCGGTGAAACGACACGACAAGAACAACGAGTTCGACCAGTCGACAGCACGCAATGAAACAACGCGCTCTAGCAAGTTGCGTGCGACAGTGAATCGATATGCATATGCCTGCCCGGCATGTTCTTCTACAGTGCCGTCAAAAAAGTTGATGTAGATGTTGAGATCATCGGCCTGAATCAGCGCATTGCCACCAATGCCTTGACGAACACTGGGGCACATGCCCATCAATGGCTCCCACCACAACTTCAAAGAAGCAATGACATCTGTATCCGGAGCCGCCCACGAAGCTTTTTCCGCAGCAAGCCATTGGGCCCAATCTGCTTGATACTGGCGTAAATATGCGTTTTTCTCGGTGAAGATGCGTGTTATTTCCTCGCCACTCATGGGCTGTTCCACCGTCACGCCACCACCAAGAACAGTGAATGAGGTACCAGGGATAGTGGTCGCTGCATTCAGTCGTCCGATATCAGACATGCGACGTTGGAACTCTGTTTGATCAGGGAAGATGCTGGTCTCTTCTCCCGTCAACATATTCATAGCGAATAAGTCCTCATCAAGAAAGCACGGCGGGCCGGCAGATGGCACCACAGTGGTGCCGTTTACAGATTCCACATAGCGCAGAGCTCGTGCGAATTGACTTTCGACTTTGTCGATGCACAGTTGCTTCTTTTCAGCAGCATCCATTTCGTAGACCATCGGATACCAAATGGCACCAGAAAATTGCAACCAGTGAAGATCAACCTTGCCGTGTTGCACTAATGCATTCAGATCATTTGTACGACAGTCGTTCTGATTCACTAAACGTGCATCACCATCGGACACCACGAGTGCGGAATCTCCACCAGGGCCATCGGTGATGGATGTTTCAACATGAATTGCAATGGACAGCCCGGGAGCGATTTCTCTCTCAGAACCATTGATGGTGCGTTCAAATTTACGGAAACCCAGTTTGTTGAACTCGCGCTCCATCTCACGTGTGGGGAAGTCGGGAAGAAGAACAGTGGTGTTCTTGTTCATCTTCTCCGTCAGGAATGAGGCATCGAAGTGATCGCCATGCAAGTGAGAGATATATAGAAAGTCTGGGTTACAGACATCATGCATGATGTCTTCAGACAACTGATCATTGCGTGGAAAGACAAACCATGATCCAAAAAATGCAGGAACAAACCAAGGGTCACAAACAATGGTGACACCGCGCGTGCGAATGAGAATGCCCGCGTGGCCAAGTGAAATGGCCTGCATGAGATTTACTTAGGCTGGTCGGTGGACTGAACGCCACCAGTTGCCACATGTTCTGTCCACGCACTACCGTTCCAGTAGCGCAACTCGTAACGCTTGGAAGGGTCTGGATACCAGTTCGCAGGAGTGTTGGCAGAAACTGCCGAAGTGTTTCCGGACGTGGATGAAGGTGCCGGGCTGAGGGGAGAGCCAGTGCCTGCAACGGTGGCTTTTGGCTGTGGAGCGGTGCCCGCACGACGAACAAAAGCATGAATCCAAGAATCGCCATCGGACACGATTTGGACGACTTCCCAACCTTCGGCCGAACGGCGAGAGAGTTGCGCTGCGAGCTCTTGGGGATTACGAACAGACTCGGAAACTACGTCGTAGATGAACATGACTAGAGACTACTTGCCTTCGCCGTCGTGTTCGCCTGCAGGGTCTTCAGTGCGAACGAGGCGATCGACATCGATTCCCTCGGTTGCGCCGTCATAGACAAGGCGTCCATCTCGTAACGCCACGACGCGCTTCACTGTGTGAACAAAGGACAGTTCGTGCGTGGCAACCACCACTGTGGATCCATTGTCGGTTGCAGCAGCAAGCAATTCGAGAAGTGCTTCTTTGCCGGAGGCATCAAGACCCACGAAGGGTTCATCCACCAATAGCAAGTCGAATGGACGAATGAATCCAAGAGCAATGGCTGACTTTTGCTTGAGACCACGAGAGAAACGATTCGGCATGTCGTCGGCACGGTCATAGAGGCCAAGATGAGCTAACAAGTCGGCCGCTGTCTGTTCCCACTCTTCAACACCGTGAAGGCGTGCGACATATTCCAGGTGCTCCCACAACGTGAGATCGTCATAGAACGTGGGTTGATCCGCAATAAAGCTCAGCGATGCCCGCGCAGGTAAAGATCCGGCTGTGTTTCCACCAATAGTTACGGTGCCCGTTGTTGCATCGAGAAGTCCCGCTGCAATGCGCATCATGGTTGTCTTGCCCGAGCCATTGTGTCCGATGAGTGCGATGCGCTCACCAGTTGCAACCTCAAGCGAGATTGGATCAAGTGCAGGTGATGTGCCGTATGACTTCGACACATTGTTGACGTGAAGCGCTGGTGCTTCAACTGGAGCGTGAATGTTTTGTCGTGTGCGAACCATGTCAGTTGCTCTCCGTGAGTGAAGTGGTGGGTTTGAGGTTGCGGAAGTAGGCATGAATGGCATCGCGTTGGCGTACCCATCCGGAGACGAGAACAACCAGGATGACGACGCCACCGGCGGCGCGAAGTGTGTTGCCGAGTGTGTCGATATTTGTTTCTACGCCGTGGCGTAATGCAAGAACAGGCAAGCAGGCGAGGATGCTGACAACTGGTGGCCATGCAGAACGAATGACAGTTCCCATGCCGCTCATTTCGGGCGGCAATGCGAGACCTTCATATGCGCCACCAACAGGGTCGGGTGCGCCCTTGACAGAGTTGATCGTTGCCCCTGCGACTCCGCCCAAAAGTGCAGGAATTCCTAACAAAAAGCCATATCCGATGGTGGATGAATGTGGTTCAAGAACGAACGCCACGATGATGCCAACAGGTAAGAAGATGAGCGACGCAAGCGTGGGAACAATTAAGTGCTTCGTCATGATGAGCCCGCGTTCGACGGGAAGTGAATCTGTGCGATCGGGCTGGTCCACTTCTTGAGAAAGTGGCTCAACGATGTCGAGTCCGAGAACAAATAGTGCAAGGCCAGCAACAATGACAAGTGGAGTTGTTCCGCGCCACGCCATTACGAGTGCAGCTGTGGCCGTTACGTTCAGCAACGTCATTCGAATAACTCGACGAAGCGGGAAGTGCATCAAGCTGCGCAATCCACGGCCGACAACAACATCACGACGCAAGAATCGTGGCACCTTCAACCAGGGCTTGACGCGCATGTGCTCTTGGCTGAGTTGGCGACGAAGAAGAACAACAGTACGAATGTCTTGCAGAGTCACCGCAAATTTCATCTGTGAAACAAGTGCGCTACGACGCGCCAGAGCTTCCAGAGAAAAACGACCGACAACCAAAATAGAAACGACGGAAAGAGCCGCGATGACTAAAAGACCGACAACGTCAAGAACGCTGAATCGTGACCACGACATTGCAATGCTGCCAACAGTGTCAAACGGCCCCGCAATATGCGTATTGCCAAACGTGACGGCAACCTGCCATCCGACAACAGCTGTTGCAATTGCAGTTGTCATCCATCGCGCAAGTCCGAGACCATGAGAGAGAAGAGCACTCATCACAAAAAGGATTCCGATGAGTGCTCCTGCAGCTGCTCCGTAGAGAGCGAAGAGTCCAAGCGAAGGCGCATTCGGCACGCGCCGACCGACCAATTGATTTGCAGTTCCACCTGCAAGTGCCCCGGCAAATGCGAAGGTCCGCATGCGCTGGATCGCAGGATGGCGAAGAACGTGGTCGTGAGGCACCGGGGCCATCAGAACATGGCGTACCTCAGGCTCTTCGACAGCGAGTGGTCCGCCATTGGCACCGCTGCGCAATCCGATAAAGACGGCAATGGAGGCAATCAGACCGATGACGTGGGGGGAGTGGGTGTGGATATTGGCCATTTCCCGCGTCGTGAAGGATGCGTCACCGACTAGTCCCGACAAGAACAGAATGGCTCCTCCACCAAGGAAAGCTGCCAAATACACGCGGTAGAGGGCATCAAACCACTCCATATCCTCGACGCGATGCTTGCGGCGATCGGAACGCATGGCTCGGAGGGCGTCAATGCCAAGGGTCTCAGAAGTCACCCGTCAATCCTGCCACCGTCGCGCCCAAACGGGCGCAAGAATGGGGAGATGAACTCCGACACGGCGCAGGTTTTTAGCGCCCTGTTGGCGCTGGCCACCTTGGTCGGCGCCAGCGTGACCCTGATTGCTGTTCTGAGCGAGGGTTCGGCTCAATGGGCGGCTCAATGGCTGGCAAATATTCGGGTCAGCGGTCTGTGGTTGATGTGCTCTGTGACTACCGGAGCGATGGTGGGCAGTTTGTATTTCAGCGAGCACGTTGGGTACGCCCCCTGCAAACTCTGTTGGTATCAACGCATCGCGATGTATTCGATTGCGATCGTTTCTTTTGTTGCAGCACTACGTAAAGACAAGAACATCGCGCGATATTCCATCGTGTTAGCAAGCCTTGGTCTTGTCGTTTCGACGTACCACTACTTATTGGAGTGGTTTCCACAATTGGAATCAAATGTGTGCAGCCTTGATGTTCCATGCACAAGCGTGTGGTTTCGAGAATTTGGATTCGTCACTCTGTGCTTCATGGCTGGTAGTGCATTCATCAGTGCCATCGCAATTTCACTCGCGTTGATTCGCGAATCTCATCTCATTAAGGAGGCCTGAAATGGCTCAAGTACAACGCAAGAAAAACAATGAAGTAAAGAGTTCTCAGAAAACTTTTATCGTCCTTGGCGTTGGGGTCCTGATTGCAGCAATCATTGCAATCAGCGCATCAGGAAACTCGACGAGTTCTGTGAGCACCGAACCAACAACATCAGTTGCTGGCTCTGTCACTGTCGGTGAATATCAACCGGTTTCTATCACTGGAACAAAATTGAGCAAGTTAGGTGATGGGGGTGCTGATCCTTCTACGGATTCTGCAATGGGGAAGACCGCACCCACTCTTCGTGGCTTTAACTTTGCAGGTACCCCCGTGAGCATCGTTCCGGGTGCGAATAGCCAGCCCATCATGGTGGTGTTTCTTGCTCACTGGTGTCCGCATTGCAATAGAGAAGTTCCGCGCCTCATTGACTGGAAAGAAAAAGGGCAAGTGCCTCAGGGCCTACGTGTCATTGGCATCACAACGTCATCACTAAATGATCAGGCAAATTGGCCACCTTCTGCCTGGATTCAAACGATGAAGTGGCCATTCGAAGTGATGGCTGACAGCGAAGCCGCTGATGCGGCGGGGGCGTACGGAGTGGATGGGTTTCCTTTCATTGCAATTCTTGATGCGCAGGGTCACGTTGTGGGTCGTCATTCTGGCGAACTTGAAATTGCAGATTTAGATGCTTTCGTGAGGTCATCGCTTGCAAGTTCTGCTTCCAACTAAATAAATAGGAGCCATAGGGGTGGGCTGAGGGCGTAGCCTTTCCTGTCGTGGCACAAACACCAACGCGCATCGGGTTCTTCGGACCATTCGGCACATTCACCGAACAGGCACTGCTGACTCAGCCCGACCTTGCTGCAGGTGAGTTAGTCCCTTTCCGCTCTGTTCCCGACGTTCTTGATGCGGTCAAACGTGGTGATGTTGAAGCCGGTTTTGTTCCTATTGAGAACTCCATCGAAGGAACTGTGAACTTCACTCAAGATGCACTCATCTTCGATTATGAGTTACTCATTCAGCGCGAGGTCGTTCTCGATATCGAGCACTGTTTACTTGCCGCTCCTGGAACACAGCTCAGCGACATCTCCACAGTTCTTTCTATTCCCGTAGCAACTGCACAATGCAGTGCTTGGTTGCGCGAAAACATGTCGAACGCTGATGTACATGCTGCAAACTCCACTGCTGATGCGGCGCGATTAGTGGGTGAGCGTTCTGTTGCTGGCGAGAAAGGTCTCGCTGCACTTGCACCATCGAATGCTGCGGCACTGTATGGCCTTGAAGTAATCGCAAAAGACATCGCTGATCATGCAGGCAACCAGACGCGTTTCGTTCTCATTGCACGCGAGGGTATTCCTGCATCCACTGGACATGACAAAACTGGCATTGTGGTGTTTCAGCGTGCAGACGAACCCGGCAGCCTGATTTCGATTCTTCAAGAATTTGCTGCACGTCGAATCAACTTGTCGTTGTTGTCGTCACGGCCCACAAAAGCTGGCGGCCTTGGTGACTACTGCTTCATTATCTACGCTGATGGGCACGTCGCCGATGAATTGATGGCTGATGTACTTCGTGATCTGCATACGAAGCAAGGCGGAGTGAAGTTCCTTGGCTCGTACCCTGCTGCGGGAGAACATGCCCCGAATGCCCGTGAACATGCCGATGCGCGCTGGCAACAGGCAGACGACTGGGTCAACGAACTACGCACTCACATTCGCAAGTAATTTCGCCCTCATATTTTGGGTGGGCGAGGTTCGCAGATAGCGTGTCAGACGGAACGGTGGCAGAGCGGACAAATGCACTCGCCTTGAAAGCGAGAGGGTGTCAAAGCCCCGGGGGTTCAAATCCCTTCCGTTCCGCCAGTAAAAAAGGGTTGGCCTTGGCCAACCCTTTTTGTTTACTCCGACACATTTCTGCATGCCCATAGGAGCATGCAGTGCATGGGCTTAGCGTTCGTCGCGAACGAATGGATTACCCAATGACTTGGGTGCACCACGCAGGTTCTTTGAACCTGGGCGGCTGAGTGCGATGAGCGCAATCAGTGTTGCGACATACGGCAACATCTGCATGAACGCTGATGGGATGAATGTGATTTGCTCGGCCTGCAATGTGAATGGCAAGCGTAAGCAGAAACCGAAGAGCACGGCGCCAAAAATGAGACGCACTGGATGCCAACCGGCGAAGACCACGAGCGCAAGTGCAATCCAGCCGATGCCGTTTGTTGTCGCGGCCTGATGCCATGCAGCACTTTGCGCCAACATGAGCCATGAGCCACCGAGTCCAATCAGTGCGCCGCCCAACAACGTATAACGAATACGGATGCGAGCAACCGACAAACCTTGTGCGTCGACCGTTGCAGGATCATCACCCACTGCGCGCAGTTCCAAACCAGGACGGGTGCGGAACAGATACCAAGCAGAACCGATGGCTAATGCAATCGTGCCGTACGTGATGATGTCGTGTTCGAACACGATGGGACCCAACACAGGAATTCGAGTGAGTGGACCAAATGTCATCGGTTTAATGATTGTTGCGACTGTCTTTCCTTCTGCGGGTTTACCCAGGAAGTTTGCAAGACCCGTACCAAAAATCACTAGAGCCAAACCAGAAACAATTTGATTTGCACGAAGTACAACGGTGAGCGTTGCATGAACACCTGCAAGGAGTGCGCCCACTGCTGCGCCCACTGCTAATCCGACCCAAATACTGCCGGATGAATCGGCAGCAAGGAAGGAGGAAATAGCTGATGTCAGGAGAATGCCTTCAACACCAAGGTTGAGGACACCGGCACGCTCTGTGAACAATGCTCCGAGCGCAGCCAAGATCAGTGTGGTTGCAATAGTGACTGCATTTGCACTTGTGAGAACCCAGATATTGCTGTTCATTGTGCGACCGCCTGCATACGTACGGCCCTAATTTTGTAACGGCGGAATGCTTCGCCGCCGAGAGCGAATAACAAGATTGCGCCTTGCAACATGACGCCAATATGGATGGGCGTACTCGTTGTGATTTGTAATTTGTCGCCGCCAACGCGCAGTCCTGAGAAGAGAATGCCGCTCACGATGATTGCAGCAAAATTGTTGCGAGCGAGAGCTGCAATAACAATGCCTGCATAGCCGTACCCCAACATGGTGATGCCAGGGTCGAGTTTGCCGAATTCACCAACAATGAGAGTTGCGCCGCCTAAGCCCGCAAGAGCACCAGAGATGAGCATGACTTGCATCGTGGTGCGTCGAGAATTGATGCCGGCATAGTGCGCAGCTTTTGGAGAATCTGAGATGACCTGAATGCGGTAGCCAAACTCTGTGCGCTTCACCAACCAATAAAGGAAGATTGCCAGTGCAACCACAATGAAGAACGTTGGATACATGCGGGTGTCACCTATTGCGGTGAGCTTTGCTGAATCAGGGACAGTACGTCCCATCGGGAAGGTGACATCAGGTGCACGGAAATAGCTGTTTGGCGTGTAAATGAAATGATTGACCAAACTCGCCGCGACGTACGTCAACAACAGGGTTGTCACTGTTTCGCTGGTCCCTAAGCGAGCACGAACAAAAGCTGGGATGAATATCCATGCCGCTCCGAATGCTGCACCGATAACAAGCAATGCAGGAATCATGATGGCGGAAGGAAGGTGTGGCCCAAGAGCAAGACCTGCCCATGCACCACCGATCATTCCGAGATAGCCCTGACCCTCGCCGCCGATGTTGTACAGATTCATCTGAAATGCGAAGGCAGCACTGACGCCCATACAAATAAGCACAGTGGATAGACCAAGAGTGTCGGTGATACCACGTGATGAGAGAAACCCATCTTGCAACATGTTGCTGTATGTCTCAGAGACGGAATAACCCGTCGACATCAAGAAAATGGCACCTGCTGCTAACGCTGCGAATACAGAGACCAGGGGAACTAGAGCAGTGAGGTACTTCGGAGTGTCACTACGTTGTTCGAAGATAATTCTGAATGGAGCACGCATCAGGCGGCGCCTTCCGTGTTGAGACCGGCCATTGCTGCACCGACTGTGGCGAGCTGTGCAGCTTCACCTTTTGTTTCATGGACAATTGCTCCGCGATAGAGCACAAGAATTCGATCGGCCAGCGACATGATTTCATCGAGGTCTTCTGAAATAAGAAGGATGGCTTGTCCAGCGCTACGCGCATCATCGAGAAGTCGACGTACGGTTTCAATCGCACCAACGTCGAGTCCGCGAGTTGGCGAGCACACAACAAGCAACTTGGTTGCTGCACGACCACCAGAGAGCTCACGTGCAAGAAGAACCTTTTGTGCGTTTCCGCCAGACAACTTGCGCGCAACATGATCTGCATCATTTGCTTTGATTTCAAATTGCTCAATGAGACGATTTGCTTCGGGTCGAACTGATGCTCGATCAACAACGATGTGACGATCACGTGTAAGCAACAGATTGTCGAGAATCGACATGGAAGGCACAAGACCCATTCCCAAACGATCCTCGGGAACGTATGCGAGTCCATGTTCACGAGCAGCAATTGGGCCGCGATCGGTTGTCATGTTGCCACCAATTGAGATTGTCCCTGTGGTGGGCGAGATAAGACCAGCAATAGTGTCGGCAAGTTCACGTTGTCCGTTACCTGCAACACCTGCAATGCCGACCATCTCGCCTTCGTGCACATTGAAGGTGATGTGCGACAAGATGTCGACGCCTTCAGACTTCAATGACACTTCGCGGATCTGAAGAACTTCATGTCCTGTGGCGTGTGAAGCACGTTGAGTCGACAAGTTGATGTCGCGGCCCACCATCAGGCGTGCAAGTTCTTTGGTATCGGTGGAGCCACGACCAGAAACATGGCCAGTGACTCGGCCGCCGCGCAACACAGTGACGCGATCGGAAATCTCCACTACTTCGCCCAGCTTGTGGCTGATGAAAACAATTGACTTGCCGGCTGCTGTCATCGCATGAACATTTTCGAACAACTTTTCAACTTCTGCGGGTACAAGAACTGCAGTGGGTTCGTCGAGGAGGAGAATTTCAGCGCCTTGATAAAGGGCTTTCACGATTTCAACGCGTTGACGCTGACCAACCGACAGGTCGCCGACGATTGCGCTTGGATCGATGGGCAAGCCGTATGACTCTGCAACGGCTGCAACTTTTTCATCGATGGACTTGCGGTTGAGAGTGAAAGAAAGATTGCGACTGCCGAGAACAACATTCTCTGCGACAG
Organism: Acidimicrobiaceae bacterium; assembly: GCA_947446815.1. Lineage (GTDB taxonomy): Bacteria > Actinomycetota > Acidimicrobiia > Acidimicrobiales > Ilumatobacteraceae > UBA2093. Next base: position 159,781 of record CANFGT010000002.1, read on the forward strand.
AGAAGCGTTCAACAAGGCGGAAGTGCTGATGCACCATCGCGATGCCGTGTTGCAGACCTGCGCGCGGAGATGACAACGAGATTTGTTGACCATTGCGCAGCAAGTATCCGCTGTCTGGTTGGTAGAGACCGCAGAGCATGGCGGCCAAGGTGCTCTTACCTGCACCGTTTTCTCCGAGGAGAGTGTGTACTTCACCAGTGCGTACATCGAAATCGACAGAGTCGTTTGCGAGAACGCCGGGGAAGCGCTTTGTAATTGAATGTGCTGAGAGTGCGATAGGGGCCGCATCACCTGAGTGATGCGGCCCCTTCACGACCTCGTGAGAGGTATTAGTCATTGGTGAAATCAGCCCTTAGCGGAACCGACAACTCCTTCAACGAAGAAGTCCATGCTGAGGAGTGCGCCGAGTTCGGCCTTCTCGCCAGCCTTCAACCAAGGCTTGCCATCTTGCTTGTTGATGGCGCCGGTGAATGGAGCGAAGGAACCATCGATAATGGCTGCCTTCTTCTCTTCGATGAGCGACTGTGTTGCAGCGTCAACTGACTTACCGAATGATGCAAGTGTGACCATTCCGTCTTTCATGTTGCCGTATGCCTCGTCTGCTGGGCAGTTACCTGCAGCAACAGCCTTTGCGGTCTTGATGTAGAAAGGACCCCAGTTCCATGTTGGAGCGGTGAGCCATGCATCAGGTGCTGCTTCCTTCACATCGGAGTTGTAACCAACCCACTTCGCACCCTTTGCCTGTGCAGCAACACCGGCTGCTGTGGTGTCTTGATGCTGTGCAAGAACGTCAACGCCGGAATCAAGAAGTGACTCTGCAGCCTGCTTCTCGATGGTTGGGTCGAACCATGTCTTTGTCCATGTGACCTGAACTGTTGCATCTGGGTTCACTGAACGCACACCGAGTGTGAATGCATTGATTCCGCGAAGAACTTCAGGAATTGGGAATGCAGCGACGTAACCGATCTTGCCATTCTTTGTTGCCTTGCCAGCTGCGATACCGGAGAGGTAACGAGCTTCTTCAGCTGCACCAAAGTATGTGCCGAGGTTTGTTGGGAGTGCAGGGAAATCTGCGTACTCGCCGCCACCGGCCTTGGTGAGAAGGAACTTCGCGCCTGTTGCCCACTGGAAGCAAGCTTCAGGATGCTTTGCAGCAACGCGTGCCATTGGCGCGCCGTAACCGAAAGATGTTGCGAAAATAAGTTGGTATCCGTCAGCAGCAAGCTGCTCGAAGACTGCTTCTGATGTTGCGTCGTCCTTGACGTTCTCAACACGCTTCACTTCTACTCCGAGCTCTTGCTCGAGTTGAAGGATGCCCTGCTCGTGCTGGTATGTCCAGCCCTTGTCGGTTGGAACACCGATGTAAACAACTGCAACCTTGACGTCTGTCTTTGCTGCAGGTGCTGATGTTGTGTCTGATGCCGAATCACTTCCGCCGCATGCTGCGACGATAAGTGAAGCTGCGGCTGCCGCTGCGGCAAGCTTCCAGAACTTCTTCATGTGTTGATCTCCTGATCCACGGCACCACCGTCGGTACCGAACAGGAAAAACCTTAGTCGGCTGAATAAGCCCACAAATCATGGGCAGAAATGAAGCAACGGAGCCATTAGATGGGGATTCGGCCTAGCCGAAGTTTGGGTCTCCCTGTGCGGGGGTACACTCATTTTCTCCCAGGAGAGGTGCCAGAGTGGCCGAATGGGGCGCCCTGCTAAGGCGTTGTCCGTCTTAAAGCGGACCGTGGGTTCAAATCCCACCCTCTCCGCCATATGAGTTTGCCCCGCAGACTTCTGGCAGTCGTTCTGACTGTTGGTGCCCTGGTTGCCAGCGCGCCGTCCCCGGTAGGGGCAAAAGTGGCGACCGGTTGCGTCAAGACGTACGAGGTCAAACCCAATGATTCTTGGAGTCGAATCGCCGACAAGGTGCATGTTCCCATGCAGTTATTGCTAAAAGTCAACAAATCGGGCACAAAAACACTGATTTTGATCGGGGATGTCATCTGTTTGCCTCGGGCAGCGGTGACACAAGCATCGCCTGGCTCAGGTCTGAAATTGAACCCTCCCGCCAAGCGCTACACGGCGCATCAATCTGCAGCGATTATTAAAGAGGTATTCCCCGATGATCTCGAGCAGAGGGCCATTGCGATTGCCAAGCGGGAAACTCATCTCAATCCGGCTGCCTGGAATAGCTGCTGTGTGGGCCTTTTTCAGATGAAGTGGGAGAGCCATAAGAAATGGCTTCAGGCCATGGGAATCGGGTCGGCCCAGGAGATGTTGGACCCGTACGTTGCATCACGTGCGGCGTTACAGCTCTATCGCCGGTCAAACGGCTGGAGTCCTTGGGAATAAAGGCTTTCAGCCGCGCAGTGAGTGGATTTACGAGGAACCGATAACATTCCAAGTCCACATATTTTGCGCTCGTAGCTTAATGGATAGAGCATCTGACTACGGATCAGAAGGTTGTAGGTTCAAGTCCTGCCGAGCGCGCCAGTTACGAAAATCCCCCTGTTTTTGCAGGGGGATTTTGTTATTTCCGTGGCGAAATATCGGGGCTGATTTCATCCAGTACACGCAAGGTGCGGCGCGGCGGAACGCTGTTGCTCACGACGCCACCGGGGAAGAACGCGTTGGTGTCCACACGTTGCTCTGCTTCCATGAACACTTCAGCCAAATCCTCTGGAGTCCATGCACCCGTTGTTGACCAATCTTGTTCCACTTGAAATGGTCGATAGATCGCAACGTCGGGGCCTTCGATGGCGAACACTCTTCCGGTGAAGCGACACAGTTCGCTCGCGAGATACGCAACAAGTGGTGCGTTGTGTTCTGGTGCGTGACGATCGAAGCCCTCTGTCTCGGGCATCATCGCAAGTACCCCAGGAGATTCCTGCACCATTCGCGTGCGTGCAGCGGGAGCTAATGCATTGACACGAACTCCTAACGACCCAAGTTCTTGCGCATGACTGACTGTGAGCGCGGCAATGGCGGACTTCACTGCTGCATAGACACCACCACCAATAGTTGGGTGCAGTCCGACAGCAGATGTGGTGTTGACGATGGCACGATACGGCGCAGGTCCGACTTCACTCCAATACGCCGCGGCAAAGTGGCTTGTTGCCAATGTTCCTTTGAGATGAATATCAAGATGACTCGTTACATCTTCTTCTGAGAGATTCACCAATGATGATGGGCGATTATTGCCCGCATTGTTGACGACGATGTCGAGATGCCCGAAATTCTTCACAGCTGTCTCGATAATGGACTCGGCACCACTCCATTCCGCAACGCTTGCGTAGTTGGCAACTGCAATGCCACCGCGGGCGATAATTTCTTGCACCACGATGTCGGCTGACTTCTCTCCCACATGTTGACCGAGAACATTGGCGCCATAGTCATTCACAACAACGGATGCGCCCGATGCGGCAAGTAGGTAGGCGTACTCGCGGCCTAAACCACTACCCGCCCCAGTAACGACAGCAACTTTTCCACTGAATAAACCCATGATTCATTCACCGTAGTCGTTCATAGAGTTCGTGAATACACGCAGCGTTACGCCAAAATGGTGTTCATGAGTGACGGCAAAGAGCGCACATTCTTACGGCTATTCCTTTTACTTGCAGGTTTCATGTTGTTGCTCCCGACAGCAGCTCATGCAAGTGCAGGGGATTTGAACTGCCCCGATTTCGGGACGCGTGAGCGTGCGCAGCATGAATATCTCAAAAACAGCACGGACATCTACCACCTAGATGGGGACAACGATGGTCGTGTGTGTGAATGGAATGGCAGCACTGGCTGGTGGGGTTGGCCGCTTGGAAGCATTGCGTTGGTTGCAGGTCGTTTCATCTCTCGGCGCAAGAAGGCCGATCATCGCGTTGTCGCCGGCATTGAAGGCGTGTGGCACAACTATGTGTTTCACGAAGATGGTGATGCAGACACCGTGATTGATTGGCGCGGTGCTCTGCTGTTAATTGGCGGCGCAATTGCGCTTCCTCTTGTGCAGATCATGCGTGACTATGTGTTGCCACGGTCATTCACGCCGCTCTCTATCAATCTGCTCGTCGCACTACTTCTCGGTATCTGTTCATTCGCAGTGACGTGGAAGACAAACAAGATCGACCAATACCGCTAGAGGACTTATTTCTCGAGAGATTCGATGCCGCGGCAGAAGAGCTCGACCAAATTATTGAGCCCCTCATCAATTGCTTGAGGTTCAGGATGACCGTGATCTTTTTCGAGAACACAAAACCCGTGCAATGCACTGCGAAGCGATCGAGCGCAGTGTGCGCGCACATCATCGGTTAGTGCGTAGCCATCCAGAGCATTGGTCAAGGTGACGACCACGCGGGCAAGCGACGCTTCGATATCTACATCCCCGACTGATGGCACGCGGTCAGTGGCGCTGTAGAGACCAGGGTGTTCCCGTACAAAGCGTTGCCATGCGCGTGCAACGGCAAGAACTGTTTCATCTCGCTTTGTTTCCGCGATTGCATCAGTTAAATACTGAACTAATTCATCACGACCACGAAGCGAAAGCAACATCCACAACTCTTCAATACCTGACACATGTCGATACAAAGCAGGCTGTTTGACTCCAGCATCATTTGCAATGCGCTGCAGTGTTACTGCATCAATGCCTTCTGCATCAGCGATGGCAGCAGCCATCTCCACTACGAGTGTGCGATTCAGGCGTTGACGAGTCGTTGACATCAGAATTGATGAAAGAAGTTTGAGATCCAGCCTGCAATGCGCTCTTGCTGCAGTGGCTCGGTCAATGTTGCGCGTGCTGCATTGGCTTTCTCTTCACCAAACAATGTAAGACGTGTTGCCAACAAACTGTCGGCAAGTGCTGGCGTAAATTCAGGATGAATTTGCAATGTCCACGCACGATCACCAATCAGCATCCCGCCGATGGGACAGTAGTCAGACTGCGCCAGTAAGCGAGCGCTATCGGGCAACGATTGCACTTGGTCTTGATGGCTTGCAGCCAAAACAATGTCATCTGTTGAATCCATCCACGGTTGTGGAGCGACAACTTCGTAGTGCTTTGCACCAATGCCCCAGCCGTAATCGGCCTTGGCCACAGTTGCACCCAATGCTTGCGCCATGAGTTGGTGCCCAAAACAAATGCCAACGTAGGGAGATTCCTTCGCCACCATGTCGCGCAGCAGCTGCTCAACATCACGCAACCATGCATGGTCGTCGTAGACACTGAGACGACTTGGTGAACACATCCATCCATCTTGTTCGTTCAATGAGTCAGGCATCTGCCCTTCATCGCATCGATACGTGGTGAGCTCGATTCCCTTGGGCGCCAAGATGTCGGCGTACAACTCGGGATAATCGCCGCCAACATGCAAACTGCCGGCATCAATATGGCCGACGAGTAGAAGACCAATCTTTTTCATCGGAAAGAGAACACTTTGGTTGGGCCACCTTCAAGTGCCGGCAAGTAACCACGTTCACGCAAGATTGGCATCACACCTTCGCCAAACCAATACGCCTCTTCGAGATGCGGGTAGCCAGACATGATGAATGCATCAATTCCAAGATTGTGATATTCCACAATGCGGTCTGCAACTTCTTCGTAGTTACCAACAAGGGCAGTGCCAACACCACCACGAACAAGACCGATACCTGCCCAGACGTTCGGATAGATCTCCAACTTGTTGACATCGCCACCGTGCAAGTCGAACTGACGGCGCTGACCAACTGATTGAGTGCTGAGGAAGTCCGCCCGAGCCTTTTCGATGGCATCGGGGGCCATGGAATTCAAGATGCCATCAGCAACGGCCCACGCTTCTTCGCTGGTCGGGCGTGCAATGGTGTGGAAGCGAATACCAAAGCGCATTGTGCGACCAATCGCTGCTGCCTTTGCTGCAACACGTTCGTGGCGTTCTTTGATTGCCTCAGGAGTTTCTCCCCACGACAAGTACAAGTCCACATTCTCTGCAGCAACATTTTCAGCTGCTTCGCTCGCACCTCCGAAGTAAATCGGTGGAACGGGGTTCGGCACATCACGTGTTGTTGCTTCAGTGACATCAAAGAACTTGCCCTTGAAGGTAAAAGGTTCACCAGACCAAGCGCCACGCATGACCTTGATGAATTCGCCGGTGCGTTCGTAGCGAGTTTCCTTGTCTTCAGTAACGCCAAAGCGGAGAAGCTCTGCTTGTTCGGCTCCCGTCACAATGTTCACCAAGCAACGACCATTGGACATGCGCTGCATGGTGCTGGCCATTTGTGCAGCCAGTGTTGGGGTGAGAAGCGCAGGGCGAAACGCCACAAGAAATTTGATGCGCTTCGTTAACGGAATGATGGACGAAGTTGCGAGCCATGCATCTTCACAACCAGTGCCACACGGAGTAAGAAGTGCTTCAAAGCCCAAGTCCTCACACGCACGCGCAATTTGTGCAAGGTATTCATGGCTGGGGGCTCGGTTGACAGAATTCTCATCGGGGAGGACATCGCGTGAGTCACCACCAGTGGGCAGGAACCAATTCATTTCGATCATTGTGTTTTCCTTTGTTACGTATTGCTTTAAAAATCGAGTGGGATGAGTCGAATTGTTGCCAGAGATGTCCCCATCACCAGTAACCACGACAGAAGTCCAAGCAGTAGAGGACGAGAACCAAGAACCCGAAGTTTCTTGATGTTGACTCCGGCGCCTAACCCAACGAGGGCCATTGCAAGAAGTGCCTTCTCGAGATTCTTGAAGTCAGCGAGAACGTGGTCCGAGAGCAGACCCGTCGTGCGCACGCACACCATTGCAAGGAAGAGAACGATGAAGAGAGGCAGTGGGGAGGTTTTTGTTTTCGCTGCATTGTCAGCGGAAACTTCCGTGTTGCCCTTGCGGTGTTTGTAGGCGAAGATCGACACGAGCGGAGCAAGAAGAATCACGCGAGTCAATTTCACAATGACCGCACCCTTGAGAGATTCGCCTGAGTACGCAGTGGACGTTGCAACAACTTGTGCAACGTCGTGCACTGATGAACCCGCCCAGAGACCAAAACGGACGTTGCCCATGCCAAAGAGGTGCCCAAGAATGGGTAAGACAAATATGCAGATGCTTCCGAACATTGTGACGAGTGCAATTGCATACGTCGCATCTTCTTCTTCGCCGTCAACAGCACCAGTCATGGCACTGATGGCTGATACACCGCAGATGGAATAACCCGTTGCGGTGAGAAGACCGAGACCGGGAGAGACTCCAAGCCATTGGGCGATGAATTGCGTTCCGAAGAATGTGATGGTCGCCACCGCGATGACCGCGATAAAACCCTTGCCACCGAGGTGAGCCACTTCACGTAAGGACAGCTGAAGCCCGAGAACAACAATGCCTGCACGAAGGAGACGACGAGAAGCGAATTTGAGGCCGGCATCACAGAAAGAGGGGATCAAGCCGAGGTTGCCAAGGACAGCACCTATTAATAACGAGATGGTGAGAGGGGACAGGCTGGACTGTTTCGAGTTCACCCAAAATCCGACACCGACGGCCGCACCTGCGATCAGGAGGCCAGGAATGGTGGATCGAGTCTTTTGGACCACTTTGGAAGCCGAAGGCATAGTTAGAGACTCTAACAAGGTATTGACGTTTGAGAAATAGGAGTTTTTAGGCCCGTTCTTTACCAAATCCTTGATTTGGGGTCCCTACGGTGAGTTCACCGAAGTTCGCCATGAAGACACAGATTCACACCACCCACACCAAACAGCCACAGAAGCGAACCGTTCGCCTCGCACCAGCCCCACGCACACACGCCATCGACAGTGATGTGTTTTTGGTGTTGGCCTTTTCGGTTCTTGTGATCACGGGCGTCTGGGCTGTCAACGGTGGATGGGATGAAGTCATGGGTGGCTTCTCCCATTTCTGGCGCGCATCTGCCTCAGTGACGGGCATCTGGACATCGATGTCAGCACTTGTCGGGCTTATCTTGGCTGCGCGAGTTCCGTGGATGGAACGCGCACTTGGCCTTGACCGCATCTTGATCTGGCATCGCATCGCAGGCGACACCATGGGAATTCTTTTGGGAGTTCACGTGTTCACTTCGTTGATGGCCGAGATGCCGTTGCGCGGCGGTTTGTTCAACACAGTCAAAGACATGATTGGCCGCGAACCATATATGGCATGGGCATCAATTGGCTCCCTCATCGTTGCCATTGTGGTGGTGTCATCTCTGAAAGCAGTGCGCAATCAATTGTCGTATGAGACGTGGTACTTGCTGCACCTCAGTGCATATGCCGGCATCATTCTTTCGTACAGCCATCAGATCACTTTGGGTTCGCTGTTGTCCGGCGATCGACTTATTCGATTCCTCTGGGGGATCTTCTTCGTTTATGTAATTGTGCTGGTTGTGTTGGCTCGATGGAGTGAAGTCATTTCCGCCATGAGACACCCACTGCGAGTAATCAAAGTGCAGCAGGAAACACACGACACCGTCAGTGTTGTTTTTGGTGGTCCACATCTGCGCAAATACAAAGGTGAAGCTGGGCAATTCGTCATGGTTCGCATGTTGAAGCGTGGAACCTGGTGGAAGAGCAACCCGTATTCACTATCTGCTGCACCAACAACTGACGGAATACGCATCACGGTGAAAGATCGCGGCGACGCAAGTGCAGAACTGTTCAATCTGCGCAAGGGTGATCGAGTGGCCGTCGAAGGTCCATACGGCATAGCGACTCCTGACATATTTGATGGAGCTCGTCCGCTATTTATAGCGGGCGGTGTTGGCGTGACGCCCGTGCGTGCAATGTTGGAGTCGCTTCCGAAGAATTCACATCCCTTGGTGCTTCTTCGTGCTCGCACTGTTGAGGAAATTCCTCATTACAAAGAAATTTGTGACCTCACCGATAGTCGCGGTGGTGAGATTCGATTAGTGCTTGGTCGGACTGCACAATTGAAATCGGCCGACCCGTTTGCGCCGAAGATTCTCAATGCACTTGTACCTGATCTTTACCGTTGTGTTGCTTTCGTGTGTGGACCAACTTCTCTTACTTTTGCTGCACGCAAAGGCTTGAAAGAAGCTGGCCTTGAAGCGTCTCGCATTCATCTTGAAAAGCCTTGGTGGTAGATCATGAGTCCACGTAAACCAAGGATTGCCCGCAGAATCTTTCCTGCGATTGCATTGACGGCTGTTGGCACTGGCATGGTGCATGCACTGGATCGTCCAAATGTCGGTGCCGCGAATGGCCCACTCACGTTGCCAACGATTGATCCAAACGCAGGAATTACGACCACGGTTCCTGCATCGACAACTTTGCCCCTGACGCCAACGACACTTCCCGGAAGTAGTCCCACAGCAACGCCACAGACCACACCACGCACTACCCCGCAGACAGTTGCCCCTCGACCAACTGCACCGGCAACGAGCGATTGTGGCGCGATTGTTGGGACGGGTGCTCAAACCACAATCCAATGGCGCCGTACATATGGCGTCGTTGCCGTCACTGCAAAGTTCACATCTGCGGGTGTGTTGTGCCATGCAAGTGCGAATTACTCCACCTACGACAGCCGTTCTGCCCGTTATGAAAGTTGGGCAATACCAACTCTGAACAAGCAAGCCGTTGCCGTGGGAAGCGCCAACATCAATGGTGTTTCGGGGGCAACTGCTTGTTCCGATGCATATAAGACGTCGCTTCAATCAGCTATCGACAACAAGCACTAACGCATGCAAGCAGTTCATCGTGATTCATTTCCCATTATGGGAACAACGGCAAGTCTGCATGTCAATGATGAGATATCAGAATCTGATTTTTCTTATTTGTCCGCGGTAGTTCATGAAGAACTCGAACGGCTCGAAGAGATGTTCAGCGTGTTTCGTGAGAGCAGTGAAATTTCACGAATCAATCGGGGAGAACTTCATTTGCTTGATGCGAGTAGCGAAGTCATTGACGTGATGGATAAATGTTCGTGGTTGGAGCAGGTTTCTGATGGTGCATTCTCGGTACGACGCTCGCGCAACCAAGTATCAATTAACCCTTCAGGATTTGTGAAGGGTTGGGCAGGCGAGCGAGTCGCTGGCATGATGCACGAACGCGGACTTCAACATTTCTATGTTGGTATTGGCGGAGACATCGTTGCCCATGGTGGGTTTACAGCTCAACTGCCGTGGCAGATTGGCGTTATAGATCCACGCGATCCGTCAATGTTTGCAGCCACCGTGGAAATCGTGAGTGGTGCGGTTGCAACGTCTGGAACAGCAGAACACGGAACTCATATTTGGGACCCGCGTAATGGCGAAGTGGCGCAGAGTTATCTATCGGTCACAGTGACGGGACCGAGTTTGATGTGGGCCGATGCCTATGCCACCACAGTTTTTGTGATGGGTTCTTCGGGCGAAGAATGGCTGCAGCAATTCGATGGCTACAGCATGATGGCAATATCTGCTGTTTAACCGTTGGTGGTGAGACCGGCGAGAGCAAGAGCCTCATTCAGTGTGCTGGCGCGACGAATCGTGCAACCCACATTGATATCGGGTGCACTGGCCGGAACAATCGCCTGGCTAAACCCAAGGCGCGCTGCTTCATTCAAGCGTTGGCCAAGATGCCCGACCTGACGTACTTCGCCGGCAAGGCCGACTTCGCCAATGACAACGAGGTCTGCAGGCAACGGCACGTTGGTGATTGCAGATACGAGTGCAAGACACAAACCAAGGTCTGCAGCAGGTTCACCTAATTTCACACCGCCGACCACTGATGCGTACACCTCGTGTGCAGCGAGGCTGACTCGGGCGCGACGTTCAAGAACAGCGAGCAACATGGAGAGGCGACCGTGATCAACACCTTGTGCGCTGCGCCGAGCAGGCACACCAGAGTTCACGGGGTTGGTAAGTGTTTGCAACTCAACTAACAGCGGACGTTGTCCTTCGATAGTTGGAACAACAACAGAACCAGGAACACCGGTACGACGATCGGTGAGGAACAACTGACTGGCGTCGGGGACACCCTGCAATCCTGTTTCAGTCATCTCAAACAGACCGAGTTCATTGTTTGCACCAAAGCGGTGTTTCGATGCGCGCAAGAGGCGCAAGGCATTATGACGTTCACCTTCGAATGACAACACCGTGTCGACAACATGTTCAAGAACACGCGGACCAGCGAGGCCGCCTTCTTTGGTGACATGACCAACGATGACGATGCTGACATTGCGACGCTTTGCTTCTTGAACAAGACGATGAGCACATCCGCGCACTTGCACAACAGAGCCTGGAGCAGAACCAAGTTCGGGGTCAACAACAGTTTGGATGGAGTCGATGACAACAAGCGATGGCGAAATTTTGTCGATGGCCGCAATGATGTTGGGCATCGACATCTCGGGAAGCAACCAGAGCGAAGGGCTGACCGCTCCTAGACGGTCTGCGCGAAGACGAACCTGTTGCGCGCTTTCTTCTGCAGTGACGTAGAGGGATGGCCCGGTAGCGCCGGCGAGTAACTGCAGTAACAACGTGCTCTTACCGATGCCTGGCTCGCCGCCGAGCAAGGTGACTGAACCGGGGACTAGTCCACCGCCAAGCACGCGATCAAGCTCGCCAATGCCTGTGGGAACGGGGTCGCTCTCGTGCGAACTGACGTCACCGATGGGAGTTGCTTCTCCGGGGGGAACGAGTGCGAGACCAGCGGCCAAGGTGGCATGAGATTCATCGGGGCCCTCAACGTCTTCGACAAGTGAGTTCCAGGCTCCACACGACAAGCAGCGACCTGACCATTTCGGGAAGGAAGTTCCGCAGTCGGAGCAACGATGCACAAGCTTTAATTTGGCCACGACGTGACCCTAATAGGAGGGTGGGGCGCAATGGCTCACTTCAAGCGATTCCCAGTACCGAAACTGAGAGGTGCTACCTGCGGACAGAACCTGCGCGTCGTTGGCGTGCGTTAGCCACGAGCATCAGCAGTATGAGCGTTCCGACAATCCACAACACAAGCAGTCCGAGGAAAAGCACTTTGCCCACCCGAGAAATACTGGATGCAACATCAACATTGGTGGAACTGGTTGCAACATCAACCTTTGAACCATCCAATGGGATAGCCCAGGTGATTCCGTTGGCGCCCTGAATTCCTGTTGTGGATTTCAATTCGCCCGGAAGTTGAATCGTAAAACTCAAACCCATGGCATCGCCAAGGTCAAGACCCGCTTCGTCAACATCGGCTGCATACGGGGCAGCTCCGAGAAGTTTCAGCCCAGCGTCATCAATAAAGGAAGCAAGTCCTCCGGACACTTCTAGATACCCTGCCAGTTTCCACTGGCTGTTGGTGTCTTTTCCTGTGCGAGACAAAATGATGTTGTGCAAAGGACCGTTGGCTCCACTCACCTGAGATAACACCACATTGGCCTCAGCGGGGTTCTTGAAGGAATGAACAAGAGTGACGGTGAGTCCACCTGTTTTCGTCGCTATCGGTTTTGAAACTTTCCAACCAGCGGTGACGAGATCATCGGTACGAAGATCAGTGGCAAGATGCGGCGCCTTTGCAACGACATCTTTGTCTGCAGTCACAACAACGGTGACGTCGCCTGATCCATTTGGTTGCACGCGAAGAGAAACAGATTGGTCAACTCGACATGAGGTGAGCAGCATTGCCGCACACATCACAGCACCTAGCCGTGCAATTCGCCCTTTGAGAGAAGTCACAAAGAATGTTTAGTCGGCGGTGTCGCCATCACCCACGAGTGGTGGCTCACTTGGCGCAACAAAACCTTCAACGGCGCGGAACACCAGGTGCTTCTTGCCTTCGTTCTCAGGATCGTCTTCTGCATCAACAACAATGATCTGACCTGCTGTGAATTCCTTGTAGAGGATCTTCTCAGACAGTTCGTCCTCGATATTGCGTTGGATAGCGCGACGCAATGGGCGTGCACCCAACTGTGGGTCGTATCCGACCTCAGCCAGGAAATCTTTTGCGCCCTGCGTGAGCTCAATGCCTAAGCCTTGCGATTCAAGCTGTGTTGCGGTGCGCTTCATCATGAGATCAACCATCTGGAGGATCTCTTCCTTGCCGTGTTCATGGAACACGATGATGTCGTCAACGCGGTTGAGGAACTCGGGGCGGAAGTGCGCCTTAAGTGCATCAGTGACCTTGTCCTTCATACGTGTGTACGAAAGTGCAGCATCACCCTTAGTGAAACCAAGGTTGCCCTTGCGCAAGTCCTGCGTACCGAGGTTTGAAGTCATGATGAGAACCGTGTTGCGGAAGTCAACGCTGCGGCCTTGGCTGTCGGTGAGACGACCCTCTTCAAGAATTTGAAGCAACGTGTTGAACACGTCGGGGTGCGCCTTTTCGATTTCGTCGAACAACACAACAGAGAATGGCTTACGACGAACTGCTTCTGTGAGCTGACCGCCTTCTTCGTAACCGACGTATCCCGGAGGTGAACCAACGAGACGGCTAACAGTGTGCTTCTCTTGGTACTCAGACATGTCGAGTGTGATGAGAGCTTGTTCATCACCAAACAAGAATTCAGCAAGCGTCTTTGCAAGTTCTGTTTTACCAACGCCTGTTGGTCCGAGGAAGATGAACGAACCGCTTGGACGACGTGGGTCCTTCAAGCCGGCGCGTGTGCGACGAATACTTTGTGACACTGCCTTCACTGCATCGGGCTGACCGATGTAGCGCTTGCGAAGTTCGCTCTCCATGTTGAGCAGCTTTTGTGTTTCTGCTTCGGTGAGTTTGTAGACGGGGATACCAGTCCAGATGCTGAGCACTTCGGCGATTGCTTCTTCGTCAACTTCGTCAAACAAGTTGACGCCAGAGGCCTTGATTTCGGTCTCTTTTGCTGTCTTTTCTTCCAACAACTGGCGCTCTTGGTCGCGCAAACGTCCGGCTTCTTCAAAGAGCTGCTCTTCGATGGCCTTCTTCTTTGCATTCTGCACTTCAGAAATTTTGCCTTCAAGTTCTTTGAGGTCTGGAGGTGTCTGCATGCGCTTGATACGCAAACGTGAACCAGCTTCGTCGATGAGGTCGATGGCTTTGTCGGGAAGATGACGATCGGCAATGTAACGATCTGCAAGGTTTGCTGCAGCAACGATTGCCTGGTCGGTGATTGTGACGCGGTGGTGCGTTTCGTACTTGTCGCGCACACCCTTCAAGATTTCAATCGTGTGAGCAACAGTTGGCTCTTCCACCTTCACAGGCTGGAAACGACGCTCGAGCGCAGGATCTTTTTCAAGATGCTTGCGATATTCATCGGTGGTTGTTGCACCGATTGTCTGCAATTCACCACGAGCGAGCATTGGCTTCAAGATGCTTGCTGCATCGATGGCACCTTCTGCTGCGCCGGCACCCACGAGTGTGTGGATTTCGTCGATGAAAAGAATGATGTCGCCGCGCGTCTTGATTTCTTTGAGAACTTTCTTCAAGCGCTCTTCGAAGTCACCGCGGTAACGAGAACCAGCGACCAATGCACCAAGGTCAAGTGTGTAGAGCTGCTTGTCCTTCAATGTTTCAGGAATGTCGCCCGACACAATTTTTTGTGCGAGACCTTCAACGACTGCTGTCTTGCCAACACCTGGCTCACCAATGAGGACAGGGTTGTTCTTTGTGCGGCGAGAAAGAATCTGCATGACGCGTTCGAGTTCACGAGTACGACCAATGACTGGGTCGAGCTTTTTGTCGCGAGCAAGTTGAGTGAGGTTGCGACCGAACTGATCGAGAACCTGGCTGCCGCCCTTGTCGCCGGCTTCTTCTTTTGCGCCACCTGCAGGTGCGCCACCAGAAGGAGCATCGCCCTTGGCGGCAGGACCCTGGTAACCAGAGAGCAACTGAATGACTTGTTGACGAACTTTGCCGAGATCGGCGCCCAACTTCACGAGTACCTGAGTTGCAACGCCTTCGCCTTCACGAAGAAGACCCAACAAGATGTGCTCGGTGCCGATGTAGTTGTGACCCAACTGCAGCGCTTCACGCAATGACAGCTCGAGCACCTTTTTCGCACGTGGTGTGAAAGGAATGTGACCAGAAGGGGATGAACCGCCTTGGCCGATGATCTCTTCTACCTGAGCGCGAACAGCTTCAAGAGAGATAGAGAGTGACTCGAGTGCCTTAGCGGCAACGCCTTCGCCTTCATGAATGAGGCCGAGAAGAATGTGCTCGGTGCCGATGTATGAATGGTTGAGGAGACGCGCCTCTTCTTGGGCGAGAACAACAACCCTGCGGGCTCGGTCTGTAAAACGTTCGAACAATGGGACCACCCCGTTTGGAAAATCGGTGGATATTGTTTAGAAGTGTATCGGTGCAGGGAGTGAGTACCCCCGCGCAACCCGTAGCCTTGCGATGTGACCGCATCCCCGCTGCTTGGTTTGCCAACGATGGACAAAGACCGCCAGCGGGTGGAAGACGCCCTATTGGGGGCTGTGCGCACACCCGATGCCTACCTAACGGAAATCGCATCTCACCTGATTTCGGCGGGTGGAAAGCGTTTACGCCCGGTTTTCACCATTGTGGCCTCACAAGTTGGCCAAGACGGGCCTGCATCGCACGAAGCAATTCTCGGAGGAATCTCCTGTGAACTCGTGCACCTGGGATCTCTGTACCACGACGATGTGATGGATGAGTCCACACAGCGACGCGGAGTCGACACTGTGAATGCCAAGTGGGGAAATTTGCAGGCGATTCTCGCTGGTGACTTTCTTCTTGCCAAGGCGTCAGAAATTGCCGCTGGTCTCGGCGTGGAAGTGGCCGAATTGCTGGCGCGCACGATTGGCGAGTTGTGCCAGGGACAAATTCTTGAACTTCGTCACACCTACAACGTCTCGCGTCCGGTTGATGCATACCTTTCTTCGATTGATGGCAAAACCGCATCGTTGTATTCGACAGCTGCCCGAATTGGTGGTTTAGTCGCTGGTCATAGCCGTGATGTGGTTGATGCGTTGACTGCATATGGCACTGCATACGGCATGGTGTTCCAAATTGTTGATGACGTTCTCGATCTCACCGCCACTGATGCACAGTTGGGTAAGCCAGCAGGTCATGACATGGAAGAGGGCGTGTACACATTGCCTGTTCTTCACACGTTGGCTGCCGGTGGTGCTGCTGCTGATGAACTTCGTTCCATCTTGGGTAAGCCTTTGACGGAGTCAGAGCGTTTGCACGTTCTTGAAATCGTGCGTAATGGCAACGGCGTTGCAACTGCGATTGATGCAGCTCGTTCTTTTGTTGCCGATGCAGAACGCGCATGTGATGCATTGCCACAAGGCATCACCACTGATGCAATGAGAAAGGCCACAGCTGCTTTATTAGCAACTGTGGCCTAACCCAACGTTTTCGTTATTCGCTCATTTCAGAGCGGCGCCGATCACGGGAAGAGAAAAACCTCTGCGCGGCGGTTCTTCGCCTGTGCAGCTTCTGTCTTCTTAGTTGACTCTGGCTGGCTGTAGGAAAGAGCAACAACTTCAATTGTTGCTTTCACGCCGGCCTTGACAAGGGCTGCCTTGACGGCAAGTGCACGGTCACGCGAGATTGCGTAACTGTAAGCAGAGACTTCACCAAGTGATGCTGAGTGGCCAATGATGACTACACGACTTGCGCTCTTTGCTGCTTCTGCAAGTTCTGCAACTTGTGCCTGTGCTTGCTTTGACAACTTGATGCTTGCCTGCTTGAACATGATTGGTTCATCAGTGGTGAGTGTGGTGCCCTGTTCAACTTCTGCGGCCTTCACTGTTGTTGTCATTGTGCGAAGAACTTTCTTGGTGTCTTCGTCAATGATGCGAACAACGCAACGACCTGGATTGACCAACAACACGCTGGTGGTGAGGGCAATACAAATCTTCGGTGTGCTGGTGCGAATATCGAGGTCCTTCGCCTGCTTCGCAGTCAGCACGGTGAGTGCACTGTCTGGCTGAGCAGCGGTTGGCAACTTGGTGGAGTACACCTTGGAGTCAATGCGGCCTGCAGCGGAAGCGGCGGAAATTGTTCCGTCACCACCGCCAATAACACCATCTGCAGCGTCCCACGCTACGTAGGCCAAGCCCGCCGTTTGTGAGCTGATCGCAGCAAGTTGTCCAACACGTGAAGGACGACCTTCGCTGTTGATGTAGCTGGTACCACCCAGTGAAGTGTCACCGCTGCCGCAGTTCGATGTGTTGTTGGTTTCATATGTATATGCAGCACCAAGGCCATTTGTTCCGTATGAAGTCAAAAGGCCAGATTCCAGACTGAAGTAGTACGGATACACGGTTGTTGAGTAGGAACCGGAGTTGCTGGAGCAGCTGGGGGTTCCACCACTAGTAGCGAAGCCGACGAAGTAGTTGCCCTTTGCGGTGGTCGCAAGTCCTGACAAGGAATAATTCATTCGCACACTGGTGCCATTGACGGTGACAGTTGCTGGCAACCCAGTGAGAGTCTTCATTCCGTTGGCGCCAAGTGTGGTGTCTGCAGAACCATCGGCGGACAGACGAATCATTGTTGGCGTGTTAGACGGCATGACATTGCCGCCCGACGGCATGAGGGAAACTGTTGAGTTCCAACGACCCTGTGGGTCAATCACCCAACGCATGACGTAGAAACGACTAGCAACTGGGAAAGAAGCAGCCTTCTTCAATTTTCCGTTGACCGTGAATGAGTTCAACGTAACGCTTGTCAACGAAACGTTTCCGGTGTTGTAGCAACCTTCATATGAACCAACAGTTACGTTCATGTTGTTCAACCAGCTTGGAATTGTGGTGATGCGAGCGAACGACTCAACTTGCGAGAGAAATGCAGTCTTCGTTGATGACACTGACGTAATAGAAGTGTCGCTCGTCATCGACGGCATTGTGTTCGAGCACTCAGTGAGTGGGTTCGACAATTTGATGTAACCGTTGGTACCGAACGATGGGTCAATTGCAAACGAGCCGTTGGTTGGCTTAATCGCAGTGATGAGTGCACCTTGGTATTCCTTCACGGCCATACCGTTTGTCATCATGTTCGTATTGGCGTAGTTGCACGTAAAACTGATGGTGAGTGCACCGTCAAAACGAAGTGACGACTGATAAAAGTTGAGCCATGTGGCACTGATAGGGGAGGAGTTAATGCTGGCTCCGTAGGAGGCCTCACACGCTGGCCTTGTTAATTGGGTTGCACCATATGAAGACCAGTCAGACACGTTCTGGGAATTCATGCCACCAATCTCCACATACTTAGTCTGAGCAATCACAGCACCGGTGGAGATTTTTCCTGTGAGAACGCTGTAGACGCTCAAGTCGGAACTTGCGCCGTTACCTGATCCCTTTAACAAACGTGAATAAACAACCGCAAAAGTGTCGGCAGTTTCATTCACAAGGAATGCTTGGACAGATGTGCAACCTGTTCCGTTTGTGCTCACACAGTTGGAATTGCTGGAAGTCGGAGCAGAGAAATCTGCACCAAGATCTTTTGCACCAAAGGTGGTGTCAAAGCTCAGGTCTTCCTTCATTTTCCAGATGTGCAAATGGGAACCTGCAACAGAAGTGTTGCGACCCAGCACCAAGAAGTTGTTGGACTTCTCGAGGCGGACCATGCGGTTTGCATTTGCACCTGTAATTGATGAAGGTGCAGTTGTGGTGGAGCGAACAACGTTCGCAGCACCGCCGGCTGCGCTGGCAGCCGATGAGGTAATAGTGAGGCCCGTTGCCGCGACAGCAAGCGAGACCAATATGGATGAAAGACGACGCACGCAGAACTCCTGTGGCTGGTCAGATAAGGACAACCCGCAAAAACGGGACTTCAGTACTGTAAACGAAAAGTCCAGTATCTGTGGACGAAAAGTCTGTTTCTTTAGGAGAAAGGTGTCACCAAGGCCTGTGCAGCGGCGAGACCGCTGAGGGCTGCACCCTCCATTTTGGGACCAGCAAAGGCATCGCCGGCAAGGGCCAACGTGCCCGATGGATCAATCCAATATGCGTCGGGCCAGGCGGACTTGGGAGTTGCAAAACGCCACTTCTTTGGCTGGCTTTCCAAAATCTGGGCTGAGCCCAGCCAGGGCCGTGCGGCTGTCAGCAACAGAGAGTGGACCTCATCAAGTTCGAGCTCGAAGTGTTCGCGGCTCCACTCTGGATTCGCATGGAAGGTAAGTGCTGGTGCACCACTGATTCCCTTTGCCGAGTTGTCTCCGATAAATGAGAACACATCATCGGGAAATTGCATGCCGCCAGGTGACTGCACATTGTGATTGCTGGAATCAAGAACTGCGAGTAATCCGAGGGTGCGGTCGTAATCAATGGTGCGCATTTCGTCGGGCATCTCGATGGCACCGCCGAACATGAGCGAAAACGATTGTGGAATCGGTGCTGTTAACAACACCTTGTCGCAGGCATGTGCAACGCCGTCATCGGTAATGACGTTGTAACCGGTTGCAGTGCGCTCAAGAGAGAACACGAGTGCACTGGTGCGAACATCAAGACCTTGTGCAAGATGCTTCGCAATACCGGACATTCCTTTGCTACCGGCATAGCGAGGGTGACCGTCTTCGGAGTCAAACCCACGACACCATTCGTGAACAACTCCTACTGCAAGCCATTCATTGACGTGAGACGCAAATTCTTCGCTACGCACTGTAAAAAATTGTGCGCCGTGGTCAAGCGTCGCGTCGCCGATGCGTCGAGTTGCAAGACGGCCACCAACACCCCGACCCTTATCAAAGACGGTGACGTCATGTCCGCTGCGTGAGAGGGATTGCGCAGCCATGAGACCAGACAAACCTGCGCCCACAATGATGATGCGCATTAGATCGCTACTGCGGCAGTGAGACCGTGAGGAACAAAAACTTTTTCTGCACGACTAAGGAATTCCAGTAACACTCGATTGAAAGTAGATGCATGCTCAATATGTAACCCGTGTGCGCCTCCGCTAATGATCACAAGCTCTGCTGTAGAAATGCGAGAGGCAATCTCTTCCGCATCGCCGCGAGGAGTGAGAACATCTTGATTACCAACAACAACCATCGCTGGGCATGTGATGTTGGAAAGATCCGCAGTGAGTTCTTCACCTTCGGTGGAGAGAATTGCATTGATTTGTGAAACAAATGCGCCGGCGGGATTAAACAATTGTTGTGCACCCATCCATCCGAGAGCGGGCAGCAAACGACGAAACGATCGCGGACCAATCATCCAGCGAGCAGCTTCGCGACCAACAGCACCCATGCCATCTGTTTGCGCAAGTGTGGCCCACGATGACAACAACTCTTCACGCCATGCGTGATTACGACACGCTGTTGCAACAAGTGTGAGTGATCGAACACGCTGCGGGTACTTCAAGGTGATGATTTGGCTGATGGCTCCACCCATGGAGAGTCCAACAATGTGCACGGATTCAATGCCGGCTGCATCAAGAACTGCGATTGCATCGTCAGCCATTTGCTCGAGGTTGTACGTGCCTTCTGGTTTGTCACTGCGGCCTGCGCCGCGATTATCAAACGCAATGGTGCGATGACGCAATGCCAGCGCTGCACGTTGCAAGTTCCAAGAGTTTTTCTCTGCACCAAGTCCTTGCACCAACAAGACAGGCGCGCGTTTGGTTAAGCCTGTGATTTCGTAATGAATACGGGTGCCATCGGAAGAAACTGCGAACGGCATTACGCCACCTGCTGACGTGCAGGAATGCGTTCAACGCTTGGCCATTCATACAAACGGTGCACGACTTCATTCGTGGAATGACGAGGTGCAAAACGCAAGAGATGCGCTGCTTCATTGGATGCAGCGAGACGACCATGCTGAATGAGCTCCGCTACGTGGTCGGGCATTGGCGCACCAGCAAGTGATGAAGCATTTTGTGCCAGCCACCAACCTGGGCCAAATGATGGCAAGGGAAGTCGACGGCCAATTGCAGTTGCGCGCAACATGCTGATTGCGCCATTCGCAACGATGTTGACAGTGCCATCGGCATCACGTTGCGCAGCCAAAATAAATGCATCGGCAGCATCGTGATCTTCAACAACAGAAAAGATGGGATTGCCGATTCCATAATACGGAATCGCTGGCAGACGCAACAAGCGACCAAGCGGGCTTGGGACATGTGCGCCGAGTACCGGAGCGAGTCGAAGCGTGCACACATTGATTCCACGTGCAGTGCGCAACTCGGTCGCTTGTTCTTCAATGTTCAAACACATGCGGCCATATGTTGTCGTAGGAGAAACGGGAGTTGACTCCACTGCAATCTCTGGCGAATAAGAACCAGCTCCGTAAATTTCAATTCCGCTACGAACAACAACAGTTTCCAATGCATCAGCTTGATGGGCTGCATTAAAGACAGCTTTCGCAACAAGTTGTGTGCACTCTTCTGCTTGTGTTGTCGCAAGCCTCGCATGTGGCTCCCACACGCCGACATGCAACAACACATGCGGATTGAATTGCTGCACTAATTCAGAAATGCGATCGTGTTCGGTTGCATCAACTCGAACAAATTCGGAACGCGACAAATGACGTCGCGGTGGATCAACATCAAAACCAAGAATGTCGCCGGCCCAGTCGCATCGTTCCACAAGTGATGCGACAAGCGAACCGAGTTCTCCGCCCATTCCGGTAACGAGAACGCGACGGCCCTTCATGGCTTCAATCTTGACAGGCTATTAACGAAGCGTGTGAACGTTGAGAATGAGCTCGCGAGCCCACGTATCAAGCTGACGTCCACCGATGCGCTCGGTGATGATGATGGCCTGTGATGGGTCATCAACCATTCCGCTCCAACGGATGTAGCCACCCACGATGCCAAGAAGGCGATCGCCGACTTCTTCACAATGCATAATCAGTTTCATGTTGCGACCGAGTAGATCCTGCAGCTCTTTATAGAAGAGGCGAAGGAAGGCGTCTGTGTCGTCGGCACCACTGAGTGGGCGGTGGCGGTACGGCATATTGAGCTCTTCGTAGGCGTGCAAGTTATGAGGTGCAGCAATATTGGAGATCACGAGGTCGAAATGGTTTTCGCGTAACCAGATGATTTCTTCCTGACGGCGAACTCGACGATGATTCTCGCCGTAGCCACCGGGGCGCTCACAGATGGCGAGGCGGTCCTTGATGACCCAGGTGAAGTTGCGGGGGGTGATACCGAGTGCCCATTTTCCGCGCAGCTTTGGGGGCATCCGAATCTCCTTAACAGTCCTGTATTCAACAACGGCGTAAAACGCCGCTCTGCAAGTTACCCCAGGATGTGGAGGGTCAGCCTCTGTTTACTACGACGAATTTGTCGATTATCTCCTACGTCACAGGCCAGAACCTCCCCGCGGGCAACGGCTAGGACACGTTCCAGGGTGGCGAGGTCGGGCGGGTAGGGGTTGGCGAGCCACTGGCGAATCGCCCGATGAGCGAGAGGGGTGGGTGCGATGGCCAACGCTTTCGCATCGGTGGGATCAATTTCTAGGGCAAGTTGGTCAAGAAGGTCATTATCGGCACGAAGAACATCAGCTGTGCGGGTGAGCAGTGGCATGGGATCGCGCTGCGAAATATCGCTCATGAGAGGAAGAAGTTCATTGCGCACTCGATTACGAAGGAAGCGTGGGTCCGAATTGGTGAGGTCATCGACCGTTGTGATCCCTCGTTCTGCACACAGCGCACGTGTTTCAACACGCCGCAACTTCAGCAACGGACGAGTGTTCCCAGGACGCATTGCACCAAGACCTTGTGCGCCGGCTCCTCGCAGCAAGTTGATGAGCACTGTTTCTGCTTGGTCATCCTCTGTGTGCCCGGTCATGATTTCTGCGGGAAACATTGCGTATCTAGCGCTGCGCGCACGTGCTTCAAGATTGGGTCCATCGCCGACGTGGACCGCATGGACGACGAGTTCAATGCCTAACTGATTAGTGACCGTACGAATGAGGCCTGCATCAAGTGATGAATCTTCGCGCAATTGATGGTCAATATGAATGGCAGTGATGACAAGGCCTGCGGCATGAGCAAGAAGCAGGAGCGCCATTGAGTCAGGCCCACCCGAGATAGCAAGCGAAACCGCGGTGCCAGTGGGTGGAAAATCACACCGAGCGAGAAGTTGCTCGATGGATGGAGAATGCGTGGGGCCGTCCGTCATAGGAGGCTCCGGCGCGGAGAACTACTTTTTCTTTGCGGCCTGGCGTTGGCGACGGTTCGGGTAGCGAGTTGCGCTGACCTTGACGACGTAACCGACCACGGCCTGAAGAACTGCACCAATACCGGCGAGAAGGAGAACAAGACCAAGCCAGTAGTGCCATACATACGCTGCGAACATGTCTCTCAGCGTAGCCAGTACGACCGCCAACGGGTGTACTGACTGGTCTTGTTGGCGCTAGTCGGCGCCGAGAACTTCGTCGCCGAAGCAACCGAGGAGGCGGTCAAGGAAGCCTTTGGGCAAATCCTCGTTCTGCGCCTTGGTTTTGATGATGGTGCGAAGTTCTGAATGGAACTCATAAGCCCCCTGGCAGTCGCTGCAACCTTTGAGGTGTCCAATGACCTCAGCCACGCGGACAGGGGACAGCTCGGAATCGAGAAAGCGCTCTAACTCGTTCAGTGTCTCTTGGCAATCGGCCATGTTCTTAATCCTGTGGGTCCAATAGGGACTCATCAACGAGCCCGCGATCTTTTGCGTATTCGTACAACATCTTCTGCATCGCTTTTCTTCCCCGATGGAGACGCGACATCACTGTTCCAATGGGAATGTCCAGCATTTCTGCAATTTCTTTATATGTAAACCCGTCTACGTCGGAGAGGAGAACGGGAATTCGGAAAGTTTCTGGCAGCGCCTCAATTGCATTTTTCACTTCATCATCTGTGAACAGTTGGAACATTTGGTCTTCGGCCGACTGATTTATTTTTGATTGGTCGAAAGCACCCATGCGGCGGAAGAGAAAAAGTTCTTCCACGTCATCTAGTTCTGATTCTTGCGGGCGACGTTGTTGCGCATTGTATTTGTTGATGAATGTGTTCGTCATGATGCGAAACAACCAGGCACGCAAGTTTGTGCCTTCTTGATACGAACCAAATGCACGCCATCCCTTGAGAAAAGTTTCTTGCACAAGATCTTCTGCATCAGCGCGATTACGTGTCATGCGCATTGCGGTGGCAAACAACTGTGGAGCGTATTGCATCGCATCAGTTGTGAAATTTTCGCGAGCCCCCATGTGCAGAAATTTTAGCGACTGCGGCGCTTGCGAGCTTTTACTGCGCGGTCCATTCCTGCTGTAAAACGCTCAAGAAAATCAGCGAGTTGATGACGCTCATCGGGAGTGAATCCGCTGAGGATGTCCAGCGTGAGCGCACGGCGTCGTGCGAATACTTCGCCATAGATTCTGCGGCCGCGCTCCGTTGCTGCAATTGCGACAACTCGGCCGTCGCCTTCGTGGGCAACACGCTCTGCAAGACCATCTTTAATGAGGCGTTGTACTGCACGTGTTGCGGTGCTTGGGTCAATACGCAGATGCTCTGCAAGATCACCCATGCGACAGGATTCGACAGTTGCGAGAAGGTCGAGTGCATCCATTTGGCCTGGCTCAATGGCGCTGCCACCAACTCCATAAATAACATCACGCGCATCACTGGCGGTCGTACCGCGGCGGATATCTCTCCACGCCCATCCGACACGGGCCGCAGTCTCGATATCAAGATCGTTGATGAGCTCTTCTGGCATCTCTACATTCGTCATCGTCTTCTAGGGTAACCCCATGACAGATGAGACCGCAGGTCAGGACGCGCCTCAAACCCCCTTAGATGCATTAGGCATCATGGCGAGCCAACAGGGTTTGCTCTCACCCACTGTGCGCCAAGTAGAGATGTACACGCGCCGCGGTTTGTTGTCACTCTTATGGCACGAACCGGCTGAACAAGCGCGCAAGGTCGGGATTGTCATGGTCGGCGGCGCCATGGGTGGAACTCTTGGGCCCGGTAATGGCTTATATAACGATTTTGGCCATGCATTGGCGGGCGTCGGCATCCCATCCATTCGATTGAGTTATCGAAAGCCAAACGACATGGACTCCTGTTGTGTTGATACGGCGGCCGCTGTGCAGCTGCTCGTGGGTAGCGGTGCTGACCAGGTGGTGTTGATGGGACACAGCTTTGGTGGCGCCGTGGCGATACGAGTCGCGGTCGGGCTCAACGAAATGGTTGCCGGTGTTGTGACTTTTGCAACGCAATCAGCTGGATGCGAAATTGCAGGAGGATTGCAAGGCAAGCCTCTCCTGATGTTCCACGGTGACAATGATTCGATTCTTCCCTCGGAAGCAAGTGAAGTGGTGCGCTCTATCGCCGGCTACGGAGACCTTCGCATTATGGAAGGCGATGATCATTTATTAACGAAGAGCCATGACGTGATGTTTGAAGATGTGTTGAAGTGGCTAAAGAATATTTTTGAAGGAATTGAACAATGACAACGACACCAAAGAACGTGGTTGTCCTCCTTCTCGACAGTTTGAACAGGCATGAGATGGGTGCATATGGAGGAAAGAACTTCGATACGCCCAACCTCGATCGCTTAGCCGCGCGCTCCGTGCGCTTTACGAATCACCACACTGGCTCTTTGCCGTGCATTCCTGCACGCCACGACATTCTTGTGGGCGCATGGGACTTCTTGTGGCGTCCGTGGGGTTCTATTGAGTTGTGGGAAGAACCAATTACGGCGTCATTGCGTCGTGAAGGCGTGATCACACAGTTGATTACAGACCATCCGCACTTATTCGAAACAGGTGGCGAGAACTACCACACTGATTTCACTGCGTGGGATTACGAACGTGGTCATGAAAGTGATGCATGGAAATCGCGGCCCGACCCATCGTGGTTGGGAACACCCACATATGGCCGTGGGCATACGCATTACGACAACTCGCGTGGTTACTTCCGCGGAGAAGAAGATTTTCCTGGCCCGCGAACGATGCAAGCAACAGCTCGTTGGCTTGCTGAGGATGCACCTGTGCATCGCGCCAAGGGTGAGCGTTTTTTCTTGTTTGTCGATGAGTTTGATCCGCACGAACCTTTTGACACACCTGAAGAGTGGGCAACGCGGTATGACGATTCATGGGAAGGCCCACACCTCACGTGGCCGCCATACGCAATTGATGCATATAAACAGGGCATTTTGAATGAACGCGATGCTCGCCAAATTCGTGCGCAATACGGTGGCAAGTTATCGATGATTGATCATTGGTTGGGTCGAGTACTTGATGCATTGGATGCAACCAATGCATGGGAAGACACCGCAGTGATTTTGTGTACAGACCACGGTCACTACTTAGGTGACACAGACGTGCACGGACGCGATGTGTGGGGTAAGCCAGGTCTGCCCGTGTACAAACCACTTGGACATATTCCGATGTTGGTTTCATGGCCAGGCATTACGCCATCCACCAATGATGCACTGACAACATCGACTGATATTCACGCGACTATTGCCGAAATATTTGGTGCGCCCATTAAGCACTCCGCACATGGCAAATCACTAGTGCCGGTTCTTGCAAATGAACAAACGCAAGTTCGTGATTGGTTGTTGACCGGCGTGTGGGGTAGAGAAGTGCAGATCGTGACGAATGAGTGGCGCTATACACGCGGTCCATCAGGTGCGAACACTCCACACTCCATGTGGTCAAACCGTTGGAGCACAATGCCGATTGCTGCAATGCCCGATTTCAAGATGCCAATGCCTGATGATCGTGCGGTTCTTGATTACATGCCTGGCAGCACTATTCCCGTTATTCGTCAGCCTTTCCGAGAAGGGGACTTGTTGCCGTTCTGGGCGTACGCCAAGCAATACGAGACCATCATGTTCAACCGCGCGGAAGACCCCGATGAAACGGTAAATCGCATTGATGATGCGATTGCAAAGGACGCTGAAGAACTGTTGCGAGTTGCATTGACAGAAATTGATGCACCAAGCGAACAGTTCGAACGATTGGCGTTGAGCTAATTCCTTGAGGTTTGTTCGCCACGGTCATATGGACAATGGCGACAAATATTGCCGCAGCAATAACCACGTTTTTGTAAATACAACTCGGTCATGACCATGAGACCCGTATCGGGGTCTGTGTAGAAATCACGTCCTGCCGCAACAGCTGTTGCATGAGCTTGTTCGGCAGCGGGCGACATGCACCCATTGTGCCGTGCGCAAGCTCGTTACGACACTTTGATTTTGACGGATTTCAAAGTCGTTGTCACGGTGTACTTACCGTTCTTTTTTGTCTTGACATCCTGTTGCAGACGCAAAGTACAGGTCTTGGCCTTGCTTCCTGTTGCGAGATTCTTTCCACGGATGGAACATCCTCCAGAAACTGTCCAGTGAAGAATCGTGTTCTTTGGTGCTTTGATGATGGAGTTCAATGGGACTAAACGCTGACGCGGGTACAACTTTGTCGTCACCGTGGGAGCAGGAGTTGAGACAGTTGCCTGTGCAAAACCACAATTCACTCCCTTAACACGCACGCAGATCACTCGCGAAGCGATAGCGCCTTGACCGCGAATGCGGTACTTCGTAGACATTGACGGGCAGAATCGAACCGTCGCAGTTCCATTCGCACTCGTCGAAACGGATGGCGTCATCGAACAACCAGATTTATGAACTCCTTGTGCGCTAACGCCCCCTGAGCGCACAGAAGTTGCGGACACACTTCCACAAATACTGGAAATGGTCGCTGTGCTATTCACGAGACCTCCGGTTTCCATATCCGAGCACACGTTCTCCACTGAGCCAACAAATCCGGCTACCGGGGCACTTGATTCATCTTGTACCGAGAAGGTGATGGATGCTTGGCCAGCGGAGTCAGTGACAATGTCCAATGCTGGTGTAGACGGATCGACATCAGTTGCTGGCAGCTGCACAGTCGCCATGAACGGCATTGAAACTGTGTCATCAATTGATGTGAAGTTGTAATTCACCGTTTGGTTGATGTCGCCATCGTCATAAACGATTGATGCGTCTTTTACAGAAGAGCGAGAGTTTGGGATAAATGACCTGAACGAGACGGTTCCATCACTACCCGTGATGTAGGAAGGAGCTGTGGCGTAGCAGTACACGCATCCCACTTGACCAAAATATCCTCGCAGGTCTCGAGGCTGGGAACCCCAAGTGGATGTCCCTGTAGCGCTCGTGCGGTATGCGTAGGCGAGGAAGATATTGCGCAAGACGACTTTTGCATTCGGCACGGGTGTGCCATCAGGTAGAGCGACCCGCACAATGCGAGTAGCAATCGTTGGAGCATCCGGCACTCGCACAACGACATCACCAGATGGTCCAACAATTGCCGTAACAGCAGCAGCTTGCAATGATGCTCCCGATGCAAGTTGCGTTGTCCCAGCAGTCGCAGACAATGTGAAGGTAACTGGCCCTGTGGCCAATGTGGCACGCGCGGTTCCGGCGGCATCGCTTGTCAACGTGCTCGACGTGCTGCTCCCCAGTGTCCCCGGAACATCGGGTGCAGTCCAACGGATAGAGACATTGGGAATGACTTCGCCTGATTCGGTCAGCACCTTGATGGGGGCCAGTGTGCGTGTCGAGCGGTTTCCAGACTCCACCGACATTGGGATGTAGTTGGGACTATCGGTTGATCCATTAATCGCAGAGACAAAATTGAATTGAGACGATGTGGAGTTAGTAAATGCGGAGACGGGAGAAAGCGAGCCAGCTGTGTTAGTTACGCAACCATTGCACGAGAAGATCCAGCCATCAACTGAAACAATTCCTGTGGGTAGCACGAAGAACAACTTGCTCATGGAATTCGACTGCGAATAAAACATTGAGAGTGGCTTGTCGACAACTGCCACTGCTTTGACGCGGTAATCAGCACCTTGCAATGAACCGCAGAGCAATGTTCCGGACGCATAAAAGCACAATCCAGACATGTAACTGGCTTGCAAATAGACCGCTTCAGAAGTAGTGACCCCTTCAACGATTCGTTCGTCTCGGTACACACCATTTTCATATACGGCACACGCAGACTCATTGCCTGCTACACAGAATTGCAAAGTACTCCCACCACTTGATTCATTTGATACCGCGATATCACGAACGCCGTTGTACCGCGACGTAAACCAGTTGACTGTGTTGGAGAAGGTTCCGCACGACACGGTTCCAGCAATAGTGCGTATGCAGATGACTGAGTAAGCGGCTGAGTACCGATCCCAGGACCCGCCGAGAACCACCTCTGCTACGCCACTTGCTTTCAGTGTGATCCAATCAGTGGAGTATCCAATACCGTTTTGATTACCGCTGCCTGACAGACCAAATCCCACGCACTTCACTGCGCCAGAAACAACCACGCATGTATGAGAATTTGCAGTGGCGACATCTGTTACTCCCACCATGGGAGAACCATGATCGAGGGCAACAACTGGTGTCGTGAGCGAATCTGTAGTGGATCCATCACCTAATTGTCCGCCTGCGTTAGAACCCCAACAATTGAGGGCCGTAGCAACAATTGCGCAGCCACCTAAATCGGCGTATCCGTTGGGACCCCATTGTCCGTATGTGTCGACCTTGGTAGCTGTTGCAATATTGCTCAACAGCCCAGATTGAGGTGCATACGCTGGAGTATTAGTGCGGGTGGATGGGCAATATGAACCAACACATCCAGGCGGCACACCCTCGATTTCGATGGACGAAATTTTGTAAAGAGCGTCAGTTCCAGCTGCGTGTACTGGACTGGTCATTCCTATCGATGGCGCTACTGCGAGAAAACCGCAGAGACCGAGGGACAAAACGATGCGCATGAAAACAGACTTCATATCTGAACCATAACAATGGCGGGAATCAATTGATACTGATTACCGCAAACCCCACCTATATATAGGCCAAATCAACGGAACTCATTTGGAGAAATAACTCCGTCGCCATTTGTATCAGTGCCGGGAAGCAGCGATTGGTTCGGCTCCAGTGACATCCAGGTTGCAGTGTCAATGGTGCCACTCTTCATCAACGCGTGTTCTTTCTGGAACTTGTACACCGCGAGTGCCATTGCGGGGCCGTAGTAACCATCAACACTGGTGTTGTAACCGGCTTTACGAAGTCGCGATTGCATGAGCTGTACAGCAAGACCATGGTCACACTTCTCAACGGGTAGCTCACTTGCTGCGTAGTAACCCGTGCATTTTTCACCAAGCGATGCAGTGATTGAAGAAAGGTCAGGGGTGCAGCCGGTCTCTGCAACATATTTCAATGTTTTGTTTGCAGGCCAGATAATGCAAGCGACATCTTGTGGCGGTAGGTCTTTCAAGGTAGCCGCACCAACATTGGGGATGTAGCAACTCATATTGAAGCGCGTTAGTGGAAGTACACGTTGACACGTTGTGGTGTTGATCCACTTCGCACTCTCAAGGTGGAAGAGGCGTGTTTGTGTGCAACCTTCTTGCGGACAATTCCACCGATCCCTCTCCGTGTCGCCGAAAGCCCACGTTGCCGTGCACTTTTCAAGATGCAACTTCTCGCCATAGTTGGCACCAATTGATTTGTTATCGCAAACAATTTCCTTCTCTCCAGAAGCAGGGTTCAGAAGAGAAGGAAGCGTTGTTGTCGTTGCAGCTGGAAGAGACGTTGTTGTCGAGACAACTGCAACTGTTGTTGATGCTGAGTCAGCCGACTTCGTTCCGCATGCAGCGACACCGAAGAGCAGGGGCAGAAGCAGGATGGCCTTTTTCACGTCACCATTCTGCCAACTCCTAGGGCTTTCTAGTCGTGGCGTTGGCGATTATGAATTTCGAGAGCTGCTCGTGCGGTCACCCAGACGGTGATTGCTTCAACAAAGAGTGATGCAAGACCTAACGGCTCGCCCCAGTTACCAATGTCCTCTGTTGCATTGGGCATACCAACGGTTCGGTTGACGACGAATCCGATGAGAACTGCAAGGGACAACGCTGCACTTGCATACATTGCATTTTTTGATACGCGAGTTGCAACAATTTCTGCAAGCACGAGTGATGCTGCAATCACGAGCACATAACCGATACCGAGGTAACGGGTCTCTTCCCATTTGCCGGGAAGGTCGAGAAGGTGGATCAGTGCAATTCCAAGAAGTCCGAGAATTGTTGCTCCGCGACGAACTGAGAATTCTGGTTGGAAAGTTGATTGGGCGATGGGGGAGTCATGAGTCATTGTCATGACGTGGACGATACGCATGAGCACACCTGAGAATTAGACAGTTGTACGTTTCTTGGAAAAGTGAGACAAGTCTTTACTTAGGGTGTGACAGAAAACTGCGACCTTGACGCAAACCTTGTTCTGCAGCTGCACCACGAATACGAGGATCAAGTGAATTCAAACCCATTGCTTCCTTCGCGGTGTCATCCGTCGTGATGTATTGAACGTTGCTTCCCGCTGCGCGAAGTTCTTCCACCTCGGCTTCAACTGCTGGTGATGCATCGCCAGAGAGCGGCGCCAGAACCCACACATTGTCGTATCCCATTGCAAGAGATGCGTTTGCTGCGTTGCGAAATCCACCGTCGTAATACATGTGACCCTTGATGGGCACACATGGCCAGATACCTGCAACGGCGCAACTACTTGCGACTGCTTCGATGAGACCCACACCGTCTTCTTTTGACCACGTGCGGAATTCTCCCGACTGTGCATCAATCGTGGTGACGATGAGATTTCTCTCGGGCCATTCATCAGTTTTCACTCGGCCTTCAATGACAGCGCGACGGGTGGGCCAATCAATGAATGAATTATTGAGTGCAATCTTTCCGATCTCCTGACGTTGGGCATCGGTGTGAGTTCCACCGCGCCGCATGTGGCTGTACACCTGAGTCATCACCTCAACATCAATGCGCGGAGAAATCTCGTTGTCATCTGGTTGCTGTTGACGAGCAAATAGATCTGCGAGGTCATTGCCCTGGGACAGTTGAGTCCCGACGACGGAACCTGCAGATGTGCCAACAATGAGGTCAGCATCGCAGATGATGTCAAGGCCTTGTTCCCGAAGACCAAGAAGGACTCCAATTTCCCAGGCGATACCAGTGAGGCCGCCTCCGGCAAGAACTACAGCAGTTGTCATGCAGATGTTCTAGTGGAAAATTGTTGATGTGGAATCAACATTCGCAGAATTGTTCCGTAGAGATCGTGAGACTAGTGGGAAAACCGGTGGTGTGAAGAGAGAGCGTCGGTTCCAAAGTCATTGACGGGATCACGCCACACCGTATGCACATGGTTTCCATCGCGAGTCGTGTTGTCGTATTCAGCCAGTAATCGCGGGCCTTGAATGCGGTAGTAGTGGGGCATTCCCAAATGTGTTGCTCCAGCCCATGCAAAATGCATCGCATCAAAATTTTCCTTGACGTTACGACTTGCAGAATCCGCGATGTCGTCGTGGACCCTGCCAACGTACGTCGACAACAATGAATTCAATATTTCACGCTGAGCTTCGGTCATCGCAAGTGCAGCAAGACCTTTCGGTCGAGTGGTGTAAGAGACAGCCTCAAGATGTTCTGGCAATAATCCGATTTTCTCTTCTTCAATTGTCTGGAACTTTTCCACCACTTCTTGCAGTTCGCCCGTGAATTGATTACGCCACACAAGAGCTAGAGGCAAAGGCCCATCACCATCAGACAATTGGGATCGGTTTGCTCCGACTAAATCGGTTGGAGGAACAGGGGAGACGATCGCAATGTCTCGCTGTTCATGACTGAAAGAATTCAACAGCTCTCTTGCAAGATCTTCACAGGCCCCGAGTGGTCTCAATAGTTGCCCGCCGAGTAGCGGTGATGATGCGGGGTCTGCACCGAGAAAACATGGCGTCGCCGATACGACTTCATCGTTTCGAATAGTGAAGTGAAGTGAAATATGGTGACCGCCAAGTCGCCATCCCCAAATATCTGTTCCAGGCTCCCCAAATATTCGAAGGAAATATCGTTGTGGGTCACGACCACGAGGGAAATTCCACAACGAACCCCAACCCTCTAACTGATCAAGCACATTCTCTAGTCCCATGATGGTGGAGGCGGTGACGTATGCGGGTCGCGAGAGTGCAGCATCGATGAGACGCATGACAAGACGTGTTTGCTCTGGCGTAAGTGTGTGGAGCGTGAGGCCCCCATGGTCAGTTGGGGTATAAAACCATCGCGTCCGTTCTTCCTCGGAGGGGAAACGCCACTGCGCCAATGCCTTTTGTTCAACTGTCAAGGTTGAAAGCAACGTCTGCGCAATGTCGGTCATTGCCCGTGCGGTAGAACTCATGCGCCTGGTGCTTTCAATCCGAATATGAGGTCACGGTCTCCGGGGACCCATGTGCCATCAAATTGTGACCGTCTTCCAATGTCCTCAGTTCGTTGAATGAGTTGGTGACCAACTGCGGACTGAGTCTGGTTGTATTTTTCCAGCGCCTCGCACACTGTTGAAGTGGAAGCCAGTGCATCTCCCAGTGCCCATGCGTCATCTGCTGCTTTTGCAGTTCCGGCTGCTGCGTGCGGGCGAGCCAAATTGGCGGAATCTCCAAGAAGACAGGTGTAACCAAAATTCATCGATGGAATGGCTAAGTCGAAGACAACCTGCAGAAAGGGGTCTGTGGTTTTGCTGACAATTTCAGAAATTGCTTTTGGAAGACGGGCAACAGCGTGTGCCTTCATCTCCGCCACGTGATGCGCTGCAACTGCACCCGGCGGAATGGAAACATCACGTTGCTCACCATTGATATCGGTCAGGAGGTCTTCCATATCTCCACCGCTTGCATAGTTGCGATACCAAACAAAGTTGATCAGACGTTTTCCAGGGGCAACTTCTCCGTCGAATCCGGGAATCGGGTACACGAGAATATGGCTATTTGCATACACGTGGTACGTGAGCGAATCACCGAGAATCTCACGAGCCTCAGATGAGATTTCATTTTCTGGGACCATTCCGCGCCAAGCGACGTAACCCGAGTAGCGCGGTTTTGAACCAGGGATAAGAGATGCCCGCGCCATTGAATTCACTCCATCTGCAAAAACGACTAAGTCACTTTCAACAGAGTTTCCATTTGCGAAAGAAACTGAAACAGGAGAGACATTGACATCGGACCATTCAGCCATCTCATGGCCAAGGTGGTAATTGTCTTTGCTCATGCACGACAAAAGTTTGCGGTACACGGTGTTCCAACTGCTGAAACGATATTCGTGATTTGTTTCGTGAAGAGTTGAATTGTCTCGCGCAAGGTACTTGATTGTCGACGTTGAGATTGAGATGTCATCAATCTTCATTCTCGCAACATCTGTGAGGTATCGCGAGGTTTCAGGAAGAAGTCCAATGCCTGCCCCGCGTTGCATTAATTCATGCGGAGAACGTTCATAAATGTTGACATCATGACCCAGGTTGCGGAGGACCAATGCGGCTGTGAGTCCGCCAATTGATCCTCCTACAACACTGATTCTCATACAACTATCTTGAATTACGGCTGACCGAAAGTCGCAATCTTGTCAATTTTGCAGACAAAAAGAACTCGACGCTCGTCGATAGACGGATCACGCAAGCCGTAGGTGTCTCCACCGTCGACAATGTACTTACGCCAAATCTTGTTGAGATGTTCTGTTACGAAGGTGCCTTCTTTTGCGTCATCTTCAGAAATCTCGCGTTCAACGGTCACCTTCATGCTCATCCAGTGGTACATGTTCTCTGGATTCATGATGAGGATGGTGATTTGCGGAGTCTTACGAATCCACTTTGTCTTGGTGCGCTGAGCTGCCACATTGACGAGAACCTTGTCGCCGTCATAGTCGAACCACATCGGTGTGAGGTTTGGACGTCCGTCGCTTCCCATAACAGCCATGGTGCAAGCAAATGGCTTGTCGACGAGCATTTTGTAGTTCGGATCAAGGTCATTCAGTGAGTTGACCGAATCGTGGTCTCCGACAGCAAATTGTCCAGGCTGTAACCCGGATGCAACATCGCGAAATTTCGCCACTCTGATAGCCATAAATTT
Source organism: Acidimicrobiaceae bacterium (assembly GCA_947446815.1). Lineage (GTDB taxonomy): Bacteria > Actinomycetota > Acidimicrobiia > Acidimicrobiales > Ilumatobacteraceae > UBA2093. Next base: position 194,536 of record CANFGT010000002.1, read on the forward strand.
TCCCCCAGGAATAGCGCCGTAGTCGTACGGCTTCAAAAACTTATCACTGGTGCGTCAGTGCGAGACAGGGGGCAACCCAAAGCGCTATTGACCCACCATCAGCCAATTTGTATACAGTCATATTTGAACGAAAGGCCGTCATATGTCGACACTTGATGCACTTCCAGTTGATTTTCTCTTCCGAATGGAACTTGATCTCGGTGAAAAGCAAGTCATGCCTCGTGGACCGCAAGGTACGCGTGTCTATGCCCAAGTGGCTGGTGGCCGAGTTGAAGGACCTCGTTTAAAGGGAACTGTCGCACCGGGAGCCGACTGGGTGACTGTGCGAGCAGATGGCTCAGCGCAATTGGACGTACGTCTTGTGATTACCGCAGATGATGGCGCCGTCATCTTCATGCAATACCAAGGTCTTCTTGGGTCTGATGGCATTCCTCGGACAGCGCCATTGTTCCAAGCTGCTGCAGAGCAACACCAATGGTTGAATCTTGTTCAGGGTATTGGAATCGGCACTTCAACTGCTGAATGCGTTACCTACGAGGTGTACGGACTTCGCTAGTTCCCATGACGGACTTCCTCAAATAAAATCTATTGAGAATTCTTGACACTTAGCTAGCCAGGTCGACTGATAAGAAAAGGTGCAACTTCTTGAAACTCTGAAGTAACAAGAACCTCACCATCTTCAGTTACTTCCAACTCATGACCCAAGTTATGTGTGAAGGAGTTGTACCGATAGAGCCATTCGAATTTCTTCTGAACTCCGTCGGGGGTAAATCTCGCCAAGAAAAGACGATTCCGATCTGAATATTTTTGTGTCTTCGCTCCACCCAAGAGAATGAATTCTCCAGTGGGAAGAACTGAAATATCAAATCCGTCTGCAAATCGCATCGTGGTCTTTAGCTTCACGCCGGGAATGCGAAGCTTTTTAGCCCAGAGCAATGCGCCTTCTGAAGAGTATTTCGCGACGACTAAGTCCTGAATCCAAAACGGACGAATTACTTTCGACTTTTTGGATGGGTCAAAGTCATTTGACGTGTTCAGCGGTATGGCGACTAGTGCATTTCCTTCAGAGTCTGATGCAAGAGCAATTTTCTCTGTAGGAAATTCATCACCAAAGCCTATGTAAACACCGTTTGGGCCGATGTCGATTCGCCTTTGGAAATCGATAGACCAAACTTTCTTTCCTGAAGTTGTTAACTGAGTCAGTTCATTTGGGCTGGCAGCAAAAAGTTGTTTCTTGTGTGGGGAGGAGAAAGAGGAAAAGTACGTTCCCTCTGTCGACCATTTCTTTTTGCCGGACGAATTAATCATCAGAGTCGTCTCGCCTTGAATGAAGGTGTTCCCATCAAGGTCAGTCCTACATGTTCCGATGTTTTCGGCTGGTCCGTTTGTCTCCCATAGTGGAGTGCCTTCCGGTGTGAATTTCCTCAGTTGCCAATCGCACGCATACACATTGCCCATGCGATCGACGTCAACAGTGATCCCGCGAAACCAGTGATACGGACTTGATTGTCCAAAACAGTGAATCCATTGGAATTGTGAGTCCACATCAAATTTGGCGATGAACTCGAAGGTTCGTCCGATGATTCCGACTGTTTTCACTGCAGATGCGGGCTCAAAGTCGTGGGCATCAGACATTAGGCCACCAATGATCTTGTTGCCATCTGCATCAATCGCCAGCGAAGTGGTGATTACCCCTGGCGAATCAAACGGATCGTATTCCACCTTGACAGGCTCTTTCGCTCGAACTTTTTCGCAAGACGCTGAGAGAACGTCAGCTGGGATCTCCGGCGTTGTATCGAGTGGTGCGGTGGGGCACCCGTAGTCGATGCCGTCTTCTGGGCATCCCAGTGGGTTGTTGGGATCAGTCGTGGATGTTGTGCTGGTCTGTGACGAGATTGAATTACGCGATTCTGTAGCAGTGCCTGAACAAGCAGTAAGAAATGCTGCGCATATCAATCCGATGACAAATCGTCTCATTCCATCGACTCGTCATAACCGAGGCATGCAGGATTGTCATCGGCAGATGTGTAAGAGATTTCAAATGTGGTTGATTTTAAAGCCTTGTGCTTTCCATTCTTTGCGACTGCAAGTCGATAGGTGTATGCGTCACTTTCGTAGCAATCATCTTCAGGTTGGTTAGGAAAAGAAATCGTGAGTGGAAATGTGGCTCGGCCGGCTGTGTTAGTTGTCTGTACCTTCCAACTCGAACGTGACCAGCCATCCTCAGAGTCGTAGTACTCCAGTGCAACTTTGCTCTTGAGAGTTCCGCGTCCCAGAACACGTATGTCAATCTTGCAAACTTTCGCACCTTCAATGATGTAAATGATGTCTTCTTCATCAAACTCGTCGAGGCAATGATCGCTGATTGACGTAATGCGAACTGATTGTTTGGCTGCTGCTGGAACTGCCATGGCATTGACCGACGTGTGAGATGCAATTAGCGATGAGCACAGGAGAACTGCAGTGACAACTGGAATACGAAACTTCATGTGGTGATGTTAAGCCGAGAAAACAGAAGCGATGACAGCCCAACTTCATTTCATTAAGAAACGTTTTTGTGACTTAGGAGCCCTTTGGACAGCCAGTTTCGGGAAGCCTCTCATCAAAACTTGTGCCATCCCACAGAACACATTGCACAGGCATCGGGGGTATGAGAGTTAGGTCAGATGACAACTCATGTTCAATGCTGGTCGCACTAGGCCAATGGATTAGCAGCAATCTCTTGCTGTAAATGGAGCCCAAGATGAGAATCGAACTCACGACCTACGCATTACGAGTGCGTTGCTCTACCGACTGAGCTACCTGGGCGGGTAGGACTTCAACTTTACCGAGCGAATTGGCCGGCTCATCATTGACTAGAACTTGCGATAAATGTTGCGCCGGTGCCCAATGTCAAAGATGATCACCGTGAGAACTCCGTGGTCTACTCGGTACACGATTCGATAATCACCAGCACGTAAGCGAAATGTATTGGTTCCCTTCACTGGCCGTGAATTGGGGGGATAAGGATCAATGGAAAGCACCTGGATAGCGCCATCAACTCGGCGTCGCATCTGTGGTTGCAATTGGGCAAGAGCCTTCTCGGCTGCTCGCGAAAACTCAACTGTGTAGCGAGTCATTCGATGCCCAGGTCCCGCCGTACTTCTTCCCAGGGAATAGTCCCGTTTTTCTCGATGTCGGCCTCAATCTCTGCAATTGCTTCGAGGTCTTCCATGTCTTCAATGGCGGTCATCAGTTCGTCGTAACGCTCATAACTGATGATCACGGCTTGTGGTTTTCCGTAGCGCTCAAGAATGACGGCTTCGGTTTGGCACAGCTCGAGGACGGCTGGCAATTGTTCGCGGGCTTGACTAATCGGCATGTTGGCCATGTGGACAACTGTACAAAATAGTTGGCAGTCTTGTACAAGACTTTTTAGATGTCGCCGGGGGCCCTTGGTTTATCGGCGTCGGGGTTTGCCTGGGCAATCTTCCACGCCACCCATATAAAGAGGAATTGGAATGGCAAGCGTCCATACGACACCACTTGGTCGCTGAATGGCTTATCGCGCCAGTCCCACACCATGTACAAGTTGGCGGGGTACACGCCGATGAGCAGAACGATGGTGGCGAGTGCACCAATGCGCCGAGTGGATGGGCGCAGTAGCAAGAACGCCACAACTAGTTCTACGACACCACTTACGTATGTCCAGAACGCTTCAGATGGTGGCAGCCATGGCGGAACGATGTCGTTAAAGAAACTGGGGCTTGCGAAGTGCATCACCCCTGCGAATCCAAGGAAGAGACCAACAACAATCGCGATGCGATTCCAAAATGAATTATTCATGTGTTCCTTCGAGAACGAATTGCAGCGCCGCATCTGCAGAAGGTGACGGCAGTGACCAAATGAGATCACGTAACAAAATTGCTTCGTTCACATTCAGCCCGAGGCGACGCATGCCTTCATGTAGACGATGGATAGCGGTGACGTAACCCTCGGGACGATGAATGTGTTCATTACGAGCAAGTTCATCGCGATACACACTTGCGACTTCAGTAAGGCCATTACGAAGTTCATCCGTACGGAAACGACGAATCTCTCGCTTGTGCTTGTCTTCTAATGCTTTCTTGCCGCCACGCTTCACACCCATGAGTGCAAGCGTCTTTTCTGTGTCAACAATTTCTTGTTCGTGGCGTTGTTGCAATGGTGCTACAGAATCATCAATAAGCAAAAGAATTTGTTCAACGATTGCAGCCACTGTTGCGCCAGTGCCATCGATGCGACGTGGAATGTTTGCGAAGAATTCGCGACGATGTGCAAGTTGCTTATCTGCCGCAAGCAAACGCCCACGCGTGAGACTTCCATGCGCCGACTTCGCTGCAACTTCTGCAACATCAAGCTTGACGCCTTCTGATGTCAATACATTTTCAATCACTGCTGCATCCAACGGACCGAAATGAATCGTCATGCATCGGGATGCAATGGTGACGAGTGAATCATCAACTTGTTCTGCAAGCATGACGAAGAAAACACCATTCGGTGGTTCTTCCACTGTCTTCAACAATCGCGCAGCTGCAGTTGGCTGCATGAGATGCACTTCGTGCATGATGATTGCTTTACGGTTGCCTTCTTTCGGCGTGGTCGAGGCAATCTTGATGACTTCTTCGGCCTGGTCTTTCAGAATTGAAGCACCCTCGCGCTTCACCTCATGAATGTCTGGATGCGTGCCACGCAATGCCATGTCGTTGTTGCGATCCGACACATCGTCGTTGCCCGCGAGCAAGACGCCAGCAAGTGCGCGTGCAGCTTCTTCTTTGCCGCACCCCTCCGGACCCACCAGCAGATATGCATGCACCGGATTCACGACGCTGTGTTGCAGATGGTCGACAGCCCGCTCCTGCCCAAGCACTGAATCCCACACTGAAGTCACGAGTGCAGGTTACTGATTGAGACCATTTCGTAAGGCATCTATCTAGAAAATTTAGTGAGTAGCACCTAGAAATTCTTGATCATTATTGGTTTAGCAGGCCAAAAACGTTTACAGAAATATTTTTTTGTAAACGCAAGCAGAGAAAATTTTTTTGTGTCATGTTGGTGTCGATACATCATTTCCCGACTCTAAAACCGTAAAGACAACACTCCAGCAATGAAGACATTTAGACAAAGTTCCGAGAGCAACAAATTAGAAGTCTTTTCAGATTCCCCTTGGAGACCAGACTGGTTTCCGCCGGTGAGCGTCACGAAAAAATATCAGTTGCCAGTGCTTAAGGCCGTTCAATTAACTGCCGTCCCAACGTATGTTACGTCTTTCATCAGATCTGATGATTGCGAAAAACATGACAAATCACTCATCCATGGTTATGTCGACGATGTTCGACTTCGTTCACTGACAAATAGTCCGGCTAGGTACTTGGTCAAATTCGCTGATCACCTCGCAGTGGTAACGCCGGATTACTCAATAAAACTTGGGATGCCAATGCATGACAGGATTCGATCAGTATTCATGGGTCGTGCAATCGGTGCCTACTTTCAATATCGGGCATTAGAAGTGATTCCTAATATTCGTTGGGCGGAGATTGAAGACCTTGATTTCGTTTTGGAAGGATTGCCGTCCAATTCGGTTATTGCCTTGAGTTCACAAGGAATCGTTGGAGATTCTTATCTCACCGAAATTTTTGAAACTGGACTTTCATTGGTACTTGAGACACTTCATCCATCGCAGATTGTTTTATACGGAAAAGAAACTAAGCACCTTCGTCGCTTGTGTAATGGAATTCAGCTCGTCACTTTTCCAACCGACATCAGTCGGGTTCACAGCAAATCGAGGCACTGATGGGTGGTGGACGTGGAGGTGGTTACGGAGGAACTTCAAACTCACCTCTGACAAATAACCTACGAGATCTTGAATCAAAGTTTCCTCGCAGCAGAAATGGAAATTTTGGAGAAAAAGGAAGTCGCGCAGATGTGCGACGCATCTCAAGTGGAGATTCTCAGAAGAGTGCAGATGATTTCTTTCGTATTGCAAAACGTGGCTCGGAGGGTGTTGAAGAGTTAAGGCCAGATGTCTATAGAGCAAGGTTTAGAGATGGTTCGCATGTCATCTATCGAAAACGAAGCTCATCTGATGGCAGCCCAGTGGTGGAGATTATTTCTAAGGATAGAAAATCAGGACGGACTAGACGACAGAAGATACATTTTGTGGAGAGAGATACAAAATGATTATTACCGAACAAATTATTAATGCAGACGAGATTCGCATCCTCTCTTCCCTCATCGGCTCTACATGGGTGGATATTTCAGGCGAATGGCTAACAGACGAAAATTTAAGTTGGGAAAGCATTCGTATTGAAACTTCTAGACAGGCTATTGAGCTTTCTTTTGCGTTGGAAGTAATCAATATCGCTGGAGAGAATGACGATTATCCATGTCTGCATATTCGAGAATCTGTTGAAAGGTCATCGAAGGCCGAGAAAACTGGTCAAATCTTCTACCACAGCAGAGGCCAGGCAATTGAGCAGATCTGGGTATTACGCGAAACTCTGACAAGCGTCAGACTTGGTGAGAAATTCTTTGAAAATACAGCCGACGTCTCAGTTGCTTTTTACTGTGGCGACACATGGATGTCATTCACCAGAGCAGCACATTTCTCAGATGTAATTAATATTCAACGAACAAAATCGAAAAATGAAATTGAAATTCCTGATGTATTGGATGAGTGGGAAGCCGACCTGAGTAATCAATTTGAATTAAGCCAAGAGTGGATATGCGTCGGCACTATTTAGTGCAGGTTACTGATTGAGTCTGTTGCTCACCTGAGCACGGATGGCGGCTTCCACGTCATCCTTGGGGACAGTGCCGTCGATAATGACCCAGCGGTCGGGGTCGGCAGCGCGAAGCTCACGGAATCCCTCAGCGATTCGGGCGAAGAAATCTGCCCCTTCACGCTCGAAGCGGTCAAGGTCGCGCTTGGCCAAACGGGCATTCAGAACATCTGTTGGCACATCGATGTAAATGACCATGTCTGGCAAGCGGTCATTAAGGGCCCAGGTGGAAATGGAGAGCAATGCCTCAGTTCCTAGCTGACGGCCATAACCCTGGTACGCGAGCGTGGAGTAGATCGAGCGGTCGCTCACCACATGCTGACCACGGTCGAGAGCGGGCTTGATGACCTCGGCCATGTGTTGCGCCCGATCGGCTGCCATCAACAGTGCTTCGGTACGACGATCGAGGTCAACATTTTCCGGGTCGGCGAGAATCGCTCGTAAGAGAGCACCAATACGTGTGCCGCCTGGCTCTCGCGTGATGACTGCATTCAGATGCTCGCCGAGGCGCTTTGTGTGCGTGCTCTTCCCGCAACCCTCTAAGCCCTCTAGCGCTATATATAGAGGTGTACTCACTAAAACGGTTCGTCCTTCGGGTCAGCCTTTTTTGGTGCTGCCTTCTTTTTAGCAGGAGCTTTCTTCGCTGCGGCTTTTTTGGCCGGAGACTTCTTGACAGCAGCTTTCTTCACGGCAGTCTTCTTCGCTGGTGCCTTTTTGGCGGTGGACTTACGCGCACCCGACTTCTTCTTTGGTCCGCCGTTCGCCTCGATGTACTCACGACGCAACTGCAGCAACTCATATGCGCGTTCGTTGGTCATGACTTCCATGCGGTCGCCACGAGTCAGACCGGCATTGGTCTCGCCGTCGGTGATGTAGTCACCAAACTTGCCCTCTTTACCGATGACAGGACGACCACTTGTGGGGTCGTTTCCAAACTCTTTCAATGGTGGTTTCGCTGCAGCACGTCCCTTGCCAAAGGTACGAGGCGTTGCGAGAAGTGCAAGGGCTTCTTCCAACGTGACCGTGAGAAGTTGCTCTTCATTTTGCAATGAACGACTTTCTTTTCCTTTGGAAACGTATGGGCCGTACCGCCCATTTTGTGCAGTGATGATTTCGCCATCGACTGGGTCCGCGCCAACCGAGCGAGGAAGCTTCAACAAATCGATTGCATCTTCCAATGTGATGCGATCGATGTTCATCGTCTTGAATAGTGATGCCATCTTTGGCTTCTCTAAACCTGTTGGCGGAACATCCATTGTTCCCCACTGCACGTACGGACCGTAACGACCCGACTTTGCGAATACCGGGAAGTCTTCCCATTCACCGATAGGGACGTCGCCTTTTGGGGCCTTCAACAATGTGATGGCTGCTTCAAGTGTGAGCTCATCGGGCGTCATGGTGTCGGGAACACTCGCAGTATTCTCGCCGCTGCGAACGTATGGGCCGTACAAACCAGGCTTCACGATGACATCATCGCCATTGTCTGGATTCACACCTAATACAAAGGTGTTCAACACTGCTGCGTCGATGGAATCAAGGTTTGCCGCAACAATATTGCGCAAGCCAAGTTCATGTTCACCACCGAAGTAGAACTCATTCAGCCAATCAACTTTTTTCAATTCGCCACGGGCAATGGAGTCGAGATCGGCATCGAGATCAGCGGTGAATTCGTAGTCAACAAGTGATTCGAAATTTTCTTCCAACAATCGAATGACGGAAAACGCAGTCCACGTTGGAACAAGCGACGTGCCCTTCTTCCATAAGTAATGGCCACGGTCCACCATCTGCGAAATGATGGACGCCCACGTTGATGGACGACCGATTCCCTTCGATTCAAGTTCCTTCACAAGTGACGCTTCTGTGTAGCGCGGTGGAGGAGAAGTCGTGTGCGAATTCATTTCGTATTTTGCAACCGAGACGTTTTGCCCAGGAGTAAGAACAGGAAGAAGCAATGCTTTCTCCTCATCGTTCTCAGACTCGTCTTCATCGCGTGATTCTTCATACGCCTGGCGATAGCCGGGGAAGGTAATCGTGGTGCCACTGGCAGAGAACTCACAGTCGCTGCGCTCGGCATCGGATGCGGTGACGCCGAGACGAACGCTCACTGTTGTGCCGAGTGTGTCGGCCATCTGAGATGCAAGTGTGCGTTGCCAAATAAGGCGATACACGGTGAGTTCTGGTCCGCGAAGTTCTGACGCAAGTTGTTCTGGCGAGCGCAAGGGAAGCGCAGGACGAATCGCTTCGTGAGCTTCCTGTGCATTTTTCACTTTGTTTTGGAAGGTACGTGGACCCTTTGGATACAAGAACTTTTCGCCGTAGTCACGTTGTACATAAGAACGGATGTCATTGATCGCCTCTGACGACAGGGTGACGGAGTCCGTACGCATATATGTAATGAATCCGCGTTCGTACAGGCCTTGTGCGATGCTCATCACTTGACGACCAGAGAGACGCAACTTGCGACCCGCCTCTTGCTGCAACGTACTAGTGGTGAAGGGAGGCTTCGGGGAAGAGCGATATGGCTTCTCGTCAACTGTGCGAACGAGGAGGTCTTTCCCATCAAGTCCATTTAAAAGACCTGCAGCGCGACCTGCATCAAGCACAAGTACTTCACTATTGGCAACACCAAGTTCTGAGAAGTCTTTGCCCGTTGCAAGACGTGAGCCATTAATGGAGATCAATTTCGCTAAAAACGCTGGTGACGTCGATGTATTGGCTTCGATGGAAAAATAATCTGCTGCACGGAATTTGATGCGTTCCCATTCACGTTCGACTACGAGGCGCAAGGCAGGACTCTGCACACGACCGGCTGACAATCCGCGGTTGACGCGACGCCACAGAACAGGGGAGACCTCGTATCCGTATAAACGGTCAAGGATTCGTCGTGCCTCCGCGGCATCAACCAACCCGTAGTCAAGATCACGTGGGTTTGCCACTGCCTCTTTAATGGACTTCTCGTTGATCTCATGGAACACCATTCGATAGACGGGCACCTTGGGCTTGAGCTGTTCAAGAAGATGCCAAGAGATTGCTTCGCCTTCGCGGTCTTCGTCCGTTGCGAGATAGAGCGCATCGGCCGTCTTCAGAAGCGACTTCAATTCCTTCACCACGGTGCGACCGCGTTCGGTGAGCTCATAAGAAGGTTTAAATCCGTTGTCGACGTCGACTGCTAATCCCTTGCTGGGGAGGTCCGCGATGTGGCCCACAGATGGACGAACATCGAACTCTGGACCGAGATATTTGGAGATCGTCTTTGCCTTCGCTGGAGACTCGACGATTACTAGTGATTTAGCCATACCTTTTTCATCGTTATGTGATTTGGTAGGGCTTTGTCAAGGCAAGACCCGCAAACCCTTATGGGCTAAGGGATTGGATGGGTGGGTGTGTGGTGGCTTCCCTCGACGTCGATCTTCGGAAGGACGCGATCGAGCCATTTTGGAATCCACCAATTGCGATCCCCAAGAAGCGCCATCGTTGCGGGTACCAACAACATGCGCACCACGGTGGCATCAACGGCGACAGCCACGGCCATTCCCATGCCGAAAAGCTTCAATTGGCGATCTGGCGCGAGCACGAATGCAGCGAACACACACACCATGATGAGAGCGGCAGCGGTGATGACACGAGCCGTTGCAGCGACACCATCAGCGACTGCAGTGAAGTTGTCACCGGTGCGGTTGTATTCCTCTTTCATACGGGAGAGAAGGAACACTTCGTAGTCCATGGAAAGACCAAACACGATTGCGAAGAGGAACATCGGAGCCCATGCTTCGACTGGACCCGGCTTGCCAACGCCGAATAGATCTGCCATCCAGCCCCATTGGAAGACCGCAACGATGACACCGTATGCGGCGCCAACGGAAAGCAAGTTCATGAGAACTGCTTTCAGCGGAACGAGAATGCTGCGGAACACCGCCATGAGAAGGAAGAACGAAACAATGAGGACGCTTCCGATGAGCCATGGCAATCGCTTGCTCAAGTAATCAGAGAAATCGATTCCACTTGCGGTGAATCCACCAACCTTCGCGTACACCTTGCTTGCCGGCACAACATCGCTACGCAAGTGATGGACAAGTTGTGACGTTGCGGCATCTTGCGGAGACGTTGTTGGGTATGCGATGACAAGACCAACAGTCTTGCTTGGCAATGGTGCGGGGAAGGCCGCAGCAATTCCTTCAGTCTGTGCAATGACATGTGCGAAAGCTTGCATTGCTTTTGGATCAGATGGAGTGTCACCACCGACTGCGATGTACAACGGACCGTTGAACCCAGGGCCAAAACCTTCGCTGATGAGGTCGTACGCCTTGCGAACGTGTGTGTCTTCGGGTGAGTTGCCCAAGTCGCTAAAGCCAAGACGCAGCGACAGCATGGGGACGGCAAGTAGGCCGAGACCCACAACAGCGACGGTGAGTGACCGCCATGGATGATGTTGCACAACGCGGCTCCAACGCCACCACACCGTGTGCTGGTGATTGTTTTGTGCGCGGTGAGGCAATGGCTTTCTTAGGCCGGCAACAAAGAAGCGAAGGATGATGAGGAGAACGGCAATCGCAGCACCAATCTGTGCGAACAGTGCTGTGTGCGTAAAGATCGCGATCATTGCGCCAATTACTAGCGATCCAAGCGATGTTACTGCAGCCCACGAAGTGCTCTCAATTCGCGAACCAACCATTGCGAGCAGCGCTGGCAAAAGTGAAATTGCAGCAATCATCATCACTGCTACGCCGATAGCCATTGCAACTGCGAAACCACTCACGAATGCAAGACCGATTGACAAAAGCCCAAGAAGTGCGATCATGACTGTGATGCCTGCGAATAGAACGGCACGACCGGATGTGTCGATTGCTTCGATGATTGCATTCTCAATAGAGAGACCATCGTGCATTGCTTCGCGGAAACGCGTGACGATGAAGAGTGCGTAGTCGATACCAACACCCAACCCGATCATTGCAACCATCGATGTAGCTTCCGTTGGCATCGACATCAGATTGCTGACGATGACAACAATGCTCGATGCAATCGCGAGACCGAGAAGTGCAATGCCAATTGGTAGGCCCATCGCGATGATGGAGCCAAATGCAAGAACGAGAATGATGACTGCAGCGAGAAGACCTAATGCTTCGCTCTCTGGCATTGTCATTGTGCGAAAGATTTGTCCGCCATACTCAACCGTGATTCCTGCTTGCGCCACATTTTGTGTTGCACTGATTACCTGCTTGGCAACAATGTTCATCTGCGCCATCGTTGTGGTGCGGGGCATGCTGATCTGAGCAAAGGCGATTGATTTGTTCTGACTAATTTGCGTCGGCATCACGTACGGACTCGCAACAGTGACATTCGGAATCTTCGCAACGCGTACAAGGGCAGCGGTCAATTCTTTTTTGACGGTTGGATCAAGCACCGTCTTGTCTGTCTTGATGACGATCTGGCCATTCATGCCAGCATCACCAGGGCCCACCGAGGCGAGCATTGCTTCGGCTTGACGAGCCTCGCTCTTTGGCATGGCCATTTCGGTGCGGAAGTCCGAACCGATGGAGCTACTTGCGACTCCGATGATGATGGCAAGCGGTAACCAAATACCGAAAACCATGATCCGTTTGTGGCGGACAGCAAAAGTTGCAAGACGACGAAGCAAGGGAGGCACCTTCAAGTTGGGGGTTATGTAAAGGCTAGGGAAGCCACGCCTATAGAGAGGTACAAAGCGGTACGGTTTCATTGGATGAATGCACATGTCACACCACCGAATGGAGAGGGTTCATCGGTGCTGTCTGGACGTATTACGCGACTTGATCGAGGATGGAGCACGGTGTTGCTTTCTGATGGTGCGATTGTGCGTGTACGGAACCTCGGTGTAGAGGTTGCTGTGGGCGATTTTGTGGATGTTTCGTCCGACATTGAACGAGTGGAGCGCGTACATGAACGCCGCAGTGCCCTCACCCGTCGGAGTTCATTTGAAGGGGCACGGGGAACTCGCCAGATAGTGGCTAGCAACATCGACGTTGTGTTTGTGGTGCATGCGGTGAATGCAGCCGTGAATCAACGACGTCTGGAACGTGAACTGGTTCTTGCATTTGACAGCGGTGCAACTCCTGTCGTGGTCTTAACAAAAATCGACACTCTCTCGCCTGAGGCTGCAGAAGCAGTTCGGGAATCACTGGCACAAGTTGCATTGGGCGTCGACATCGTTCTTGTGAGCTCCCGTACGGGTGAGGGGATTGATCTCATCCGGGCACATTCACCTGCAGACACGACTGTTGCGTTTATCGGTGCAAGTGGAGTTGGAAAGTCCACATTGGTGAACGCACTTGTTGGCCACGAGGTGCAACGCACCGCTGAAGTGCGCGAGGACGACCAGCGCGGTCGGCACACCACAGTTGCCGCGGAACTGATTGCTTTGCCTGGAGGTGCGTGGTTGTTAGACACTCCAGGATTACGCGCGGTCACTTTATGGACAAGCGGCATTGGTATCGAACGCGCATTTCGAGACGTGTTTGAGATCGCAGATAACTGTCGCTTCCGCGACTGCAAACATCTTGATGAACCAGACTGCGCAGTACTTGCCGCAATTAACGCTGGAACTCTTCCAGTGTTACGATTGATGGCAATGCGTCAACTGGTTGCTGAAGAACTCTCTGTTGAAGAAGAGCAAGTGGAACGCGAACGGGCGCAGGATCGACGCGGCTTTCGGCGTAAAAAACCCCAATAATTATTGGTTATTTGAATTGCAATCCAACAATTGTGCCGCCGCCGACATTATCTAATACGTATGTATGAGCATCGTTGTCTTCGGCAAATTGCGAGACAATTGCAAGCCCAAGGCCGGACCCCGGTAACGAACGCGTGGAAGTAGCACGATAGAAACGATCAAACACAAGCGGTTTGTCCTCATCGGAAATACCGGGGCCATGATCTCGAACTTCAACTCGTTTTGATCCGACATGTACTTCGACGTCGGAGGTTCCGCTGCTGAATTTAATTGCATTGTCCACGAGGTTAGAGATTGCACGTTCTAATTGATGAGGACGTGCCGTAATCATGACATCCGTTGTGACATGAAGTGTTACAACGGAGCCTGTGCGCCGAGATGCACGAGTAACAATCTCGCTCGCAACGTCTGAAAGGTCAATAGAAATAGGGTCTTCTGCAGTGCGTTGGTCAATAGCAAGTGAGCTCAATTCAGCGCTGAGGGCAACTAATTCATCAACTTCAGCTTTCATATCGGCGAGGATGGCCGAACGATCGTCATCGGTCAGAGTGGCGCGTTCCAGAATTTCAGCATTCGCACGGAGACTTGTGAGTGGTGTGCGCAATTCATGGCTTGCATCTTGAACAAGTTGACGTTGGCGATTACTGCTGTTGCGCAGCGCTACCAACATTGTGTTGAAGCTCTTTCCCAGCTGCGCAACTTCATCAGTTCCCGTCACTTCAATATCTCGATTGAGGTCTTGTGTTTCTGCGATGGATTCTGCAGTGTCTGCAAGTTGACGGATAGGGCGTGTAACACGTGAGGCAAAAAGCCAAGCAAATGCGCCAGAAATGAGAACAGCAAGCGCGGCGAAGAGCGGAAAGTATGTGCGCATTCCATTTTGTGCATCGACAAGAATCTGAGTGTCCTTGGCGACTTGAATGAGAGAACCATCGGTTCCTAGAACCGTCAACATTCGGAATTCGTGACCACCAATCGAAGTGGACTCTTCATGAAGCGCTTTTCCATTAGTTGCAAGTGCTCGGTCTGCGTTGGTCACTGGCAATTGTGGATATTCGCGCCGACCAATGATTTGACCGTTGGGAAGAACCACTTGGGTGATGGCATCAACCTCAGTTTGCATGATTGCTTGGTTCACAGGGCCAGGACCGAATGAATCATTCCAGTTGAAGCCTGGTCGGCTCACAATATTGAGAATTCTGCTCGCCCGTTGATTCAGCGATGTTGCGACTTGATTTTCAAGTTGGTCTGAAGCAATTCTGTATGCACCAAAACTCATTGCAGTGGCAACAATGAAAACAAGAGTTGATGTGATGACCACGTATCGCGTGCGAAGGTTCATGACTCTTTCACCGTGTATCCCACACCACGAACGGTGTACACAATACGGCTTTCGCCTTCTTCTTCGGTTTTACGACGCAAATAACCAATGTAAACATCAAGTGATTTTGAGTTTGTCTCGAAGTCGTAACCCCAGATTGCTTCGTAGATGTATTCACGTGTCACGACAGCATTCGGTTGCTGCATGAGAAGTTCCAACAAATCAAATTCAGTTTTTGTGAGCACTAATAGGCGTTCGCCACGGCGCACTTCACGAGAGAGGGAATTCAAAATGAGATCACCCACTTTGAGAACGGACTGCACGTTTGATGATGCAGAGCGTCGAAGCAACGCGCGACATCGCGCAAGTAATTCATCAATCGCGAATGGTTTGACGAGGTAATCATCGGCACCTGCATCGAGTCCGGCGACTCGGTCACCTACTTCGACGCGTGCAGTGAGAAGAAGAATCGGAGTCTGGATTCCTCGGTGACGCGCTTCGCGACAAACAGTAAGCCCGTCTGCAAACGGCATCATCACATCGAGCACAGCGAGATCGAATCGATTTTTCCCGAGAGCCTCGAGCGCAGCCTGTCCGTCATTCACTGCGGTGACTTCGTATTTCTCGAGTTCGAGAACCCGCTGAACTGCCTTACGAACAGAAGGATCGTCCTCGGCAATGAGTACTTTTCGGGTGTCCATGGCTTCACCGTAGCCATGTGTAGCAAGGGTTTCCTGTTCCTTGGTCTGATTCTTGAGAAGCTCTTACCATCCTCATGGATACTTCTTACCTACGAGCGTGAAAGTGGTGGCAAGCCAGGAGGACCTGGCCCACACCACACAACAAAGGAATACAGAACAATGAAGATCAACTCCCGCTTCACAAGGGTCGCAGTGGCCGCAGGTCTCGTCGTCGCAACCGGCGCCGGCGTCTTCGGACTGACTGGCTTTGCTAGCGCTCAGATGGCAGGCAACCATAAAGCTGCAGTGGTTGCTGCTGCTGATAATTACAACGGCTCGAACGATGCCAACTCATCCACATCAGGTGATGTGGATGCTCAGGCAACTGATCCAACTGGCGCTCCAGAAGAAGCAAACCGCCCTTCACCAATCGCAGACGCCGCGAAGGCGCTCGGTATGACTGAAGCGGAACTTAAGACCGAATTGAAAGCCGGTAAGTCCATTGCTGATGTTGCGAAGACTAAGAACGTTGACATCGACACAGTCATTGCGACAATAACCGCTGGCTTCAAGGCTCACCTTGACGAAGAAGTTGCCTCGGGCGAGCACACGCAAGCTGAAGCCGATGCGAAGCTTGCAGAGTTCACGTCTCGTGTGACGACAATGGTCAACACCGCGGGACTGCCACGGCATGGAGAAGGCAAGGGTGGCCCCGAAGGTCCTGGACCAAAGGGTCCTCGCGGACATGGACCACTCCAATTTGCTTCTGCAAACCTCGCAACAACTTTGAAGCTCACTCAGACTGAATTGCAGACGCAACTGCGATCCGGCAAGTCGCTGAAGCAGATTGCTGATGCTCAAAATGTCGCCATCGCAGATGTGAAGGCAACACTGACGTCTGACTTTAAGGCACACCTCGATGAAGAGGTCGCTTCTGGTGAGCACACGCAGGCAGAGGCCGACGCAAAGCTTGCTGAGTTCAATACAAATCTCGACTCCATGGTGAACCGTGTCGGTCCTGCCGGCGGTCCTGAAGGTCACGGCCCGCGCGGTGACATGCCAGGTGCACCAACAACTCCTGCGCAGGGAACTGGTACATCAGCACAGGCATAGCGCCACCGTCATCTTTTGGTGACCACAACTAAAGATCCCCTTTACGGAGCGACCGGAGTGAAGCGAAAGCGAGACTCCGGTCGCTTTGTTATGTGGAGCTATTGATGCAGGGTTGGTAATCCCTCAATAAGAACTGTCGACTGTGCTGTCAATGTGAACGCAGGTAGAGGCACGCCAATCAATGGAAGTCGGACTTGTTGCGAGAGATGAACGGTCAGAAATTCTTGTGTTGGATCAATGGTTTCGTTATGGACGATTCCTTTGCCGTGGACAACACTTTCAACAGCGAGGTGTGGATTATCCGATGTGCTGGCAGCACGAGCAGCACTTCTTACAATATCGGTGAGTCGAAGAGACGTCAGTGAAATTGTTGTGGCAGCAGTAATTGCGCAGAGGCACAACGCAAAAAGTGGAAGTAGCAATGCAAATTCGAGCGTTGCTTGCCCGCTGTCAACCTTGCGTTGGTGGAGTCGACCGCTGAACAATTCCATCAAAAATCCCATCGAATAGTGAGCCGATACGGCCCGCACCGCCTCCGGCTGTTGCCCAGGCGATGACCAATGTTGCGATGATTGCCGCCGCCAGAAGAATGAGCGCGTATTCGGTGGTTGCTTGTCCACGTGAGCGATGTCGTTGATTTTTTGGCAAGAGGATTCCTTACGCAGAAGTTGCATTTGTAGGGGGAAGCGAGAAATGAAGTTGTGAAACATTTGCAATGACAAGCGGAATCACCGTCAAGAAGATGAATGAAGGAAGAACACAGAAAACAATGGGAAGCGACAACTTGTTAGGAAGTTGACGAAGT
Source organism: Acidimicrobiaceae bacterium (assembly GCA_947446815.1). Taxonomy (GTDB): domain Bacteria; phylum Actinomycetota; class Acidimicrobiia; order Acidimicrobiales; family Ilumatobacteraceae; genus UBA2093. The sequence goes on from CANFGT010000002.1 coordinate 211,961, forward strand.
TGAACGTCCATGAGATGACGTCGCCGCAGTCGTATTTCGCTTGCTAATCGATGGACGGTCTGCAACACGGGAAGCCCATCGCGGTCTGCCTCAATTAAGAATTCACCGAAAGATGATGCGGCCCCATCATGGGCATGTACGAAGCGTCGAATTGCCTCGTGAAACGGCTGTGCATTTGTCAGCGAGCGAAAAAGTTGTTCATCATGTTCAGCGGCCCACTGTTCGATTGCCATTTGCAGCGGAAGTCCTGCGCGTAAAGAAACACAAAGATCATCAGCACATTGCGAGATGAGATCGGGTGAGGAATGTGATGCCCGGCGGACAAGCTGTTTCATCCACCACCGCCCGAAACGATTGATGGCGACTCCTATAATCAGCGTTGCAATGACTGCGGGTGTAGCGATGGTGTGTCGAGCATTGGGCGATGCAACAAGAAGGAGCGTCAAGACCACGAAAGGCATTGCAGTGAGAAGCCGTGCAGTCGACTGAGCTTGTGCAGTGGCAATGCGAATGTCTTGACGGCGCGCATCCTCTTCGCGCATTAATTGCGCAGCCTGCTCCAAAGCTTGCGGGATAAAGACTCCGTGTACGAACGATTGTTTAAGAAAGCGAAAAAACATATTGAGGTCGGGAGGCGCAGTGATGTCGACGAGCAGTTTCTGAATATCTTCACCGTTAGCGATGCGATGTAGAACGTGTTCAATATGAGAATTCGTCGTCAATAAATCGAGTGACTGCAAGAGTGCATCCCGAGCTGGGACTTGTGAACGTTGAAATCGCGCAATGGATTCAAGACAGGATGCATAGCGAGAAAGCGATGACTGCTTGCCATCTTGACGCGAGGTGTTACGCCTGGTTGGGCGGTGTATCTGCGGAGACTTCTTTAGATAAGAAATATCGCCCTGATGATTTGCGAAATGGCGTTGCATGACGAAGCGATCTGCAAAAAGCAGAAAACGTGGTGTGAGAAACCAGATACATATCCCCAGGGTGACGATGAAAATGAAAAGTTCTGTCATGGCGATTTCCAAACTGTTTCGGGTACGCCGTCACCCATCTGCACTATTTCGTGAACAGATCGACGCCCGCTGGGTTGGCGCCGAATATGGACAATTGCATCTACTGCGTGCGTCACAAGTTCATGTGCTTGATGTTGTGTCCACTGAGGAGAGTCACGGGTGATCATTGATGAAAGTCGTGAGATGGTGTCTGTTGCAGAAGTGGCGTGCACCGTTGCCCAACTACCCCGATGACCACTCGTGAGCGCGAGAAGCATGTCGATTGCTTCTGCACCTCGCACTTCTCCCACGATGAGACGGTCGGGCCGAAGCCGAAGCGATGTGCGCACAAGTTGCTGAAGCGTTACCTCGCCGACCCCTTCAACATTGGCGGGTCGTGTCTGAAGCCGCACTACATGAGAATTGTTAAAGCGAAGTTCAGCGGTGTCTTCTACAACGACGAGCCGCTCGGTGGGGTCAAAGTGAGATGCAGCAGCTGACAACAGAGAAGTCTTCCCTGAAGACGTTGCACCAGAAACAATCACATTGAGACGATCACGAATGAGTCCCTTTATCGCGTCTGTGAACGTGGTTGCACCAAATGCAGCAAGCGGGAGAATACGTTTGGAAAATTTACGGATTGCAATGGTGGTTCCGTTTACGGCAATAGGAGGAACCACCACACAAGCGCGAGAGCCATCGCTCAGTCGAGCATCAAGGACTGGGGAGAGGAGATCAACCCGTCGACCTGATGCCCGACTGATGCGCTCGACACATTGCGCCACTTGCTCGTGTGTGAGAGTCCCGCCGGGGTGAATCCCTTGCGCATCTTCTAGCCACACATGGCCGCCCTCCACCACCATAATTTCAGTGATGTGCGCATTGTCGAGGTGCTCTTGCAATGCCCCTAACGAGTGAGGCATGTGTCAGGCCTTGGGGAAGTACTGACTAAAAAGTTGTTCCGCACGTGCGGGCAACAGTCCGGCATCAACAGCGCGCGAGATAGCTGCTTCGTATGGAATTTCAGCCGCGATGGGAACTCCGAGAACATTGCCAACATCTTTAACGGTGAGTGCTCGGTTTTCTTCTTTGATGACAAACACATTGGTGGGTCGGGGGAGCCGAGATGCGCGTCGAAGAGATAGGTAACACGGACGGACCACCATGGACACTTGGTCGAGTGCTTGAGTCAGAGCCTCAGGAACAAAAGTTGTACCTGCATCGATGATGATGTCGTGGGGTAATTCAACAATTGCTGTAGCGAGCGCTTCCCATCTTGGTTCGCCATGAACAAAGCGCGAACCGCGATGAAGAACTACAAGCCCAGGAATCATTGGTGTTCCGAGGAGGACCATTTGTTGGCCATCACTGACGTTGTCCTCGCTCAGCCAATCGTTGATTCCCGGGCCATGTGACTCAGTCATCCCGAGTGCTGCAGGAATATCCCCGCAGAGATCTACGAGCAATGTATTGGTACCGCGCATTGCGGAAACAAGTGCATACGCAGATGCAGTCACTGTCGTGCAGTTGCCGCCTTTGGGCGACATAAAAAGTGTTGACACACAACCTCCTAGTTAGGTGGAGGCGATGTGTGCGCGGAGAAGTGAGAAGTGGCGCTACAACTTCACTTCATTGCGCATCGGCTGATTTTCGATGTAGCGACGAAGATTCTCAACAAAAATTTTCTCTGCACGAAGGCCCGATGTTGCCGATGAACCAGAACTGTGTGGCGTGATGATGACATTCTCTAAATCCCACAGCGGAGAGTCTTCAGGCAATGGTTCGGTGGCGAAAACGTCAAGCCCAGCCCCGGAGAGATGTCCGGACTGCAATGCAGAGATCAGGGCAGGTTCTGATACCAATTCACCTCGCCCTACATTGATGAAGCGCGCGCCAGGCTTACATGCTGCAAATCGATCTGCATCGAAGAGGTCTTTGGTGTCGGGGGTGAGGGGAAGCGCACACGCCACCCAGTCAGCGCGACCTAAAACGTCATTCAAGGAGTCAAAACCGAATGTGGGGCATGGCTCATCACCTTGAGGGGTGCGGCGAATACCTTCCACCTCCATATTGAGCGCAACACCAAGGCGTGCAATTTCCAGACCGATGGGCCCGAGACCGATAACAGCAAGACGAGCGCCATCAAGCTCATCGAATGAATGGCGTTCCCACTCGTGTTTGTCTTGATGTCGAAACCACGCACGCGTATTGCGACTGAGAGACAGCATGTAAAGGATTGCCGTTTGTGCAATCGGTGAAGCTGTTGCACCTGAAGAATTCGTGAGACGGACACCACTCTCCATCAACTGAATAAAGAACGGACTATCAACGCCTGCAGAAAATGTATGCATCCACTTCAGATGTGTGGACTTCATGATGGAAAGCACCATGCCCCTAGAACGTTCTGGCCAAACATCACTAGAAAAGAAAGCGACAGTGACATCTGCAAGAACATCATCAGGCAGAGGTTCTTCCCCCTCGTAGATGATCGGTGTGATGCCAGGTGCAAATGAGGTGATATTTGTCCCCTCGCGCTGCCACACATTGTCGCTGATGAGAAGAACGATGTCGGAACCGGCTGACTTCATTTCCACAGACTATGTACACGGAGGGCGCAAGGGCAGTACCGTTCGGGTGTGCGCCTTTTTGTTGGACTGTTGTCGTTGCTCCCATTGGCCCCTGCTCACTTGGGTTCGGGTGACAGCGTGCAACCGCGTAACACCGAATCAGTGATTGAAACGGTGATTCCTGCAGTTCCTGACGGCGTGAAGATTGAAATAGTGGGTGCGGACACATTTGTGCGTCTCACTTCAGTTGGCGTGACAGTAGAAGTACCTGGATATGACGACGAGCAATATTTGCGCATCAGTGCAGAAGGTCTTGTTGAGATCAATGACGCATCTGTCACTGCGGCGTTAAATGGCGATCGTTACGGAAATGTCGACATCTCGCAGATGAAGCCCGATGCGCTTCCTAAATGGCGCACGATTGCGACAAATGGGATTGCAATGTGGCATGACCATCGTTCACATTGGATGAGCCCAAAGTTGCCAGCCACGATTGACAGCAAAGGCACTGTGCTCCATTGGAAGATTCCTCTGATTGTCGCTCACAAACAGACTGTCGTTTCAGGAACGTTGTATTTGCGCCATCACGCAAGCATGGCGTGGTGGCTTCTGGGGCTTCCCGCCATCATCGCTGCAGTCGTGATGTCAGTGTTTCGGCGTCGTGGGTTTTTTGCACTCGTTCTTGCCGTTGCACTGCTGGGCGTAACAGTGGGCTTTATGGAATACAACGGTTTGCCTGATGGTGCGCGAATCACCCCAATTATGTTGATGTTTTGCGTTGGTGCAGCCACGATTGCGCTCGCTTCCATGGCTCGTCTCATCCGACCTGGTGCGATGCACATCGCCATTTCTTTGAATGCCGGCGCAGGTTCTGCATTAGTGGTGTGCGCTTGGTTAACCGCGAATCAAGTGAGCTCTGCGTATATTCCTGGCATCAATGCACAGTGGTTAGCTCGCGTGACCATTCCGCTGATGATGGGAATCGGCATTGTCTCCGTTATTGACGGCGTGACACGTATTGTGCGAACTGCGCCCTAAGCACAGGCTCTTTATACGGAGAGAAGATCGCGAGCACCGGTGTCTGATGACGGGTGACGCAACTTGCTCATTGCACGAGCTTCGATCTGGCGGATGCGCTCACGTGTGAGGTTGAAGTGTTCGCCCACTTCTTCCAGTGTGCGACCTTCACCGCTGCCATCAAGGCCAAAGCGCAGTTGAAGAATTTCACGCTCGCGAATATCGAGTGGAGCAAGCAAGCGCTGAATTTCTTCAGGCAACAATGCAGTTGCTGCAACTTCGAATGGTGATTCTGCAGAACGGTCTTCTACAACGTCGCCGAGTTCTGCATCGCCGTCTTCGCGTAATGGTTCAGACAAAGACAACGGTTCAGCCGCAAAGCGCAATGCTTCGGTGACTTTGTCTTCTGGCATCTCTACTTCTTTTGCCAATTCGGCAAGAGTTGCAGGGCGACCAAACTTGAGCTCGAGGCGTGAGCGTGCCTTTTGCAAACGAGCAAGAGTGTCGCCCGCGTGGACCGGAAGGCGAATAGTGCGACCGGTATTTGCGATACCGCGCGTGATTGCCTGACGGATCCACCATGTTGCGTAGGTGGAGAATTTAAAACCTTTGCGCCAGTCGAATTTTTCAACAGCGTGCATAAGGCCAAGGTTGCCTTCTTGGATGAGGTCAAGAAGTGGAAGACCAGATGCCTGGTACTTCTTTGCGATTGAGACCACGAGACGAAGGTTGGACTGAACGAATGCACGTTCTGCGATTTCGCCCTCGCGAATGGCCTTACGAAGCTCGCGACGCTTTGTTGCGGTCAAAGTCTTCGCGTCGCCTGCTTCTTGCTCTGCAAGTGCGAGCTTTCCGGCTTCGATTGCCTTGGCAAGACGAACTTCGTCGTCCTTTGTGAGAAGGGTGTACTGACCGATGTCAGTGAGGTAAAGCCTGACGAGGTCTTCTTCGTCGCGATCGATCCGATCCTTTGCCACCCTTGAACCCCGCTTTTACCTAATCATTCAGCGTTGAATAACGCGAATAAACAGCAGGATACCGAGCACTTGTAGCACCCCCACAGCCGAAAGAGGAACAAATAGTTATACACAGGCCTGACACCGCAGAAAGCCTGAAAACAACTAGGTTTTGGCCATGGCGAATCCCATTTTGAACGACAAAGCCCTTGGCCTAGGAAATCTCGACCAACAGAACAACACGTGGGCACCACCTGCGGGGCAACCCATCACGGACGGCCCCATTAGCCGCTGGGATGGCGGGCTGATGACCGTGAAGGGCACTGCCTCGGCGACCATCATGCTGTTGGCTCTCATCCTTGCGTCCGCCACGTTCACCTGGATGTCGATTGCAGAACCGCTTTCCGGTGCAACCGTGCAGATTCCATTCGGTTGGGTCATTGGTGGACTTCTCATCGGTTTTATTTCGGTCATCGTCGCGTCGCGCAAACCGCATGTCGCAAAGATTGCAGCACCGATTTATGCGCTTGCGGAAGGTGTCGTGCTTGGTGCAATTAGTCGTGCATATTCCGAGCAATACAACGGAATCGTTGTTCAAGCCGTTGGCGCCACATTGGGTGTGTTTGTCGTGATGTTGCTTCTCTACCGAAGTGGCGTTGTTCGCGTGACAGATAAGTACCGCCGCATTGTGATGGGTGCAACGCTCGGCCTCATTGCGTTTTATCTCATCTCAATGGTGATCGGAATTTTCGCCGGAATGCCTTCATTCATTAACGATGCAAGCCCAATGGGCATTGGTTTCAGCGTGTTTGTTGCAGGTCTTGCAGCGTCTCATCTTGCCTTGGACTTCGACATGATTGAGCGCGGTGTTGCGAACAAGTTGCCAGCGCACATGGAATGGTTCTGCGCCTTGGGCCTCACTGTCACATTGGTGTGGCTGTATCTCGAGATACTTCGTCTGCTGTCAAAGCTTCGCGATCGCTAGATCATTCGCTCGTCAGAGCGCATTGAATCGCTAGGAGCGATTAAGGATTGCGGCGAGCCGTGGGGTTCGCTGCAAGGTGACCGGGCTCAATGGGCTCTCCGGTGATTTCGTCTTTCCAATAGGTGCCGTTGTCGAGGCGACCGAGTGCAAACTCGACATCGGCCAAGTCACGTTCCATGGTTTCGAGGTCAAGAGGGCTTTCTGGATTCACGATTGTCATCGTAGGCGGGTCGACAGGGGTCATGCGAAAGAGGCACTCTGGGACACTCGTTGTAGCCTCGCTTGCATGAGTTTGCCTTTCCCCGCCCTTGACGGTTCCGCACCAAAGACCCAGAAATTCCCTGAAGCACCAGAATTGGGCATTGACCCATCAAAGCGCTACACCGCAACGATGGAAACAACTTTGGGAACCATCGTGATTGCGCTTGATGCAATTAATGCGCCTCGCACCGTCAACAACTTTGTGTACCTCGCGGGTTACCACTATTACGACGGCATCATCTTCCACCGCATCATTAACGGCTTTATGTGCCAAGGCGGCGATCCAACCGGCACCGGCACGAGCGGGCCTGGCTACCGATTCGGTGATGAATTGCCAAAGCCAGGTCAGTATCAAATTGGTTCAGTTGCAATGGCAAATGCTGGACCGAACACAAATGGTTCACAGTTCTTCATCGTGAGTGGCGCAAGCGGCGTTTCTCTTCCACCTGCATACGCATTGTTCGGTCAGGTTGTTAAGGGGCTCGACGTTGTTGACGCAATGCAGAACGTGCCAACTGCACGCGGCGATCGTCCGTTAACAGATGTGGTGATCAACAGTGTCACCATCACTGTCGCCGACTGAAGTCAGTCTCGCTTCGGCTAGGCGTATTGCACTAGCCGCACAAGGATTCGCTTCGCCACGTCCGTCAGGGCGTGTTGATCGACGACATCTACGAAAAGTTCTTGACCACGTTGGACTCATTCAGATTGATTCTGTGAATGTCTTAGTGCGCAGCCAAGAACTGCCTTTGTTCTCACGGCTTGGCGATCACCCGCGAACATTGATTCCTGATGCAACAGCAGATGGCGAGCTTTTTGAATACTGGTGCCACGAAGCATCTCATCTTCCTGCGTCCATGCATCGTCTTATTCGGTGGCGTATGGAAGATGCTCGCAATGGAACGATGTGGCCCGGGCTACAGAAATTTGCCAAGTCAAAACCGAAGTTCGTTCAAGAAGTGCGTGATCGTGTGTACAACGATGGACCACTTGTTGCAGGTGATGTCAAAACTCGAACTGGTCCAAAGGGCTCATGGTGGGACTGGGATGACGGCAAAGCTGCACTGGAGTATCTGTTTTGGACCGGCGAGATCACTGCTCAACGCCGCCCAAATGATTTCGCACGCATGTATTACGCGCCACATCATGTGTTACCTGCTGAAGTGTTGAAAGCAAAAACGCCAACAGAACGTGAAGCGCGTGGTGAACTGCTGTTGCTTGCGGCGAAGAGCCTGGGCATTGCAACAGCAAGCGATTTGCTGGACTATCACCGACAACGCCCTGGTGCTGCAAAGCCAGTGTTGGCAGAACTGGTGCAGCGTGGTGAACTTGAACAAGTTCGCGTTGAGGGATGGCGCGAAGTTGCATACATGTTGCCTGGTGTGGCACGGCCTCGCAGTGTAAATACCCGTGCTTTGGTGTCACCATTTGACTCACTTGTGTGGTGCAGACCGCGCATTGAGCGTTTGTGGGATTTTCATTACCGCATTGAGATTTACACCCCGGAACATAAACGTGTCTACGGCTATTACGTATTGCCATTTGTGTTGGGTGATCGCATTGTTGCGCGTGTGGACTTAAAGGCAGATCGACAGGCCGGGGTGTTGTTAGTCCATGGCGCCTACAGCGAACTAGACGTTGACCTCAAGCATGTGGTGAGTGAACTTGCAGCTGAACTGAGATTGATGGCTCAGTGGTTGGGATTAGAAGCCGTGAAAATTGGCGACAAGGGTGATCTCAGCTCGGCACTGTCTCGACAGTGTCGCTAATTGTTTCAGCTGCAGGCTGATTGATGGCGGTCGCCCAACGAATTGTTGACGCGACGAAATTGCCGATCGGCTTGACGACAATCTTTTCCGCAACGGGCAAGTAAGGAAGTTTTAGTTCCACGCGTGCCCATACGGGAAGCAACGCAATTGCTGCTGCAATGATTAGTGAATACGGAATTCGCGATGCAATAGGAAGCGGTGGCTCAAGCAAGAGATACTTGGCCACATCTGCAGATTCTGCGGTGCCCTTCAATTCGTAGCGATACATCGCAAGTTGGTCGCGAAGACCTTGAACTGAAGTTGGCGGAGCGGGAACACCAAGAGCACGAGCGATGACAGCCATGTCTTCGACATAGCCATCGGCTTCCTCGGGTGTCAGGGTGTCGGCGCCGTAGGCCTGATACGCACGAAGAAAACTGTCAACTTCTGCCACGTGCACCCAACGAAGAAGATGAGGGTCATTGGCTGAGTAGGCACGACCATCAGAGGCAGTACCAACGACGCGAGTATGAACCGTACGAATGCGATCAATTGTTTGTTGTGCAAGATCGGCGGGCCCAAATGTCGTGGCTGCAAGAAAGTCGGCAGTGCGTTGGAGGCGACCCCATGGATCGTTGCGATAGTCCGAGTGTTGGGCAACACCTGCCATCGCCAGTGGATGTAGGGACTGAAAGAGCAGCGCTCTCATCCCACCAATAAACATGGAGGCGTCGGTATGGACTTTATGAATGGGTCGGTCGGGTGCAAACCAGCGCGGGCCGGGGGCCAACATGACCGCAGCTTGCTTGTCGTCGGCGTTATCGCCAATGACACGGTCTCGTAGGGCATCGGCCAAGGCAATACGGACAGTTTCCACTTGTTCCGAAACTCGATGAGGGAGCGATGCCATATGTACATCGTGTCACTTCCGAAGAGTTCTCGCACCTGCGAATGTGTCACTGCCGTGAACACTACGATTCCTGCCGTGACTGATAACCCAATAGTGCAGCCCGATAACTCATCGAAGATGCCCAGGTGGATACCGCGAGCCGTCATCATTTTTTGGCTTGGTTATCTCGGAACGATTCTGTTGAAGGGCACCGTGGAACGCCTCAGCAGTTTGTTGGCCTTGCTGCTTATCTCTCTTTTTGTTGCCCTCGCGTTAGAACCAGCGGTGAACAAGTTGGTCGATCGTGGATGGCGGCGCGGAACAGCCACAGGTCTCATTCTGGCGACAGTGATTCTCGCCATCATCGGGTTTATGGCAGCCATTGGCACGATCGTTGGGCAACAAGTTGCAGACCTTCTTTCCAACTCTGAGAAGTATGTCAATGACACAGTGAAACTGATCAACGACACGGTGAAGACTCATATTGATCCCGCTGCGGTGAATGAACGAATTGCAGACCCCAATGGAGCAGTGCAGAAGTTCATCAACGGGCAACGAGACAATGTTTTCAAAGTCTCAATTCAGGCCCTCGGCGTGATCTTCCAAGGTTTTGGAATGTTGTTGTTCTCGTTTTATCTCGTTGCGGACGGGCCACGACTTCGCCGGTCCATTTGCTCTCGTTTGCGCCCCGAACGCCAACGCAAAGTGCTTGACGCTTGGGAATTAGCGATTACAAAAACAGGCGGCTTCTTGTACTCCAAGGCATTGCTTGCAGCGCTTTCTGCATTAATGAATGGCATTGCTTTCCAGATCATTCATATACCCGCACCGATCGCAATGGCTATCTGGGTAGGACTTGTCTCGCAGTTCCTGCCTGTTATTGGTACGTATATCGCCGGTGTACTACCTGTTCTTCTGACGTTTACAGATTCTCCGCTCAAGGCATTGTTAGTGATTGCGTTCATTGCAATCTTCCAACAAGTGGAGAATTACGTCTTCTCGCCACGTATTACTGCGCGCACTTTGGAATTGCATCCCGCACTCGCTTTTGGTGGCGCACTCGCAGGTGTTGCAGTGCTCGGACCCATCGGAGCTGTTTTGGCCTTGCCCGCTGTTGCAATGGGGCAAGCTTTGATTTCATCGTGGGGTATTCGTCACGATGTCATTGAGGATCCATTAACCAAAGTGCATCCGAAGAAATCTCAAAAGAGAAAAATGAAGAAGACAGGATGGGATAACCCATCATGACCGGTGTGCGGCCAGAGCAGTTCGCACCGCTTGCCATCATGACGCGAAGCGGAGTGGATGAAAGCATTCACTTTGGTGCACTCGTTGCTCTCAATTCCGACGGCACCACTGCATTCAGCGTGGGGGATCCAACCGTCACAATTTTCCCTCGCTCAGCAACCAAGCCTTTTCAGGCGTTAGCGATGGTGCGAGCAGGGTTGTCTTTGCCAGCAGATCAATTGGCATTGGTGTGTGCCAGCCATAATGGCCAAGCAATACATCAAGACACTGCACGTGCGATTCTCGCAACAGTGGGCCTTGATGAATCTGCACTGCTGAATACCGCTGCGTATTCGATACATGTTCCATCTGCACATGATGCAATTCGTGCAGGCACCGGGAAAACTGCATTACAGATGGATTGCAGCGGGAAGCATTCGGGGATGTTGGCCACCTGTGTGATTAATGGATGGTCGACCACGGACTATTTGCATCCAGAGCATCCGTTGCAACGCGCAATTACTGAAACGCTGACAGAGATAACTGGTGCGGAACCTGTCGCTATCGGAACAGATGGCTGCGGAGCTCCGGCGCATGTGATTCCACTTGTCCATCTTGCAAAAGCAATGCGCGCACTTGCTGTTGGCGATGCGGGCGCTGAAGGTGTGCAGATCTACGAAGCGATGTCGCAGTACCCACACATGGTGGCGGGCGATGATCGACATGTCACTGATATTGCGAAGGCCATTCCAGGGCTGGCCGCAAAGGATGGCGCTGAATCGATTTATGTTGCAACGATGGGCGATGGCCGCGCGGTGGCACTCAAACTTGCCGATGGTTCGGGACGTGGTATCTCGACCGTGTTGTTAGCGGCGTTGACTCGTTTGGGGATTGACACGACGGCTGTGCCTGTGCGGGTTGAAGAGATTGTGTTGGGACATGGACAGCCAGTGGGCCGCGTACGGGCCGTGAACATATAGGTTTTGGCGGTGGCTATTCCATTTGTTCCGCGTATCGACGATGCGCCGTATTTCGTGCCAGAACAAGTCACGCCATTGATGCAACGTGTGATTGCGAAGAATCCTTCAAAGTTCAGCTATCACGGCACCGGCACCTACATCATCGGCACAAAAGATGTTGTCGTTATTGATCCAGGCCCGAAGATTGATTCACATCGAGACGCATTGCACGCTGCGTTACAGGGACGCAATGTTGTCGGAATTGTTGTCACTCATTGCCATTCGGACCATTCACCTCTCACTGAATGGCTCCACGCAGAAACTGGAGCGACGCGTTTCGCCATTGGGCCACACCGCGTGTATGAAGGCTTTGTCGAAGAAGATGATCATGACCCATCAGAGGACGACCCTGATGAGAAAAAAGATGAATCAGAAGAAGAACGTGAAACGATCGATCTTGCATTCGCACCTGATGTCGCAGTCATTGATGGTGAGACGTTTCTCTCGACTGCTGAGTTTTCATTAACTGCCGTTGCAACACCTGGGCATACTTCTAATCACCTCAGCGTGGCGATGGATATCGACAACACATTGTTTACGGGTGATCATGTCATGGGTTGGTCGACAACTGTTGTGTCTCCCCCTGATGGTGACATGCGTGCATATATCGAATCAATGCACAAAGTAATTGCGCGCCAAGATGCGATTTTGTGGCCGACGCATGGCGGTCCGATTACAGACCCTCAACCATTTCTCGCCGCGTATCTAGGCCATCGCTTGGAACGTGAAAAGCAAATAGTGGAACAAATCGCTGTAGGCAATGACACGATTCCAGGAATTGTCAAAGTGTTATACGCGAGTATTGATAAAAAATTGCATCGTCCTGCGCGCCGCAGTGTGTGGTCTCATCTGCGCAAACTGGTGGACGATGGTGTCATCGCCACAGTTGATGGTGGCGCACCGCGTTTGCTGGGCACATACAAGTTGGCCCACGTCTAACTATTTGAGCGAGCCCGGCTTCAAAGTCTCAGGGTCAAATAAAGCAAAGAAATCTTTTGTTGCGCCATGCAGATGACGACCCGGATCACCCATGCGCGTGTCAATGGTCTTTCCTGTTCGATCAGTTTTTCCAAAGTCTGTATAGGTTGCAAAGAATGGCCATGTGCCATTGATGTCTAATTCCATTGCTGTTTTGCACCCAAGAAGAACAAGAGTGTCGGCCAACATCCCGATGTTCACTTTGCCCACGGCCACAAACATCATGAGGCCGTCGGTACGTAAGCAAGCTGCCGAACGAAAGTTAAAGACCTTGTTGTCAAAGTCTTCTCCCCAATTAACCGCCTTGAATGACCGGTACACCGACTTGTTCTCTGCAACGAGAGGCGGAAGGTTCTGGCGTAGAGAGGTCCAGCCTTCATCTGCATGCATGTCTTCACCCCACACGCCGATAGTGCTCGTGCCATCAGCGCGAATGCCAAATGTTGCATAGCCCTTACGAAGTGCGCGAACAGTGCGTCCTTCAGTGACATATCCACCTGGCTCGTGTTCGAAGCGGAAACCACCACTAAAACTTGCGATGAGTGACTTCACCGCTGATCCTCGGATACGGGACGAATTGTTCCAGTTCTTTCCACCAGGAACTTCAGTGCCGTTGAAAAGTGCAGCATGCACTTTTGTGGGGTCGTAGGTGGCCATTGTGGCTACGACTGATCCATAACACCAAAGAGGTCGGATAGAGCTTGCGTAAATGATTGGCTCTTTGCGCACTTTTGCAATTGCATGCCATACTCCCTCACCTTTGATGGCCGGTGAAATAAACGCTTCAATATCGGTAGGGCGCGAAGGAATTGTGGTTGTGGTCGTTGTTGTGGTTTCGTCCGGCAACGGACTGCTTGTGGTGGTGGTTGTCGTAGTTGTCGCAATGGTGGTCGAAACATTCTTTGGTGCAGGGCACGACTGTGTTGCTTTCACTGGTGTACGCACAGCAGGAGCGCTGTTTCCTGTGGGGTGTGTGATGTGGGGCGTTGAGACGCCAGGCAAATTCTCTGTCGAACTCGGCGGCGTAGTGGTTTCGATTTGTGGTGGGTCTGAATCGAAGGACACGAGCGCGAGTGTGTCGACGGGGGCAACGGCGGGTGGGTCACTGTGCATCCACGCTTCTAATTTGTCGACCACTGCGCCCATACCCTTGTTGCGTGCCCAGGAGGCAACATTTTGTTGGAGTGGTTCGTTGGGGTGGGCGAGAACATACCGAGTGACAGAGAAACCGGTGACAACTGAGAAGACAAGAACCCCCGCGCCCAGGCTTCTGAAGATCTTGCGGCGATTCACAATGTCAGGTTAGGCGCGTTAGGAGGATGAACCCTTGTCACGTAAGTGGCGCCCGACATATGCCACCACCACTTGTTGCGTTTCGTTATCAAAGTACAGATGAATTCGTACTAGGTGCGCTTTCCGACCGCGACGAAGATGAGCCTCTGCTCTCACTATTTTTCCTCGCCAATCGATGAGGTAGTCCTCTTCGTATTTCTGACGTGCTGTTGCAGAAATGTCAGGAGCAAAATCAAGACCCATCTGTCGGCAGGCCAACTTGATGCTGGTGCCCGTAATTTCTCCCGACATCCAGGCACGAGCCACTTCATTGAGTCGCACTAAATCCTGGAGAACGCTGACAGGTTCTGGACCTTCGAGACCCTCGCCCGACTCAATGGCGCGCTCATGAAAGATGAGAAATGGGCAATGTTCTTGAGCCAGCCGCAGTGCTTCTGTCATTGACGCAACTGCACGTGTGTTGGCGGTATTGCCCGCTTGCATTTCTAACGACACATTGCGCAAGATGAGTTCATCGAGTTGCCCACCCTTTTTCTCTAACTGCGCACGTTGCTCGGCCACTCGGCGGTCAGCATCTGCAAGTGCTGCTTCTAACTCATCGATAGAAGCTTGCAGTTGCTCGATATGGACAGCATGTTCTTCACTCTGAACGTCGTTAGTACCGCTGACGTCGCGAATAGAGATTTCAAAAAGATCATCTTCGCGTCGAGGAGGCGCAGGAACTCGAGGTGCTGCGATGGAGCGCGCGGCGGCATCAATGATGATTTGTACAAGTCGTGACCGCTCGCGATTTTCTGACGCAGTTGGTAATTCACGGCGCCGAACAATTTCTGGTTCGGTGTTTCCCGCCCAATTCACAAGGACGGTTCCCGGACCAACAAGTGTGTAACCGGTCAACATTAAGAATCCGTGGAGAGCTTCTGCGGTCGTGAGCTGCACTACATGGACCAGCCCAATGAGCGGTCCAGCCCCCATTGCGATGAGTGGGGGAGTTCGACGTTCAAAGTCGAGTACTTCAACGAGAACGGGAAGACGACGGCTGGGTGCGAGAACAAATGCTGCAATCTCTTGCCCACCTAATTCATCAGACACAAGCGATGGTGAATCTGAGATGTAGCGATTCGCATCTTCGGAGGGAACAAGTGCAAGCGCCTTCTTGACAAGTTGTGCGACGCGCAATGGAAGAAATGGTGAAGTGAAGGGGATGACTCGCGATGCAGTCGGTGTCGATGCAATGCGCACATCGAACGTAAGGACTTCCCCGATGAGAACCACGCTGATGGTCAATGTCTCTACGTGGGAACTCCCGGGTGCGCTCTCGGTAATCGTGAGACGAAATACGGGGTCATCAGAGGCTTCGCGAATACGGACTGTTGTTCCGGGACCGCGCGACTCAAGTGGATAAAACTCAACGAGCCAATCACTGACGAGATCAATCAGGGCAATACGTTGCTGCTCGGTGCAATCGACTGTGGGAAGAGAGAGCGCGTAGGTGGTAATCACAGCGTCACCATTTCTGACCCATGAGCGGACTCAGCGGTATGGCCGAAGAGCCTCGTGCACCTGTGCGAGAAGGGAAGTGACCATCGCTGCGTCATCAGGGTCGAGTGTAAGCAAGCGGTCGAAGGCCGCAGACTCAATGTCAATAGCGGGGTGCAACTTGTAACGCTGGTGCGGGGCAAGTTGGGGTGCCGGGGTGTTCAAACGAGCACAACCAGGGGCTTCGCGGTCGATCCAGCACTGAGCTGCGGTGCCAATGGCCTGGACAGTCCAGCCCGTTTCCAGGCGCACGGACCATGGGCCATCGGGGTCAATGCCATTGGTCATCGAGACGCTCGCGGGGGTTTCGCGAACGGGAACCTGCATACGCATGATGGGTCCGGAATGATCTAGGTGGTTCACTTCGGCAATCACTGTGTCTTGTGGGACGGACAGGACCATCGGGTCATCCTGCATGCGATGAGACGCTTCGTATTGCGTCGGCGTGACAACTTCCCACACCCATGGACGACCACCAGTGTCGATGGCGGGAACGTTCATGCCGACCCATGCCACATCTAGCCCGGGCATCGTGACCCGTCGCCAAGAGAGTGCATCAACTTGCTCAGCAAGTGACCTCTTGACTCCGTCGACGAATGTTTGCACGGGTATTGATAGTGGCTTGTGGAGCACCATGGATGGTGGATACCCACGAGATGGAAGAATGACATCGTGCCAATCTTTGAGCGTCCTGAGTTATCGATCAATTACGAGGTGACGGGCAGCGGTCCTCGCGTGTTGTACTTCAACGGATCTGGTGCAACATTGAAGTCCGCTGCATTGTTCATTGGTGCGCTGGCGAAAACATGTGAAGTATTGGCACATGATCAACGGGGGCTTGGCGAAACGAGCATTCCCGAAGGTCCGTATTCAATGGCGCAATACGCAAACGATGCTGCTGCGCTTCTCGATCATGTTGGCTGGGAGACCTGCGCTGTTGTGGGCATGAGTTTTGGTGGAATGGTCGCGCAGGAATTTTCCGTGAGTTATCCACAGCGCGTTGAGAAGTTGGTTTTGTTGTGCACGTCAGCAGGCGGAGGTGCGGGATCGTCGTATCCGTTGCATGAATTGGGTTCGTTGCCTGTCGATGAACGTGCTGCTCGCATCACCACCTTGACTGATAACCGCTTCACACCTGAATGGCTGGCATCACATCCGGATGATGCGGCAATGCTGAGAATGCGCAATGAACAAGCTGCGGTTCCAAAGTCGAAAGAAACTGTGAAGGGCGAAGTATTGCAATTGGGCGCCCGCATCGGGCATGACGTTGCAGACAGATTGCATCTCGTGACTGCACCAACTTTTGTGGCCGCGGGACGTTTCGATGGCATCGCCCCCGTGAATAATTCCGAAGAAATCGTCAAACGAATTCCTGATGCATCTATGTCGATTTACGAAGGCGGGCACATCTTTACCGCACAGGACCGTCGTGCTATCAGCGACATTCGCACTTTTTTAGCAACGGGTGCACGGCCATGAAACTGAATGTTTTATTAATCACACTTGATCAGTTCCGCGGTGATTGTCTCTCTATCGCTGGACACCCAGTGGTGAAGACACCGAACCTTGATCGATTGGCCCAACAGGGCGTGCGGTTTGCACGCCATTACAGCCAGGCGTCGCCATGCGGACCAGGTCGTGCATCGTTGTACACCGGCATGTATCAAATGAATCATCGTGTTGTTGCTAACGGAACACCACTTGATGCGTCTTTCGACAATGTGGCATTGATGGCACGTCGTGCTGGTTATGCACCTGCTTTGTTTGGGTACACCGACCAATCCATTGATCCGCGAGTCACTGCGAGCCCTGATGATCCGCGATTGTCTACTTATGAAGGTGTTCTTCCAGGCTTTGATTGCGAGTTAGATCTCACGCAGCAATTCACCCCGTGGCGTGAATGGCTGCAGGCACAAGGGTTTAATACCGATATGGGCATTGGACGCTTGCTCTTCACAGAAAATGAGCGACCTGTCGAGGCAAGTGTTTCCACTTTCTTGACCAATGAGCTGTTGTCGTGGATTGAGAAACAGGATCAAGGGTGGTTTGCTCACGCCAGTTTCATTCGTCCGCATCCGCCATATTCCGCTGCCGGTGAATACAGCACGATGTACGACCCCAAAACAGTAGGTGACCCCATTGCAGTTGCAGAGAATGTGCATCCGTTCCATGAAATCATGCTCTCGCTGGATGGTACGAAGGCGCCGACCGACCCAGATGAACTTGCACAGATGCGCGCGCAGTACTTCGGCATGGTGAGCGAAGTGGATGCACAGCTTGGCCGTATCTGGGATGCATTAGAAACGTCGAGTCAATGGGAGAACACGGTCGTTCTTGTTACTGCGGACCATGCAGAGCTGCTCGGAGATCATGGACTCAAAGAAAAAGTGGGCTACTGGGAAACTAGCCAGCACATCGTTTCCATCATTCGTGATCCTCGACATACGGATACACATGGAAACGTTGTTGAGCACTTCACGGAAAATATTGACATCATGCCAACGTTGTGTGATGTGTTGGGCCAGCAAGTTCCTGCACAATGTGACGGTCTTCCTCTCACACCATTCATTGAAGGCATTGAGCCGCCAATGTGGCGCGATGCTGCACATTGGGAATACGACTGGCGTTCATCTCTGATTCCTGTGTACCCGCATGACACACCGTGGAAACGTCATCTCGACACGATGAACCTGGCAGTGCGACGAAGCGAGTCGTATGCGTATGTGCAATTCGGCGATGGCGATTGGTTGTGTTTCGATATTGCTGCAGACCCGACGTGGCGTACAGAGACAAAAGATTCTGAAATTGTGATGCGTCAAGCGCAGGCAATGTTGCAGTGGCGCATGCGCAATACCAACAGAGAACTCACAGGATTCTTGGCCCAAGATGGCGGAACTGGTCGATGGCCGACCAATATGTCGTGGCGCAGTTAGTTAAGAAATAGCTAGTCGCGCCATTGGTCGATGGAAGTCATCTCTTCGACCGGTGATCGTTTGATGGGTCCGTGGTTTCCCTTTGGATGGCCAAGTGGAACCATTGCATGCACGCCCCAACCGGTAGGGAACTTCAAGATGTCTCGAAGTTCTGTTTCTCGATTACACACCAATGTTGTGAGAACTCCGCCAAGACCTTCTGCGCGTGCAGCAAGCAAGAAGTTTTGTACGGCGGGGTACAGCGATGCACCGCCAACAACAGGGTGACGACCGAGACCTGCATCGGTGACGTAGAGCGCGGCCGGATCGTGAATGAACATTGCAAGTACTGGAACTTCAGCAAGTGATTCAGCAAGTCGAGTGCCGCCGGCATATGCCTCTCGGATTTGTGCAATGACGGCGGGCGGTTGGCCCTCAAATTGTGCAACGTTGAACTCGACGTACTTCTCCCATTCCTTGGCGTATAAGCGTCCTATTGCTTCTTTGATGACACGATCGCGAACTGCAATGATGCGCCATGGCTGACGGTTGCCACCGCTTGGTGCCCATACCGCGGCTTGCAAAATACGCGTGAGGACTTCTTCACTGACCGGTGCATCACTGATGCGGCGGATAGACCGCGTGGTGGACAGAAATGCGTAGAGGTCATCTGCTGATGGAGAGGTCGTCATGAATGAAGTCTGCCACTCGGATGATGCACCATCGTGCGTTGTTTAGTTGCGACGGGTTGCTGTCGCCGGCCACGGCGACATTTCCAGGCCAACACCGGAGTACACCGAGTGCAATAACGCTGCGTACGAGACTGAAATATGAGCCCTGCAGAGCCTTGCTAACTCATCGCGAAAGAGAACTCCGTGAGATTCAGCGCCTACGACAACATGGGCTAGTTCATGGAGCAAGGTAGCCACTGTGGTGGATTGCCCTCGAACGCAGATGACATTTTCATCGATGTAGGTCAAGCCCAACGCCGCTTGGCTTTTGCGTGCAACGAGCACCTGCGGAACTTCAATGTCTTCTGTGTGGCAGATGACAGTAAGAAAAGATGAAGCCTCTTTGGAAATCAGTTTTCGCGAACCGAGTTCGGTTTCAACAATGTCTTCGCATGCGTAAACCAATGCCTGTTCAGGACTACATCTCTGATACTCGCCGGCGCGAAGCATTGCCGCATCAACGAATACGTGTAGTGGTGTCACCCAAGTTCTCCGCGAACGCCACTGGTAAATGAACGCCCGCCAGAAGAGAAGCCTCGACCAGCACTATGGCCACTGCTGTACGCGCCCGACGAACTATCTGAGTAGGAATAGCCTCCGGTTAGCCGCGGGCCGTTGAGCCGAAGTTCATCTTGTGCGCGCTTCATACGGTCGGCAAGAACAAGTCCAGAACCAGGAGTTTCGGCAATGAATTCTTTTTTCGATGTTGATAGGGCTTCTGATATTCCGCGTTGAAAACCATGCCACCATGAAGTGCGCCATGAACGATCACCGCGAGGGAGCAAACGTAAGCCCATCATGTCGGCTGCTCCGAACAATGTGTACGCCGCGGTGATGTCGTTGTCGCGACCATAGAGAACGACGACACATGCACCGTCTTCATCGTCGGTGCGATAACCAGCGCACGAGTGAGCCAAGCCAATGGCGTACAAGATGTTCTGACGGCGAACGCGGTATGGACCATGAACAGAAAAGCGACGCACCACGATTGTGTTGTCTTCTGGCTTTTTCGCATCGTCAATGTCACTGCTTGATAACCCATGCTTCTGCATCAGTTTGGATGCCAATGCAAGTGCAGTCTCTGCTTCTGCCTGGGGTGTGTTGGGATGCTGCGCGAGCGTGAGGAGTGCCTGAATGCGGTCGCGTTGATCAGTCATATCGCGCAGAATAGACGCAGGGTGTCTAGTGGTTCAGAACGCTGGACAGGAACGAGCGAGTGCGTTCTTGTTGCGGAGCATTGATGACTTGAGAAGGTGGGCCTTCCTCAACAATCACGCCACCGTCCATGAAGACAACGCGAGTAGCAACATTCGATGCGAATCCCATTTCATGGGTGACCACCAACATGGTCATGCCTTCTTCTGCAAGCCCCTTCATGACATTAAGAACATCACCCACAAGCTCAGGGTCAAGAGCGCTCGTTGCCTCATCGAACAACATGACATCAGGGTCCATGGCAAGCGCGCGTGCAATGGCAACGCGTTGCTGCTGACCACCGGATAGCTGTCCGGGGTATGCGTCGGCTTTTTCAGTAAGTCCGACACGAGCCAGAAGCTGCAGGCCTTTCATTGCGGCCTCGGCCTTGCTTCGCCCCAAAACTTTTCGTTGCGCAACACAGATGTTTTCCAACGCCGTCATATGTGGGAACAAATTGAACTGCTGAAAGACCATTCCAATCTTTGAACGAGCCTCATCAATGTCGCAATCAATATGGGTGAGTTCGCGACCGAGGACAACGATGCTTCCGCCCGAGGGTTGCTCGAGCATGTTCACGCAACGTAGCAATGTGCTCTTGCCAGAACCAGAAGGGCCAATGATGCAAACAACTTCGCCACGCTGCACGTGAAGGTCAATTCCGCGCAGAACATGATTAGTACCGAATGACTTATTGAGATCGGTGACATTGACGACGTAGTCGTCGATAAGAATTGCTTCGCTGCTCATTTGCCAGCCGCCTTTGCACGACGTTCCATGTATGCAACTAATTGTGTCAAGGGCAATGTCATTGCGAGATACACAAGACCAGCAACGATGAGTGGAGTTGCATTTGCAGAATGGTTCACACCGTCGCGACCGAATCGTGCGAGATCGCGAGTTGCGTCTGTAACGCCGAGCACCGAAATGAGAGATGTGTCTTTTATGAGAAGAACGAACTCATTTGTAAGTGGTGGAATAATGATTCGAAGTGCCTGCGGAATCACAATGGTGAACATGGCGCGTGGGTAGGACATTCCAAGCGAACGGGCTGCTTCCATTTGTCCTTTAGGAACAGCTTCGATACCGGCGCGAATGGTTTCTGCCATGTATGCGCTTGCAACAAGAGCTAAGGGAACAGCACCTTGCATGAACGGATTTGGCCACTGCCAGCCGGTGGCGATGGGAATACCGAACCCAAGAATCAGAAGAGTGACAAGAAGTGGAATGCCACGGAAGATTTCGATGTACGTGGCGGCGAGCCAACGATATGGGCGGATGGTGCTGAGACGCATCAACGCGAAGAGAAGACCAAAAGAGAGACCGCCAGCGAAACCAAGGACGGTGAAGATCACTGTGTTTTTGGCGGCACCAGTGAGGATGCGTGGGAATTGTTCTTTAACAATTGCCCAATCGAACATTGCTCGTTGAAGTTTTTGCCAATCGACGAAAAGAGCCACGGCAATGACAGCAACAACGCTGAGAACGTACACCGCATAACGGATGTACATCGCGCGTTGACGCTTAGAAATTGCCATGACCCTTTTCGTTTCCGACTAGTAGGGGATCAGCCCTTGCCGAAGTACTTTGCGTAAATCGTGTCGTATCCGTCGCCAGCCTTGAGCTCTGCAAGGCCAGCATTGAGGATCTTCAACAATGCAACGTTGCCCTTTGCAACGGCAAAACCGTACTGCTCGGCTTCAGTATTGAACTTGACCGACACGGTTGAGGTTCCTTGCTTTACTGCACGGAATGCATTGATGGGGAAGTCCTGAAGAACTGCATCCACTTGATTTGATTCAAGTGCAAGGAACATTGCTGATGCATCATCAAACGACTTGATTTTTGCCTTTGGTGCGTTTGCCTTTGCGTATTCCTCGCCGGTGGTGCCGGTCTGCACCGCAACTGTCTTGCCTGCAAGGGACTCAATGGTGTTCAGCGTGTCTTTGTCAGCGTTGCGAACAAGCAATGACTGGAACGAGTCGAAATATC
This sequence comes from Acidimicrobiaceae bacterium, assembly GCA_947446815.1. Taxonomy (GTDB): domain Bacteria; phylum Actinomycetota; class Acidimicrobiia; order Acidimicrobiales; family Ilumatobacteraceae; genus UBA2093. The sequence continues at coordinate 234,267 of CANFGT010000002.1, forward strand.
CATCGGTGAAGTCGGCCTTCTGTGCACGCTCTTCAGTGATCGTGAGCGAGGATGCAACAACGTCGCAGGTGCCTGCTGCTGGTGCAAGCCAGATGCCGTCAAATGGTTGCACCGTGACGGAAAGTTCAAGCTTGTTTGCTTCTGCAATATTGCGCATGATGTCCATGTCAAAACCGGTCCAAGTTTTGTCTTCTGCCTGATACTCGAATGGTTCGTAGGGGGCGTCTGAACAAACGGTGAGCTTTCCAGCCTTGACGAGCTTGAGGCCGCCATCTGATGTCTTGCTGTCGCTTCCGCCGCATGCTGCGACGACGAGTGAAAGTGCTGCAATTGCTGCAAACACACGGGTATTACGTGCCATTGTGACTCCTTGAGAATGTCGATGAAATGGTGTGACAAACCCTAGACCACTGTGGGGACAGACCTACCGCTGACGACGGCGGGGGAATGCGGCGATGACTACAAGCACCGTGATGAAGATGGCAAGAACGTGAATTGTCTCGAAAACGGGGTGCACTTTGCTGTTGATGCGGTCAGTCACAAACGCGACGGCTTGTAGCGACACCAAGAGCCCACAGACGGACAGGGCGAAATAGGCGAGGCGAGGGGTGAGGGCTACGGCAACCCCGGCTAGGCCAAGAACCAGGCCAATCACTCCATCGCGTGTGAGGTGGGCAATGGATGTATCCGATCGTGGTCCCCAAAGTGGCGTCGCGCCAAAAATCCATGGAAGTGCGATCAGCACCTGTACTCCACCAATCACCAAAAGTGTGAGCCGAAGGAGGCCTCCGGGCTGCCGAAGAATGTCGAGTCGTGATGAAACCTGTTCCACCATGTCATCTGCTGTCTCCGAGGCGCAGAGTGGACAGTTGAGTAGATGCGAGCGAGCAGCTACGACATCGTCCGCTTTGGCCAGCGGCTGCAGAACAAGTGTGCGCGCGCGCTCGCATGACATTGAAGACATGTCAGATTGCAATCACATCGTCGAGTTGGCGTCCCAGTTGTTCGCGAGCTCGTGCAAGACGGGAGCGAACAGTGCCGATGGGGATTTCAAGTGACTGCGCTGCAGATTCGTAGTCGAAACCAAGAATTGCGCACAACACAACGACTTCACGTTGTGGAAGCGGAAGTTCACGCACCATTTCGTAGATCGCAGTGGATGCAAAATGATCACGGATCTCTATGACGTTTTCCGGAAGCTGTTCGTGCACTTTCTGCTTTCTTGCCATGTCAATGACAACACGACGACAGATGGTGATGAGCCACGAGATGGCAGAGGATTCATTGCGGAAAGTGGGCCAATAACGCCATGCGCGAATAAAAGTTTCCTGCACGGCTTCTTCAGCAACATGAGGATTAGAAGTGATGGAAAGAGCGAAGGCGGTGACGCCCTTGATGTTCTCGCGCATCATTGCGTCGAAATCACTTTCCCTTACTTTTCTCACATTCTCAGTCTGCCATTGAAAGTCATTCGCGGTCACATATTTGAGGCACGTGGCTCATGTTGAGTACTTAGGCAAGCCATACTCGTAGAGATGCAAAGACGTACTGATATTGAAGGTCTACGCGCCATTGCGGTCCTTGCCGTCTTGCTTTTCCACGCCGGTGTTCCTGGTCTAACCGGCGGCTACATCGGAGTTGACGTCTTTTTCGTAGTTTCTGGATTCCTCATTACCTCTCTCTTGGTGTCGGAGAAAGAATCATCGGGCAAGATCTCGCTTTCGTCGTTCTACTCCCGACGAGTACGGCGATTGCTTCCAGTGTCTGCAGTCGTTGCTGTTTCAACATTGATTGCATCTTGGATATGGCTTGAGCCGTTGCGCTTGCGGGGTCTTGCCAATGATGTGTTGGCCGTTGCAACATTTTCTTCCAACTTTGTCTTTGCCCATCGCGGTGCGGACTATTTGCAGTCAACTCTTCCACCATCACCGCTGCAGCATTACTGGAGTCTTGCTGTTGAAGAACAGTTCTATGTGGTGTGGCCAATTCTGATTGCGGTTATTTGCATCGGTGCTACAGCAACGTCACGGCTCACAGTGCGTACGCGAATCGGCGTCGCATCAACCGTCGTTGCTGTGACGTCTTTCGTGCTCTGTATGCGAATGATGGATTCATCGCAGCCATGGGCATTCTTCTCGCCACACACGCGCGCATTTGAACTGGCGGTCGGAGCATTTGCCGCAGTGTTGCCTGTGATGACAGCGAAATGGTTTCGATCCTTTAGTTCCGTCGCGGCCTGGCTCGGTCTATTTGGAATCATCGTCGCCGTCGTTCGTTTTGATGAGACAACAAAATTCCCTGGACCGTGGGCATTACTGCCAGTTGTCGCAACAGCGTTCGTCCTTCGTGGCGGCAACGCATCGACTTGGTCACCGAATGTTGTGTTGAAGATGTCACCGTTTCAATGGCTTGGATCACGCTCTTACTCGGCGTATCTATGGCATTGGCCAATTCTCATTGTTGTTGCCGCAGGTTTCAATCGTTCTCTGACTGTCACGGAAGGCATTGTTTGCATCGCAATTGCTTTAGGTCTTTCGGAGTTCTCGTATCGATTTGTTGAGAATCCAATTCGTCATAACATCACAATCCGCGGTCTTCGCGCAGCTGCAATGGCTACTGCAGTTCTTGCACTTGTCGCCGGTGCAGGGGTATTGGCGCGCAACAATCCACCGACGATTGCCGCAGGTCCCGATGCAACCACACCAACGCTCATTGGTGACACAACTATTCCTTCAGGTATCGCAGCGACAACGACGCTTGTTCCTACGGCTCCAACGCTTCCACCACAGGGCACTCCCGTGCAAGCAATTGTCGATGCTGCATCAATGACGGGGTTGCCAGGCAATCTCACGCCAGGTCTGCAGCGTGCAATTTCTGACATGCCCATCATCTACAACAACAATTGTCATGCGGGCTTCTCTGCTGTTCGTCCGAAGAACTGTGTCTTTGGCGATAAGGAATCATCAATTGTTGTAGGCCTTTATGGCGACTCTCATGCAGCGCAGTGGTTCCCAGCATTAGAGAAAGTTGCTCTTAAGCGTCATTGGAAACTCATCACGTACACGAAGCGTGGATGCCCGCCAGCAGATATCCCTACATACAGCAGTGTGTTGGGCAAGGTGTACAAAGAGTGTGCACCATGGCGTCGCAATGTTCTGGAACAAATGGTGACCGATGGAGTGAAGGTTGTCTTCGTCACTCACTTTGATCGTTTGCTCTCAGCGACCACACGCAAGCCAATGTGGCAAAAAGAATGGCGAGATGCGATTCAGGGAACTCTCACTGCTTTGGAAAGCAAGGGAATCACGCCTGTTCTGATCCAAGACACGCCGTATCCGGGTCAAGATGTTCCCACATGTTTAAGTCGTAATTACACCAACGTGCAAAAGTGTTCGCCGATTGTGAGCTCGGCATATCGCGATGACATGAATCAGATGCTTCTTGATTTCGATACAGCGGGGAAGCATGTTCTCTGGGTGAAGAACTGGTTCTGTACAACGGCGCTGTGTCCAACGGTTGTGGGCAATGTTCTCGTATATCGCGATGACAACCATATGACGGTCACATATTCATCTCTCATTGCACCGCTCCTTGATGCTGCGATTTTTGATTTCGTGGATTGGTATTCCCGTCCTCACTAAATTGTGTGAAACTGCGTTAGTGGAACAGCGTAAATCTCAAAACGAAGTTCTTGATGAACTCGTTGCTCATGGAATAATCACCGAGCAACAAGCCTGTGAGATTGCAGATGCTCCACAGTGGTCTTTTTCTGTTCGAGAACTGGTGACGTATTTGGCCGCGCTCATTATTGCTGTGGGTGTGATTCGCATTTTAGGAATCGCATTTCAGGATGCATCGGAAGGCATCATCGTTGCCGCGCTGTACATCGTTTCAGCGGGTAGTGGATTTGCAGCGTGGAAGTTGTCGGCATCAGAAGGCATGCGTCAACGTTTTGCTGAAGTACTTGAGATGGGCTCATTGGGATGTGCCTTGGGAGCAACAGGAGTGCTGTTGAGCCACACGGAACTGCGCGGAGAATCCATCGGCGTGATTCTGATGAGTGCCTGTTTATTGTGGGGCGTTTACCGCAGTCGCATCACGCAGTTCGTGGGGACAGTTGCAATGTGCATCGGCGCGAATGGTGTCGCTATTTCTTTAGGCGCACTTCTTAATTCCGATAGAGGTTGGACTGCAGGATTACTGATGGTGATATCAGGATCATTCCTTATCTATATGGGTACAACAAAAATTGGTGCGCCGAACCTCTCTCGTGCAGTGGGTGCATTATTCGTGGTCATTGGGTCCATCGCATTGGGGACTGATGTTGCGAATGGTCGCATTATCCCCATCGTTCTGGGCATTGTTCTTTTTGCAGCCGGAACAATTTTGTTGACGCCAGAGCTACTAGTTGCAGGTGCGTTCTGCATTGTTACTGGAATCGTAATGACGGTGACGCGGTGGATTCACAATGACATGGCACAAGGTCTTGTCATTATTGCAACAGGGGTCGCAATGCTTGTTGTGCTTTCGATGCAGGTGAAGAGAATCTCTAGTCAACAAGCGATTGGAAGACGAGCTGCTTAAGTTGTGGTCGTAATGGCCATGTGCTGGAAGGCATGAGCTGCGTCATGATCATGTACACCAAATCTTCCTTTGGATCGACTGTGAAATTGGTGCTTGCTGCACCACCCCAGCCATAATCGCCTGCGCTGCCAGGAACTTTTGCCTTCACGGGATCAATCGTGACACTCATGCTGAGACCAAATCCGACACCATCAAATGCAGTCTCGGCAAACAATGGACGACCGTAGGCAGTGAGGTCTGCGTTATTCGGCAAATGATTTGACGCCATAAATGCGACAGTTCGCGGAGAAAGAATTTGAACACCGTTGTACTCGCCACCGTTGCGCAACATCTCTGCAAACTTCAAATAGTCGGATGTGGTGGACACAAGTCCGCCACCACCGAGGTGGGCCTTTGGTGCATGCAATGCTCCCGCACCTGCTGCATCGTTACGAAGAATTTTCTTGTCTGCAGGATTCGGGATGTACAGCGCTGCAAGCCGGTCTGCTTTGTCGGCATCACAATGAAATGCGGTGTCGGTCATTCCCAGTGGTTCAAAGATGCGCTTCTTCATGAACTCACCCAACGACATTCCTGACAACACTTCAACGACACGACCGATAACGTCAATGGACATCGAATACGCCCACTCGGCTCCTGGTTGAAACATCAGGGGAAGGTCAGCGAGTTTGTCGCAGATGTCAGCGAGCGATGCATCACGTGGCACGCCCCATTCAAAACCTGCATTGCGATACATCTGGTCGACGGGGTTGGAGTAGACGAAACCGTACGTAAGTCCAGCGGTGTGTGTAAAAAGGTGCCACATCTCCATGGGTTCGGTCACCGGTTCAAATCGGGGGGCGGTGAGGGTGCCAGAGCGAAAGACCTTCTGGTTGGCAAAAGAGGGGATGAACCACTTCACCTGATCGTGCATCTCAAAGAGGCCCTCTTCCCACAGAATCATGGCGGCAACAGCACAGATGGGCTTCGTCATCGAATAGATGCGATAGATGGTGTCGTCGGCGATGGGCTTCGTGTTCTCGACATCGGCATGTCCGTACTTTGTGCTGTAGGCCAGTTCTCCGCCGCGTGAAACAGTGATGTGATAGCCGGGAAGCTTCCCGTCATCGACATATTTGGCGAAATGGGTCTGGATTCGCTCCAAACGGGTGGGGTCAAGGCCCAGCGAGCGTGGGTCCGTGGAAACTTCGAGGTTCGACATGGGCGAATCGTATGCCTGTGGCTAGCGTCACGCCTAGTGGAGAGTTATTCTCACCATGAGGGAAATTCAACCAAGGGGGCTTCTGTGAGCGAGATGATCGACTGGACAAGCGAATACGACATTTTCAGCAAGGAATACATCGAGAATCCATTTGAGATTTGGGATGACCTTCGCGAACAATGCCCGATTGCACACACCGACAAGTGGGGTGGCTCATGGTTGCCCACCACCTATGACATCGTCACCAAGATGGCGCGCGAACCAGAGAAGTTTTCGTCGCGCGAAATCATTGTTGTGCCACCTGCTGAAGCAGCTGGTTCCGGAGCGTACGGTCCAGCACCTGCAGCACCTATCTCTGTTGATGCTCCAGTGCACACGTGGACACGTCGTCAGTTGTTGCCAGATTTTTCTCCAAAGGCCGTTGATGAACTTGAAGTGTTCACACGCGCATGGTGCCGTGAACTCATGGACTCCATTGCTGGCAAGCCAGAGGCAGACATTGCAGTGGAATATGCGCAACAAATTCCCGCACAAGTCATCGCAACCATGTTGGGTGTTCCCACCACGATGAAAGATCAATTCACGACATGGGTGCGCAACTCTCTTGAAGCTGGTCTCACGAATCCTGAGCTTCGTATTAAGACCCGTCGAGAACTGCAAGATTTCTTCATGGGTGAAATCATCAAGCGCCGTGAATCAGGAAGCACCAGTGACCTCATTGGTGAACTTGTTCATGCAGAGCATGATGGAGAGCCATATCCCGACGGCCTCATCCTTGGCATGTGCGGTCTGTTGCTGATTGCGGGTGTGGACACCACATGGAGCGGCATCGGTTCTTCGTTGTGGCACCTCGCAACACATCCTGAAGACCGCATTCGTTTGGTGCAGGAACCAGAACTCATCCCAAGCGCTGTTGAAGAGTTCCTTCGTGCATATTCACCGGTAACGATGGCTCGCCTTGTGAATGAAGACATGGAATACGAAGGCTGTCCAATGAAGGCTGGAGATCGCATTCTCATGGCGTTCCCCGCTGCGAATCGTGACCCAGAACATTTTGAGCGTCCTGATGAAGTCATCATCGATCGCGAACACAATCGCCACGTTGCATTCGGTGCAGGTATCCACCGTTGTGTCGGATCAAACCTTGCTCGTATGGAAATGCGTGTCGCCATTGAAGAATTCCTGGCACGCGTACCAGAGTTTGAACTTCGTGAGGATGCTGAAGTCACTTGGGCTGGTGGACAGGTTCGCGGACCTCGCACCATTCCCGTGCGTATCAACACAGTGATTGGACACTAAGCCCGGCAAAGGTATTTCTCCTAGCGACTTCGCTGGGACTTAGAAAAAGCCCCGCACCAAATGGCGCGGGGCTTTTCTATAACTGGATTAGCGGATGACGTTGAGAGCGTTGTTGTCCTCAACACAGGACAGCGCGCGCAAGAACATCTCGCGAATAAGGTCTTGACCTCGTTCGTTTTGCTCTGTGTAACTAGCGAATGATGTAACGCCATAGGTGACACAAAAGACGATGCAAACGAGGTATTGGCGCCATGCCTCATCACGGTCAATATCAATACCGTGGAATTCCAAACGGTCGAGATATGTATCGACGAGTTCTTTATCGTGGCCTCGACGAACTTCAGTAGTGATGGACTGGCTGATGAAGTAGCCAACGTCGTACATGCCTGAACCGGTTCCCACAATTTGGAAGTCAATCGCTACAGGCTTGTCGCCATCGAGCATGAGGTTGTCCGCGCGATAGTCGCCGTGGCACAAAGTGACGGGATTCGAAAGATTTTGCAGCAGCCATGGCACCTTGCCCGCCCAGATGTCGCCAATGTCGCGAACACTTTCAGAGATGAGGTCGCCGGCATGTTCAGCGGCGGCTGGCCATCCAGCGGTCCACAACATTGGGAGTACTGCGTTGTATGTGGGGTTATCCAGGGGCTGGAAAACCTCTGTGTAGTTTGCAAGCTTTGGGCTACCCCACCACATGGCGTGGAAATCGGCAAGAATTTCGAGGAACATCTTGGCTTGATCCAATGATGCACCTTCCAACTGATTCAGTTGCTTGTAGTGGCTGATGTCTTCCATTGCGATAGTGAAGTCGGTGTTGTCGCCGGCAATTGCCTGTGCATAACACTTTGCAGTTTTAAATGGAGCGTCGGGTGCGCAGTCCTTATAGAAGACAAGCTCACGGATATAGAGAACGAGTGCATCAGCAGTGAAACGCTGAGTTGGGTCATCGGTGGGGTACTTCACCACAAAAGACTTTGGCGCTTTTGTCTCACCTGAGTACGTAGGGATGACGCGCTGCAAAATGCTGAGAATGCCTACGCCTTCACCGATGCGCTCAATTGTGACGCCGGTGACTGAAACATTGTCTTCGAGACTTTTGCTACCTTTGAGGACACCTTCTACCCACTGTGGGGTGATGTCCTGTTCGTTTGCGAGCAGACCAAGTCCAGATTCGATGAGATCGACAATTGCCATATGAATTCCCCCTGTGAGAAGCCGCGCCCCCCGGCGCGACACGGCAAACACTAGTTCTCAATATGGTGGCTGCAAATATCTGCCCCTCTAATGTGGCGCATATGAAACAAGTGCGCGTCGGTGTTATCGGGACCGGGATGATGGGCTGTGAGCATCTCAAGAACTTGATGGGCTTGCCCAACGTGCTGATTACAGCTGTGAGCGACACCAATAACGAGTCCTTGAAATGGGCGAGACACACTTTGGGCGATGCTGCGGATGCAGTGATGTACTTCACCCATCACCTTGAACTTTTGCAGTCGGGTCTTGTTGATGCTGTATTGGTTGCATCGCCGAACTTCACTCATAAAGCGGTTCTTGATGACATCTTTGCGACCGACATCCCCGTGCTTGTTGAAAAGCCAATGTGCACAACTGTGGAAGATTGCATCGCAATTGTGAATGCACAAAAGAATCGCGATGCTCTGACATGGGTTGGCCTTGAATATCGATATATGGCTCCCATCGCGGAACTCATTCGCCAAGTGCGTCAAGGTGTTGTCGGTGATTTGAAAATGCTTGCGATCCGCGAGCACCGTTTTCCCTTCCTTGTGAAAGTGGATAACTGGAATCGGTTCTCTCGTAACACTGGTGGAACATTGGTGGAGAAGTGCTGTCATTTCTTTGACCTAATGAATCTGGTGGTTGGCTCACGTCCGATACGTGTGATGGCAAGTGGTGGACAAGATGTCAATCACCTTGATGAGATGTACAACGGTGAGTCTTCGGACATTCTCGATAATGCATATGTCATCGTTGAATATGCAAACGGCGTTCGAGCGATGTTGGATCTCAGCATGTTCGCTGAAGGGTCACGACATGAACAGGAAATTTCAGCTGTCGGTAGCACGGGAAAAATTGAAGCGTTTATCCCTGGCGATGGACACATCATCATCGGCGAACGATCCACTCGCACCGTTCGCGAAGTGACTGTAGGAATTGATCCTGACGTTGCACACGTGGGATTCCACTTCGGTGCGAGTTTTATCGAGTGCAAACGCTTTATCGATGCAGTTGCATCTGATTCACCACCTGAGGTGACTGTCGAAGATGGACTGTGGAGTGTTGTTATCGGTGCAGCTGCTCATCGATCAATTGATGAAGGTCGGGTTGTGGAGATTTCTGAATATGGAATCTCATAGTTCAGCTATCGCTCGCATGACTTGCCGATACCGTGCCACCTGTGAATGACCTTGTACTTATTCTGAATCTTCTCGGCACGTGGATGATGGTGGGCGTTATCTGGTTTGTGCAATTAGTGCACTATCCATTGCTTGCAGTGGTGCCAGTCGAAAGTGCGTCGTCAGTTGCAGTCGATCATCAGCGTCGCACGGCATGGGTCGTGATGATTCCCATGACAGTAGAAGGATTCAGCACCTTGGCACTGATGAAGTGGGTGCCAGATGGCGTCGCGTGGTGGGTTCCGTGGGCAAACGCCGTTCTACTTGCAGTGGCGCTTGGATGCACAGTGTTTTTGTCAGTGCCGCGTCATGAACGCATGGCAACGAATCCAACACTAACGATTGGTCGTGAACTTGTTGTCACCAACTGGCCACGCACTGTTGCTTGGACAGCACGAGGAATCATCCTTGCGCTGATGCTGAACGCGCGGTTGTAATTACTGCTTGGCGAGAGCTGCGCGCGCTTCGCCTTCAGGGTCGCGGTATGCCTTGCCAATCGCATCAATGATGACGCGGTGAAGGACACCGTCGGGCATCTCAAACTTGCCGGGCAAGTCCGTATGAATAGCACCCATGCGTTGGTATCCAACGGAGAACGGGTCCACACCGTATGTGAGTGGCACAGTGATGGGAAGTGAGCCACTACCCATCGGCACATCGCCGTAGTAGAGATTCATGTCGCCACGGAAACGTCCAGTGGAGTTAAACACTGCACGCACCAACACATCACCGACAGGCAGTTCTTCACTGGCGGAGATCACAGTGGAGAAGGAACCAAGGAAGTTGTACACGTAGTGCAAACGACGACCCTTGAGATACAACGCATAACCTCCTGCATGACCGCCGTGACACACGATGATGCCGTCGCAATCACCACTTGCAGGAATGCTGAGTTCGGCATTGATGTGGAATGAACGGTTGCGCAGGTTTGGTGCAGTGGATTCTGGAATTGATGCAATACCTGCGTGGTACACGTAACGATCACGCAACCAGCGGCGATCGCCGTAACGACCCGGCTGGTTATTGAGTGGTAACACTTGATTCTTCTGAGCTTCTTCCCACCAGAGTTCTTTTAACTCTTGCAACTTGTCAGGGAATTGCGCAGAGACGTCATGACATTCAGAAAAGTCATTGGCGACGTTGTACAACTCCCAAATGTCTTCTTCAAAGGAGTGCTGGGAAATTGCGCGGTCTTCATAGTTCGACATCATTGGTGGGTGATACACCACTGCCTTCCAGCCATTGCTGTAGATGGCGCGTGAGCCCATCATTTCGTAGTACTGCGTGGTGTGTTGTGACGGCGCAGCAGCATCCTGTAATGAATACGCAAAACTGGTGCCTTCAATTGGCGCTTGTTCAACACCTTTCATCACGCGTGGTGCTTGAATGCCAATGAGTTCAAGAAGCGTTGGTTTGAGGTCAATGGCATGAACATATTGATGGCGTGTTTCGCCGGGTGTACCAATGCCCTTTGGCCAATGGATAATCATGGGGTCACACACGCCGCCTTCGTTGGTATCGCGTTTGAAACGCTTGAGTGGCGTATTGCCCGCCCATGCCCAACCCCATGGGTAGTGGTTGTTGGAATGCTCTGTTCCAATTTCGTCAATGTGCTTGAGGTTTTCTTCGAGACTTTCAGGAACAAAGTTGTAGAAATACTTCTCGTTGTGACTTCCCGTTGGGCCACCTTCGGCAGAAGCTCCATTGTCACTCATGACAACAACAATGGTGTTGTCGAGTTCACCTAAGGATTCGATGAACTCCAACAAACGCCCAACCTGTGCATCGGTGTGCGTCATGAAACCAGCAAATGCTTCCATGAGTCGCGTGTATAAACGCTTTTGATCATCACTGAGTGAATCCCACGCGGGCACCCATGAAGGACGCTCGGAAAGTTCTGTTCCTTCAGGCAATAGGCCCGATGCAACTTGACGCTTGAACACATCATCGCGCCATGCATCCCAACCGATATCGAACTTGCCGCGATATGCATCGATGTATGGCTTCGGCGCTTGGTGCGGTGCGTGGCATGCACCTGGTGCGTAGTACATAAAGAATGGCTTCACAGGGGAGAACGCACGCAAATCCTTGATGTACTGAATTGCTCGATCCGTCATGTCTTCGGTGATGTGGTAACCCTCAGCTGGAGTCTTTGGCGGATCAACCTGATGATTGTCATGAATGAGGTCAGGGTGATACTGATCTGTTTCGCCGGCAAGGAATCCGTAGAAACGGTCGAAGCCTTTACTCAACGGCCAATGCGTGCGTGGACCACCGTCGTTGTTTTCATATGCAGGCGCAAGGTGCCACTTGCCTAAAGCAAATGTTGCATAACCATTTTCATTCAGAACTTCGGAAACGAATCCATTCTCTGGCGGAATGTTTGCGTCGTAACCAGGGAAACCCTGTGCGAACTCAACAACGCATGCCATGCCTGAAGCGTGATGATTGCGACCCGTCATCAAGCATGCGCGGGTAGGGGAACAAAGCGCAGTGGTGTGATAATTCGCGTATCGCAAACCTTTTGCAGCGAGTCCGTCGAATGTTGGCGTATTGAGATCGGAACCGTAGCTACCGAACTGTGCGTATCCCACATCGTCAAGAAGCACGACAACAACGTTGGGTGCATCCTCGCCAGGTGTTTGCAATGGTGGCCACCACGGAGTGGAGTCCTCAAAGTAACGACCAGTAACGCCTTCGAAATTCTTGTTGAGTCCCATGACCACGCCCTTGAGTTGGAGTTGGTCTCAACTTAGTTCTGTTTCTGAACGGCTCAATGAGTAGAGCGCATTACAGAAAGAGCCGGTTTAGCCCTGAATGCAGTGGTTTGTGGTGGTGCCGATGCCGTCAATGGTGGACACCAAAACATCGCCAGCTTTGAGGAAGACAGGTGGTTTACGACTCACGCCAACACCACCAGGGGTGCCGGTGAAGATCACGTCTCCAGGGAGCAACTGAACGATGCCAGACAAATAGGCAACGATGTCGCCAACATCAAAGATGAGGTCATCAGTGAGGGAGTCCTGCACGACTTCGCCGTTCAAGGTGCAGGTCATGTGCAAGGCATCGCGGTTTGCGAGTCCCTTCGCATCAACGAGCCATGGACCGAAGGGGGAGTAATTCTTGCGGCTTTTGCCGAGGTCGAAGTGTGGCGGTGACGCTGCGAACTGCAATGCACGGTCGGAGATGTCTTGACCAACCGAGACGCCTGCGATGTGATCCCATGCATCGGCCTTTGAAATATTGCGACCACCACTTCCGATGACAACAACTAGTTCCACTTCCCAGTCGATGGCGCCACCAACAACTGGAACATCTGCATATCCGCCCGCGATGGAGGAAGAAAACTTCGCAAACGTCAGTGGAGTCTTTGGTGGCTCCATTCCGCTCTCTTCGGCGTGTGACTTGTAGTTCAACCCAATTCCGAATGATTGCAATGGCCAAGGCGATGGAGCATCAAGCGTGGTGATATCGATAGGAGTTCCAAGGTCGGTGACGGTGGCGGCGAAGGCACGCACTTCATCCCAACGGCGGAATGCCTCAATAGGTTCGGATGAGAATTTTCCATCGCTGGCAATGGCCAAGTCGACGACGTTGTTCTCAGGGCCAACAACAAGTTGGGCGCGACCATTCAGACAGGCAAAACGAAAGCTCATAATTAAGGTCTATCACCCATTGGTTTAGAGTCCGAGCCGTGTTCATTTATTACAGTGGCATTGATGCCAGAAGGTGAAGTTCCACAGTTTCAGGTACGTCCTGAAGTGAAAGAAAAGCATGACTGCATGTCGTGTGGTTCTCCTTTCGCTACTGCGTGGAGTACCACAGATGGCAAGGCGTGGCTCTGTAGAGAGTGTGCAAACTTGCACGGGCTCGGTTGTCCGTAAGAGTTATGCGAGAACTTTGCGCAATCCAATGATTGCGGCATCGCCCACTTTGTTAAACACCTTGTTCAGCACAAAGTTCATTGGTGACAGGTACCAATTGAACGTGAGCTCTGCGTCATAAATGACATCACAACCGGTTGCGGTGGGAACGATTGTGATGCGGTCCACTGAAGTGAATTGGCTGTTTTTCCCTTTGACCAACATGTTGGTGGGGGCATCGCATTCCAATGTCTCGTAACGCAGAACGGAATCTTTCCCTCCGCGACCGCGAACGGTGATGTCAAAGATGGTGCCCAGTCCGGCACCTTCGCCCTTGACCTGCTCTACTTTTTTGATGCCACGATCCCATTCTGCAAAATTGCGAAGATCGGACATGTAAGCAAACGCATCTTCCGCAGTCTTTGTGGAAGGAACAGTTGCAACGTAATGAGCCATGCCTCATTTAACCGCAGTGACAAGCATCCCATTCCCCATTTCGTACTTCTTGCGTAGGTTGTCGGGGTGAAGACTTCATGCCCCAACCCCGTGAAGCGCGCAGTAATGACGCAAAGGTGGACAGACCTTGCGTATCTCCACTGGCGCTATGACCCTGCGGTTATTCAGAAATTGTTGCCTGATGGCCTTGAAGTCGACACGTTTAATGGAAGCGCGTGGGTAGGGCTCATTCCATTTTCAATGCGAGATGTTGGCCTGCCGAAGCTTCCAGCTATTCCATATTTCGGCGATTTCCCTGAGGTGAACGTTCGAACCTATGTGAGGCGGAATGGCATCCCTGGTGTCTGGTTCTTTTCACTAGATGTGAATCGCCTCGCACCTGCATTGGTTGCGCGCACAACGTACCTCTTGCCATATTGCTGGGGGAAGGCGTCGAATGAATTGACTGGGGACACATTGAAAACGTCTGTGAAGAGGCGTTGGCCAGATGTTGCATCAACAACGATTGAAGTGCAAGTAGGAGATGCGATTAACGAACCAGATGAACTCGCAAATTTTTTGACTGCGCGATGGGGTTTGTACTCACGCGGCCTTGGGAAATCTCTGATGTACGCACCGGTCGATCATGAACCCTGGTTGCTTCATACGGCAACACTCATCAGTCTTCAGGACACTTTGATCGTTGCTGCCGGAATCCCTGCACCACAAGGCGAACCTCATGTGATGTTCTCACCTGGAGTATCTGTGCGTATCGGAATGCCGCACCGTTCAAAATAGTTATCGACGACGTGGTCGTGCAGCAGGCATCCAATTTTCGCCAGCGCACTCGTTGATGTGCTGCACGTAACGCTCGCCGGCAGGCTCCAAGATATTTAACAACTGCAGCGTGTTCTGTTCGCCAAAGTGTTGCCACACCATCTCGCACAGTGCATCGGTGCGTGCTTCCACTTCTTGTCTGTAGGCAACACCTGCATCGTTGATGACACCATCAGTGACGAATCCACGTGTAGCCAAGTTCTCCAGTCCGACGAGAATTTCATCATCATCAGCACCACGACTACGTGGAATCCACTCTTTCGGATAGCCCATCCATGCATCGTGCAACAGTCCCGCTTCGACGAGCCCAATATTGTCGTTCACCAAAATTCCAAAGTGACTGTCTCCGCGCCATTCACGAATGCAATTCAATGCATTCCATGCCGACATCAATGGATCTGTTGGTCGTGGCCAGGCTTTATGCGCTGCAAAGAGAACTCGTCCGGACGCAGGGATTGCGTCCACTGTGTTCCACAAGTCATCAGCGAGAGCACCAAAAGGGTCAATGATTTGTGGTGTCATCTCTTCAAGACCTGCGCGCACTGCGGCATCACGCGCCACTGAGACATCGTGCCAATTCTTAATGTGTGGCGTTGCGTGAGCAAGAGAGAACTGAATGAACTCACGCTTGATTGTGTAGAACGCAGCAAAGACCGCCTCTGGCCCGGCAATTGCCAGGGGAGCACTTCTATTCGTGATGTAGTGACCTAGTCCATCAGGCACGCCGAGCGCTGCAAGATTGTCTTTCGCGCGAGGGTCCCAAAAAATCCAACCTAAAAGTTGATGTGAAGCAAAAGATGCACGGCGTGTGAGGTCAGCCCAATCGGTCATGAGATGACCGTAGTGCAGTGATGTAGCTCTGCAACTGAGTGCTAGTTATTCGCAGGGCCGACGAGCGACGTGAGTTCGCCGTGAATCTCGTCTGTGCCGTGATGTGCAACATCGTCCAGACGGCCGAGATATGTAATGGCGACTTCTCCATTTTCGACAGCTCCACCATCGGTCTCTGGGTGCATTTGCGTTGGTTCGCCATAGTTCATGCGTACGTAATACGAGCCCGCGTAACCCTCTTTGGCTTCCAACGTGGCGCTCGACATCGCGCGAGGAACAATGTGTCCGACTCCTGTACGACGCCATCCCTTGATCTCGCCCACTTCGCAGTTGGGGACATTCACATTGATTACAACAGGCTCTGCTGGTTTGTTCGCCAGATAACCCTGCACAACAGATGCAGCCACTGTTGCTGCGGTATCCCACTTCTGACCTTTGACTGCGTCATCCCAGCCTTGGCCTTCAACACCGAAGCCTGTGACTGCCTGGCTGACTGCGATGCCGCTGATGCCGCCGTTACGTGCGGTGATTGCAGCACCCACTGTTCCTGAGTGATACACAGAGCGACCAACGTTTGCGCCGGGGTTGATGCCAGAGACCACAAGGTCAAATGGGTCGCCGTACAAACCTAGGCGGGCAAAGAACACACACAAAGCGGGAGGACCAGAGACGGCCCACGCTGTTTCGATTCCTTCCACCTGACGCTGATGCACTTCTGGCTGAATGATGTGGAGAGCACCGATGGCTGCACCTGCGCCGGAATATTCCTGGTCAGGGGCGGCAATGATTACCTCTCCAAAGGGGCGCATCGCACGGGCAAGGACATGAAGTCCCACTGAATCAATACCGTCGTCGTTCGTTACCAAAATGCGCATGTAGATAGTTTGCCCGATGGAGATGAACACGGGCTTACGGGGAACCCTCACATTGGTAACTACTTGGCTATGGAAGTTGCCAATTATGGGTGGTACCGTTCGATTCTGTTGATGTTCACGTCAACGAAGAGTGGAGGGGGACCCACATGACTTACGCAGGCGACCGCATTCTGTATGACGCGGACACACACATCATGGAGCTTCCAGATTTCTTGAGGAAGTACGCAGACCCAGATATTCGCGAAGAACTTCCACTTGTTGATTACGGCCGGTCATTAGTAACAGACGAAGAAGTCGCTGTCATCGTAGAAAATGGTTCACGTCACTCAGACGACCATAGGAATTCGCTTGTGGCACTCGGCGATCGCATGATTACCGAAGTCAAAGAAATTCAAGCGCTCGGTGCATTTGACAAAGAAGACCGAGTGATCGCAAATGACATGTTGGGCTTTATGAAGCAGCTTGTGTTTGCAACACACAGTCTTCACATGCCGTTCTCGCCGTCAAAGAAGATTGAGGACCGACTTCGTTATGGCGGCGCTCGTGCTCACAACCGTCACATGGCCGACTTCTGTTCCATTGATGATCGCCTCATGGGAGTCGCAGCCATTCCATTAGAGAATCCAGAGCTCGCTTTTGAAGAAGTGAAGTGGTCTCTCGATAATGGATTGGAAGCGATGTGGATTCCGCATCGTCTTGCGGGTGATCGTTCGCCTACTCACGTTGACTACAACCCCATCTGGGCATTGTTGCAAGAAGCACAAGTTCCGTTGGTCTTCCACGTTGGCGGCAATCCATTGCAGTTGCATCCAGGATGGAGCAATAACGGACGCGCAGCTACCAAAGACTGGATGGGCGGCGGTGAGAATGTGCGTGCACGTGATGCAGTTGTTTTGCATCAGGGCATCGAAACCTTCATTGGCATGATGGTGATGGATGGAATTCTTGAAGAGTTCCCGCGTCTCAAGATGGCCTCTGTCGAATTGGGCGCCGGATGGGTGCCAGAAACTTTGGTGCGACTTGACCAGACGCATAAGGCGTACTCAAGGGTGGATGAGCGTTTGAAGAGTTTCACTCGTGCTCCATCTGAACAAATCACAGAGCAGATGGCCTTTACACCGTTTGTCTTTGAAGATGTGGCACGACTGATCGCTCATTCAAACGATGATCTGTATTTGTTCTCGAGCGACTACCCACATACCGAGGGTGGACGCGATCCGATTGCTCGATTCGAATCTTGCATGCAAGATGTTCCGCAAGCCTCGGTTGACAAGTTCAACTCGGGGAACTTCCTGCGGGTCTTCCAGCGAGCCAACGTGACCGCACGCGGCTAACAGCTTCAATACTCACCATCGCTGCTCCACCGACAATGGCGGAGCGAACAATCATTGTTGCGTTGTGGGTGAATCCATAGAAGTCAGAACCCCACGGGGTGACATATGCAAGTGTTGCTAAGCCAATCATGCTGAGCAACAACGCCATCTTCCAACCCTTTAATGGACGAGACAAGATGAGCAAGATGGCAAAGAAACACATCAGTGCAGCCAATGTTGCTCCCGTTCCAGAATCGTCATTAGAAACTGCATTAGCTGCAACAACCGCGATACCAGCGATAGCACCGGCAGGAGCAGCGAATGACAGCACACGGCGCAAAAGTCCAGGAACATATCGCTGTGGATTCGGACCGAGGGCAAGGATAAACGCGGGAATGCCGATGGTGACTGTGGAGAGCAATGTCATATGCCGCGGAAGAATGGGGAACTGAATTCCTGCAACCGCGGCACCAATGATTGCAACAAGGCTCATTGCGTTCTTCGCAAGGAATAAGTTGGCGACTCGCTCAACGTTTCCAATAACTCGACGTCCTTCGGCAAGCACGGATGGTAAGTGCGAGAAACGACCATCGAGGAGAATCAATTGTGCAACAGCTTTTGTTGCGGGTGCACCGTTATCCATCGCGATACCAATGTCTGCACGCTTGAGTGCAAGAGCATCATTCACCCCGTCGCCAGTCATCGCGACAACTTCACCTTGTTCCTGCAGTGCCTGCACCACAGTTCGCTTTTGTTCCGGAGTGACACGACCAAATACGTCGCCACGCTTTAGTGATTCGGTAATTTCTTCAACCGTTGTTCCCATCGTGCGTGCATCGATGGGCTCTTTTGCTTCGAGTCCAACGGTACGGGCGATCGCACCAACTGTGTGTGGATTATCACCCGAAATCACGATGACTCGCACGCCTTGTTGACGGAAATAGGTGAGAGTTTCTGCAGCATCATCACGAACTTCTTCACGCAACATCACAATGGCAACTGCAGACAAATCAGGAGGTAGTTCAGTTGTCGGCGTAGTGATTGGGGAGTGCGCAATAAGCATGACGCGACGTCCAGTGTCTGCGTGCTCTGCAACGCGAGCAAGCAGCGATGAATTTGTGGCGGCCAACATCTCTGGTGCGCCGAGATACCACGTGCCGCGCCCCTCGTATGCATTCGCCTTCCATTTGCGGGAAGAATCAAATGGAACGAGCGCGCCTGGGCTCCAATCGGTTGGCGGGTGTACGGCGTTGCCAATAGTGATCAGTGTGTTGTTTGCAGCGGGGTCATCTGCAAGTGCGCCGAGTGCTGCGCGCACTGTTTCTTTATCGGTGCCGTCAAGAATCTCAATTTCTTCAAACACGATGTTGCCCGTGGTGATAGTGCCGGTCTTGTCGATACACACCACATTGACGCGAGCTAAGCCCTCGACGGCTGGAAGTTCTTGTACGAGAACTTGTTCCTTGGTCAACTTCAATGCGGCGCTGAGAAACGCCAGAGTTGTGAGCAGAACAAGACCTTCGGGCACCAAGCCAATGAGCCCACCAACAGCGCGAATTGCTGAATCTCTCCAGTTATTTACTTCATCAAGTCGGAACTGTGACCACACCTGCAGGGGCGCTGCAAAGACCAGCACCCATGTGATGTATTTCAAAAGTGTGTTAATTGAGTTTTGTATCTCTGATGGTGCACGCGTGAAAACTTTTGCTTCAGCTGATATGCGATGAACGTAGGCATTTGTACCGACGGACTCAGCGATGAATCTTCCAACACCAGCCGTCACAATGGTTCCCGACATCACTTGGTCGTCGGTGTCTTTGGGAACTGCATCCATTTCGCCGGTGAGATTTGCTTCATTGACTTCAAGGCCCGTGCCATCGACAACCGCGCCGTCAGCAGGAATTTGATCGCCTGCTCGCAACATAATGAGATCACCGAGAACGACTTCTTGTGTTGGGATTTCAATGGGCTTGCCATCTCGAACAACAGTCGCGGTGGGAGCATGCAAAAGTGCAAGACGATCGAGCTTTCGCTTTGCGCCCCACTCCTGAATGACGCCGATTGCGGAGTTGGCCACAAGTACAAATCCGAACATCGCATCAGCGATAGAGCCGGCCATGACGACAATGACAAAGAGAACTCCGAGTACAGCGTTGAACCTGGTCAGAACATTTGCGCGAAAAATGTCCGCAAGGCTGCGAGATGTTGTTGTATCTGCAACGTTGACTTGTCCGGCAGCAATTCGCTCGGCAACTTCTACAGATGACAATCCAGTGGTGTTCATTAATGGTCAACAGTAGTAGCGCATGCGGATGAACATGCGTGGGTGAAGGTCGGAATCGCAGTTATGCGGATTGTGTCTGTCGTGCAAGACGAGCAGAGATATCGCTGCATTCGACGCAGACACTCTCGGGGATGATGCCAACACGCATTAAGACGTTGAACATCTTGCAACCGACGCAGTAACCAAAAGCAGCCTCTAAAAATGCGGGGCCAGCGAGTGCGGCGGCAACGATGCGGGATGCCGTGTTGAGATCCAGCAAGAAAAGAACGGAAGCGGTGCAACTGAAGATGGCACCGATGCCTTGAGCAAAACGCTTCGGTGGCCCGGGAAGAATGCGATGGGTAACAGAGGTGAGTCGTGGAGTGATGACCTTGGTGGCCAATTGCCCAAGGGGGCTAAAACGGGGGCCAGAAGCAACGCGGGCAATAAAGCCATATGTAAGAGGGATGAGAACCCAGCCCCAGCCAGTGGCGGCATAGAGAACAGCGAGTGAAACGGCACCTGCGGCAACGATGCGGGCAGAGGTGTCATTCACCTCTTCTGGAAAGCCGAGCAACTTGGTCACCTTTCCAGCCTAGGCAGGGGTTGGGACTGTCCCACCACCGAGGCGGCTCTCGATGCAATGTCCAAGGAAAGCCGTCGGACCCTTGTGACATAAGGTGACGACATGGATTTTGAGTACCCAGAACAGGCCACCCCATTTCGCGCAAAGGTTCGCGCATTTCTTGATGCCAACCTCCCGAAAGACTGGAAGGGCATCGGTGCCTTGAATCATGCCGATGCTGCAGCATGGACAGAAGAGTGGCGCAAGAAGTTGTCCGCAGAAGGACTCCTTGCGATCACTTGGCCAAAGGAATATGGCGGCGCGGCGCTCTCTCACATCGAATCACTTGTTGTTGCTGAAGAGTTCGCACGCGCTGGTGTTCCTTCCGGTGGCCCGAACGATGGTTTCGGTATCGGCATGTTGGGCAACACCATCATCGC
The DNA here is from genome assembly GCA_947446815.1 of Acidimicrobiaceae bacterium. Classification (GTDB taxonomy): domain Bacteria; phylum Actinomycetota; class Acidimicrobiia; order Acidimicrobiales; family Ilumatobacteraceae; genus UBA2093. The sequence continues at coordinate 255,187 of CANFGT010000002.1, forward strand.
TGTTGGCACTGAAGAGCAGAAGCGTCACTTCTTGCCGCGCGTTCTCTCGGGTGAAGATCGTTGGTGTCAGGGTTACTCAGAACCATCAGCTGGTTCCGACTTGGGCAACCTCGGATGTCGTGCAGTTCTTGACGGTGATGAATGGATCATCAACGGCCAGAAGATTTGGACATCTGCAGGTCATCTCGCAAACCATATTTTCGTACTTGCACGTACTGCACCAGACGAAGTGAAGCACCGCGGAATCACGTTCTTGTTGGTGGACATGCGTCAGCCCGGCGTTGAAGTTCGCCCTATCAAGATGATGTCTGGTGACTCCGAGTTCAACGAAGTGTTCTTCACTGATGCACGTTGTCCGAAGGAAAACGTTGTTGGCGAAGTCAACGGCGGCTGGATGGTTGCGATGACATTGCTTGGCAATGAGCGTGGTGCAGCAGCAGCTGTGAGCAGTATCTCGTTCCGTGGCGAACTCGACAAGCTCACTGGTCTTGCAAGAGAGAAAGGCATGACAAATGATCCATACATTCGTCAGCGTCTTGCCAAGGCACACACCAAGGTTGAGATCATGCGTTTCCTCGGGTACCGCGCACTTACTTCTTTTATGAATGGCCGTCAGCCTGGTTCTGATGCATCCATTGGCAAGTTGTGGTGGAGTGAGTACCACAAGGAAGTCACTGAACTTGCAGTTGACATTCTCGGAGCTGATGCGATGGTGCCAGTCGGACAAGGTCCACACACTGCGTTCACCACCGACTCACCAGGTTCACCAAACGACAGTGCGAACTGGGTGGGTGTGTTCTTGAATGCACGCGCTGGCACGATCTACGCAGGTACAAGCCAGGTACAGCGTGGCATCGTCGGCGAACAGGTTCTCGGACTTCCGAAGGAACCACGAGCAGACGGTGGCCCTTGGAAGACAATCCCTGGTCACGGCTGATTTCGTCTTCAGAAAAAGTCAAAGAACAATTTCAGATACTCGGTAGTAAGAGGAGCGACGCGGGTTAGCGTCGCTCCTCTTGTCATACATCACACCTGCACTCGAAACGTTTCTTGCGCGCACTGATGTCGCCACGCCGTATGTCGTGGTCGACCTTGACGTGGCCGAGCAGCGCTACCACCAGTTGAATTCCGTGTTACCGGAAGCATCCATCTTTTATGCGGTGAAGGCCAATCCTGGTCAACCGCTGATTGAGAGACTTGCCCAGCTCGGTTCGTCATTCGACGTGGCAAGTCCTGCGGAGATTGACCGGTGTCTCTTGGCTGGTGTGCACCCTGATCGAATTTCGTATGGGAACACCATTAAGAAGCGCCGTGACATTGCATATGCCGCATCGTTGGGAGTTCGTCGTTACACCGTTGACTCTGCTCCTGAATTATTAAAGGTGATTGATGAAGCACCGCACGCTGAAGTGTGTGTTCGTTTGCTGCACAACTGTGGCGGCGCCGATTGGCCATTGTCACGCAAGTTTGGATGCGAAGCCCCTGATGTTGTTCGCCTTCTGGTGATGGCTGCAGAAGCGGGCATGCGCCCTGGAATTTCATTTCATGTCGGTTCACAACAGCGCGACTTGTCGGCATGGGACAACACTCTTGAACGCGTAGCTGCAATTTGCGCAGAAGCTGAATCGCTCGGAGCACGTGTTGAATTCTTGAACTTAGGTGGCGGGTTCCCCGGTACGTACGAGCAAGCAACGCCGAGCATCGATGCATATGGTGCTGCTGTACGAGATGCGCTTGCGAAGTGGTTCCCGCAGGGAGCGCCAGAGTTGATGATTGAACCTGGTCGCTACATGGTGGCTGATGCTGGCGTGCTGCGCAGTGAAGTCGTTCTTGTTTCTCGCCGTTCGCCAGAAGACGAACAGCGTTGGGTATATATCGATTGTGGAAAGTTTCACGGACTCGCTGAAACGATGGACGAAGCGATTCGTTACAACTTGCGAACACCTCATGATGGAACTGCGGTTGGTCCGGTTGCTCTCGCGGGCCCCACATGCGACAGTGCAGATGTGTTGTATGAAAAGAAGGGCTATGACCTTCCGTTGGCGCTAGAAGAAGGCGACATGATCGACATCATGTCTGCTGGTGCATACACAACGACCTACAGCAGTGTCGGTTTCAATGGCTTTGCTCCTCTTGCCGAATACTTCGTCTCCACCAAGGGTGTTCACGGATTGCATGATGGGTTTGACTTCGATGATGAGCTTGCAGTTCCGTAGTTAGGGCTTTATGAATCGGGCTACGATTCCTTCATGAGTCCCACACCACATTCACCATTGACCTGCAACGCATGTCGCATCATCGACAAGATGGACGGCACTGAAGATGGTCATGTGTTCAACCTTGAACATTGGAAGGTTGCAGACGAGCGCCGACATTGGAAATATGTCAAAGATCTTCGCGACTTCCAAGACCGCGCTGCAGACAAAGTCACTCGGTTCGCCGGCTCTTTGAACTTTGTGTACATGCACACTGCTTGGTTCGGTGTGTGGATTCTTCTGAATGTCACCAATGTGATTGGGAGCAAACACTTTGATGGCTTCCCTTTTGGTCTTCTCACCATGATTGTGAGCTTGGAAGCAATCTTTCTCTCGACTTTTGTGATGGTGAGCCAGAATCGCCAAGCTGCTCGATCAGATTTGCGATCACAAGTTGACTTTGAATCGAATCTTCAGTCCTTGATTTGGCTTGTCCATCTTGGTGAGAAATTAGATATTGACATTGCACATGTTCAACAGTTGTGCGGTCAAGCTATTGAAGAGTCACGCAAGGCATAATCACTGCGCAGATTTAATTACTGCAAAGAGACCCCATAGCTTTTGCAGCTGAGATCGTCGGCCATCGCCACCAACATCACGAGATACAACTAAGAGACAGGTAAGAATTTTGATTATGGAATCACGCTCGCTTGAACAATGGTCAAATTCTTTGCAGTCTTGGGGTATTCCGCAAGTGATCTTGGACCAAGCACCGCAAAATCCGTGGATACATCCAGTCGCTAACTTCCGACCTGAAGGAAACTTGATGGTGGAAACGCCATCTCGCCTTCGTGCGTTAGAAGCACTCGCATCGAAGACCAATACCTCGGTTCTTGATGTTGGTTGCGGCGGTGGCCGCGGGGCTTTTGGTCTTACTCCACCAGCAGTTCGTGTTATTGGTGTTGATCATCAACAAGGAATGCTCGACGTATTCGCAGATGAAGCGAAGCAACGTGGGCTTGATGTTGAAACTGTTCTTGGAGATTGGCCTGATGTCTCTGCACAAACTCCGATTGCAGATGTCGTCGTTTGTCATCACGTGTATTACAACGTGCAAGACATTGCGCCATTCGCTCAAGCGTTAAACGATCATGCAACGACACGCGTTGTTGTTGAACTTCCGCAACAGCATCCGCTCAGTTCTCTTTCGGAGTATTGGAAGCATTTCTGGAATCTTGATCGTCCGATGTCACCAACTGCGCACGATGCGCTTGAAGCGATGAAGTCACTTGGATTCGATGCTCACTTGGAGTCGTTCGCAGTCACAGGATCTTCTCGTGCAATCACCAAGGAAGATGTTGAACACACCCGTATTCGCTTGTGTCTTCCAGCTTCGCGCGACGAGGAAATTCGTACCTTTATGGAATCGCATCCAGGGGGTGATCGACAGTTGGCGACCATCTGGTGGGATAAGCACTAACTATTTATTTGTCGTTAACAAACATCGGGCTACCCGATAGTAAATTGGGGGCATGTCGCAAGCCCTTGATACGCGCACACGCTTAATTGAAGCGACGATTGACGCCATCTCAGAAGGCGGCGAAGCCTCGGTCCGTGTTCATGACATCGCTGAAAAAGCAGAAGTGCGTGAACCGTCTGTGTATCACTTTTTCAAGAATCGCAAAGAGCTGGTGGATACAGCTCAAGCAGAGCGTTATCGCCGCAGTTACATCGAGATGTTTTTGCCCTTCCGCGCGATGGTGGAGATGGCCAATAACGCACAAGAGTTCGAGAATGCGATTCGTCAATTGTTCGCTGGCGTTTATCGTCCAGAGCGTCATGCTGCGCGTGCAGTGCGTGTGAACGTATGGGGAAGTGCTCAGTCAAGTGAGCCACTTGCCAAAGTTGTCAATGAAGTCAATGCTGAAGTTGCTAATCAATTCGGTTCATTGCTCGCTGAGTGTCAGCAAAAGGGTTGGGTACGTAGCGACTTAGATCCGCGAATGCTGGGTCTATGGGCTGCTGGCCAAATCAATACACGCAATATGGCTGAAATGAATCCTCAGAGATTCGACCTTGCAGCGTGGGACAAAGTGTCGGTGGAATCAATCCTCGCGACTTTTCGACCCATCTAGATCGGCTATTTCATCTTCTCCAGCATGGCGCCCATCTGCTGATGCACGAGATTCACAGCTTGTAGCGGACGAATCATCACACGGAACTCAATAATTTTTCCAGCGTCATTACACGTGATGATGTCAACACCGTTCACATACTTGCCTTGTACGTACGTTTCGAATTCAAGCACCGCATTGTTTCCGGACATCACTTCTTTGGTGTAACGGAACTTCTTTGAATCGTCTTTTGGCGCACTGGCATCAGCAGAGCCATTCTTCTCACCAGGCAGTGTCTGGCTTGCAGCCATGAGATAGAGCTTGGTGAGATCCTTGCCCTTCTGTGGCGAGAAGACGATGGGTGAGAGAAAGACGCAGTCGTCGTCGAGAAGGTCATCGAGGCCATTCGGCAACTGACCCTTCATATATGCGTGCCACTGTTCCACAACTTGCTGAATCATGGGGCAACCCTAGGGCGTCATGTCGGTGGGAAATTCAGGCAGAACAGGGATTTTGAGAAGTTATAAAACAGACCTAATAGAAATAGGGGAAAAGATGTAGCATTTTCCCGTTCCGATCTAGAAGGAAAATCTCATGAATCGCCTTTCCCGCATTGCCCTCTCGGTCTTGATGCTGGCCACTCTCTTTGTTGTTGCGCCAAACGTCGTTGGAAGTGTTCCTGCTGCACTTGCAGTAGATGCCGTGACCGAGGATCTGATCTACACCGCGAATGTCGGAACGTCCCTCAATGCAACAGCAAGAGCAACTGCACTTCAAAGCGATGGCAAGGTACTCGTCGGAGGAGCATTCACAGGGTTCCTGCGTCGTATGAATGTCGACGGCACCGCCGACACCGCGTTTAATACAAATGCCGCCGCAGTGTTGACATCGACAGTCATGGGCGTCGCTGTCCAGTCTGACGGGAAGATCGTGGCAGTGGGAGGTACTCAGGGGGTTGCTGGGTATGTGCGTCGATTGAATGCAGACGGAACGTCAGACACTGCATTCAACTCAACAGTTGCAAGTTATGGCACAACATTGGTGTGGGCCGTGGTCATTCAGACCAGCGGGAAAATTCTTGTTGGTGGCGAATTCAGCGGTTACCTGCGACGTCTGAACACCAATGGTTCGGCTGACACCGCATTCAATACAAATGTTGGAACACAACTCAATGCTGGAGTGACCTCTATTGCGATCCCACCAGGAGGAACTTGGATCGTCGTCGGTGGTGGGTTTACTAACTTTCTCAGAGGTTTCGACGACACAGGTGCTGCGCTTGGATATTTCAATACTGCGGTCGGAACAAGTCTTAACGCCCAAGTGAACGCTGTTGCGGTTACTTCTGGTTGGAAAGTCATTGTTGGCGGCGGATTCACCAGCAAGATCAAATCCTTTACTTATCTTGGCAATCTCGACACGACATGGAACACCAATGCGGGAACGCTAGATGGCAACGTTCTCGGGTTAGCCGCAGACTTGGGATCTTCGGATGGTGTTATTGCGGTTGGTGCGTTCACCGGAAAGATCAAGCGGTTTGCTGCAACAGGATTACTGACAGGAATCATCGACACTTCAAGCATTGACAGTTCGATTGTTGCCGTCACTTTCCCATGTTCTCAGATCTTGGTTGCGGGTGCATTCACGGGTAAATCCAAGCGGTACTTCGTAGACCAAGGATGGTCATGGCTAACGACGCCAAGCGACACGACCAAGTATGGAAACTGTTCGACGCCTCTGAACTCTGCCCGAACAAAAACATTAAACAATGGACTACAAGAAACCATTTCTGTTACGGGTGCCAATACCACGATTTGGGAAGTTGACCGTGTGTTTGATGCCGCCGCGATTGGTGGTCTAACAGGCCATTTCTTCAATGATCAACTGCTGAATGAATACGGCGTTCGCATCAATATCATCGGAACAGGCTGTGCTTTTGCGACTCTCTGTACAAATCGCGGTACCGCGACGATTTCATTCAATCGTGCCGTGACCAATCCGATCATTTCTCTAGCAGCTGTTGGCGGTGGTTGGTCAGCTGGCGGAGGTAATGGAGCTGGGTGGACTGAATTTGATCTCACCACTCCCGGTGCAACTTTGACGAAAATAAGCGGAACCAATATTCAAGTTGTCAATGACACTCACATAGAACCGATAGTGAAAAATCCGAGTATTGAGTGCAACACTGCAGGAAATCCGCCAACCTACGGCCAAACAGCAACGGCAGCATGCGGCTCAATCCGCGTGAACGGAACTTTTACAAGCATTTCGTTCTCCTTGTCCATCAATTCAAGGGTCAATGTTGCCAGTACGGATCCAACATTGACTGTGGTTGATGCCATTTTGATGACGGTAAATGTTCAGGAAGATTTTGGTCTTGCACCTGTTAGCTACGACACGCCTGCAGCGTCTCACATTGTTGGCTCTCTGCAGATGGGCGCAACGGTTACTCCTGATCAGACATCATTGATCTATCCAACAACGAATGCCGATGCTGTCGCTGCTGGAACAACAATCGGAAATGTTGATGATGGAGTCAATGTCTGGGGAACGTCAGTCAACGTGGGTTTGATTGGTGATTCATATACGGTCCCAGTTTCGCTTTCGGGTGTTGCGTCCACGGCAAAACTCTGCGGTTGGATCGACTTCAATCGAAATGGAACGTTCGATACAGGTGAACGTGCATGTGCAGCAGACCCCGCAGCGGGCGCAACGACTGCAAACCTCACATGGACAGTTCCCGGTGATGCTGTGGCTGGAGCAACATACGCGCGTCTGCGCTTGAGCTATTCAAGCGTCTCTAGTCCCACAGGGAAAGTGGACTCTGGTGAGGTAGAGGATTATTCATTGGGATTGGTGATTGCATCTGCAACGACGACTACAACTACGACGACGACAACAACAACCACCACCACCACCACCACAACCACCGTTGCGCCAGGAACTACAGCCCCGGCAACCACGGTCGTGTCCACCACGGTTGCGCCAGGAACAACAGCTCCTGCGACCACAGTTGTGTCCACCACTGTGGCGCCGAACACGGTTGCACCAACCACAGTTCCTGCCACAACTGTGGCCCCCACTACGACTGTTGCTCCTGCCACAACAGCACCTGCAACAACGACAACGGTGCGGCCGACGACAACTACGACGTTGCCGCCTGCACCATCTGCGTTACCGGATTATTCAATTGGCGCGCAGGGTGCAACTCAAGTTCTTTCTCCATTAGGCAACGACAATGGTGGCAACACCGCGCATCCACTTGATCCGTCGACGCTGAAGTTGTGTGGTCTCACTGAAGTTTCACCCAATTGCACAAAGACGACTCTGACGGTGCCCGGCGAGGGCACCTACACCGTGAATCCTGATGGAACCGTGCAGTTTGTACCAGAACCAAACTTCGTCGGCGTTGCAACACCACGTCCTTACATCGTTCGTGATTCTTTCAACCGACCTGCAGTTTCAACATTGAATCCCAAGGTTGTTCCGCCGCCAGCACCGATTGCATCTGTTGACCGTGGCACAAACGTGCAGGGTTCAACTGTGGTGTTGCAACCATGGATCAATGACAACGCTGGAACAATTCCTGCTGGCCAGACGGGCACGGTGGCATTGGTTCCCGCCACAATTCGTCTCTGTGGCCCCACTGATGTAGTGCCGTCATGCACTCGTACGGCATTGGCAACTGCTGATGGTACGTACACCGTTGACATTGCTACTGGTGCGGTTGCGTTCGTTCACCGCGCTGGCTTCTCGGGAGTTGTCACGCAACCAGTCACGTATCAAATTGCGAACAACTGGACGGGATTGTCTGGCGTTGGAATCTCATCGAGTGTGTTGATTCCGACGATTACGCCATTGGGTAAGGCGGACGTTGTTGATCAACGCGTCACGACACAACCAGGTGTTGCCGGATGGTTGAATCCGACACAATTCGGCGCTCCAGCGCCTGGCGCATCGTGGAAAATTTCAACGCTCCAAATCTGGAATCCGTCGACCAAGAAGTGGACTACGTCTGTCACAACAAAAGATGGAGTCTGGACTGTGGTGCGTGGCAACGTTCGATTTATGCCACGTGATGGCTTTATCGGAACTGCGTCTCTGCCTTTCCGGATCGCTGATTCTGCGGGACATCTGCTCAGCGCCACATTGTTTGCCTCGGTTCGGGAAGGTTTCGAGCTTCCTGCAACTGGAGGATCCGAACGAACCATGGTGATTCTTGCGCTCTTCCTTTTCGCCTTTGGTTTGGAGATTCGTCGACACCGCCGACTGGCGTAATAGTTCCATCAGTCTCCGGACTGATGGAAATCAGAACCGACTAATGAGAGTGTCAAGCGCACTCTTCAAAGAAGTCGTTGATGTTCTTGTCAAGACATGCATGAACTCATCATCCAACGTGGCGACGATAGCAATCCCCTTGTCCGCTGTTCGTGAGCCTTTGGCAGTCAGCCTCAGAGTAAAGCTGCGCTTATCGGCCGTATTCGTCCTGCGAGCAATCAGGCCCGCATCAGTAAGGCGGCGAATGCGATTGGTGAGTCCACTCTGAGAAATCAGAGTGAGTTCTGCCAATGTGGAAGGCGTTAGTTCTGCTCCGGCACCATGACGCCGAATCGTCGCCAGTACGTCAAATTCACCAACGTTGATTCCTAAGGGAGCTAAGGCGGTTTCGGTGCGCTCAATTCCCACCTTTGCAATCGTTCCTAGGCGCAGGACAAGAGCCATCGCAGCGAAGTCAAGCTCCGGGCGTTCACGATTCCATGTGGCGATTGTGTCTTCGATGATCTCGAGGGGCGTCATATCTCAAGACTAATGACAGACCTTTGCCAAAACTAGTTTGATGTCGTACTATCTCGGAATGGCTCCACCAATCATCAAAGTTCGAGATGTTGCATTCCCTCGATTCCAGGTTCCCGACCTTGACCTCATGCAGAATTTCCTCGAAGCATTTGGAATGCACGTGTCCGAGAGAACCGAAGATGTGTTGTACATGCGTGGGACAAGTTCTGCACATCACATCCACGTGACACACAAAGGTGACACCAATTTCCTGGGCTTGGCGTTCTTTGCATCTCGACAAGATCTCGACGTGCTTTCTGATGCAATAGGTGTGCCAGTAGAAGTAAACAACGAACCGGGTGGAGGTTTTGTTGTTCATCTCAATGATCCGGATGGTCGCATCGTGGACGTCATTGCAGAGATGAAAGAAGTTGCCCCCATCGCAACGAAGGAACATGCACCAGTGAACACAGCTGATGCTCGGGTTCGCGTAGATGTATTGCAACGCGTTCCACTTGGCCCATCTCAGGTGAAACGATTCGGACATTCTGCTATTAAGACAACATCATTGAAGACAACCGCTGCTTGGTATCACGACACATTGGGTCTCCTTGCGTCCGATGACACGTACCTCGAAGATCCCGAAGCGCCGTTTGGTCGATTCATGCGGTGCGACCGTGGTGATGAAGGTGCCGACCATCATTCACTTCTGATTCTCGAAACTGGTGAGGTCAAGCTGGGTCACTGTGCTTGGGAGGTTGCCGACTTCGATGACCTCATGGCAGGTCGCGAAGCACTCACCGCTTTTGGTGCACGTCATTACTGGGGCGTTGGTCGTCACATTCTTGGTGGTCAAGTGTTCGACTATTGGAAAGACCCGTTCAATTTCACCGTGGAACATTGGACCGACACAGATTTGTTGACTGCATCAGTTGCGCCGGCATCACACTCCGTATTCGAAGGCATTAATCAGTGGGGGCCAAACCCTCCCGACGACTTGGATTTCTAAGAGGGCATTATGGATTTAGGAATTGCTGGAAAAAACGCAATCGTTGCGGCATCAAGTAGTGGTCTTGGCCTTGCATGCGCAACATCGCTGGCGCAAGAGGGCGTCAACGTGGTGCTGAACGGTCGTAACGAAGAGCGACTGCTAGCTGCAGCCGAAGCGCTACGCAGTTCAACTTCGGTTGATGTCAAAACAGTGGTGGGGGATATCGCTCTTGATTCAACGCGTGCTGCGTTACTTGCAGCCTGCCCAACGCCAGACATTCTCGTAACGAACAACAGTGGACCAACCCCTGGTCAATTCACTTCGTGGTCATCAGAGGATTGGCATGCAGCAATTGATCAGAACATGCTCGCGCCGTTGTTGTTGATTCGCGACGTGATTGACGGAATGGTCGCTCGCAAATTTGGTCGCATCGTGAACATCACCTCCGCAATGGTGAAGGCACCACTGTCTCCTATGGGACTGTCATCAGCAGCTCGCACGGGGTTGATTTCTGCAGTCAAGGGAATTTCGCGTGACGTTGTGTCGTCGAATGTGACAATCAACAATCTTCTTCCTGAACGCATCAATACAGGTCGTCAACAACAGATGGCGAAATTAACTGCGGACTTCAAAAAGATCACTGTGGAACAGGCCTATGAAGAAATGGCTCAGTCCATTGCTGCAAAACGCATTGGTCGCCCTGAAGAAGTGGGTGATATGTGTGCATATCTGTGCTCCGTACAAGCCAGCTATATCTCCGGTCAGAGCATTCAACTTGATGGCGGCTCCTACGCCGGAATCTTCTGAGAAGCATCATGTCCCACACTGATGCGCTCATTGTTGGTGCCGGCCCCGTTGGGCTGACACTGGCCTTGCTTCTCAAGAAGCAAGGACTATCCGTGCGAATTGTGGAGCGACGCGAAGGTCCACAACGTGCCCCCGCGGCTCATGTTCTGAACGCACGTACTTTCGAAATTTGGCGCCAGCTTGGACTCGATGTTGATCGCATTCGTACCGCCGCGCAATCTCCTGAAGATGCGGGCCGCGTGTATTGGGTTGACAAATTGGGCGGCAATGTCTTTGGCTCATTGCAATACGAACAACAGGCCGATGATCAATTAGCGAATTCACCCACTCCATTACGAAATCTCTCTCAACACCTTCTTGAACCGATGTTGCTGGACGAAGCACAGCGATTCGGTATTACTGTTGAATACGGAACGGAATGGACGCCCGAGAACTCTTCGGAATCCACGTGGCTCTTTGGGTGTGATGGTGCCTCTAGTGCCGTTCGTCGTTCCGTGGGAATCGAAATGATTGGGCCGGACAATCTGCAGCGCTTCCACATGATTCACTTCCGCGCTGATTTGTTTTCGATGACGAAGAACACGCCCGGTGTTTTGTTCTGGTTGTGTGATCCAAGCATTGATGGCACATTGATTTCTCATGGCAATGGTGGGGAGTGGGTCTATATGACCGCAGCTCATGACGATGTGCCGCGATTGGCAGAAGATGATGCGATTGTTCGCGTGCGAAATGTTCTCACGCAACCCGAAGCGCCATTGGAGATTCTGAATATTTCGTCGTGGACGATGACCTCGCAGATTGCATCGTCATATCGACAAGGAAACACTTTCCTCGTTGGTGACTCTGCGCACCGTTTCCCACCCTCGGGCGGAATGGGCTTGAACTCGGGTGTTGCAGATGCTCATAACCTCGCGTGGAAAATTGGATCAGTACATCGAGGTGAATGCGACTCTTCCATTCTCGCAACGTATGAACCTGAGCGTCGTCCGATTGCGGAACGCAATGCGCAAGCAAGCCTGGAGAATGCATTCCGCATGATTGAAGTTTTTGAAGCTTTGCCTACTGGTGATGCTGAAAAGATTTCGGAAGCAATCTCACATCAAGCAACCCACTTCGACATGTTGGGTCTCCAAATTGGCTATCGATATCTGTTGTCGGAAACTGACCCAGAACTTGAACCATTGACCGATGAAGTCATTCGAAACTATTCACCTGCCGCTGTTGTGGGGAAGCGTTTGCCCCATGGATGGTTGGAACAAGACGGGAAGACCATTTCGTCATTGGACCTTGTCCCGCAGGATGCATTCATCACGATGGGCGGCCCTGACGTAAGTGCGAAAGTGGATATTCGTATGGGGTCTGACGTCCACGACCCCCATAACTGGTGGGCGAATGCACTGAATTTAGCTTCGGATGCGATTTTGACTGTCCGACCCGACCAACATATAGAGAGCATCAGATAGGGGATACAGATGTCGAGCAAGTCTTTGCATAGTGGGAATCAAGAGCACGCGGCCATCGTGAACGAGCGTCGCAGTATTCGTGGATACAAGAAGCAGCCAGTTCCGAAGGCGCTGATTGAAGAGATTCTTGAAATTGCGAAGCGTGCGCCGTCATCGATGAACACTCAGCCGTGGCATTTCCATGTCGTCACAGGTGATCCGCTTGAAAAGATTCGCGAAGGAAACACCGAGCGCATGATGGCGGGTGCTGGCATTGATCGAGAGATCAAGTTGAGCCATGGATACGAAGGCGTGCACCGTGACCGCCAAGTGGAAATCGCTGTTCAGTTGTTTGAAGCGATGGGGATTGAACGCGATGACAAGGCTCGTCGTCAAGATTGGGTGATGCGTGGCTTCCGTCAGTTTGATGCGCCGGTGTCAATTGTGATCACGATCGACAAGGCTCTGGAGCATGACACGGTTGCTCACTTCGACTGTGGTGCTGCAACATATGGACTTGTTCTTGCTGCGTGGTCGAAGGGTCTTGGCTCCGTGATTAATGGTCAGGGGATTATGCAGTCTTCAGTTGTTCGCGAATACGCAAACATTCCGGAAGATCAAGTAATCATGACGTGTGTGGCGATGGGTTTCCCTGACGAAGAGTTCGTAGCGAACCATGTGCAGTCACATCGTGCGCAGAATGACACCGCTGCAGCATTCATCGGTTTTGACTAACTAGTGCTTCATCAGCGAAGGCTCAGAAGTATCTGAACCTGAAGGCCAAACATCGCCAATCCAATTGTCAGAGTCGTGCCGATCATGAATCGTATTCGTGAATCGATTGCATCAAATCGCTTGTCGACCCCAACAAATCGCTTGTCGACCCCTTCGAACCTTTGGCCAATCCCTTCGAACCTTTGGTCAATCCCGTTGAATCGGCGGTCAATTTCTTCGAATCGGCGATCGACCTCATCGAATCGTCGGTCAATCATTTCAAAGCGAAGAATCATCTCGGACTGACGAGCGACATCATCCCATCCACTGGGTGGTAAGTGTTCCATCAAGCTGTCAGCCACGCGCGGCCCCAAAGATTCTCGTAGGCCAATGTGCATCTCTGTTCGACGCGCATCCGTCATGGTCATGAAATTTCTCCCTCATCAAATGGTGAGTGTGATGTGTGTTCTTGGGGAAGAAATGGGGCAGTGTTTGTGCCGACATGTTTTATGTTTATCGCAAAACACAGAACTTGAAAACTGCCGATAAATCGGCGTGTATGCACAGAGGTGGTGCTGAGCTTTGTAATATTTGGCATGACCAGACCTGCACCGCAAATACTTACGGCAGCAGAGATGCGTGCAGTTGAAGAACTGCAGAGTGTTGCGAATCGCATAGTCGCTGGAATTATCCGACGTGAGCGTTGGCTTGAACTCCACGCAGACGAACTTATGGCCACTGCAGTTCAAGATCTGTTGTCGGCCAACAGGAAACGGGCAAAGCAGAAACTGGATTCAATTGAGAATTCTGCGGGATATATGACGCGCGTTGTTCAACATCGTGTCACTGATCTTGCTCGTCATCGTGAAGTGCAAAATCGTCAACTGAGATTGCTCGCAGATGAGCTGCCAGCTGGCATCCGTATTCAAGGAGTTGATGAACGTGGCCGCAACTCCGATGTCTTTCCTCGCAATAACGACTTTCGGGGTCTCTCGCTGCAAGTGATTTCAAAGGAAGAAGAACTACTTCATTCATTACAAGCACAAGCGATGATTCATGTCTTGACGGATGAGGGCGACAGAGCTTTGTTGACTGACAGGTTCTTTTCTGAATCTCAGATGACGTTGGCCCAACTGGGGAAGAAGCATGGAGGTCGCAGTGCAACAGCCATGGCGAACTACCTGGCAAAGATTGTCGGAACTGCGAATGCGGCCGGGGCAGTAGAGCCAGCTGCCATCGTTGTTGGAAAACTTCCGATGAAGACGGCCGATGCCTTTGTAAAGATCCTGCAGAACTTTGACGAACTGGATCTTTTGTCGGACCCAATCACGACAGCCATTGGACACCTTGAATTTGCAGCTCAGTACTCCGAAGCACATCGTCAGCAGTCGATTCTCGGTGTTGCGCGGTTGCGCTCGTTGGCGAGGCATCTGCCAAGTAATCGAGGTCTCTCGAACAAAGTGCTGGGCCGTTTGGTCAAAGCCGCCTGTTTCTATGTCTTAGAGGTGAATGACGGTCGACATGACCGCCAGGACTCTCGAGGGTTAAGCGACGATGTCGCCGTTGTAAAGGCCGTAAGCGAAGTCGTTCGGAGTTATTCCGCCAAATCGTGAAGGTCTGACTTCTGAGTCGCTAAATCATCACAGCAATTGACATTGGGTCGGTTGCTCTGACTGAAAGGCAGTTCAGATGTCCACATCACTCGAATCACTTACGAGGTCCTCCCGACCTACATCACCTCATTTGATCTGGAGAGAGATCTGCTGGGTCTCGGACCAGTTGGCCGTAAGTGGCGACCTCCCGATGAGTCGCGATGCAGCACTCGAACAGTTGTCTCGCTGGGAAAAAGCTGGCGTAACAGACGTCTTCGACATGCGTGGTGAATGCGATGACACAGATTTCATTCATGCAAACTCCACGATTCGTAGTCACTGGTTTGGTGTTGATGACAACGGTGGAAAGCGCAGTGATTCCTGGTTCCTCGCTCTGACAACCAATTGCGCTGAAGTACTTGCAGATCCCACTCGAAAAGTTTTGGTGCATTGTCACATGGGCGTGAACCGTGGTCCGTCTGCGTTGTATGCAGTGATGTTGAACCAGGGGTGGGATCATCTCGATGCTCTTCGCGCAATCAGAAATGCACGGCCCATCGCAGGGATCATCTATGCATCAGACGCAGCGCACTGGCATGCGACAAAGCAAGAGAAATCTCTTGAAGAAATTGCAGCAATTGTAAATGACGTTGAGCAATGGCTGGACCGAAACTATCTCGATCTCGCTTATGTCATCCGCAGCATCGGCAATCGCATCGCTCGTATCTAATTGAAAGAAAATACTTTGAAGAACATAAATATTTATTACTCACCGGACTATCTCTGCAATGGCTATGGAGTTGACACTCGTGAAAAAGCTGGGGATATTGCGGCGTCATTGCAAGAGCGCCCTATCGAAGGCATTGATCTTGTTGCACCACAACCAGCTGAAGTTGACCTCGTGACACGCGTACATACACCTCGTTATGTGAAGGCATTGCTCACGGGTCGTCCTGATTCGTTGGCTGACGCGAATGGAATTGGCGAATGGTCAACTGACTTGCGTCGCTCTGTCTTTTCAATGGTGGGCGGTTGTGTTGAGTCGGCTCGTTACTCGTTAATTCATGGTGTGAACTCTGGTTCATTGTCGAGCGGTTTACATCATGCACGTGCATCGCACGGTTCCGGTTTTTGCACGATTAATGGTTTGGCTGTGGCCGCATGCGATGCGTTAGTTCAAGGTGCACTGCGCGTACTCATTGTCGACTTGGATGCACACGGCGGTGGTGGCACCGCAAGTCTTGTAGAAGGAATGAAGGGCATCGAACAGATTGATGTTTCGGTGAATCACTTCGACAATTACGAGGACACTGAGAATGCACGAATCATTCGATCTTCCGGTGAGTTTTACTTGGCTGATATCGAAAAGATGCTGCAGTCCGTGGTGGATCCTGGCTCCATCGACCTTGTGATCTACAACGCAGGGATGGACCCGCACGAGGATTGCAGTACTGGTGGCGCAGCAGGAATTACGACAAGCGTTCTTGCGCAACGTGAGGAGATGGTCTTTGGCTGGGCGAAAGAACACGAGATTCCAGTCTCGTTCGTTCTTGCTGGGGGATATTCCGGTCGCAAATTGACTCGTAGGCAGTTGGTGGACCTGCATCGACTCACAATTCAGGCGGCCACGTTCTGAGGAGCGATGGTTGCTGAATGCAATCAGAAGGGCGACCCCCGATGGGCTGTGAACCTTTATATATAAGAACCTCAATCTCTACTTGAGACTTTGTAAGCCCTATTTATAAGTACTTATGTATGCCTATAATCAATAGAGCATGTCGGCGTCGCAGTTCACCCATCCTTCCCAGGGTCTCCTCCCTCGGGTTAAGGGCTTCTTGCGTGGCGCACGACCAAAACTCCGTCTCAGTGTTGTTCTGCTTCTTGCATTCGGAATGGTCTCGACCAGCATGGAGATTCCACCCGCAAGTGCTTTAACCGGACTTGATCTTGCTGTCGACTACACCCCGGATTCAGCAACAGTTGCAACGTCGGCATTGCGCGGCACAAAAATTGATCTCACTGCAAGCACACCTGTTGCACTTGCCGGAACAACACAACAAGAAATTGTGCAACAGATTGACCCAGAGCTTGACCTTCGAAGCGCGAGCGACATCACGGCACCCGCTGGTTGGACCATCTATTACTCCACTGATGGAAACTCTTGGTCCTCTAACGCTCCGACAACACTCGCGGGATGGGAAGCGCTTCGCTATGTAAAGGCGAATGGTCCGCTTGTTAGCGAAGGCGCGGACGCAAACGGTCGACAGATCTCTTCATCAACCGCTAGTGGTCTCCAACCAGACAGTGGACAGTTCTCAACTGCGAATGATTCATCAGGCGACGGTTGGGACGTCATTTTTGACGATATGAAGCACGTG
>CANFGT010000003.1 GCA_947446815.1 Acidimicrobiaceae bacterium
ACCAGGCGACGTACAGCGACGGATCCGGGCGCGTGGTCTTCGTTGAGGGGAATAGGAAGGCGTACGAGCTTCTTAATCCGTCAACAGCAACGGCTTCAGCAGATTTCAATCTCATTTACACCTATTCCAACACCCCCCTTGACGGTGCGATGTGCCATGCAACGCCACTGCCCACCGCAGACCCCGATACATCGTCTGCGGGTAAGAACGTTGTGCAAACAAAGAATCTTTTAGGGAACGATGCTGTTGCAACAAACGCAGTAGGTGTTTCACTTGTTGCATCATCGGTCAAGCTGTGCGATCCCAATTCAAATCCTGTTGAGGTTTCACCGAACTGCACAAAAAGTGCAGGAACTTCCATCACGGTTGCCAATGTCGGATCATATTCAGTAGACGCTTTGGGTGTCGTGACATTCACACCTGTGAATAACTATCTCGGCACACCACCAGCCCTGAACTATCAAGTTGCAGACTCTGCTGGCAACATTGCAACGAGCACATATACACCCACGGTGCTCAACACTGTTCCATCAGCTGTTGACGACACCTCGAGTGGCGCATACGACACCAATCAAACAATCTCGCCACTCACCAATGACACGGCTGGCTCTCTTGCACCAATTGATGCAACGTCGGTGAAGTTGTGCGCAACTACATCAACCGCCAACGCAAGCTGCAACCTCTCGACGTTGACTGTTCCTAATGAGGGCACGTACACGGTAAATGCGAACGGCACAGTGACTTTTGATCCGTTACCGACCTTCAAGGGCACCGCATCTGCTGTGAAGTATGTAGTTGCAGACACTCTGAATCAGTTAACAAATGCGACAATTACCGCGACAGTCGCAGCACCAACAGTTCCAAGTGCAACGCCACAATCGAAGTCGGTTATCCCTGGAGGAAGTGTTGCTTTCACGACATTGACGGGTGTCAGTGGCCTTGCAACATCGGTCGCTGGCTTCAATACTTCAACCACTTGTCTCATTACTCCAAGTTCATCACCGGCGACATGTGATGCTGATGGAGTAGTCACGATTGCAAATGAGGGTACGTACACGCTTGATGCAGTCACTGGTGTCGTCATCTTTGTCGCTGCTGCGAACGTGACTCCAGGTACGAAGACCGCATTGACCTATCAAGTCACCGACATCACTGGCCAAACTGCAACAGCAACATTGACGCCCACAGTTCCACCGGCACCTACAGCAACGAATGACACTTCAACTGGCGCGTATGACACGAACCAAACAATCTCTCCATTGACGAATGACGCTCCTGGTTCTGGAGCAACATTGACAGCTAGTTCAGTGAAGTTGTGTGCGACAACCTCAACAGCAAATGCAAGTTGTAACTTGACGACATTGACGGTACCAAACGAAGGCACCTACACGGTGAACGCGAACGGCACTGTCACCTTTGATCCTCTGCCTACGTTCCGTGGCACAGCTTCACCAGTGAAGTACGTGGTCGCCGACTCAACCTCTCAATTGGCAAGCGCAACCATCACTCCAACGGTTTCTGCTCCTTCATCGCCGGTAGCAACTCCAGAAAGCAAAGCCGTTATCCCTGGCGGTACGGCAACGTTTACTGTGCTCACCGGAACTGGTGGTCTGTCAACGTCAGCTGCTGGAATTGATGCATCGTTGACATGTCTATTGACACCAAGCACCTCCACATGTGATGCCGATGGCGTAGTAACAATTGCGGGCGAAGGCACCTACACGCTCAACATCGCAACAGGAGTGGTTACGTTTGTCGCCGATCCTGCCGCGACACAGGGCAACAAGACACCAATTACCTATCGCGTGACTGACATCACTGGACAGACCGCAACTTCAACATTGACTCCAGTGATTCCTGCGCCACCAGTTGCAACAAATGACACCTCGAGCGGCGCATACGATGCCAACCAGACGATCTCGGTACTCAGTAATGACACTGTGACATCACCTGCAACCTTGATTGCCAGCACTGTGAAACTCTGCGCAACGACCTCCACCGCAAATGCAAGTTGCAATCTCACAACTTTGACTGTTGCAAACCAAGGTACGTACACCGTCAATGCAAATGGCACTGTCACGTTTGATCCACTTCCGACATTTACTGGTACGGCATCTCCTGTGAAGTACGCAGTACAAGATTCCACCGGCCAATTCACGGGTGCCACCATTACTCCGACTGTCTCAATGCCTGCTGTTCCAGTTGCCACACCGGAGTCGAAGGCAGTTATCCCTGGCGGCACCGCAACATTTACAACACTTACCGGAACTGGTGCACTTGCAACATCGGGTGTGGGGCTAAACGCATCTGTCACTTGCTTGTACACGCCGAGTACCGCCACATGTGATGCTGATGGAATCGTCACCATTGCTGGTGAAGGTACGTACACGTTGAACACTTCTACGGGTGTTGTCACCTTTGTCGCTGATGTAAGTGCAACACAAGGAACGAAGACTTCAATTACCTACAAAGTCACTGACGTATTTGGTCAGAGTGCTACATCAACTCTGACACCGGTAATCCCCGCACCGCCGGTCGCAACAAATGACACGTCAAGTGGCGCGTACGACACAAATCAGACAATCACCCCCTTAACTAATGACACGGTGACGTCACCAGCATCGCTTGTTGCCAGCACGTTGAAATTGTGTGCAAATACCAGCACTGCGAATACCAGCTGCAATCTCACAACTTTGACGGTGCCGAACGAAGGCACTTACACAGTGAATGCGAATGGCACGGTCACCTTTGATCCATTGTCAACTTTCCGTGGCACTGCTTCTCCTGTGAAGTACGCAGTACAGGACTCCACGGGTCAATTCTCGGGTGCCACAATTACCCCAACTGTTGCAGCGCCGGGTGCACCGATAGCAACCCCTGAATCGAAAGCTGTCATACCAGGCGGGACAGCAACATTCACGACTATTGCAGGCACTGGTGCACTAGCCACTTCGTCTGCCGGATTGAATGTTTCAGCAACTTGTCTACTCACGCCGAGTACTGCAGTTTGTGATGCAGATGGCATAGTTACGATTGCGGGTGAGGGCACGTTCACACTCAATGTTGCTACGGGTGTAGTCACGTTTGTTGCAGATGTCAATGCGACTCAGGGCGCGAAGACGCCCATCACATATCGCGTCACCGATATCACGGGGCAGACAGCAACGTCAACTCTCACGCCGGTCATTCCTGCTCCTCCTGTGGCTGTGAACGACACTTCAACCGGCGCATATGACACCAATCAGACAATCTCACCTTTGAGCAACGACTCCGCCACGACACCTGCAACCTTGGTCGCCAGCAGCTTGAAGTTGTGTGCAACAACGTCGACTGCAAATGCAAGCTGCAACTTGACGACTTTGACGGTGACAAATGAGGGCACATACACGGTCAATGCGAACGGCACCGTGACGTTTGATCCGCTTCCATCGTTTGTGGGAACTGCATTTCCAGTGAAGTACGTCGTGGCAGATACAACGGGCCAGGTCACCAACGCGACGATTACGCCAACTGTTTCGATGCCAGCCGTCCCAGTTGCAACTCCTCAAACGAAGGCCGTTATCCCTGGTGGAACAGTCGCCTTCACAACACTCACGGGTACGGGCGGTCTCGCTACCTCCGGTGTTGGTTTTAATGCCTCGGTGACATGCCTTATTACTCCGAGTACCACCACTTGTGATGCCGATGGGGTAGTGGCAATTGCAGGCGAGGGCACGTACACGTTGAACACATCAACTGGTGTTGTCACCTTTGTAGCTGATGCAGGTGCGACTCAGGGCACAAAGACGGCACTCTCCTACAAGGTGACTGACATCTTTGGCCAGACAGCTACGTCAACTCTCACCCCAGTCATTCCTGCTCCTCCGGCGGCTGTGAACGACACCTCGACTGGCCCATTTGATACCAACCAAACCATTTCGCCTTTGACCAACGATTCGGCAACGACGCCTGCAACCTTGGTCGCCAGCAGCGTGAAGTTGTGCGCAACAACGTCGACTGCAAATGCAAGCTGTAACCTCACAACATTGACGGTGCCAAACGAGGGCACGTACACGGTCAATGTGAACGGCACCGTGACGTTCGATCCGCTTCCATCGTTTGTTGGTACGGCTTCGCCTGTGAAGTATGTCGTGGCCGACACCACGGGACAGCTCGCAAATGCAACAATCACCCCGACGGTTTTGATGCCTGCAGTTCCTGTAGCAACTCCTCAAACAAAGATTGTGATTCCTGGCGGCACAGCAACCTTCACCACCGTGACCGGAACTGGTGGCCTCGCAACAACTCCAGTCAGCTTCAATACCTCTGCAACTTGCCTTATTACGCCAAGCACCACGACATGTGATGCTGACGGAATCATCACCATCGCTGGTGAAGGTACATTCACGTTGAACGCATCAACAGGAATCGTCACGTTTGTTGCCGATATCAACGCGACAGTAGGAACCAAGACCCCACTCACCTACAAAGTGACTGATATTTTTGGCCAGACAGCAACCTCAACGCTGACTCCGATTATTCCTGCACCTCCTGCAGCAGTGAATGACACAAATACAGACGCGTATGACGTCACCCAGGTGATTTCACCCCTCACAAATGATTCAGCTGTGGCGCCAGCAACCTTGGTGACCAGCAGCGTGAAGCTGTGTGCGACAACATCAACTGCGAATGCAAGCTGCAACCTCGCAACATTGACGGTGGCAAATGAGGGCACGTACACAGTCAACACAAATGGCACTGTTTCGTTTGATCCGCTTCCCACCTTCATCGGAACAGCTGCGCCAGTGAAGTACATCGTTGCGGATATCAATGGTCGCGTGGCAAGTGCGACCATCACTCCAACAGTTCTCATGCCACCGCCACCTGTGGCCACGCCAGACCTTCGTGCAGTAGCCCCAGCTTCGACGGTGAGCTTCCAGCCCATCACAGGCTCTGGGGCATTAGCGGCAACTGCAGTCGGCGGTGCTGCATTAAACCCAACCACTTTGTGCATCATTGATCCTTCAACGATGATCTGTGGAACAACACCAGTGACCATCGCTGGTGAAGGCACGTACTCCGTCAACGTCGCTACTGGTGTTGTCTCCTACACCTCGTTGGCCAATGCCCCCATCGGACAACGAAGGTCAATCTCTTACAAGATCACGGACATTTTTGGTCAGACAGTCACGTCAACATTGACGCCAGTCATTCCTCCGATGCCAACGATTCGAGATGACTCTTCTTCGGGTCCTTGGATCACGGCACAAACACTCGTTCCTGTTACAAATGACTCGGCCGGTGCGGGAACGCTCTTGAACGCAACAACGATCAAACTCTGTCTGAACACTGCAACAACGGCATCCGCTTGCACCGGCACCACATTGACTGTGCCAGGCGAAGGCACCTACACAGTGCTCGCTAACGGAAATGTGAAGTTCGTTCCGCTCTCAACATTTTTCGGTACTGCAACATCGATCAAGTATTCGGTTAGCGACGGCGCCGGTCAGGCAGCAATGGCGAACATTGTTGTTGTGGTCGCGCCACCTACCAACAAGCCAGTAGCAAAGCCACAGAAACTCGAAGTCAATCGTGGCGAGACAATTCAGTTCACCACGCTCACTGGCAAGCAAGGTCTTGCGGTATCCAAGATTGGTCTTGCAAAGATGAATACATGTTTGATCGATCCTGCGCCAGTGGTTGCTGCCGATGCAACTGTCTGCGATGCAGATGGAATCGTGACTGTGAAAAACCTCGGCACATTCAAGTTGAACAAGTCGACAGGTGTTGTGAGTTTCACCGCCAGCCGTAATGCGAAGGCCGGCGAGGGCCTCTCTATTGCTTACCAAGTGACAGACCTGGCAGGCCAGACGGTGCAGTCAAAACTGACACCGATCATCCCTGAGAAGCCTCAGCTTCCAACAACTGGTGCGAACAGCACTGAACCGTTATTGCTTGCGGCGCTCATGCTCATCAGTATTGGTGTGGCTGTGAATCGCAGCAAGCGCTTCGTGTCCCGCCACGCCTAGTCGTTCCTTTGCTCCGTGAAAACTGGTCTATCTAAAGGTGGCAGAATGCCCGTAGGGGGTTCATATGTCACGACTACGTCAGGTATCGCGGGCCGAAGCGCACGAGAGTGTATTGCCGACCTACGACCTTCTCTTCGGTGATCGAGATCCGGTTGCAGAGCCAGGAACCGCAACTGGAACGCCGGGTGATTGGTGGACGGTGTTCGCACTGGTTCCAGAGATTTTCGATCACGCCATGCGAGGTTTCGTTCTTTATCGCAGTCGCGAACGCATTCTTGATCCGCAACTGCGTGAGTTGGGTCAGACGCGAGTGGGCTGGGCTCGATCAAGTCAGTTCGTGTATTCGCAGCACATCAAGTCGGCACGTTCTGCCGGTGTGAGTGAAGAAAAGATTGCAGCAATTCCTCATTGGCAAACAGCGGACTGTTTCTCGCCTGCAGAGCGTGCGGTGTTGGCATATACCGACGCGTTGGTCTACGACGGTGGTCGTGTTGCAGATGGAGTCTTCGCATCGTTGAAGGAATATCTCAGCGATGAAGAGATTCTCGAGTTCACTTACATCACTGCGATGTATGACATGCATGCGGTGATGACAAAAGCATTGAAGCTTGAGTTTGACAACAAAGATGAACCAATGGTTGAAGTTGATGGTCCTGATGGACCCGGAATGAAATTGAGAGTGCGATGACTGGATTGAATCGATCAGTAGGTGTGCATCACGTTGCGTATGCATGCAAAGACCCTGAAGCAACACGGCATTTCTATGAAGACCTGTGTGGCTTTCCGTTGGTGCACACGGAAGTCACTCGCGTGCCCGATTCTGAAGCATTCTTCCGTCACTTGTTCTTTGATCTCGGCGATGGCACATGCATTGCGTTCTTCGACATGCATGGTGTGGGGGAGAAGCCCGATTGGAAATCAGATGTGTCGGAATCTGTCGGCTTGCCTGTGTGGGTGAATCACATTGCATTTGCCGCAGACGAAGAACGTCAGAAGCAGGCGAAGGCTTCACTGTCGGCCGGCGGTGTGGAGCCGTTGATGGACGTGGATCATGGCTGGTGCCATTCCATTTATTACATCGATCCCAACGGAATCATGGTGGAGTTCTGTCGAGATACTCCTGGTTTCACGCCGGATCCCGTAGAAGCTCGCGCCGCTCTCAAGAATTAATCAAGTAGTCGGAGAGCCACTGCGCAAAGTCTGCAGTGTTGCCACTGAAACCTTGGAGTGCTTGGTTCGTCAAGATGATGGACAACCCGGCGGTTGTGCGCGCAAGTACAGCAGGAAATGATCCGTTGAGAGATGCAAGTACATCGTCCGGCGCGTCATTGCGGTGAAATGTATTGAACGGCACGCCAAGGTCTGCGGCGCATTCTTTCCATTCACGCTTCTCTGTGAAGAGGCCGTGCGTGAGTTCACAGAGCGAACAATGCGTGGTACCCAAACGAGCACCAATCCAATACGAGATCTCGCCGAGCAGAGTGGAATCAGCGTCGTATACGCCAATGAACTCAACGACGTTAGAAGTCATATCAACAGGGTATAGACGTTTTCAATATGACCTGTACGGTGCGGGTATGGCATTGCAGAAGTTTCTTGATGATGCACTGGACACTCTCGTTGTGCCGGGCTTTTCCCGTATTGGGTACCTCGTGCGTTCGTCTCAATTCGAACCACTCGATCACAATTCACTCACGGGGAAGACAGTGGTCATCACCGGTCCAACGTCGGGGTTGGGAAGAGCAGCTGCGCATCAGTTGGCGGCGATGGGTGCAAGTCTCATTCTCGTTGGACGATCCGCAGAAAAGCTCGAGCGCACAAAGAGTGAGTTAGTTCGCGATTCGGAAGCGCAGACGTTTCACACTGTGATTGCCGACATGGGCGACCTTGATGCGGTGCGTGCAGCATCTCGGCAAATACTTTCTCTCACTACTGGCTTACATGCGGTGATTCATAACGCTGGTGCACTTTTGAAGGAGCGCAGGGTCACAGCGCAAGGTTTCGAAACAACAATTGCTACTCATGTTTTGGGTCCGCATCAGATGACAACAGATCTACTGCCATTGTTGAGGTCGTCAGCAGGCCGAGTGATCACAGTGTCATCAGGCGGAATGTGTGCAGCATCATTACCCAATGTTGCAGTTGATGAATCTCCAGAGATGACTCCCGCCTATTACGACGGCACACGCCAGTACGCCATTGCGAAACGTATCCAAGTCACTCTGAATGAGATGTGGGCGAATCGTGAGCCGGAGATTGAATTTGCAGCGATGCACCCAGGATGGGCCGATACGCCCGGTGTGCAGGAATCGCTTCCTGCATTCCGATTTTTCACGAAGCCTCTCTTGCGCAGTGCTGAACAAGGAGCCGACACAATTTGCTGGCTTGCTTCGCGCAGTGATGTCGTTCCTTCAGGAAAGTTCTGGAGCGACCGGGCAGTTCGGTCAATTCATCGATTGCCACGCACTCGCACCTCGGATACACCTGCAGTGCGTGAAGCACTCTGGCAGTGGTGCAATCAGCGCATTATCTCTGCTCCGACTTCGACCAACTAGGAGTTGGGTTTCTCCTTGCGGCAGCCGTCGCTGCAATAACGGACCTGCTCCCAATCCCGCGCCCACTTGCGGCGCCATTCGAAGGGGCGTCCACAGACAACGCAGATTTTCGGCTCATGTCTATTCTTAGAGCGCGCGATTCTGGCCACATCGTCAGGATATGGGCGGTTGACGGGCGGAAATGACCGTTTTGCTCAGGCGTCAACTAAAATAAAAAGTGATTCGGATGACACCAAAAGCGGATAACGCTGAGGCTGTCGAAGCGTCAAAGATGCGCCTTTAGCTCAGTCGGTAGAGCAACGGACTTTTAATCCGCAGGTCCTGGGTTCGAGCCCCAGAGGGCGCACCATTACATACTGGCGTACTCTGTGTAGTGACCCGGAGGCACGCCATGACAACTTCAATACGCATGCAACGCGAGGGTGATTTCGTCACAGTGACTCTGTGTAATCCGGCAAAGCGCAATGCATTGTCGTTGGATGTTCTCCTAGAACTCACGGCCGCTTTCACAGAGATTGCTGCCTCGGATGCTCTTGGCATCATTCTCGCGGCGGAGGGCCCCGTGTTCTCCGCTGGGCACAACTTTGGCGAGATGAAGGGTGCCTCAGAAGCTGACGCCTTACACCTCTTTACTGTGTGCTCGAACCTGATGCAGACGATGCATTCCATTCCGCAACCCATCGTTGCGCGCGTCCACGCTTTAGCTACTGCCGCTGGTTGTCAATTAGTGGCCACATGTGATCTTGCTGTTGCGGCGTCGTCAGCCGGTTTTGCTATTCCTGGTGGCAAGGGCGGTTTGTTCTGCCACACCCCACTCGTTGCGGTGGCGCGGTCTCTCACGCCAAAGCGTGCATTAGAGATGGCAATGACTGGTGATGTCATCTCTGCACAAACTGCGTTGGAGTGGGGCTTGATTAATCAGGTTGCATTCGACGAAGAACTTGAGACTGCAACTCAGAGTTTGTTGGAACGTGCATGCCGCGGTTCTCGTGAAAGTAAGGCAATTGGTAAGCAGGTGTATTACCAACAAATAGGTATGAACGAACCCGATGCGTATGCGTTTGCATCTGCAGTGATGGCGAAGGCTGTGGTCTCGGATGTGGCACAAGAGGGCATTGCGGCGTTTCTTGAGAAGCGCCACCCTGACTTTGGTGGTAGGTAAATAGGTATGAGCGTTGTGGTTCCCCCCCAATCCATAGTTGAGGTAGAACTCGCCGTCCAAGGTATGACGTGTGCGGCGTGCGCTGCGCGTATTGAAAAGAAGCTCAATGGCATTGATGGGGTCGAGGCTGCCGTTAACTATGCAACCGAATCTGCAATGGTGGCCTACGACGGAACATCGCTGGAGCAATCAGCACTTATTCAGGCCGTCGTCGATGCTGGCTACGGTGCGCGAGTAGTTGATGACACTCCATTTGACGACGACCTTCAGGCACGACTTCGCCAGGCGCGTATTCGACTCGTCTTCTCTGGTGCAATGTCAGTCCCTGTTGTTGCACTCAGCATGATCATGCCCTGGCAATTCAGCGGCTGGCAGTGGTGGGCAATGGCCTTCTCTCTTCCAGTTGCAACATGGGGTGCATGGCCATTCCATAAAACGGCATTGAAGAACGCGCGCCACGGCACCACAACAATGGACACTCTGATTTCAGTCGGTGTCATTGCGGCAACATTGTGGAGTGTGTGGGCTCTCTTCTGGGGCAACGCGCTCGACAGCTCGATGGTCCACGATGGAGTGTCGATGACACACAAGGGCACTACCGATGTCTACTTTGAAGTTGGTGCAACGGTCACCGCTTTCATCTTGTTGGGTCGTTACCTAGAGATGCGTGCAAAGAACACAGCGGGCGATGCCTTGCGGTCGCTACTCGCAATGGGCGCCAAGTACGCCACGGTGTTGCGTGATGGGGAAGAAGTGTCGATTCCCGCATCAGTCGTCCGTGAGGGCGACATCTTGGTGGTGCGACCCGGAGAAAAGATCGCCGCCGATGGCGTCGTGGAAGAAGGAACTTCCAGCATTGATGCCAGCATGATCACGGGCGAGAGTGTTCCTGTCGACGTCACTCTCGGAGACAACGTCACCTCCGCGACAGTGAATCAGAACGGTCGTCTGTTGGTGCGAGCCACACGAGTGGGCGGTGAAACTACTTTTGCGCGCATGGCCAAGATGGTGCGTGAAGCGCAAGCGACAAAAGCACCCGTACAAAAAGTGGCCGACAAGGTCGCCTCCATCTTCGTGCCAGTTGTCTTCGCAATTAGTGCCGGCACATTGGCTGCCTGGTTGTTTATTGATGGCGATGTGCAGAAGGCATTCACTGCGGCGGTTGCGGTCCTCATCATTGCGTGTCCGTGCGCATTGGGTCTTGCTACGCCAACAGCCCTCATGGTGGGTAGCGGTCGAGCCGCTCAAATGGGCATCGTTATCAAGGGCATTGATGTTTTGCAGAGCACCCGACGTATTGACACCGTGGTACTGGATAAGACCGGCACAGTGACAACTGGGGCGATGACCCTTACGAACATTGTTTGCGCGGAGGGCGTGACACGCGAATCTGCATTGCGATATGCCGCTGCTATTGAGAAGGGCAGTGAACACCCCATCGCGCGCGCCATCGTCACTGCAGCGCAATCCGAACTGGGTGAACTACCAAAGCTTGATGAGTTTGAATCCATGCCTGGCGTTGGTGCGGCTGGTCGCATCGGTGGCGTCATTGTCCTGGTAGGTCGTGAAGAGATGTTCACTAGTCGTCTTGTCATCATCCCCGCTTCCCTGAAGGAAGCTCTCGCAATTGCACGAACCGACGGCCAAACCGCAGTTCTTGTGAGCTGGGATGGCCGCGCAAACGCAGTGTTATGTGTAGCCGATCAGCCAAAGCCCACCAGCGCTGAAGCGATTGCATCGCTCAAATTGATGGGTCTCGCACCCGTACTCCTCACCGGTGACAACAAAGCAACAGCCGAAGCCATCGCATTGTCGGTGGGCATCGACATCGACGAACACCACTTGTATGCCGGCGTGATGCCCGCTGACAAGGTTGCAGTTGTCAAAGACCTGCAAGAGCGCGGTTATGCCGTTGCCATGGTGGGTGATGGCGTGAACGATGCCGCAGCGCTTGCACAAGCCGATGTGGGAATCGCAATGGGTGGCGGCACAGACGTTGCGATGCAAGCAAGTGATCTCACAATTGTTAATGGCGACTTGCGATCTGTTCCTGATGCCATCCGGTTGTCTCGCGCAACGTTGCGCACCATTCGTACCAATGTTTTCTGGGCCTTTGCATACAACGTTGCAGCAATTCCTCTTGCGGCTACGGGGCGTATGAACCCCATGTGGGCAGGTCTCGCAATGGCATCGTCATCCGTGTTCGTGGTGACAAACAGTCTTCGCTTGCGTCGCGTGAAATTGGCGCGCTAGGGCTAGCCGTTTAACAACACTCGCTTCATTTCGTCTACTGCTTCTTTACGGCGCTGACGTACTGTGCGCGCAGAGATTCCCATATCGTCCGCGATGGCTTCGCTCTGTTCCCCGCTCGCAAGGCGATTCAATAACAAGAGGTGTCGTTTCCGAATACCGCTTTCCACCGCCTCGGCCATCACGTTGTCAAAGTTGTCATTGCTAAGGGCCTCAACTGGATAGTCAAATTTTTCTCGCAACATGTCATCACCAACTTGCACTTCGGGCACACGCTTCAGTCGATGCTCTCGGACAAACGCGTAGTACTCCGTATCACGTGCGATGTTTGCAGCAATCTTTCGCGTGCGTCGTTGATGCGGAAAAGTGCGAATCAACATCCATGCGGTACTAATTGCGTCGTTGATTGCTGCTTGTGTGCCACCCTGAAATATACGTCCACGTCGTCGAGCGATACTCATGATGGCGGGCATCATTCGATGCAACACAATGCGTGCAGCAATGTCGTCGTGTTCTGCTTCGCGCACGAGGTGCCATAGAAATGCATCACCGTCGATGTCGTCTATGGCGCGTCCAAAACCAGCGAGCTCGAGAACTTCATCAAGATGGTCCACTCGTTGTGGCATGAATGGCCACGCATTGACATGTCGCAACACGGCGGGGCGACGCGAATAACGAGACCACTCATCAATGATCTGGCGACTGGGACCGGTGTTGACTGTTGACCACACGAGATGGTCAGACGGGGGAGTAGTGGAGGATGGGTCTATGGAATGTGGTGTGTGTGCCATGTCCGGCACAGTGCGGGAAACCCTTTACCCATAAGGGGTTCGGAGGTCTCACCCAGGGTCTCACCGCTAGGCAATACTTGCCAGATGCGCATCACATTGCCCTCCGGAACCGAAGCAATCATGGTTAAACACCCGAATCCGAAGATGGGTCTTGTGATTGCGCCCGACATTTTTGGTCTGCGACCTCTTTATGACGAAATGGTGGAGCGTCTTTCTCGTGAATGGGAAATGTCTGTGATCGCCATTGAGCCTTTCCCTGGAAAGACTGTCGACGCCAGTATCGAGAGCCGTGTTGCGGTATTGCCGGAATTGAACGACAGCGACAACATGCGCGACTTGCTTGAAGGTGCCGATGCGCTGGAAACAAAAACAACTGGTCTCATTGGTTACTGCATGGGTGGCATGTATTGCTTTAAGGCTGCCCTCAATGAACGCTTCGTTCGCATTGCTTCGTTCTACGGAATGATTGTGATGCCGCCTACATGGAAAGGTGCGGGACATACCGAACCGCTTGCATGTTTGATAAACGGTTATGCAGACAACGTGTTAGCAATTCTTGGTGGCGAAGATCCGTATACGCCCGAAGCAGACATTGCTCAGTTGCGCGCAACGGGTGTGCAAATTGCGTTCTATCCAGAAGCAAATCATGCATTCGCGCATGATGCATCGCGACCGTCGTATCGAAAAGATGATGCGGATGATGCGTATGCAAAAACTAAAGAGTGGTTACTCAGCGCATTGCGTTAAGTAATTGCGACATTGCAAAAACGCAATGTCTGCGGGCTAAAGAGCGCGCTGCTCCAACTTGGTGCGATCAAGGATGTGATACGTGCGATCACTCTGCTCTAGCCAGTGAAGCTTGATGAAACTTGCAATTGCTTTGTTCACGCGCTCACGTGAGGCACCCACCATGCCGGCGAGTTCTTCTTGTGTGACAGGCAATGTGAATTCATCGTTGCCACCCGAAAGATCCAGGAGACGCTTCGCGGTACGACCTGTGACATCGAGGAACACGCTGTCTGCAAGTGCTTGGTCCATTGCGCGAAGACGCCGACTGAGCATGCGGATGACATTCCACAACAAGTCGGTGGATTTGTTGAGTTGTTCGATTACAGCTGAGTAAGGAATTTCAAGAACTGTTGATGCTTCAAGTGCGCGCGCACCAGCAGAACGCGGGCTCTTATCAAGCATGCCCATGTCTCCGAAAAGATCACCTTCATCCATCAGCGCAATCACGCTTTCGCGATGATCGAACGGACGGTTGCCAATTGCGATTGCAATGCGCCCGGAGAGAACGACATAAATACTGTCGGGCTCATCGCCTGCTTCGAATAACACGTCACCACGAACTAACTCCCGCAACTTGCCTGCGGCAGAGATGGGGGTCAGTAATTCGAGGGGAGCATCCGCGAAGAATTCGGTATCTGCAAGAACTTGTTCGTGTGCCATAGCGTTTCTGACGGTACTACTCTTCGGGCATGGCTGAAAATGAAACTGTATGGACAATTGTCGTCGCGGCTGGATCTGGGCTCAGATTCGGCAGTGCGAAGCAGTTCGAGGTCATCGGCGGGAAGAAAATTGTCGACTGGGCTGTTGACGAGGCGCTGAAACATTCAGTCGGCGTGATCACTGTTCTGCCAGAAGGTCAGACCAACGGAACTAATGAAGTTGTGGGTGGCAAAACACGAAGCGAATCAGTGCGTCGCGGTCTTGCTGCGGTGCCTGCAGAAGCAACCATCGTGTTGGTGCATGATGCAGCGCGACCATTCGCTAGTCCAGCGGTTTACCAACATGTGATTTCGGCAGTAGTGGACGGAGCTGCGGGGGCAGTTCCGGGTATTCCCGTTATTGACACCATTAAGCAAGTGAACGCGTCCAACGTGGTGACGAGCACGCTGCATCGTGAGACATTGCGGGCCATTCAAACTCCTCAGGCCTTCCGTGCTGATGCGTTGCGCAAGGCACATGCTGATGGTGGCGAAGGAACTGACGATGCGACTCTCATTGAAAAGATTGCCGGTGAAGTCGTAGTGGTTGATGGGGAAGTGGTGAATCGCAAAATCACCACGCGTGAAGATCTTGAGTGGGCGGTTGCACATGCCAATCATTTGTTGCGAGGCGAAGTCTGATGGTTGATGTTCGCGTTGGGCAAGGGTTCGACATTCACAAGTTCGCGGACGCACCAATCGAAGGTCGCGTGCTCGTCTTGGGCGGAGTGCAGTTCCCTGGTGAGCGCGTGCTTGTCGGTCATAGTGACGCCGACGTAATTGCTCATGCCGCGGCCGATGCATTGCTGGGAGCCGCCGGTCTGGGCGATATTGGTCAGTATTACCCCGACACTGACCCCGCATGGAAAGGTGCCGACTCATTGGCCATTTTGCGCGATGTAGCGGCCAAAGTGACCGCCGAGGGGTGGAGAATCGGCAATGTTGACTGCAGTGTTGTGTGCGAATCGCCACGAATTGCTCCATCTCGCGACACAATGGTGAGCCTGCTTTCCAAAGCCGCTGGTGCACCTGTCTCTGTGAAGGGACGACGCGCTGAAGGCCTCGGGGCAATCGGACGCAGCGAAGGAATCGCCTGCTTCGCATCAGCCGTCATCATCAAGGAGTCATAGTCATGGCCGCACGTAAATCGAATAAGCCCAAAGTGAACCTTGGGCCTCCAGGTCGTCCCGCCGGTGGACGCAATACAAATAGCCGTGCCGGAAGCAAGCCCGCAGCAAAAAAAGCCGCATCGCCACGTAGTGGTGCTGCAGCATCGCGTGGTGTTGTTTCTCGTAGCAAGGGTGCAGGTGCCGGTGGCGCATCACGTAGCGCGGCGTCGTTCTCTCGTGATGATGCTCCGCGTCCAAAGGCTCGTCGTTCCGCTCCACTTCCTGGCGGACGTCGTGGTGAAGCACCGCGCCGTAATGCACCAGTTGCAAAGGGTCTGGGTGGCGAACAGATTGAAGGTCGTCAAGCAGTTCGCGAATTGTTAATTGGACAGAAGCGAAAGATCCGCGAGATCTGGATGGCATCCGATATTGACGCTGCACCAATTCTTGATGACATCGAACAAATTGCTCACGCACATCGCGTGCCCATTCTTGAAGTTGCTCGTCGCACGCTGGAAGATACTGCACGTAGCGAAGCACCACAAGGCATCATCGCGTTTGCTGCTCAGTTGGAAGAAGCATCCTTCGCCGACATGTTGAAGACACGCGACGGCGTTGCGCCATTCTTGGTTGCAGTGGACGGCGTGACCGACCCAGGCAACCTCGGTGCACTCCTTCGTTGTTGCGATGGTGCAGGTGTGACTGGCGTTGTGTTGCCAAAGCACCGCGCCGTTCACGTGACCCCCACGGTGGCGAAGTCTTCCGCAGGTGCTGTCGAGCATGTGCCGATGACCCTCGTGTCGGGCCTTCCCACTGCTATCCAGCAGATGAAGGACAAGGGCATCTGGGTGGTCGGTCTCGACGATTCCAGCACCGACACCTTGTTCGACATTGGCAAGTTGGCCAACGATGGCATCTGCATCGTCCTGGGTTCTGAGGGCACGGGCTTGTCCCGCCTCGTCAAGGACCGCTGCGACACCATTGTGGGCATCCCGATGCTTGGCCAAGTGTCCTCTCTCAACGTCTCAGCCGCCGCCGCATTGGCTACTTATGAAGTGACCCGTGTGCGAATGGCTGGACGCGCCTAGGCTGAGAGACCTCGCCGGGTTAGCTCAGTGGTAGAGCAACGCACTTGTAATGCGTAGGCCGTGGGTTCAACCCCCACACCCGGCTCCATTTGCATGATTTATAAGGGTTTTCGGGGTGGCACATGCCCCGCACACCTGCCCACTACGGTGGGGACATCTCCTTTTCCATTACGGAGGACCATTTCTTATGAGCCAGCAACGCCCTCGCGGATCCCGCCCCTCACTTCCATCAGCATCAAACGGCAGCCTTGGCGCGGCCGTTGCCGTGATTGCTCTTCTCCTCGGATTCCTCATTCTTCGTGATGTCCGCGACAGCGGCGGCTCGAGTGCCACCCCTGCAACTAAGGAACCCGCACTGACCACGCCTGGCGGCGGCACTGTTGACCCGAATGGCACCACTACGTCGGCACCGTTCAACATCATGGGATTCAAGATCCAGGTGGCAAACGCATCAGGCCTTGCAGGAAGTGCTGGCGATATGACAACTCGTTTGCAAAAACTTGGTTACGTGGTGCCAGAGGCAAAGAACGTTGCACCTGGCACGGCAAAGCGTTTGAAGACCGGTGTGTACTACACCGTCGGATGCGAAGCGAATGCTCAGAATGTCGCAGCTGTTCTTGGCGGCAATGTGGACGTTGGTCCGATGCCAAATCCAGTTCCACTTGCTGACGGAGACTTAGGTCAAGCGTGTGTTCTTATTTTGTTGGGAACAGATCTTTCTGGCAAGCCACTTGCTGGTGCTGAAGGTGCTCCGAACGGCATCGCAGCAACCACCACGATTCCGTAATCTTCTGCTGCATCTGCAGCATCACAGTTACTGAACTAATTTTTTCAACGCATCCGTTGCAGCGTCTTCAATGCAACGCAACACCTGTTGCATTGCCATTTCTGCGCCAAACAATTCAGTGATGCTGATGGTTTCAATCTCGATGCGCAATGCAGGGTCCATCGCTTCATCAATGTCACCAACGATCGCAAGCGTGCGCGTGTTGACTTCAGCGGCGTAATCAACAACATTGCCAATCACTTTTCCGTCGAAGCTGGTGTCATCCAGTAAGCCTTCGCCAGTGATGACGATGTCGTGTTCTTTCACAGCATCATCGAAACCATTTTCTTCGGCGACGATGTCGAATCCGGGAATCAATTTGGCGCCGAGTGCTGCGAGTGCACCGGCGAGACCGCCAGCTGCGCCACTGCCGGGAATTTTCGCAACATCAATTCCGAAATCGCGTTCGTACCGTTGCGCGAGTTGTTCGAGACGACCAGTGAGCATGCCGACTTGTGCTGGCGTTGCACCTTTTTGTGGGCCAAAGACTTTTGCTGCATCAGTGAACAAAGTGTCGACATCGCAAGCAATGAGAAAGTCGACGGCCAGTAAACGTGCTGGTGTGCTGATAGCGCGCAATGCGCCAAGTCCACCGTCGGTTGTTGCGGATCCACCGAGGCAAACAATGATTTTTTTGGCGCCTGCATTCAGTGCAGTGTCGATGAGTTCGCCCACGCCTTGCGTGGTGGCGTTCATTGCATCGTTGTTCTCGGGACCGCCGGCGAGCGTCAGGCCTGAGGCACGGGCCATCTCAATCACGGCGACACCACGGTGCAATCGCCATGCGGCTTCCACTGGTTGTCCTAGTGGCCCTGTCACGGTGGTGGTGCGATTTGGGCCACCAAGAACATCAAGAGTTCCTTCTCCACCATCGGCCATCGGGATCTCCGTGCAGTCAATATTGAGCGCCCAACATGCATGACCGATTGCGGCACATACCTGGGCAGCGGTGGCTGTTCCCTTGAATTTGTCCGCCGCCGCAAGTACTCGCACATCGCCACCTTACGGCGGGCATAAGGTTTCACACATGAGCGAATCTTTGAACGCACTCGACGCAATGGCGCAAGCCGCCTTGGTTGCGAAAGGTGAGGTGTCGCCACATGAACTTGTTGACGCTGCGATTGCACAAGCAGAGCGCGTGAATGGCGACATCAACGCAATCATTCATCCACGTTTTGAGCGTGCGCGCGATGAGGTAACCGGTGGATTGCCTGATGGTCCATTCACTGGTGTACCGATGGTGTTGAAAGACCTTGGTGCGTCGATGGCAGGAGAGCCTCACCATATGGGCACGCGGTTCTTGAAGAATGCGAACTACATCGCGCAGACGGACAGTTATCTCACACGACGTTTTCGGAATGCAGGATTCGTCGTGATTGGTCGCACGAACACGCCAGAGTTCGGTAACACGATTACAACAGAACCGTTGAGTTACGGACCTTCACGTAACCCATGGAATCTTGAACACTCCACTGGAGGCTCATCGGGTGGTTCCGCTGCAAGTGTTGCGTCACACATTGTTCCTGTTGGACATGCGAACGATGGCGGAGGGTCTATTCGTATTCCAGCTTCAGAGTGCGGTCTAGTTGGCTTGAAGCCATCGCGCGGACGCGTGAGTAAAGGGCCAGATCTTGGTGAAAGTTGGATGGGCTCCACTATTGACGGATGCGTGACTCGCACTGTGCGTGATACCGCAGCGGTACTTGACGTGATTACTGGTTATGAACCAGGTGACCCGTACACGGCGCCACCATTTACACGTCCGTTGTTGCAAGAAGTAGGTGCAGACCCAGGCCGTCTACGCATTGGCATTTTGGATCACCCATTGTTTGCACATCAAACAGATAATGCAGAATCGCGTGAATCAATCCGCAAAACAACTGAGTTGTTGACATCACTCGGTCATGAAGTTTCTGTTGCATGGCCATCTGCATTGGAACATCCAGAGAGTGCAGGAAAGTTCACTGCGATTGTTGCGGCATGGACGCACGCAGATGTCTCAACATTTGAAAAAATTCTTGGCCGTGAAATTGGTGAGGGCGACATGGAGCCCGACAACTTGTTGATGCGTGAACTCGGACGCAACGTTTCAACGGGCATGTATCTCGACAACATGATGTGGTTGCATGCATGGTGCCGTGATGTTGTGCAGTGGTGGGAACCGATGGATGGTTCTCAAGGTTTCGACATTCTTGTGACGCCGACTCTCGCTGGTCCTCCACCAAAGATCGGATACCTCGCCGGCACGGACGGCACGCGTCATCTTCTTGAAGTGCTTGCGTACACGGCTCAGTTCAACCTCACGGGTCAACCCGCGATCAGCCTGCCGTTGCATTGGTCCACCACTGGTTTGCCGATGGGCGTGCAGTTTGTGGGCGCTCCTTTCCGTGAGGACGTGCTGGTGCGTTTGGCTACTCAGTTAGAAGTGGCTGCCCCGTGGCGTGACCGCGTGGCACCTCTGGTGTCTAATTCCTAGGCACTCGGTAGGGTTTTGCTCATGGCCGTTACCGTACGAATCCCCACCACCATGCGTCCCATCTCCGGTGGAGCATCCACTGTTGAAGTGCCTGCTGGCACCTTGGCCGACGTACTGAAGTCGCTTGATACGGCTCACAATGGCTTTGCGGAGCGTTTGTTCGACGGTGCGGGCGAACTGCACAAGTTCGTGAACATCTTCGTCTCTGACGACGACGTGCGTTATCTCCAGGGTCTTGATACCCCTGTGAAAGACGGTGACACCGTCTCGATCATTCCAGCGGTTGCTGGCGGCTTTTAAAAGCCAGTAACTCGAGTGAGGCCATTGGGCCGAACGGGTATTGCGGTTGCTGGCGACTTCTAAGCCCCTTTGGCCCTGGGTTTGAGGGTCGGTTTCCCAAACATGCCAGGTGTGGCGTTAGCAGTCTCACCGATAGAGTGCTAGCCATTGGTTCGTCATGTGACGAACCCCCCATACAGGCACCCCACTACGGAGGAAACCACCATGGCAAAGCTCATTGCGTTTGATGAAGAGGCCCGTCGCGGTCTTGAAGCCGGCATGAACAAGTTGGCTGACGCTGTTCGCGTCACGCTCGGACCAAAGGGTCGCAACGTCGTTTTGGCAAAGCAGTGGGGCGCACCCACGATCACCAACGACGGTGTCTCCATTGCAAAGGACATCGAACTCGAAGATCCATACGAGCGCATCGGCGCCGAATTGGTGAAAGAAGTCGCAAAGAAGACTGACGATGTCGCAGGTGACGGCACCACAACAGCAACTGTTCTTGCATGGACAATGGTGCGTGAAGGCTTGCGCAACGTTGCAGCAGGCGCAAACCCCATGTCTTTGAAGAAGGGCATCGAGGCAGCAGTTGCCGCTGCCATCGTCAGCATCAAGGAACTCGCAAAAGAAGTTGATTCGAAGGAGCAGATTGCTCAGGTCGCATCAATCTCTGCAGCCGACACCGAAATCGGTCGCATGATTTCTGAAGCCATCGACAAGGTTGGCAAAGACGGTGTCATCACCGTTGAAGAGAGCCAGACCTTCGGCATGGAGATGGATCTCGTAGAAGGTATGCGCTTCGACAAGGGCTATATCTCTCCATACTTCGTGACTGACGCAGACCGCATGGAAGCATCGCTTGAAGATGCGTACATTCTTCTTGTGTCGGGCAAAATCACCAATGTTCGCGACATGCTTCCAGTTCTTGAAAAAGTGATGCAGAGCGGCAAGCCACTTGTCATCATCGCTGAAGACATCGAAGGTGAAGCTCTTGCAACACTCGTCGTCAACAAGATTCGCGGAACATTCAAGAGTGCAGCAGTCAAGGCTCCTGGTTTTGGCGATCGTCGCAAGGCAATGTTGCAAGACATCGCACTTCTCACTGGTGGCCAGGTCATCAGCGAAGAAGTTGGTCTCAAGTTGGAGAACGCAACACTTGACCTTCTTGGTCGCGCAAAGAAGATTGTCATCACAAAAGATGAAACAACAATCATCGAAGGCGCTGGCACCGAGGATGACATCAAGGGTCGCATCAACCAGATCAAGACCGAAATCGAAAACACTGACTCTGATTACGACCGCGAGAAGCTTCAAGAGCGCCTCGCCAAGTTGTCCGGCGGCGTTGCTGTTCTCAAGGTGGGCGCTGCTACTGAAGTAGAGCTCAAGGAAAAGAAGCACCGCATCGAAGACGCAGTGAGCACCACCAAGGCCGCTATTGAAGAGGGCGTTGTTCCTGGTGGCGGAGTTGCACTTCTTCGTGCGCAAGCTGCTGTCATCGCTGCTGCAGAGAAGCTCTCGGGCGATGAAGCAACCGGCGCACGCATGGTTGCTCGTTCACTCGAAGGCCCACTGAAGCAGATCGCTGAAAATGCGGGCATGGAAGGTGGCGTTGTTGTTGAGAAGGTGAAGAACCTGAAGGGCAACGAAGGCCTCAATGCTGCAACAGGCGAATACGAAGACCTTGTGAAGCTTGGCGTTATCGACGCTGCAAAGGTGACGCGCTCTGCATTGCAGAACGCAGCGTCCATTGCTGCTCTCTTCCTCACCACCGAGTGCGTGATTGCTGACAAGCCTGAAGAGGCTTCACATGCAGGTCACGACCACGGCGGCATGGGCGACTTCTAAGTCGTTCATACATTTTTAATCGTCGATGTCGCGTCCTCTCGCACTTATTAGTTGTGCTGAGGCGCGACATCACGACACAGATCTCTCGCTGATAATTCGCGCTCTGCAAGACCGCGGAATTGTTGCCGAAATTACCGATTGGGATAACGCCGCCGAGGACTGGTCACGGTTCTCCGCGGCGATTATTCGTTCTCCGTGGGATTACCACCGCCGCTACGAAGAATTCGTGCAATGGCTCGATGATGTCTCTGCGAAGACAACATTGTTCAACAGTGCAGACATCGTGAAGTGGAACACCGACAAGGTGTATCTCGGCGAAATGATTGATGCAGGCATTCCTGCGATTCCTACGACCTACGTGCGCGGTGCGGAAGATCTAGTGCTCATCACCAACGATGGCTTGCTCGAACGCGACATTGTTGTCAAGCCCACTGTGAGTGCTGGCTCAAATAACACTGAACGACATTTTGAGTCACCAGTGAAAGCTGCTGCACATCTTGGGTTGCTCATTGACTCTGGCAAAGTGGCCATGGTGCAGCCGTACCAGCGCTTCATAGATGAGCGCGGTGAAACTGGAATGTTGTATTTCAATGGTGAATACAGCCATGCGTTTCGTAAAGGCGCCATTTTGGCCACTGGCGACAATGTAAAAAATGGTTTGTACACCGAAGAGGACATCTCTTCTCGCGAAGCCTCGTCTCAGGAACGTGAGTTGGGCGAACTGGTCATGGACTTCATCGTCGACAAGTTTGGTTATGCGCCGCTGTATGCACGCGTCGATGTTGTCCGTGGTTCGGCAGGCGTTCCCGTGCTGATGGAACTCGAATTGGCTGAACCGTCGCTGTATCTCCATATGGAACGTGATGCAGCTACTCGGTTTGCATCCGCTGTCGTCACCGTTACTCGTAAATAGGTAGGTTAGAAACATGAGCGAACCGATGTCCCCCTCGGTCGGCCTGGCGGTCGTCCACTTGTTTTGCAAGCCATTCCCAGATTTCAACGGCGACAATCTCGTTGCTGCAGTGAAGGCTGCAGAAGCCAACGGTGTCACAGTCGTGACAGTGTCCATGTTGGGACACAAGGCTGATCTTGCTGTGATGGGAGTCGCCGCCGATATGCGTGCACTCAAGGCACTGCAAACCGGTGTGCAACATGCGGGTCTTGAAATTGTTGACAGTTACATATCGCTGACAGAAGTGTCGGAATATTCCAAGGGCATGCCGCAAGAAATGTTGAACGCTCGTTTGTATCCGACTCTTCCTCCCGCGGGGAAGAATGCATGGTGTTTCTATCCGATGTCAAAGCGTCGTGAGCATAATGACAACTGGTTCACGCTTGAATTCGACAAGCGCAAAGAACTCATGGAAGAACACGGCAAGAGCGGTCGCACATTCGCCGGCCGCGTGATTCAGCTAGTCACTGGCTCCACAGGTCTTGACGACTTTGAATGGGGAGTGACGCTGTTTGCCGTGAACCCTGATGACTTGAAAGAAGTCGTGTACACGATGCGTTACGACGAAGCTTCTGCTGTGTATGCAGAGTTTGGTGCGTTCTACGTCGGCATGGTCACGCCAGTCGAAGAATTGATTCACCAGATTTAATTTCTTGACCAAATCTTGGATAAGTCTGTCGCAGATTGTCCAAGATTTAGTATTACTGTTCCTTGGGCATGAATGATCTCAAGAGCCGTGATTCAAATCTGTCCCACCTACTGAACAAGGTTCCCGAAATAACCATCTGGTTTTGGGTCATCAAGATTCTGTGCACCACAGTTGGCGAGACTTTTGCTGATTACATCAATGAAACACTTGGGTTTGGTCTGACTGGTACAACACTCGTGATGTCTATTGGTTTAGTTGCCGCACTTATCTGGCAATTTAAGGTCAAGCGATATTTTCCATTTGTCTACTGGCTTGTGGTTGTCCTCGTGAGCGTTGTGGGCACGTTGATCACAGACAATCTCACCGATCGATTTAATGTGAGTTTGAAGTTGAGTACGGGAATCTTCACGGTACTTCTTGCCTGCATTTTTCTGCTGTGGTTGAAGGTGGAAGGGACAATGTCTATCCATTCCATTCGAACAAATCGACGTGAATTGTTCTATTGGCTTTCAATCCTTTGCACCTTTGCCTTGGGTACGGCTGCGGGGGACCTGATTTCAGAACAGTTCAGTCTTGGATATGCAGTGGCAGTGGGGCTCTTCGCTCTTGCAATTGCTTTGGTTGTCATCGGTCATTACGTATTCAAATTGAATGCAATTGTTGCGTTCTGGGCTGCATATATTCTGACGCGCCCTTTGGGTGGATCAGTAGGCGATTATCTTTCGCAAGTAAAAGCAGATGGCGGTCTTGGACTTGGTACGACAACGACAAGCGTTGTCTTCCTCCTAGCAATCCTGGGAATCGTTGGCTTTCTTACAAACCGAGCTGATTCATCCGAGCTGTAATGAGTTTGCGCACCAACGTGATGGGCAGGCATTTGTCGACAGGGAAGTGCAGGGTGCCTTTGCTGAACTCATATTTTGTGAGTTGATCTTCCATCTGTTCCAAAATGGCACCGCTGTGGGGAAAATAACTGCAGTGCTTTTTGGCGCTTGCGTAGCCTGCAATTGATTTGCCATTGATCTGAATGGCGGGCACCCCATAGTGAATCTTTTCTTCGCCGGCGGGAAGAATCTTTTTCAGCATCACACGTAGTTCCTGCAACGTGCTTCTTTGTGGCTCAGGCACTGTTGCGAGGAAATCATCGACTGCTTTTTCACCAGGTGTACGTCGTGGGGCCATTGGAAAATATTAGGGGAGACGCTTCGTCGCTCTGAGTAGTCTTGCCTGATGCCCGAGATGTCCACGCTGTTTGCATTTATGGGTGCAACCATTGCGTTGTTGTTCATTCCTGGGCCGGCAGTGATTTACATCTTGAACCGCAGTATTGCGGATGGCCGCAAGGTAGGTCTTGCTGCTGTTGCCGGTCTCGAAGTGGGCGATTCCATTCAGGCACTCTTTGCTGCTCTTGGCATTAGCGCAGTACTGGCAACTTCAGCCGAGATGTTCAATGTAGTGAAGTGGGCTGGTGTTGTGTATCTCGTGTACACCGGGATCCGTACCTTGATGTCTCGGCCATCCGAAGTCGCTGCAGAGTCGGGTCATGTTTCTTTGAAGCAAGCGTTTCGTCAAGGCATTTTGGTGAATGCGCTCAACCCGAAGACTGGCTTGTTTTTCTTGTCGATCTTTCCGCAGTTTGTTGATGCCAATGCTGAAAATGCAAAGTCACATTCGTTAGTTCTTGGTGCAGTATTCGTAGTACTCGCAACAATCTTTAACTGCACCCTCTCGCTCACTGCGAGCAGTCTTCGGGATTTGTTGCTTCGCGGAAAGTCCTTGTACTTCATCCGCCGTTATGTATCGGGTGTGTTGTTCATCGGTCTAGGAATCTTGGCCATACTCGCTGGCCGCCCGGCTGCTTCCCGTTAGTTCTCCAGCATGAGTGTGGATGGTCCATCGTTCACTAAAGACACCTGCATGTAGGTGCGGAAACGTCCGGTTTCAACAGTGGCGCCAAGACGACGCAATTCATCCACAACTTTGGTGACGAGGGGTTCTGCATGTTCTGGTTTAGCGGCAGTAATCCAAGATGGGCGACGTCCAGAGTTTGCATCGCCATACAAAGTGAACTGACTAACGACCAATACATTGCGCGTTGTATCGGCCACGGACAAGTTCATGATGCCATCTTCATCGTCCATCATTCGCAGATTCCAGATTTTGTCTGCCATCTTGACCGCGTTTGATTCTGTATCTGAGTGTGTAACACCGACAAAAACAAGAAGACCTTTATCAATCTCCCCGGCGCGGATCGTTTCTCCATCTACTTCTGCATCGACTGCGGCATGTAGAACTC
Organism: Acidimicrobiaceae bacterium; assembly: GCA_947446815.1. Classification (GTDB taxonomy): domain Bacteria; phylum Actinomycetota; class Acidimicrobiia; order Acidimicrobiales; family Ilumatobacteraceae; genus UBA2093. The sequence continues at coordinate 25,777 of CANFGT010000003.1, forward strand.
TCTGAATCAGAGCGCGCATGGTCAGTTGGTGGAACGAATATTTACGGCGCGCGATATGACGACAAATGCAAGCCAGACAGGCCCGAGGAGCATTGCATATTTTACAATGACGTTGGTGTGGGGAAGCAAGTAGCTATTCAGTACCAGCAAGAGACTCCACAGAATCATTGCGGTCACCGTGCAACGTCGAAATGTTTTTACCTTCAGGACATGAGGGAATTGGGCATCAGTCAACGACAACATGGAGAGTCCAGCACAGATAAGGACGTTGATGTCTGTACGTGGGGAGACAATGAACAGTGTGGGGATGATCATGTTCCAGGATGCGGGAAAACCGAGGAACCAATGCTCATCATTTTCAATTTCTGTGCGGCTAAACCACAGTGCCGACGAACCGAGGACTGCGGCAATGGTCGCCATTCCAATTGCATTGTGAGGAACGACAGTGAATCGATACATGAAGAATGTTGGGACGAGGACACATGTGACGTAATCAATGACGAGATCGAGAATGTATCCGTCGTATTTTGGCTTGTTGGTTTCGCTCAGCCATCGACGCGCAATGGGGCCATCAATTCCGTCAATGACTTGTGCGACAAGAAGCCAGACAATTGCCAATCGAGGAGAATCATCCACGACAGATACCAAAGCCGCCATTCCTGCGAGTACTCCGGTGACGGTGAGCAAGTGAATGGAGAGGTCGAGACGTGCCTCTGAGGTGGTTGGTTCACTGTTACTGATGTACCCATGCTAACGAGGCATGCGACCTAAGGTCGTGGTGGTGCAACGGCGATTTCTTCAATATGTATGGCTATTAGCGGTTGCTGCGTGGGCCTGTTTCCGCATATTTGCTGTGGATACATGGCTTGCGCAATATGGCGTGAATACTGCCGTATTCGCGGTGGTGGAGATTGGGTCATCCATCCCGTATGGCATCGGCACTGCCCGTTGCGTGACGAGCCTCATCGACCATCGTCGTGTATCCGCCATCTGGTGGGGTGTGATGGGCGTGGTGGGTTTCATCGCACCAGACCTCTACATGGTGACGGCTGGAAAGTCGATGCCAGCTTTAACGTATGTGATCATTATTGGCGTTTTCGTCATTCTTGGCTCTTTTTCAATCGTTGGCTTGATTCGCAAGTATCGCCAGTCCCGCATTTTGTAGCCGCAATCTCATCGTTGTGTTCGGACAATAGCAGAGCGAATGTCCGCGTCTAAGTTGGTGATATTGAAACGGGGGATACGTGGCAAACGTTGTAGATGAAGCGCGTGAATTTCTCGCAGCAAATTGGAATCCAGAGATGGACTTGGCTCAATGGAAAGAGATCGTCATTGATCATCGATGGGCTGCGCTGCGTTGGCCTGAAGACTGCATGGGGCGTGCGTTGGACGATGACACTGCGATGGAAGTCGAGGCACTTTTCGTTGCTGCAGGCGCACCGGGAACTGGGCAAGATAAGTCCAACCTCTGGGCTGGCGCAGTTGTCGGATTTGGAAATCCCGAACTCAAAGCTCAGTTCATTCGTCCATTGTTGATGGACGAGATCGCGATGTGCTTGTTGTATAGCGAACCTGGTGCAGGCTCTGACTTGGCCGGTATTCGTACAACAGCAGTTCGTGATGGCGATGAATGGGTCATCAATGGTCAAAAGGTGTGGACATCGGGCGCCAAAGATGCGGACTTTGGCATGTTGATTGCACGTACTGACTGGGACCAGCCCAAGCATCGTGGAATTTCATTCTTCTATCTACCAATGAAACAAGTGGGCGTCGAAGTGCGACCACTCCGTCAAGCGACGGGTGATTCACGTTTCAACGAAGTCTTCATCACTGATGCACGAATTCCAGTCACCAATATGTTGGGTGAACTGAATCAGGGTTGGTGGGTTCTGCAAAGTGCTCTTGCATATGAGAGAGCCATGATGGGCATCTCTCGACGCGGACCACGCGGTCCCGCAGGTGGAGCAACCGCCACGGCAATGGGCCATATTCCATTACCTGATTTATCACTTGTGAAACTTGCTCAGTCGGTGGGCAAGAACAATGACCTTCATGTGCGACAACAGTTGGCAAAGTTGCATTGCATGCGTTCAGTGAATGATTGGAACAATGATCGTTCAAAGGCAATGGCAGCCGGTGGAGGATCATCTCCACTTGCATCATTCGGCAAATTGGCTATGAGTGGATTGTTGCACTTCGCAGGGCATTTACAAGGTGAATTATTGGGTGCAGAAGGAACGCTTGATGGTGATCAGAACCCTCGAGCCCGCGACGCGAACTATTCGCAATTAAACGCGTACTTCACGTCTATTGGCGGTGGAACCGATCAGGTGCAACGCAACATCATTGGTGAGCGCATTTTGGGTTTGCCAAAGGAACCTGAAGTGGATAGGGACATGCCGTTCCGCGATGTGCCAGCTGGTGGCAAGCGGTAGTTAGTCGCGTGCCATTGTGGCGTGGCTTGCGCCGTGGAAATCGAGCACTTGGTCATCGTCCAAGTTGATTTCCACTTTGATGAGGTCACCCGTGAAAACAAATGGTGATTCGTAATGACTCACCGGAGTTCCACGATCAAGCCCGATGTCGAGACCTGACCACGAAATCAAAATCCAGAAAATGTTCTCCGTCGTCATTGTTCCGACTTCAACATCGTCGATGAACATGGTGAGCGTTCCCTCGTTGCCGTTACGTTTCATACGCACTCCGACCATGTGCGCACCGGGAGTAATCGGGCGGTCTGATTTCAACATTTGATGGCTTCCGCCGATGTTGAGGTCGTGTTCAAGATGGCCATCGCGAACAAAGAGGCTGTAACCACTCGTGAGATCACCGTGCGAGATGAGGACACCTTCGCAGCCGTCTTCTGGAACATCGATGTAGGCAGAGATGGTGTACGAACGACTACGCAAGTCGGGGGCAACGTCGGAAGGGATATGACCCATGCCCTTCCAAAAGGTGTAGCGCGAACGGTTTCCACGGTGGCGTTCCGCATTCTCAGCGAATCGTGGAGCAAAACGATCATCTAATGGCAGCACCTTGTTTTTGTCTGCTTCTTTCCACCACAACTCAATGAGTGCGGCAAGACGTTCTGGTTCTTGGGCAGCAAGGTCGTTCATCTCATTGAAATCCTCACTGAGGTGATACAGCTCCCATGCATCGTTTTCAAATGGGGTTCCCATTTGGTGGTAGGCAACTGCCTTCCATCCGTCAACAACGATGCCGCGGTGCCCAAACATTTCGAAGTATTGCGGTCCGCGATTGATGATTGCAGTGGGGTCACTAAGAACTGGAGCAAAAGATTGGCCTTCAATAGGCATTTGTGCAATGCCATTCACTGTCGTTGGTGCTTCAAGTCCCAGCATGTCAAGAATGGTGGGTGCAAGGTCCACCGCGTGGCAGAAGTTATGACGTAATCCACCCTCATCCGTGATGACACCGGGCCATGCAACAAGGAATGGGTCTCGGATACCACCCGAGTGAGTGTTCTGCTTGTAACGCTTCAGTGGCGTATTGGCCGACATCGCCCAACCCCAAGGGAAGTTGCTGTGTGTGTCGGGTCCACCGATGTCACCAATCTTTGCGATCTTGTCTTCGATGCTTTCTGCAATGAGATTGAAAGGTCCCATTGCATTGACGAAACCAAGTGGCCCACCTTCTTGGCTAGCTCCGTTGTCGCTCATCACCATGATGACGGTGTTGTCGAGTTGTCCGGAAGCATCGAGTTGATTGACGAGACGCGCGAGTTGGTCATCAAAGTGTTCCAACATTGCTGCGTATGCAGCCATAAGACGCACGGACAGTGGCTTCTGTTCTGCTGGAACGTCCTCCCACGGAAGAACAAAATCATTGCGCGGTGGCAACTGAGTCTCTGGTGGAACAATGCCCAACTTGATCTGGTTTGCAAGACGACGTTCACGCGCTGCGTCCCATCCATCGAGGTAGTTCTTCTCGCAGCGGTCGATGTATTCAACGGGCGCTTGGTGGGGTGCATGACATGCGCCAGGGGCAAACAGCATCATCCACGGAGTTGTTGGTGCACCAGCAATGTGGTCGGCGACATATGTAATGGCATTGTCGACGAGGTCTTCGGTGAGGTGGTATCCCGTCCAGTACGTGCCGGGCGCTGTGACATGGGTGTTGTCGCGAACTACTTCAGGGCTGTACTGATCAGTCTCGGCATCGAGGAATCCGTAAAAGCGATCAAATCCTCGCGCCAGTGGCCACCCATCAAAAGGTCCGGTAGGTCCGGTTTCTGTGAGGGGAGTGACGTGCCATTTGCCGACCATGTAATTGCGGTAACCATGTGGCCGCAACATCTCAGCAAGTGTCCCTGCTTCATGTGTAATTTTTCCGCGGTATCCGGGATAGCCGCTGTCAAAGTTGGCGAGGCAACCGACGCCTACAGAGTGATGATTGCGGCCGGTGAGAAGTGCTGCGCGCGTTGTTGAACACATGGCAGTGGTGTGAAAACCAGAGAAGCGAAGTCCGCGTTGTGCAATTGCATCAATCGTTGGAGTGTTGTTCTCAGAGCCATAACAACCAAAGTCTGCGAAACCCACGTCATCAAGGAGCACGATAAGAATGTTGGGCTTTCCTACACCTTCATTGTGCTCGGGGAAATAAGGAGTGGACTCGCCAATTGTTTTGCCGATGGTGCCGGGGAATCCTGCTGGTGTTGTAGGTGTAAACGTCATTGATGCCTCCGCGCGTTGCGAAGCAAGTGTACTTTCGTCCCCTATTCATGGGGATAATCGAGTGCGTTCGGTTCGTCTGTAAGTTGTGCGGTATGAATGCGTCTCTCAGCGATTTGGACCCCTATCCCCGAGATCTCTACACAGCAGTCATTTCCGCGGTGCCTTCTTGGGTTAGCCGTCGCATATTGGAGATTTCCTCCCACGGAGGCGTGAGTGCTGGTGCTGATTTGATGGGCGCCATTGATGAGGTCATTGCGGTAACTCTGCAGCAAGTATCGGGCGACCTTCTGTCTCTACTTGCCACTGACGTGGACAAGCAACGGTTTAATCCACTGCAGGTCATTAGAGAGGCAAATGTGTTTGCAAATGAAGCTCTAGATGTGGCCGGTGTCCCGGTGCCACACAGAGATGAGTTTGATGCTCAAGTGATGCCACGCGACATCTACGCGGTCGGACCACTGACGTGGCGTGACCTCTCCGATGAAGTGCATGACGCAGGTATTAATTGGGGAGCATGGAAGGCAGCGACGGTACTGACTCGTCGCCGTGCCGAGGGGAAACTCGATTAAATCGCTCATCGCTGTCGCGATTGATACCCCAATTGTAAAAAGCATGTGAACCGTTGCGAAGGTGACTATTTCGACAGTTACAAAGCCATACGCTCACATCATGGTCAGCCGTTTAGATGTCGCAGGTGATGTGTCGCTTCGTGGACTTGCCGCGTGCCAAGCGATGTCTATTGCGACCGACTCTTGGTTGGCGCAACTGTTCGATGAAGCGACTGCTGCAGTTAAGAAACGTGAAGACATAGCACTCATTGCAGTCGGTGGATACGGACGTCGAGAGCTCGCGCCACAAAGCGATCTTGATGTGTTGCTTGTGCACAAAAACGTGAAAGACATCAGCGACATCGCATCACGCATTTGGTATCCGGTTTGGGACGCAGGAATCAAACTGGGTCATGCTGTTCGTACACCAAAAGAAACTATTCAATTGTGCAGTTCTGATCTTGACACTGCGACAGCGCTAGTGACTGCTCGCGTGATTGCAGGAAATGAAACTCTCGGCAACCAAGTGATTGCTGAAGCTGGAGACAGTTGGCGTAAACGAGGCAAAGAATGGCTCGTTGAACTTCACACACGCATTCTTGAGCGTTATGCGAAAGATGGTGAAGTTGCATTCTTGCTGGAGCCAAATCTGAAAGAAGGAATGGGTGGCTTGCGTGACATTCACGCTCTGCAATGGGCAGTAAAGGCCGGTCTTGATCTTCTGCCAGGAGATTCCTCGCAGTTGGAGTGGTGCAACGAAGTGTTATTGAATGTTCGAGTTGCCTTGCATCGACACACGGGACGCCCCAATGAAATTCTTCGGTTGGAAGATCAGATCCCAGTTGCTGAACTTGCTGGCTACGAATCTGATGATGCACTGATGGCGGCAATTGCAGAAGTAGGGCGCAGAGTCGCTTGGATCTCCGATGAGGCATGGTCGCGATTGGACCCACCAGCACATCGTTCTTCTGTTCCACAGTCAATCGCACCAGGCGTTGAGTTGCTGAATGGCGAAGTCCATCTTGACGAAGCAGTCAATGTTTCAGATGACCCAACATTGCTACTACGCGTTGCGACTGCAGCGGCACGACTGGGTGCGCGCATTGACCGACCTTCACTTGATCGGTTAGGTGAGGAATCTCCCAACTGGCCCGACCCATGGCCTGCAGGTGCAAGTGACGATCTCGTTGCATTGTTGTTGGAAGGTGAAGCAGCGATCCCCGTTCTTGAATCGTTGGATCAACGAAATCTCTTAGTGCGTGTTCTTCCAGAGTGGTCGCCAGTGCGGAGCAAGCCACAGCGAAATGCTTTTCATCGCTACACAGTTGATCGTCACTTATGGCAGACGGTTGCTAATGCGGTCACCATTGTTGATCGTGTTGCGCGTCCCGATTTGTTAATGATTGGCGCACTATTTCATGACATTGGCAAGGGATATCCGGGTGATCACACTGAAGTCGGTGTGGCAATGTTCGATGTCATCGGAACGCGGATGGGCTTGTCTGACGCCGATAAGGCAATTGTGTGTTTGTTGATTGAACATCACCTCTTGCTTGCCGATACGGCAACACGACGCGACTTATCTGATGATGCGACCATCACGATGGTCGCACAACGTCTTGGCAACGCAGTAGTTCTAGATCTTTTGCATGCACTAACTGAAGCTGACTCAAAGGCCACAGGCCCCTCCGCCTGGAGCGATTGGAAATCTGAACTGATCACATTGCTTGTTGATCGCACACGCCATGTTCTTGGTGGAGGAGATGTGCAAGAAGTGATGTGGCGTCTCTTTCCTGATGCCGGTGTTTTGGAAATGATGGCAACAGGAGATATCGCAATTCGAGCGTTGCCAGATCGCGTCACGGTTGTGAGCCCCGACCGTCCGGGTACTTTTAGCAATGTTGCTGGTGTTCTCGCATTAAGCGGTCTTGACGTTCTCGGTGCTGAAGCTCACTCCGATGAACAAGGAATGGCTGCATCAGAGTTCCGCGTGATTAGTCCTCATGGAGACATTGATTGGACTCCAATTGTCGCAAACTTGGAACGCGCATTGTCGGGCCGCCTTGCTTTGGAATCTCGACTGGCTGATCGTGCTGCAAATGCTCGTCCACGCCGTGCAACGTCTGCGCTTGCCCCTGCCGCACCGAATGTGCGTTTTGATGACACGGCTTCATCGAATGCAACATTTCTTGAAGTGCGTGCACCAGACATGGTGGGTGTGCTGCATCGCATCACCAAAGCAATTGCTGATCTCGGTCTTGACATCCGACATGCTCGCGTGTTGACGCTTGGGAATGAAGTTGTGGACTCTTTCTATGTTCGTGAATCTGGCGGCGGTCGCATCACCGATAAGTCCTATAAAGACGAAATCGCACGGGCAATTCTCCACGCATTGGCATAGTCGCATGTGATGTCTTCTTATGGAAGACCATCCGCATTTCGAGGGCTAGGGTTTTGTGCGTGAGCAATGCAACACCACAAGACTTCACCCGTGATCTCATTCGTTGGAGCGAGACCCTCGCTGCTATCGCGCGAACTGGAATGGGATTTACACAAAGCCTGTACGAGCGTGAACGATACGAAGAAGTGTTGAAAGTTGCGGGTGACATCAAATCCGCATCAGATGAATCCTTGGAAGTGAGACGCGAACAAGATCACTTCGTTCAAGAATGGATGGAATCCATTGGCGAAGGTGTTCCTGGATATGTGACCCCCAAAGTCGCCATCGGTGCAATCGTTGGGAACGACGAAGGAAAGATTCTCTTGGTACAGCGCAAGGACAGCGGGGTTTGGCTCTATCCCACTGGTTGGGCCGATGTGGGGTACTCGCCAGCAGAAGTAGCCATAAAAGAAGTGGAAGAAGAAACTGGCATCCACGCCGAACCACTTCAGTTGTTGGGTGTGGTTGACGGCATGCGAATGGGCTTCTCGCGATTTGGCATGTACATGTTGCTGTTCCATCTGAAAGCAACGGGTGGAGAACTGAACGGTCACCCATTGGAAACGGCAGATGTTGGTTGGTTTGGGCCAGATGAGTTGCCAACACCAACAGCAGGTGCTCAATGGTGGGGCGACATGGCCTTTGCTGCAATTAATGGAATAGTCAAGCCAGCAACATTTGATTCGCCTCGTGAACAGATGTGGCGCGGCGAAGAAGGTATGTAGCGGTTACTGACCGTCTTGGTCGCGCAAGAACTGCTCGACTTCATCAACCAATGTGTCGATGTCTTCTTCGGCGTCATTGTCATCATCTGAATCACTGAAGTCGAATTCAAGTTGGTTGGGGTTATCAAGTCCGAACGCATCTTCACCGAGTGTCTCAATACGCTCAACGTACTCACGAAGATCTTCATCATCTTCGATCATTGCTTCAACTCGATTGTCGTATTCAACAATCTTGTTATGAAGTGCGCCCAATGGTGCAGGCGTTCCGATGATTTCACCTGCTCGAGCAATCAGGGCATTGGCGGCTTTGGGCGAAGGAATTTGCGAAGCAATTGCGGGCACTGCGGCCCATAAAGAAGCGGATGGAATCGAAGTTTGTGCACATCCGTCATGCAAGATGCTGAGGATGCCGGTTGGGCCTTCGTATTGAGAACGGCGGAGGTCAAAACGCTCAATCGTGGCATCGTCGTTTGCAGTGCCCATGACTTGCACGTCTCCACGATGGGACACTTCGGCGATGAGCGCACCAAGCGAGAGAACCATCGCTGCTTCAAAACGAGTTGCAACACTGACAATCTGCTCAGCGAACAAGCGCCATTTCAAGCTTGGTTCTGGTCCGAGAATCAAGATCACATCTGCACCCGGTGTGTTTGCATGCCACAGACTGACCTTTGGCCACACAATGGAACGAGTGATGCCATCTTCAAGTCGGACCGATGGGCGAATCGTGGCGAAATCTGTGAACTCTTCAGGATCAATCTCGGCAAGAGGTTCTGCATGCCACGCATCAATGAGTGTGCGCACTGCGGTGCTTGCCGCATCGGCCGCATCATTCCAACCGCTAAACGCGGCGATGACCGTGGGGTTGTGAAGCGTAGGGCTTGATAACCAGCGGACGTGATCTGATGCCGTCATTACGTCAAAATCTACCGCCCTTTTTGCCACATGAAATTCCTGGATTTCCGGTCAATAACGTTGGAATTTGTTCATCTTGTGGCAAGGTGGGAGGCATGTCAGTCGTTGTTGAACGGGCCACCGAAGTCACGCCAGAGCTCATTGCGGCGTTTGAAATGCTGATTCCACAACTTTCTTCTTCGAACCCGCCTCCAACTGCGAATGAATTACAGGAGATTGTTTCTTCTGAAGCATCAGTACTCTTCATTGCTCGCGTGGATGGGAAAATTGTGGGCTCGCTCACACTGGCAACATTTCGAATTCCCACCGGTTTACGTGCATGGATTGAGGACGTTGTTGTTGATGGTTCAGCGCGCGGTCACGGTGTAGGTGAAGCACTCAACACGGCGGCTATTGATGAAGCCCGTGTTCGTGGCGCAGTCACGGTTGACCTCACATCTCGTCCTTCTCGCGAAGCGGCGAATCGTTTGTATCAGCATCTTGGATTTGTGCAGCGCGAGACAAATGTGTACCGCTACACCCTGTAATTCACGCTCGTCAGCTCTTAGGCAATTACTGTCCTGATATGGCGAAAGTGAATAAAGGAAGATTTACTGCCGATGCAGGTGCAGACGGCAAAGTTCTTTTTCTGATTGGAATGCGATTCAACCGCTTGTGGCAAGTGTGGAAGTGGTTTCCAGTTTTCGTGGCAATGCCACGAATGCTGATTGAATTGCAAAAGAACCGGGAGCTTGGACTTGTGGGAAAACCAAGCACTTTCATTTCAGGGAAGACAATTCTTGTTTGGCAATACTGGGAGTCCTACGAAAAACTAGATGCGTATTCAAAAATGAAAGACGCAGCTCATCTTCCGGCATGGCGAGCATTCAATAAACGGGTGCGCGATAACGGTTCTGTCGGTATTTACCACGAGACAATTGTTCTCTCAGATAGCACTGTTGAAACTGTGTACGGCAACATGCCCACGATGGGACTCGCCGGGGTAACGGGCCTTGTCACGGCAGGAAAGCGTGGACAAACATCTCGTGCGCGTATGACGGGCGATGCCTCGATTGCACCTGCGGTCGAACCGTATTAACGAACATCCATTGTGAATATACGGTCTGCCATTGAGGATGATTCAGGTGTCATCCGCAGTCTTATTCAAGAAGGCATCCGTGCAAATCTCGGACAGCACTATTCAAATGAACAGATTGATGCTTGGTCAAGTGGGTTTAGCAAGGAATCAATCGGTCTTGCCATCAAACACACCATTGCCCTTGTTGCCGAAATAGATGGATCTGTCGTCGGCTTCGGCAACATTGAAATTTCTGATGATGACATGACAGAGATTCACCTTCTCTATGTCTCGCCACACCACCAACGGTCGGGAATAGGTACTTCTCTCATCGAGCAATTGGAGAAACACGCAATGCAAGCGGGGAAGCTCTTAGTGCAGTCCGATGCATCGTTATTAGCTCTGGGTCTCTTGTTGAAAATGGGTTATTCCATCCGCGAGTCCTACATAAAGACTTACAACGGCATTGAATTCCCAAATACATGGGTAGAAAAGAATCTCAACAAAAAGGACAAGCCATGACACGCCTCGGTTATCAAATCCCCAACTTCACATACCCCAATACAACGGGTCATCAGATTTTTGAGAGCGTGATCGCTCAAGCGAAAGCCGCAGAGGCGGCGGGGTTTGATCGCGTTCTCGTGATGGATCACTTTTACCAATTGCCCGGACTCGGAACACCGGATGAGCCAATGTTCGAGTGTTACACGCTTCTTTCGGCCATTGCTCAGCACACCAGCAAGGTGCGTTTGTCTGCATTGGTAACGGGAAACACGTATCGCAATCCAACGCTGCTTGCGAAGACTGTGACAGCGCTTGACATTGTTTCGAATGGTCGCGCCACGCTTGGTATTGGTGCGGGGTGGTTTGAGCTCGAACACAATCAACTTGGATATGAATTCGGAACCTTTACGGATCGTTTTGAAAAACTTGAAGAAGCATTGCAAATCATCATTCCGATGTTGCGTGGCGAGAAGGCCACATTGAAGGGCAAGCACTATCAAGCAACTGATGCTGTGAACGTCCCGGCGCCAGTCTCGCGTATTCCCATCATGATTGGCGGAGGCGGTTTGAAGAAGACGCTGCGCATGGTGGCGCAATATGCAGACGAATCAAACCTCACCTCGCGCACTCTCGAGGAAGTCGTTGAGCGTCTCGCGGCGCTTGATGCGCATTGTGAACGCCTTGGTCGTAATCGTTCGGAGATCAAGGTGACGAAGCAACAGATGGTCTGTGTCGCTCCCACGATGGAAGAAGCACAGAAAGATCTCGAAGAGATTGCTGTAGCCAAGGGCTGGAATAGTGATGTTGTCGAAATGATGAAGGGATTCATCTTGTTCGGTGATCCCGATACGGTCGGCGAGAAGTTGGAGGTGTTCCTCAACGCCGGCGTTGATGGATTTACCTTGAGCCTTCCTGCCAATGGTCACAAAACAGAGCGCATTGGTTTGCTCGCAGAGGTTGCGAACAAGGTGATGCTGTCGGGTGGAAAATAGAAATGACTGAGCCGTCAGTGCTGGATGAATGCTCCATCGAGTTGTTCAAGATGATCTCGATCGAGTTGCCATAGCTGAGTAAAAGACTCAACACCTTCTGTTGCGATGTTGCCGCGCACACTGGAAAGTCCGAGGAGTCCACGTGCACGTTCTGGCAAGGTTCGTGCAACTTCTAGCGGGATGGCCAATGGAACTGCTTCTTCTGGTGTGAGCCAGCCCAAGAGAAAACCAATGTAGAGAGCTTTGCGAATGCGGTTTGTGCTGTTGTTGGCTCCGCCACCGTGCGCCAAACTGCCGAGATAAATCAGTGCATCGCCAGGGTTCATCTCAACTGGCCGAGCGAGTGAAGAATCAATCGGAGCGTCGTAACCTCCACGATGACTATTGGGCACCACCATCGTGGCACCAACCTCTGCGTCATAATCGCCGAGCGCGATGAGTGTGGACATTTGTAGATCGATGCCGGTTCGTGCAGCGAACGACCAGTTGATGTCATCGCGATGAAGTGCTTGTGCTGGATTGCCTGGTGCAATGTAAATGGTTTCGGATTGGCTCATCCAGTAGTTGCCACAGTGTGGCAACAGGATGTTGTCTGCAATTCCAAGAAGTATTTCGTTCAACAGAACGGAATCAACAAATTGGCGACTCTTTGCCGCGAGACCTTGAATTCGGACTGTCCGACGACCGTAGAACTCATCATCGCCTGCATCTTCGCGAAATCCAGGTGATCGGCGTTCCACATGGGGCTGCAGCTGATCATGAAGTGCGTCGGTCTCATGCGGTGTCAACAATCCTTCGATGACAACACCGCCATCTCGGCGAATGTGTTCAGTCAATTCGGTGACGGTCGTGTTGACGGGGCACCGCATGAGAGAAGGCGAATCAGAAGGGCTCACACATTCACGGTATCTAGAGATGAGTACGAAGGCGTACCTTTTGCGACGAATTGGCGCCTCTACACTGCTCATATGGCTCATCTTGAAGGCACATATGTTCCAAGTACTAGCGCGTGGGTACGCGACCAGATTGAAGAATATGAGGCATCTGCTGGGAAGGAAGCAAACACACTGCGTGAAACTGGCATCCCCGTCATCATCGTGACGATGCGAGGAGCAAAGTCTGGGAATGTGCGCAAGATTGCGCTCATGCGAGTCGAACATAAGGGTTCATATGCACTTGTTGCATCACGTGGTGGTTCCGATGAGAACCCCGATTGGTACAGCAACCTTCTTGCGCATCCCACAGAAGTGCTTGTTCAAGATGGTCCCGAGGCCCAACCGTTTACGGTGCGTGAGGTCTCGGGGGATGAACGCGAAGAATGGTGGGAGCGATCTGCAGTTGTGTTCCCTACATATAACGAATACAAAGCAAAGACAACACGAGTCATCCCTGTCTTGATTGCATCACCGAAGTAACAAAGCGTTTCTTGAAGTCTTTTCAGTGCTTCTGAGATGATTGTCAATTAATGAACTGGTGCAGTGTCTTCGAGCGCATCTGACAGACCAGCGCGTTGCTTCAGAGGAATCTCGGGCAGCAGCAGGGCAAGAACAATCGCAATCAACATGATTGCAGCACAGCACCAATAGATGCGGCTGACACCGAGAGCAATACTGTCGACAACTGCGCGGCGTGGAATGGTTGCTAATTCTTTAATTTTTTCTGGTGCCCGAATCAATTTAGATGCATCTTCGGGCGCAATGTTGGCGAGGCGCATCGGTATCTCGTGACGAATCGTTGAATTCAGAATTGTTCCGAAAATTGCAAGTCCGAATGAACCGCCAAGCGACCGGAAGAACATCACTGTTGCAGTGGCAACACCAAGGTCTTGAAATTCCACACCGTTCTGGCTTGCGATAGACGTGGAAGTGAAGATTGATGCGGCACCAAATCCCATAAAGACCATTGGAATGGCGAGGTAGAGATATTTTGTTTCACCATTGATCTGTGCGATAGCAACGAGTGCAAACGTTGCGCAAATAGAGCCGATGATGGGAAACGGCTTGTACCGACCAGTAGTCGAGATCAATCGTCCAACGCCGAAGGTGGCCACGGTAACTCCCAACATTTGGGGGAGGGAGCGGAGCCCTGAATTCGTGGGCGAGACGAAGAGTGCATCTTGGAAATACAAGGACAGGAACGACCCTGACCCGTACACAATCGTGCCTGCACACATACCTAACATCGCTGATCGAAAGACAACTTTGTTAGAGAACAATCGCAACGGGATCATTGGTTCCGCGGCCCGTTGTTCGGCGAAAATAAATGTAATGAGTCCAACGATTGCCATTCCGAAGAGGACGAGAACACGTGTTTCTGTCCATCCACTCCGACCTTCTTCGAGCCCAATCATGAGCGATGCAATGGTGAACGACAAGAGGCCGGCACCTAGGAAGTCAAGTTTTGCTTCTTTGCGTCTGAAGGGAAGTTTGAGTGCGAAGTGCGTAATGGTGCCCACGATGAGAATGAATGGGACGTTGATCCAGAAAATCCACTTCCACGAGTAGTGGTCAATGATGAAACCACCGACCAACGGTCCGAGAACTGCAGAGCCAACAAAGGCGAGAGTGAAGTAACCCATGTATCGACCGCGATCACGTGGTGGGATGATGTCGCCAATTACTGCGAATGAGAGAGCTTGAATACCTCCACCACCGAGTCCTTGGAAGGCACGTGCTGCAATGAGCTGCCCCATCGAACCTGCGGCGCCACAGAGGAAGGAACCAACTAAGAAGATAAACATCGTGATTTGAAAGATGCGACGACGGCCGTAGAGGTCGGACAATTTGCCTAACAACGGTGTAGAGATTGCCGAGGTCACGATGTACGCGGTGCCCACCCACGCGAAACTCTCAAACGCTTTGAAGTCCCCAACAATTTTTGGCAATGCAGTTGCGATGATGGAGGTCTCAAGGTTTGCGAGCATGGTGGCCGTTGCAAGAGCTCCGAGGACGAGAATCAATCGCGTCGTTGTAAACCCAGGGACCGATGATTCTTTCGACATGAGGTCACCGTATCGCTATTTGCAGATGACAAATAACTCGGAGCGACCCTTCGCGGACATGAAACACTGGGGAAATGACGTCCTCAGGTCCTGAAATCATCACCATCTTTCGTAATCGGCTCGTTGATGGGGCAGGCGAGGAATACGGAGCGTTGGCTCCCCACATCGCTGAATTGGCTCGCAATATGCCCGGGTTTGTCGACTCCAAGACTTTTACAGCAGCCGATGGCGAACGCGTCACGGTGGTGACGTTTGCAAATCAGGAGTCGCACAATGCGTGGCGAGATGATCCTGAGCATGTGGCGGCACGGGCACGTGGGATCGATGAGTTCTACAGCACGTATTCCATCCAGGTCGGTTCGGTGACCTACTCGAATCATTTCGAACGATGAAGAATTCGAACGATGAAGAATTGGATCGAGAACTAATGACTTCTCTTGAATGGTTACGACCAACGACAAAAGGAGAACTGCGATGTTGGTGGCCTGGCGATGATGTTCCGTATCAGAAATATCACGACATGGAGTGGGGAGTCGCTGTCATCGATGATCAGCGCCTTTACGAGAAGATCTGCCTTGAAGGATTTCAATCGGGTCTGAGTTGGCTCACAATTTTACGGAAGCGCGAAAACTTTCGTGCGGCCTTTACCAACTTTGACATGGATGCAGTTGCACGTTTTACGGAGAAGGACATCAATCGATTGATGAACGATGCAGGAATTGTTCGTCATCGCGGAAAAATTGAAGCAACGATTAACAACGCCTCACGCGCACTTGAACTCATAGAAGAAACCGGTTCGCTCGCACGACACATTTGGTCATTCGCATCTTCAAATGAATTCGGTAGAGATGGAATCTCGTCTCATCCATCGGGTCTTGCAACGACTTCACCTGCTGCCATTGCACTATCTAAGGATTTGAAGAAGCGCGGATGGAAATATGTTGGACCCACCACGATGTATTCATTCATGCAATCAATGGGAATGATTAATGATCATCTATCTGATTGTTTTGTGCACGACAACTGCGAGAAAAAACGCCTGATTGCATTGAAGAAAATGACTCGCTAATCGCGAGGATGAACAAGAATTTCTGCATTCTGGCGCACTTGCCAGTCGCGATCTTCAAGCGCAACTGCAAGTGCTGCATCAACTGCTTCGCCTTCAAAAGGTGCAAGCGCCAATACCGCACGGCGTCGCACGGCAGGCTTGTCAGCGCAGGCAGAAAGTATTGCGGGCAAACCACGTTCGTCGCCGATGGATCCGAGAGCGGCGGCACAGGCCTCACGCACAATGGCTTCCTCGTGTGTTGTTGTACATCGAATCAGTGTTTCAATTTCATCATCGGAGATAGGACTACGTTCCCCGAGCGACCATGCAGACATCTCAGCAACGAATACATCTTCATCGTCAATCAATTGGTGAAAGACAACATTGAGAAACGGCGCGGCAAATTCCACTGCAGTGCGTCGAACTTCAGCGGAAGTATCGATGAGAGAAGCAACGAGATGTTCAGACGTCAGTTCGTGAAGCCGATGAAGGGCACGGAGTGCACTTGCGCGAACGGACCCATCTGATGAAGACAATCCACCGATGGCCGCCAAGGTGTTGCCTGTAAACCCAGCTTCGATGATTGCGAAGCGTTCATCGACGGACACGGCTATGTCTTCAGAAGTCCGCCCACCAGCTCAAGGGCGATGGTGAGCATGAAGCCGACAATGCACGCAACGAGCGCACCAAGGATGAGAGCCCCTGCAGAGAGATTGAAAATTGCCCTGCGACGCTGTTGCTGGTCAGGTTCGCGGTACATCGGGGTGAATTTGTTGTCGACCCGCACAGGAATAGGGCGTCGTGGCGTGGCAGGCTTCATGCGGTCGACAATCCAGAGAGCGAGTAGTGCCAGTGCTAACACCCAAATGGCGCGCACAGCGACACCAGTTGTCGAGGTCGACAGGAGTGACAGAGAAATGACCGAAGAACTCATGAACGAGGAAAGCGTACCCCTCCCGCAGCCATCGACGTCTGCGGACCTTCGCACTTTGCGTATCGCTCTTCCTCTCATCACGGTTTCCTGGATGATTCTGCTGTGCATTCTCGTGATGGCTGCTGTGCGGATTCAACGGTGGGAGCTTGCGCCAGGTGAAGCAATGGCTGTCTCTCCTCGTATTGGGTTTGCGCCGACGCATGAAGGTGCCGCGGTACCGAAGCGATACGTCGCAGATAACGGCATTCGATTCGTCACGGCATTTGGTGGACAACTGTCTGCGTTGGATTCTGTTCTCGGGTGGATTGACCCTCATGTACGCGTTGACACGTATGTGGAGCATTTTGGGCAACAGACTCCAACTTCCTCGCGACGACTGGGATTTCAAGCAATGACTGGCGCAAAGCAAATTGCAGAATACGTTGCGATGAGCAAATTGGGTTTAGGTGCAAAACTTGAAGAAGGTCCCGTCCTTATTGAGGAATTGGTGTGTCAAGGTGCACCGTCTGTTAATTCAGCTTGTGTCAATTTGCAGGTGGGAGAACAGATCACACACCTCAACGGGGTGGCAACACCAACGCTGTCTCGACTTGGTGTTGAACTGAAGAAACACAAAGTAGGTGACAGCATCAAGCTCACGGTGTTGCCATTCGTCGCGCCGACCGAGGATCCCAACAAACGGAAATCGCAGATTGTCACGGTGACGGTGATGGCAAACCCAGATGATGAGCGACCCATCATTGGCTTCATCCCTGCAGATACACGGGTGACGCGTTTGCCTTTCGAGGTCAATATCACCACGACTGACATTGGGGGGCCTTCGGCAGGTCTCGCATTCACTTTGGCATTACTTGACGAGCTGACCCCAGGAAACCTCATGGGGAAGGGTCGTGTCTCGGCAACGGGCACGATGGACGAGAATCAGAATGTCGGCGCAATTGGGGCACTGGAGCAAAAGGCCATCGCAGTGCGAGATTCGGGTTCCACATTGTTTCTTGTTCCGGCTGGTCAGTCTCCTGAAGAAATGAAGGCGGCTCGAAAAGCTGCCGGAGCGGGAGTGCGCATTGTGCAAGTGGCCACCTTGGATGCTGCTCTGAAAGAGCTTCGCAAGAATGGTGGAGTGGCACTGCCCGCGACCGTCAAATAACGGTTCTCCCAATGACCATAAGGCTTGGCTGATGCGAACAGCCTGTGGATAATCCCACTTTTGACCCCCTGAGGCACCGTACTGTGGAGGTGTCATGGCTATTTCATTCTCACGTCCCGACCCTTCATCGCCAGCCGCGGTGGGTTCGGCATCGTTTCCCACCAACCGTCGCGGGTTTGACCAAGGTGAAGTGCGCGATTTCTTGCGCATGGTCGCTGCCGAGCTTGCCCGCCTCCAAGAGCGTGAACGCTTTCTTGAAAATGAGTTGCGCACAATGCAGACGCGGGGCATGTCTGCTCCTGGCCGTCTTGATGAGGAAACCGTTACGACATTGCTAGGTGAAGAGGCGGCGCGTGTTCTCACGACCGCTCGTGACGCAAGTACTCAGATTCGTGATCGTGCAGAAGAGTCTGCAACTCGCCTTGTAAAAGATGCCGCCGAAGATGCCGCTCGTATTCGTGAATCAGCCATGATCGAAGCAGCGCGCATTAATGAAGATGCAGTACATGATGCCGAGTCTGAAATTGATATGGCCAAGCAGCAAGGCCGTGACATGGTCAACGAAGCTCGCGCATATCGTGAAAAAGTTTTGTCAGAGCTGTCGCGTCGTCGGGATGCAGCGCGTGGACAAATTGAACAGTTGCTGCATGGTCGTGATCGATTGCTAAATGCATTTGAACGTGCTCGCCTTGCGAGCGAAGATGTGCTCAATGGGCTGACAGATGCACACGATGAGCCTGAATTCATTGTGGATTTGTCTCCAACAACCGGCCCAATTCCTATCGTGAACCCTGAGCATCCTGGCGTCAAGATGTTTGACCATGAAACTGCTGAAGTGACTGAAGTGGAAGTGCTGGAAGAAGTGTCGACCACCGTTATTTTTGATGATGACACTGCAGAAGTCGTTGCCACAGAAATCACGATCGATGCTGTGATTGAAATTCCTGCTCCGGAAGTTGCAGAGCCAGAACAAATCATTGATGAAGTTGTTGAAGCAATGGAAGATGTCATTGCTGAAGCCATCGAAGAAATTATTGAAACTCCAGTAATTTCTGCGGATCATCCAGTGCACGGCTTGGCACAATTCGGCGAGGCACACATTGAGCTTCCAGAAATTGAAGAGATATCTGCTGATGAAACACAAACAAACGTTGTGTCGTTGTTTGGCCGTGGGCGTCGTGAAAATGAAGTTCCTGAAGTATTTGTTCCCGCAGTCGCCGAAGAGCCAGCAGTTGCCGCAATACCTGTCGTGGAAGAGAAGCCAGCAAAGGGCTCCTCTGGAGTAGACGACATTTTCGCCAAGCTTCGTGCTGGTAGCACTGCAGAGGTTGCAGCAAAGGCCGCAGAAGTGGTTGCATCAGCGCACGTTGTTGAGAAGACAGAGAAGAAGAAGGCCAAGACAAAGCAGGCGATTATCGCTGCAGATCCTGCCCGCTTCGCCGAACGCGACGAAGTTCTTTCAGGACTCGTTGTCACGATGGCTCGCAAACTCAAGCGAGTTCTTGCCGATGAGCAAAACAATGTGTTGGAGCATCTGCGTGGGAAGCGTTCATCATTAGAGATCGATGCAATCTTGGGTACGCCCGAGGAACAGATGGTTCGTTATGCAACAGCCATTGCAGAAGACACGATGACCGCAGCAGGAGCAGGCGCCAAGTCGGTGAAGTCATCAGGTGGTTCAAGTCGGCGCGTGACCCAGAAGGCTGTTTCCACGCATGTTCAGGACACAATTACCGCTGGCCTGGTAGCGGGATTCCGTGAAGATGCCCGTATTGCAATCGGCGAAGCAGAAGGCGATCGCGAGATTCTTGCAAGCCTGATGCGGGATGTTTATCGCCGTTGGAAGACCGAACTCATCGATCAGCAGGTGGATGACATCGCATGTTCGTCATATAGCAAGGGTGGATTCTTGGCGCTTGAGCCAGGTGCACGCATCAGTTGGATGGTCGACCCCAACGCAGAATGCTGCAGTGAGTGCGAGGACAATTCACTCGCTGGCTCAGTTGCGAAGGGCGAAGATTTCCCCACAGGGCACGCATTGCCACCGGCGCATCCTGGGTGCCGCTGTCTTGTTTGCCCCGTTCAGGACTAGCGTCCTGATGCGTGCGTAACAGTTCAGATCTTCCTCCTCGCGGTCCTGGCGGCCCCACCTTTCGAGTTCCCAACTTTGGGAAACCATCGCGAGGCCGGATTGTCATATCGGCGGTCATCGGAGTTGCGCTGTTGCTGGCCTTTTCGGCAAAAAGTCTTTCTTCGTTCTATGTGAACGTGTTGTGGTTCGACAGTGTCGGTCGTAGCGATGTGTACTGGGGCATCATGCGCAGCAAAGCCGAACTTGCTGCCATCTTCACCATTGGTTGTTTTGTATTTGTTCTCGTCAACTTGTTAATTGCAGACAAGGTCGCACCCCTTACTCTTCCCAATACGCCTGAAGATCAAACTGTTATTCGCATTCGTGAAGCAACTGCAAAGAACCGCGGAAAGCTTCGTATCGCAGTAGCAGTTGTCATCGGACTCATGCTTGGATTGCCAGCATCGTCAGAGTGGCAAGACTGGTTGATGTTCCGCAATCGTCAAGCGTTTGCAGTCGGTGACCCCCTGTTCAAAGCAAATGTTGGCTTCTATGTCTTCCGACTTCCCTTCGCACAATTTGTCGTTGCTTGGACATTCGGAATGCTTGTGTTGGCAATCGTGGTGGTCACGGCGTTTCACTTCATCAATGGAAGCATCCGACCGCAAGATCGCGTTCAACGAGTCACGCCCCAGGCAAAGGTGCATCTGTCGGTGCTACTTGCAGGTGCGGCATTGTTGCGCGCGGCCAACTATTGGTTATCAAAGTATGAATTGACTTCGTCACAGCGCAGTGTTGTTCGAGGCGCGTTATACACCGATGTCAAAGCGCAGTTGCCTGCGCTCAACTTGATGATTCTTGTTTCGCTTGCAGTGGCTGTCCTCCTGCTGTGGAACATCCGCCAACGCGGCTGGCGTTTGCCTGTCATGGCCGTTGGTCTGTGGGTCGTGGTTGCGCTTGTCGCCGGCACGGTGTATCCAGCAATCATTCAGCGATTCGTGGTGCAGCCAAACGTCAGCACACGAGAGATTCCATATATCCAGCGGAACATTCAAGCCACGAAGTTGGCGATGGGCGTCGACAAAGTAGAGCGAGTGAAGAGCACTTTCGCTGAAATTTCTGCAGATGACGTGTCGGCGAATGAATCTTCTTTGCGTGATGTTCGTCAGCTTGATCCAGTGCAGATGAAAGACCGTTTTGCACTTGACCAAGGCTTGTCTTCCTTCTATGGCGTCAATGACCTAGACGTTGATCGCTACTCAATTGATGGGCGAGTACAACAGGTGCTTGTTGCGTCACGTGAACTGAACGCTGCAGGTATTCCGAACCGCACATGGGTATCACGTCACCTTCTGTATACGCATGGATGTGGTGTCATCGCAGCGCCTGCAAGTGTTGCAACCGATGATGGCCGACCCTCGTATGTAGACCTCAAAGTCACAACGCCACAGCTGTATTTCGGTGATGGTCTTGCTGATTATTCAGTAGTTAATACCTCACAAAAAGAACAGGCTTGCCCGAATACCACGTCAAAGCCGTATGCCGGTACCGGTGGTGTGCGTTTCAACAGTGCAATTCGCAAGTTGGCACTAGCAATCAACTTCGGCGAATTCAATCTGTTCGGCTCAAACCTGATTACGGACAATTCCCAAATTCTTCTGCAACGTGATGTCCGCGGTCGTGTTGAAAAAATCGCGCCGTTCTTGCACTTCGACTCAGATCCATACCCTGTCGTTGTCGACGGCACCGTGCAGTGGGTCATCGATGCATTCACAACAACGAATCGCTATCCATATGCAGAAACCGCGAACATTTCTCAGTTGAGTGATAGCAGTGGTTTGAATCATTCCTTTAATTACGTTCGCAACAGTGTGAAAGCAGTCGTGGATGCATACACCGGCAAAGTGACCTTGTACCTCATGGATACGAAGGACCCGATTGCACGGATGTGGAAATCGGCATTCCCCAAGTTGTTCACGAACAAAAAAGAAGTGCCTGCGGCTCTTGCTGCGCACTTCCGTTACCCAGAAGATCTCTTCCGTGTGCAAACCAATCTGTATGGCCGCTACCAGTTTGACGACGCAACGTTGTTCTTCAACCGAGATGCCGCCTGGACCGTTGCTCAGGCTCCTGCGTCTGCGCCAGAGGCAAGTGCTTCTGGAACCGCCAGCGCCGCCACCGGCGCCACGACGGCAGCTGGTGCGGTTGATTCCATCAACGCCACTGACTCTCTTGGCACACGGTTTAGTCCCTATTACTCCATCTTCCACGCACCAGGCACGCAGGTTGCTGTTGGCGAGTTCTCCATGATTCGCCCATTCGTTCCATTCTCTTCGGACGACAGTCGTAAGGAATTGCGTTCGATGATGGTGGTGTCGAGTGATCCAAAGACATATGGCAAGTTGACGGTGTACGACGTGCAAACTCCATTGCCCCCTGGTCCAGCAACTGTTGCCGCAGAGTTTGAGAGCGAACCTGCGATCTCGCAGACAATCACACCACTGGACCAACGTGGTTCACGAGTGATGTATGGCGACTTGCAATTAGTACCCGTAGGACGTGGTCTCATTTACTTGCGGCCGATGTATGTATTGCCCGATGGTGCTGACGCAAAGCAGATCTTTGTTCGCAAGGTGTTGGCTAGTTACAACGGCAAGTCGGTGATTGGTAACAGCCTCACGGATGTCATTGCACAGCTTTTCCCTGGATTCAGTATGAATCTTGGTGACCGAGTTGGTGGAACAACGGGTGGTTCTACGTCAACCACGATTCCTGGATCGCCAACTACGACTGTTCCATCAGGTTCAGGATTGACCGCAAAGCAAATGTTGCAACAGGCAGATCGTTTGTTTGCTGAAGCAGATGCTGCGTTGGCAAAGAACCCACCGGACTTCGCCACGTATCAGTCAAAGACAATGCAAGCACGTACGTTGGTGCAAAAGGCACTCACCGCCATTAAGTGATTCGCGCTTAGCGAGCGCGTTGCAGTAAACGATTTGCCAGATCGGCGAGATCTTGGCGGAAAGTAATTTGGTAACGCGCTTGCTCTGTTGCAAGTCGTGTCTGTGCGTTCTTCAGCGCTTCAACAACTTCAGCGACGCCAGCATCGTCTGCGCGCTTGCTGAGTTCTTCAATTTCAGAACCTAACTCGTGCAACTGGCGTGACAACTCTGAGCCCATTCCGGACACTCGCGCTTCTAAACCAGCAATGCGCTCGGCAATTGACCGGGCTGCTTCACGTTCAGAAATTGCCTGTGCCGATTGCTCTGCCACCTGCTCACGTAGCGAAGAGACCTCGGCCTGCAGAGCCTCCACGGCCTGGCGGGTCTTCTTGGCTTTTGCGAACATCGCTACAACAGTACGCCGTGGGTGACCCCTGGGCAGGTTGGAAGCGTGCGATTGCCCTTGTACGGTAAGGGTCTAACTACGACGCGGGGTGGAGCAGCCCGGTAGCTCGTCGGGCTCATAACCCGAAGGTCACAGGTTCAAATCCTGTCCCCGCCACCAGTAGTGGATGCCAGCAGTGGCATTGCACTTCCAAAGATCTGAAACCCTCGGCCTCCACGGGTCGGGGGTTTTGGTTTTCACGGGCGAAGTTCACACGGCGTTTGGGGCGTTGAACACGAGTTGGAAATATGTCCACCTGTTCTAATAGTGAGTCCCCACATTTCGACTGAATGAGCGCATTATGAGTATTCGCGGCGCGGCATATATCGCCGGCATCTATGAACACCCAGGACGAGATCTTCCTGACCTCACCGTGTGGGAAATTCACATTGATGTCGCACGCGGCGCACTTGCCGATGCCGGTCTTGGCATGGAAGACGTCGACGCATTGTTCTGCGATGGAACAGCTGGCTTTGGTGTGCTGACACTTGCTGACTATTTCAATATCAACCCCACCTACGTTGACAGCACCGAGACGGGTGGCTCGTCGTACCTCGCGCATGTCGGCCACGCTGCAGCAGCAATCGCAGCGGGGAAGTGCAATGTCGCATTGGTGACACTCGCTGGAAAACCCAAGAGCGGCTGGCAAGGTCCATCTTTCACCCCAGGACCAGAATCGGCATTTGAGCAGGTGTGGGGAATGATGGGCGCTCCGCATTCGTATGCACTTGCGGCACAACGCCACATGTATGAATTCGGCACCACGTCTGCACAACTTGCAGAGATCAAAGTCGCGGCAAGTATCCACGCCCAGTACAACCCAAATGCTTTCCTGCAAAAGGTTGTCACTGTCGACGAAGTTTTGAATTCACCAATGGTGGCAGACCCGTTACATCGTCTCGATTGTTGCGTTGTCACCGACGGCGGTGGCGCTTTGGTCATCGTCTCGCCAGAGATTGCAAAGAAGCTCGGCAAGACCAACGCAAAAATTCTCGGCCATGGTGAAGCCGTCAAGCACACCAACAACGGTCGCATTGATCTCACGCACACCGGTGCTGTGTGGTCCGGACCAAAGGCATTCGCGGAAGCTGGTGTCAATGTGAAAGACATCAATTACGCATCGATCTACGACAGCTTCACCATCACGGTGTTACAGACGATTGAAGATCTTGGTTTCTGCGAGAAGGGCAAGGGTGGCGCATTCGTTGCTGATGGTGGGCTTGTCGCACCGTTTGGCAAGTTGCCGTTCAACACTGACGGTGGCGGATTGTGTAACAACCATCCTTCAAATCGTGGCGGCATCACCAAAGTGATCGAAGCAGTGCGTCAGTTACGCGGTGAAGCGCATCCTGCAGTGCAAGTGCCGAACCCACAGATTGCGCTTGCGCATGGCACCGGTGGAAGCCTTGGCTCGCGTCATGGATCCGTCACTCTTATTCTCGGACAGGAAGACGCATGAGCACTTTGCCTAATCCCGCACCAACGGTCACTCAGGCCAATGCAGCTTTCTGGGCTGCAACAGCCGAAGGTCGTTTCCAGTTACAGCGTTGTAATGAGTGCGACACCGTGTTGTGGTTCCCTCGTCGTCATTGCCCATCGTGTTGGACAGAGAATGTTTCAACATTTGATGCAAGCGGGAAGGGTGTTATCTATAGCTTCACTGTTATTCGTAAGGGTGCAATGGCCTATAAGGAATCTGGCCCATTTGTCGTTGCATATGTTGAACTTGCAGAAGGTCCACGCGTTATGACGAACATCGTTGATTGTGATGTTGAAACTGTGACTGTGGGAATGCCCGTTGAAGTGGTCTTCCACGACACAGGTCAAGGCAACGCGCTGTATCGCTTTCGCCCATCATCAAAATAGTTAGCGGCTCGCTTCGAGTTCATACATCGGTAACCCATTGATGGGGGTCCAAAACCCTGCACCGACTTGGGTGAAGTATGGGGCTAACTGCTTGCGATACCAGGCTGCGCTGCGCTTGTAGACCTGCAAGTCGGTTCCACGTGGGTCGACAATATTTTCGTAATCCCACTTGGTGGGAATTTCGAGATACATGACAAAACGTGTTGCCGATGCCAGGTTTTCCACGGCTCGAGCAAACGATGCATTATCCAAATACTGCAACACGCTGTGGCAGATCACGAGGTCGTACTTGCCCTGTGGTTTCCATTCCGCAATGTTGCGAAGTTCGTGGTTCCAGGTTTCACACGCGTGTTCGCTCACATCAATAGAACGAACTTTCACATCGGGATGATTCTCGTTATACCAATCGCGCCACATTCCCATTCCGGCGCCAACATCCAACACGGAAGAGATATCCACGCCCCACCACGCAGACATGTTGTGAACAGCCGACGCGAGAACAGCAATACGTTCCTCATCGTGTGCACCGTCTTTGCCATAAAAACGTTTGTAGTAAGCGCTATCGAAACGAGTCATTACCGCAACGCTACGACTTAAAACCAGAGGCAACCCAAACATCAACGCTGACGCGCGTGACAGGTGCCGCGTCAGCTGCGGTTTGCCAGACAAGTGGTGTCATGGAGAAAAGATCGTGTGCAGATTCTTCTGTGAGGTTGAGATCAAACTGCACGCGCTGGGCGTTACTTGCGTGTTCTGGTGGTTCATCCCGCCGTCGTTCACGTTCCAGAATATTTTCATCGCGCTTCGGTCGCATCTGATGAAGGTGATGGGCCGCAGGAGTCACGGTGACCCATTGTCCGCACGGCGATAACACTCGTTGAAATTCGTCTAGAGAATGTGGTGCAAAGATACTGAAGACTGCATCGCACGAATCAGCGTGCACCGGGAGGCGATATGCGGTACCAACGACAAACTCTGCGTCGGGCAAAAGTTTGGAGGCCATTTGTACTCCGCGTTTCGCGATATCAAGTCCGAACTTGTGTGGACTGCGAATGTGTGACAGGTAATACCCCTCGCCGCAACCAATATCGAGAACTGCGCCGTCAATGTCACCAATAGTGTCGGAAACTGTCTGTGCAATTGGTCCATACGCTCCCGTTGAGAGAAAACGACGACGAGCTGCAAGTGAAGAAGGTGTATCGCCAGGCACAGCAGATGTTGCAAGACGACCGCCTACCAACAGATTGAGATAACCCTCTTTTGCTCGGTCAAAAGAATGTCCATTTGTGCATTGCACGCCAGATGATGTCTTTTCGAAGAAAAGCCCACAAAGTGGGCATGCAAATACCGAGGGGTACTTCATCTCTTCTGCCATTCATGCAGTCTCGCATTAGGCTGAAGGAAAAGGAGTTGTCATGGCAAACGCTGTGTTTACGGCAAAAAACACAGCGCTCGTGGCACTGGGGAGCGTTGACGCCCCTTTAGAGGTTTCGTCTGCATGGATTGACGAGCAACTGGCCGACACCTACGCCTCATGTGGTGTCCGTCCTGGGCTTCTTGAAAACGTTGCAGGAATAAAGAGCCGTCGTTGGTGGCCAGAGGGAACCACGTTCGACCAAGTAGCTGCTGAGGCGGGTCGTGAAGCTCTGAAGAACGCCAATGTGCAGGCATCAGAGATCGACGTACTCATCAGCACGTCAGTGTGTAAGCACCACCTTGAGCCATCAATGGCATCGGCTGTGCATCACCAACTGGGTTTGCCGTCCTCTGCAATGAATTTTGACCTTGCGAATGCATGCCTCGGATTCATTAATGCAATATGGATTGCATCGCAACTCATTGACTCTGGTCAAGTGCGGTATGTCCTCATCGTGGATGGGGAAGGAAGCCGTTACACACAAGAAGAGACCATTCGACGTTTGCAGATGCCAGGCACCACTGCCGAAGATGTCTTTGCCGAATTTGCATCGCTCACACTTGGATCAGGCGCCGTTGCAGCGGTTCTCGGACCAGCAGACTTGGGAGGTCATCGCATCGTGGGCGGAGTCTCTCGCGCTGCGACAGAGCATCATGATTTGTGCATCGGAACTCTTGATCGAATGACCACTGATACGCGTGGACTTCTTGAAAATGGAATTGCATTAGCAAACGACTGCTTCACTGAAGCCGCACAGCATGAAAAATGGCTGAACGACATCGATTGGTATGTGTTGCATCAAGTGAGCAAGGTGCACACCGAAGGCGTGTGTGCACATCTTGGACTCGATCTTGCAAAAGTCCCCGTTTCATATCCATCACTCGGCAACGTTGGTCCCGCTGCTATTCCGCTCACAATGGCGAATAATCAGCATCTCTTCAAAGAGGGCGACAAAATCTTGTGCATGGGTATCGGCTCAGGCCTAAACGTCAGCTTTGTTGAACTGCAATGGTGAAAGACGTTCGGCGGTTGCCGGGCATCGACCCGACGTGGGTTCGTCACTACAACGTTGAGCGCAATGGGACTGTTGAAACTTTCGCTGTTCTAGAGTCATCACCCGTCTCGCCACGAGGAACGATTCTGTGTGTGCACGGGAATCCCACATGGTCATATATGTGGCGCAATCTTGTAAAAGAACTGGGCGACGAATGGCGCATTATCGCAATCGATCAATTGGGAATGGGCTATTCAAGTCGACCTGAAGGTGCACGCACTCTTGCAACGCGTATTGAAGACATTGATGCTCTTTTGCATGCAGCAAATGTGGAGGGTCAAGTCACGTTGATTGCCCACGACTGGGGCGGCCCCGTTTCATTAGGTTGGGCAACGCAACATCCAGAGCGTGTGGAAAAACTGGTGTTGTTCAATACAGGAACACAGATTCCAACGACAGGTGTGCCCGGTCTGATTCGTGTTTCCAACACGCCAATATTGCGCAATGCAATCTGTTCGCAAACAAAAGCATTTGTGGTTGGTGCCGTCTTGCCAACGGCTGGAATTCCGCGTGATATTCGCACTGCCTATTATGCGCCGTACAACACTGCGTCTCGTCGACGTGCGATTGCGGATTTTGTTGCGGATATTCCCACGAGCCCCTCGCACACCTCTGCCGTGGTTCTCAATGAAATAGCTGCACGTGCACATGATGTGAAAGTACCGACACTTCTGATGTGGGGAACTCGGGATTTTGTTTTTCATACCGGTGTGCTTGCAGATATGCAAAAGACCTTCCCGCATGCTCAGACAATCACGTTGGATATCGGGCATCTGTCTCCGGAACATCCGGATGCATCGCATCTAGTACACGAATGGCTGAACAACAGCGGAACTCCCACAATGGGCGGACATGCTGCAGGCAACGCCGACCTGAACGCAGCGATTTCGCGACGAACGACAGTGTCTCCTCATGCAATCGCAATCTTTGATGCAAAAGATGCAGTACGAACAAGTTGGTCACAACTATCTGAACTTGTTGCGCAGTGTCGTGGCAATTTGCGTCTTGATGGTGTGAGTGCAGGTGATCGAGTCGCAGTACTTGCGCCCTTTACAGCCAAAACAATTGCGTTTATCTACGCATGTTGGGCGGAAGGAATAGTTCCGGTTGTTGCAGACCCTGGTCTTGGTATCGCAAACATGCGTCGAGCATTGCGTGAGAGTCGTCCTGAATATGTGGTAACAGTGCGTGCAACTCGCATTGCGGCGCGCGCGTTACACGTTGGCCATCGGGCGCATCGTCTTGATCTTGACGAGATGATGAAGATGCGATCAGTTGCAATCGCAGAACCACCGCATATTTCTGACGAGACGCAAGCCGCAGTGCTGTACACCTCTGGAGCTACAGGACCAGCGAAAGGGGTTGTCTATACCCATGGGCAATTACGCGCCCTGGCAACCGCAATTCAGACTCAATTCTCGATTACTGATGACGATGGCATTGCTGCTGCGTACATTCCGTTTGCGTTGTACGGGCCTGCTTGGGGAGTTGCAGTTGCGCTTCCCAAAATCAATGTTGTTGCGCCCGGGAAATTGAGCGCAGAGAATCTACAAAATGCATTAGAAGCTGTACGAGGAACAATTTTGTTTGCGGCACCTGCACCTTTGCGAAACGTCATTAAGGGATCTGCGATCTTTAGCTCTGTTCGATGTGTGATGTCTGCCGGTGCTCCGGTGAGTGATTCTCTTATTGCAGACGTTGCTCGTTCTTTCCCGAACGCATCGGTCTTCAGCCCGTATGGAATGACTGAAATGTTGATTGTGAGCGATGGAGTTCGCGATGAAACTTCAATGCGCGGTGTACCGGTGGGCCGTGCGCTGCCCGGTGTAGAAATTTTGATTCTCCCCATTGGTTTTTCGGTCGGTGATGAAGTGGCGCCTCTCTCACAAGGGGAGACCGGTGAGGTATTTGTAACTGGGCCCTGGTTGTCAGTCGGATACGACCAACACTGGGAGCGAAATCGCAATGCTCGCATTCAATACAACGGCAAGGAATGGCATCGCACCGGCGACGTAGGAAATGTTGACGGTGGTTTATTTATTGAGGGTCGCGTCGCACATGTGCTGAATGTGGGTGGTGAAATCTTCACGCCTGTTCCCATCGAGCAACGAGTGGAAATTGTATTGCCAGGGGTGACAGCTGCGGCTGTGTCAGTCCCTACATCTTCGGATGCATCACTTGTTGTTGTCTTATGTGATGGTGAAACCGAAGGTGCTGCTGACGTTTCTATTGAATCAAAGGTTCGTGAAGTTGCGCCTCAAGTAGTCGCGGTCCTTTTCAAGAAAAAGTTTCCCGTTGATCGACGACATAATTCAAAAATTGATCGAACTGCACTTGGCGTGTGGGCATCTGAACAATTGAGCTGACGATGAAAGTTCTTGTAACCGGCGCGACCTCCATGATTGGCACGTCAACGGTTGAGTGTCTTCTTCGTCGTGGGCATCAGGTGCAAGTGTTTCAACGGGGAACTTCAGATTTACCCGTCACCGTTTTTCAGGGCGATATTCGCGATGTCGACGCATTGGCGAAAGCAATCGCCGGTTGTGATGTTGTGATTCACGCGGCCGCAAAAGTTGGTCTTGTCGGAAAATATGATGAATTCCACGACATCAATGTTCGAGGTACTGAAAATGTGATGAATGCCGCAGTGAATGCGCATTGCCGTGGCGTGGTGTTTGTGTCCTCGCCGTCAGTGTCATACAGCCGTACACCCGTTTTGGGTGAAAGCTCACCTCCGGCAACGGACAATGTGTTGGGCCACTATTCCAAAACAAAATCAATTGCAGAGCGGAACGTTCTTGCTGATGAGCGGATTGCGGCAGTTGCTATTCGACCCCATTTGGTGTGGGGTCCAGGTGATGCGCAACTCGTTGGCCGCATTGTTGAACGCGCAGCACAGAGGCGACTGACTTTGGTGAACCATGGAGAAGCGATTGTGGATACCACATACATTGACAATGTTGGAGATGCATTAGTCGCTGCGGCAGAACGCATCGGGGTACACAAGAACCTTGATGGCAAGGCACTCGTTGTCAGCAATGGTGACCCTCGTTCGGTGGCGAGCCTTGTGAAGTCAATTTGCCTTGCTGCCAATGTTTCTTACTCTCCTAAAAATATTGGCTTGCGTGCTGCCGTGCGTTTAGGCGCAGTAATTGAACTGCTGTTTCGTTTGAAGCCTTCTGATGAACCACCTCTCACGCGATTCACGGCATACCAATTAGGAATCTCGCATTGGTTCGACATAACTGAGACGTGTGAACTACTTGAGTGGACGCCACGTGTCAGCCTTGACGAAGGTTTTAATCGCCTTGCGGCATGGTTTTCGTCGCCGACGTCAAGCGGCGATATTTAATTAACCGATTTGTAGAAATTCGACGAGGTTTCCATCTGGATCTTCAACAATGGAGATGGTGATGCCAGGTCGAAGTGCAGTCGGAGGCACTTGCACCGTGCGCCCAGCTTCCTTGCATGCCTGAGTCACTTCTTCAAGATTGCTGACGCTGATGGTGAAATAGCGATATCCGCATGCTGCAGTAATGGGCCCGCCGACGGGATGAGTTGGCGATGGATCCGTACTGACAAGCTTGATAGTCGTGGTGCCGCACAACAGGCGATGCATCATTCCGCCTCCGGGCATGGGCATTGTTCCTTGCAATTCAAAGCCCAACAAATCGCGATAGAACGCGAGGGAGTTTTCAATGTTGCACACCACGATGCCGAGATCGATGGAGTCTTTGGTTACCTGTGCCTTGGTCATAATTGTCACCATAGTGCGACTGCTTCTAGGGCTGTGACATGAGGACATCCGCCGAGAAAATGCCCGAAGGTGAACTATCGGCAAAGCCTGATGGAATATCCCAGAATCACGCTGAGGTTTGCAGTCCAAGTGACACCGTTGCGGCAGTTGCAAGAGGCAAAATAGACAGTGATGTTGTCCCCCCGCAGATATGTATTCACTGTGATTGCGTTGACAATTTTCATTGCGGCATTGACACTGTTTGTTTTCATGCAGCATGGCTTCGTTCACGAGACCTATGTCCGCCCACAATCAGATGGTCGCTCGTGGCTTGAATGGTTTGACTGGTACTCCATTCGAGAGGCTCGTCGCCTGGTGGATAACAAGAAGGTGTTCGAAATCACTGCGATTTTTGGGCTCCGCGGAACAATCATTTCCTTTTGTTTACCAATTCTCGCGCTGGTGTCATGGCGCCGACGTTCATGGGCGCCGATTGCGGGCTTCGTACTTGTGTTGCTTTTTGAGACAGGGTTAGCTGGGTCGACGAAAATGGCAATTGGACGTGAATTCCCTTGGCAATCGTGGCCACGAATGGGTGCGTTAGGAACGAAAGAATTGGCGTTTCCATCTGGGCACGCAACCAATGTGGTGGCGCTCCTTGGTTATATGGCCTGGTACTTCACGAAAGCCACAACTTTCATGCGCAAAGTGGCATGGGGTCTTGTGGCTTCGGCATCCGTCATTGTGGGATTGTCTTCTTGGTTGATTCGAACCCACTGGCCAACGGACCTCTTTGCTGGTACGGCATTCGGCGCAATTGCACTGTTAACAATCGTTGCGCTGTATAGCGCACTGGGAATCAATCCTTCGGCCACTGCTCCGCATTCGCCAACAACTCATCTCTGAACTCCGGATGGCCAATCATCGCTAATGCGCGCGAACGTTCACGGATTGAACGGCCTTCTAGTTCTGCGACTCCGTATTCAGTGATGATGACGTCAAGTTGATGGCGCGGCGTACTTACAACGCTGCCGGCTGGGAACTGCGGCAAGATGCGACTGGTAAGCACACCATTCACCGTGCTGGTGGAAGGTAAACAAATGAGACTGCGGCCAGACAAGTTCAGGCCGGGACCTGCAACGAAGTCTTCGTGGCCGCCCACTCCGCTGAATTGTTTGCCGTTGATTGTGTCGGCCATGACTTGCCCGGAAAGATCGACTGCGATGGCGCCATTTATTGACACCATGTTTCGATTGGTTGCAATGCGTTCGGGTGAATTGACGACTTTGACTGGCAGGAATCGCACTGCTTCGTTTTCATGCAACCATTCGTACAACTCGGGGATACCTGCAGCGAATGTGGTGGGGGAGAATCCATCGAATTCATTGCCCTTGTTGTTTGTGACTTTTCCTGATTGGTGCAATCGCATTAGTCCTGTTGTGAACATTTCTGAATGAACACCAAAGTCGCCAAGGTTGCCTTGCGCTAAGAAGTTTGCAATTTGGTTGGGTATCCCACCGATGCCAGTTTGCAAGGTGCACCCTGAGCGAATGAACGACAACGCATGTTGGGCGATGGTGAGCTCGGCTTCTGTCGGAGGTGCATCGGCCAGATTTAGAGGTTCGCGATCAGAGATAACGAGCGCATCGATCTGATCGACGTGAATGCGATGGGGGTGTTGGGGCATGACGCCGAATGTTCGGGGAAACTTTTCACTGACCTCCACAATGAGAAGTCGCTCGGGGTCGGCTGCCACTCGATTGATCTCGTCCACGCTCGCACCAGCATGGAGGGACAAACTGACCCACCCATCAACAGGGGGAGACCCGGCTGTGGCGACTACGCGGGGATGCAGCCATTCAAGAACAGGCTCGAATCGACGAAAGTCAGCGGGGACGTAGTCGATAGAGGCCCCTGAGTCCCTCAGGAAGCGCTCAGCTGGTCCAAAGAAGCCGCTGCGGTAATGAACGCCTGTCTGGGCGAGAACGGCGTACAGGTCGGGCATGAGGGCTCCGAAGATCTGCAGATTGTCGAAATCGGTACGATCACCCAATGCATGCATGAATCCACCTGGAACACCTGGTCCTAATGGCACTGCCATGGTGTCGGTGGAACGAATGAGTGCGACTGCGTCAGCAATTTCCATGGTGGCCATGTGACCCATGGTACGCAGGTAGTGGTTCAAGGCGCTGTCTGGCAGGCTCTTGGACGATGGAGTGCGACATTCTCATTATTGGTGGTGGGCCCGCTGGCTCAGCTGCAGCAATTACCGCTGCGCGTGCAGGGCTAAAGGTCGTCCTTTTTGAAAAAGGCCCATACGGTCGCGACAAAGTGTGTGGAGATGGTCTCACACCGCGTGCCATTGCTGCGCTGGATGAATTGCGTATTGATTATTCCGCTGCACATCGCATCGATGGTTTACGAATGATTGCCGGCAAGAAGGAACGCGAACTTTCATGGCCAACGACGGCGAAGTATCCGAATCATGGAGCAGTGTGGCCGCGTCAGAAATTCGATAATCATTTGATTGATGTCGCAATAGCAAGTGGTGCCGATGTGCGATTCGAAAGTGAAGCGCTTCCGGTATTGGAAGGCCAGCGCGTCATCGGAGTCAGTGTTGGCGCCGATCAGTATCGCGCACCGTTCACAATCCTTGCTGCTGGCGCACAAGGGATGGCTGCAAAAATCCTCGGTGCGGAACGCGATCCAAATGAAACATTCGGACTAGCTATTCGCGCATACGCACCAACACCGCGTCACGGAGAACGTCATCTTGAGGCGTGTCTTAGTTTGAGCGATGAACACGGAACTGCTGTGCCCGGATACGGCTGGATGTTCCCTGCAGGTGATGGCACTGTCAACATTGGTGTTGGCGCGTTGAGCACCATGAAGGAATTCAAGAAATTGAATCTCAATACGTTGCTTGATCAGTATCACGCACTTGTTCGTGATTCTTGGTCGCTAGGTGAGTACGTTGAAAAGCCACGAGCATGGCGCTTGCCCATGAGCTGTATGCGTCGTTTTGGTCCTGGCTGGGTCGCGGTGGGAGACGCAGCTGGTTTTGTGAATCCAATGAATGGCGAAGGTATTGACTACGGCTTGGAATCTGGAATTCTTGCGGTCGAGAAATTCATTGCTGACCCCGTGACAGCATCAGAGGTGTACGACAAAGAAGTTGGAGAACGGTTTGATGCGTTCTTGCGTACAGGACGACGATTCAGCTTCATCATTGGTCATCCATGGCTTCTTAAGCCCGGACTTCGAATTGCTGTGGGTACACAAACCGCAGCAGATATCACTTTGTCCGTTATGGGCAATCTCATCGATTCGCAAACACCAGGCGCTGCTGGGCGAGTATTGAAAATGGCTGATGTTACGTTGAAAGTCGCGGACCCTCTCTTGCGCCGCACGCGTGCACGCGCATAACAATTAGTTCCTTCCCGGGAGTGTGACTCTCCTGTGGTTTTATGCAATGGGAATCTGGTCTATCTTGGGAAGTCGGCTCGTGGTCGAGAGTTGAACCCTCTTGGCGGATAGGTTGAGGACATGAGTGCAACAAAGCCTGAAGTAACTGTTCCCGCTGGTAATCCTCCCGCAGACCTTCTCATTGAAGACGTTGTGGTGGGCACGGGCGATGAAGCAAAATCCGGTGCAAATGTTGAAGTGCATTATGTCGGTGTTGCTTGGAGCACACAGCGCGAGTTTGACGCTTCGTGGAATCGGGGAGACTCTTTTGACTTCCGATTGGGTGCAGGCCAAGTTATTTCTGGATGGGACCAAGGCGTTGCAGGCATGAAGGTGGGCGGTCGTCGCATTCTCACGATTCCGCCTCACATGGGTTACGGCAATCAGGGCGCAGGTGGCGTCATTAAAGGTGGCGAAACTTTAATTTTCGTCGTCGACCTTTTGAACGTCAACTAAGCATCATGTCTGAGATCAACTTTTTCACTGCAAATGCTTCGCTAGCTGAAGTTGCAAAGCTTGATGTACCACAACTTATTTTGATGTATCGCATCGAAATGGCTGGCGAACTGTTCTACAACTTGTTAGCCGATCGCGTCGATAATGAAGAGGCAGCATCTTTATTGCGCAAGAATGCCGTGGAAGAACGAGGCCACGCACGTCGACTTGCTCGCATGATCAGCATCAAGAATGGTGTCGAATGGGAACCAACGAAGGAAGAAGAGGAACTCTTAGAAGTTCCACTTCCCGACACGATTGACGCACGTATGTTCGCCGGCATTGTGAAGGGCGAAATCAATGGTGATGCTGGCTATCAGAAATGGGCTGATGCTGAAACCAACGAAGAAGTGGAACGTCTCTTGCGCCTCAATGGCCGCGAAGAAACGATTCATGCCGGCCGGGCGCAGCAGGTCTTTGACCTGTTGAACGCGTAATCATGTCTGCCGGAGTCGTTGTCTATGACGGCGACTGCGGAATTTGTGAGGCATCTGCAGGCTTTATTCGCAGGCATATTCCCAATGTTGAAGTGATGTCGCATCGCGAATATGGCGTGGAGTATCTATCTTCTGTGTGGTTCGTGACATTTAACGGACGCTCCGAAGGAGCCCCTGCAGTTGCAGCGATTTTGCAGTTATCAGAGAGTGGTTTGCTTCGTATGGGTGGAAGAGTCCTGAAACTTCCTGTGATACGAGAGATCGCAAAGGTGATTTATTTCGTCATTGCGAAGAACCGACGACACATTTCAAAGTTGTTGCGCATGAAAGCTTGCGCAGTGCCACCTTCAAAGAATTAACGCATTTCAGAATTCTGAGGAAGCATGCGGCGCCGCCGCCACCTTTTACGAATGGGTCCAGTGGCGTATTTGCTTGTTGCGCCGATGAGCGCGGTGGAAATCAGAACGCGAGGAAGTATTGCCAACTTGGCAAGGTGCGGCGCAAGAGCGATTGATGAGATGAGGGCAATGGGGTAAATCCAGGCGATATCGGCCACGAATCGCCCTGTCTTGCTGCGATGTCGGTCAACTTCGCCGAGTGCGTTGAAGAACTCTTCAGTACCTGCAGTGACCGTAACGCGCTCAGAATTGATCAATTTGTCACCACGCTCACGCAAAGATTGACGAACTTCTGAACGCTCCCATCGACGCAATGAAATGACGTCAGCAAAGCGAAACACCATCTGATAGGTAGAGCCACCTTGGTCGGGGCGAAGTGTCGTGGCTCCGAGACAACCTGGGGCTTCCTGCACTGCTTGTTGCATTTCGTTACACCACTGTTCAAATTCATCCAGATGATCCCGCTGTGGAACTCGGGCAATAGTGACGGTGACAGTGCTAGGAGCAATCTTTGGGAGCTTGCCGGTCTCGAAGTTTCCTGTTAAGTCGGCCATGAGGGTTACGGTAGTGGTCATCCCGTCTCCATGGGAGTCATCTCTATGCGTGCTCTCGTTGTCTATTGCCATCCTGTTGAAGGAAGTTTGTGTTCTGCAATGCGAGATGCCGCGATTCACGGCCTGACATCTGCGGGTCATCAGGTAGATGTCGTCGACCTTTGTGCCGAGAATTTCAACCCGGTCATGCCTGCAGAGGAGTGGCAGTTCTATATGGCGGGAGAGCAAGTACAAAATCCGGTGTTACGGCGCTACATCGAGTTGGTGCAGAGAAGCGAAATACTTGTTTTTGTGTATCCAACGTGGTGGTCAGGCTTGCCTGCACAACTCAAAGGGTGGTTAGAGCGAGTTCTTGTTGTCAATGTCGCTTTTGTTTTTAATGAGCAGAATCGAGTGCGCCCTGGGCTCAAGCAATTGCGCCGAATACATGTGATCTCAACGTATGGTTCGCCAAAGTTGTATGTGCAAATCGTCAATGACAATGGGCGACGGATACTTTCCCGCGCTTTGCGTTTTTGTGGAACTTGGCGGACTCGTACGTCGCATCAAGGTCTGTATTCACTTGATACATCCACTAGTGAAAGCCGTCAGAAATTTCTATCTGACATTGAGAAAAAGACAGCCTCACTATGAAGGTGCTCGTCATATCTGCACATCCATCAGAGAATTCATATATACATTCTCTAAGGAAAGTGGTTCTTCATGAATTAGAAGTCTTGCGCCATGAAGTGAGACATCGTGATTTATACGCCGAAAACTTCAACCCTGTCTTTAGCGCGTACGAACGGGTGAACCACGTTGGCAATCTCGAGCAGAAATTACAGGCACTTCCTGATCTCCGGTCGCACGTTGAAGACATTCAATGGGCCGACGCATTGGTTCTTGTCTATCCAACGTGGTGGTCTGGTCAGCCAGCCATTCTGAAGGGTTGGATTGATCGTGTTTTGATGAACGAAGTCGCCTGGGTACTTCCTGAAGGAGCCAGCAGAATTAAGCCACTTCTTGGGAATATTCGCAATGTCATCGTTGTCACCACTCATGGGTCTACAAAGTTTGTTAATGCTCTACAGGGTGAATCAGGAAAACGGACTGCGTTCCGGTCAATTCGTCTGATGTTTCATTTGCGCACGCGATGCCATTGGATTGGTATGTATGCGCTTGATCACATTCCACATGCAGAACGTGGGAAGTTGATCACGAAGGTTCGACGACGGATCCGTCGATATTTGCCTTCTGCCTAGCACAAGGCAAAGCGAGAACTGCAGAGACACACGCAATAAGGCGAAGTGCCGCAGCAGATGTCACTGCATGTCGTGGATGTTCAATTCCTGAGGACAACATTGAAATCGTATAAACGCCAAGGCCAGAGATGGCAAAGGCAAGAAGCATCGTGAATTCTTTTGGTTTCTTGAAAAAGACAACAACGAGTGAGCCAATTCCTATTAGAGACCACAACTCCCATGCGCCAAACAGGACCCGAGGAATCATTGGGCCGTTGTCGAGCGGAAGAAAGTCATCATTAGGAGGAGAAAGAGTGGCATTGGTTAACGATGTGATCCGAGAAAGTGAATCCTGCGGGTGTGTCCCAATGAACCGTGCATAAGTTTTCCAGCCATGCTCCGTCACCCAGCGAGCGAGTTCTACGCCACCAATGCGCATTAATGAAGGCGGCTGCTGTCCTGTAGGTAAATCAACAATCGCTGCAACATCGCTAGGAAGTTGCTCGGCAAAGTCATAGCCAAGAGCGTCTCTCATTCCGACACTCGTCGGCATCCCATGTTGTTGAAACCATAGGAAGCGTTCGTCATTACGTAGAACTCTGTCTTGTAACACGGTGTAGAAGTTGAGAGTAGAAGTAGATGAGTTTGCTCGTACTTGGAGAACGCCGACAAGCAAAATAAATACAAGAAATGCCGTGGAAAGGTTTGCGCGTTTGCCACGACTTGCTACGAGTGCGATGAATGGCGCGGCAAGAACGACAGCAAGGATCCATAGATGAACTGGTCGAGTCAGTGCACAAGAAAAAATGGAAACAAGCCAGATGGAAACTGTCAGGGGAGAACGTTGACGTTGAACGTTGATGGTGGACGCGACCGCAAAAACCATGAAGGTAATTCCAAGCGACTCGG
The DNA here is from genome assembly GCA_947446815.1 of Acidimicrobiaceae bacterium. Lineage (GTDB taxonomy): Bacteria > Actinomycetota > Acidimicrobiia > Acidimicrobiales > Ilumatobacteraceae > UBA2093. Next base: position 64,791 of record CANFGT010000003.1, read on the forward strand.
ACAAAATGGTGAGGTCGTAACGCACCACTTGAGGCGAGACACCGAGTAACAAAATAAAAGTGAGCACGATGCGCGGATATTGAGATGTGCGTGCCATCAATAACGCGACCCAGGTCCAAGCAGCGACACCAAGAAGAATTTGTGTGGCCACTCGTGCTGGGTCGCTGTGAATGAGGGAGTAGAGAATTGGAATGGGTCCAATTCGATTAACGGGGCCAAAGAGACGAAAGAATTCATATCCGATGGTGTCGGGGAAGCGAGCGATGGGTTGACCGAGGGATGCAAAGACTCGGATAATGGCGGCGAGCGCGATTGCAAGCGGGAAAAATACTGATGTGCGCATCAATGTGCTCAGACGACGCATATATGTACGGTACTCGGGTCACGCTAGCCACTGGGGCGTCTAGTACGGTCGCCATGATGAAGACACTGTTGGTAGAAGCCCTTGGTTCAGTTGATGATTTGAAGATTGTGGAGATGGAAACTCCAAAGGTCGGCGCAGGTCACGTGAAGATTGAAATTTTGGCGTGTGGCCTCAATTATGTCGATGCATTGATGATTGAAGGCAAGTATCAAATAAAGCCTCCCGTTCCGTATCGCCCAGGTTCTGAAGTTGTCGGTCGAGTTGTTGAAGTTGCATCGGATGTCACTCGCGCAAAAGTGGGTGACCGCGTATTTGCGCCAGTGGGTATCGGGGGATTCTCTAATGAAGCGGTGCTACATGAATCTCGAGTGATTCCGATTCCGGCGAATCTCACCGACGGACAAGGCGCAACTTTTATGCAGAGCTATCTCACCGCGTGGTTCGCTTTTAATTTCCGTGCATCCCTTGTCAAGGGCGACACCATGCTGGTGTTGGGTGCAGGAGGCGGCGTTGGGCTCGCTGGAGTAGACCTTGCAGTTTCCATGGGAGTGCGCGTGATTGCCGCTGCATCATCGGAAGAGAAGCGTCAGCTAGCGCTAAATCACGGAGCTTTCGCGGTCATTGATACGACTACAGAAGATGTCAAAGTACGTGCTCGCGAACTAGCGGATAATCAATTAGATCTTGTGTACGACCCCGTCGGTGGAGAACTGGCAGAGCAGGCGCTTCGTGCGCTTGCACCTGGTGGTCAATACATGGTGGTGGGATTCGTCGGAGGCATTCCCCGGCTTCCCGCCAATCACATTCTTCTGACAAACCGCACGGTGGTGGGAGTCGATTGGGGCGCATGGATGGCGCGTAATCAATTAGAGAATTCCAAAATACTGATGGAAGTTCTGGATGAAATTTCTCAAGGCAAGTTGCACCCTGTGGAACCAGTGACGTACCCAATGTCGAGCGCTGCCCAGGCATTGCACGACATGCAGGATCGCAAGATTGCGGGCAAGGTCGCGCTTATTCCTGACTTTTAGTGATTGCTATGGGGTGCAGGTCGCAGTTCCAGCGTCATAGGCAAGATTGTCGGTTGCGTTCATAAAGGCCCACGAAAATGTTGTCGGGGTCAATGTCACCAAGACGACACCATGATCGCTATTGGAACTGAACTGACTTCCTGGAGCGGTTGTTTCAATGGGGGTCGCTGGTGCACCACCTAATCCACTGATGATGAGGGGAACCCCGCCGGCTGCAGGAGTCCCAGCAGCATTGAGCGGTTCAAAGCGTTCGTAATGATGGTCATGGCCGGTGAAGACAACATCTGCACCACCATTCACAATTGCTTCCCAAAGTGGTCGCACACTTGAAGTGGCATACCTTCCACTTGAAACAAACGGATGATGCATCATGATCGCCGCACATCGACCATCGGCATGTGCACGTTGCAGTTCGCTGGTGAGCCACTGTGTTTGTGGTGAAGTCGCAGAGCAACCCGTGTATAACAATCCTTGGCACCAGGAATCTGTTGCGATGATTCGCCAACCGCCTGCGTTTGTTGACCAATACGACGGTGACATCTCCGAGAAGTAGTCCACGTATCCCGATGCGCCGCCCGTAATGTACTCATGGTTGCCTCGTATGGGATACGTGATGTTTTTAAAACGTCCCCAAGTGGTGTCGTAGTTGTTCTTTAATTCTGGTGTGCTTGCGCCTTCGTATTGAAGATCTCCGAGAGCGACGACTGCATCAGGCAATAGCGAAGATGTCAATGTGGCTGTTGCAGATTCGCCACATTGCGAACCGATTGATCCGACGCCATTTGCATTACGCCGTGCTGCGTCACATGCAATGTCGCCCGCAACAACGAGGCGAGCAGAATTATCTGTGCCGATTGTCTTCATCTGAACACCGCTTTGCCAAACTGCGACTCCACGTGTTCGATTTCCACCACCGCTATCACCTAATTGCCCATACAAACCCTGACCCCAGCACCACATGGCTGATGTGGTCGAAGAAATTGCGCATGCGTGCGATGCACCTGCTGAAACGGTCGTTAATACTCCGACGTAAGCGGATGCAATAATTTTTTGAGGCGTTGACTGACGGATTGTATTTCCGTTACCAAGCTGGCCATATCGATTGCGCCCCCAACACCATGTGGTGTTGACAATTGTCGATGCACATACAAATTCGGAACCGGCGGTGACCGAAACGGGATTTTTTACTTTGAGCGTTGAGGGCATGGCCTGCGATGCACCTGATGGCAATCCCAGTTGTGCATAGTTGTTGCGTCCCCAACACTGCACACTGCGAGCAATTGACTGAATGCATGTAAAGGCATCTCCTGTCGTGACGGCTTGTGCACGCACCTTTGGAACAAGTGTGGGAACCAGTTTTTTCCCTGATGACTTCAAACCAAGTCGGTGGTACTGGTTTGATCCCCAGCACCACACAGAACCAGTAGTGCGCACGGCACATGTATGGGAAACGCCAACATCGAGGGACCGCACTTTGTCGATGCGTGCTTGAACCGGTGTCGGGCTGCTGTTGTTGGTTCCGTCTCCCAACTGTCCATTGGTGTTAAGGCCCCAGCACCACACGTGTGAGTCCGTGAGAATTGCACATGAATGATTTGCGCCAACTGCAACAGATGTAACAGAAGTCAGTGGAATCTGAACTGGTGAGACGGCATCGGTGCGGATCAGTGTGGGTGGGATTGCTAAGGGATCAAGAGTGGACGTCAATTGACCCCAACACCACAATGTTGCATCACTGCGAACTGCGCATGTTGTGTTTCCACCTGCAGCAACACGAACGACAGAGGAGATGAGTGAAGGTGAGAATGCTGAGGACTTCGCCGTTGTGCCATTGCCCAGTTGTCCATGTGAATTGGAGCCGGTACACCAAACGGAGACATCGCGCACGATGCATGTGTGCTCGTTTCCTGCCGCCGGAGAGGACAGAGTTGGAACAACTTCTAGGCCTGGCACATTCGGAGATGCTGAATGTGCAATGGGTGCAGCAATCGATGCAAAGAGTGCAATGCTGAAGGCGCAGAGAAATGAAAAGAATTTCATGGGAGTCCTATCACGCTAGTGAGATAGGACTCTCGGTGTTGGTCGCGCCTTGTTACAAGGAGAATTGTGTGTATCCAGGTGCAGTGAGCGCCCAAGGCTGGATTTTTTCGAGATGTGCTGCAAGACCCAAAGCAAGCCCGTCTTGGAAACGGGGTGCTGTGATTTGGATACCGGACGGGACGCCGTGTTCATCGAGACCCATTGGAACGGAGACTGCGGGATGCCCCGTGAGGTTTGCATCGGGAGTGTTCAGCGTGATCATTGGATCCTCAGTTTTACCTGCGCGAGTGGGCAGAGGTCCTTCGGCGGGCCATGACCGCGCATTAGCAGTAGGTGTGACCAGAACTGTTCCCGCAGTAAGGACATCATCGAATCGAGCCGAGACTTCATGTCGCTTTCGTTGTGCTGCGATGTATTGATCAATTGTCACGGTTGCCCCGAATCTCAACTGTGCTTGCACATAATCGCTTAATTGATCCCACCGATGTTCTTCATGTCGAAGACTCTGTGTTAACTCGGCAGTGGAAATAACAAACCAATTCCAGATGGTGTCGTTGTCCGAAGGTGCATCAATTCGTTCAACAGAAATTCCACTCGCTTCGATTGCTGAGATAGTGCGCTCAAAGTTTTCTTCAATATCGGGGTCCACATCGGTACGAAATGTGCGGCAAGCGACAACGCGAGTGGGCATGACTGGTTGAAAGTGCACACCATCTCGTGGGACGGACAAGAAATCGCCGCGTGCTTCGCCGAGCGTGACGGATGCTTCGGTGATGACATCGGCAACGCTTGCGCAGGTGGTTCCCTGTGTTGAGAATTCAATCCATCGTGGCAACACATTGCGACCGATTGCGCCCATTGTGGGTTTGTATCCAACGAGTCCCGATGATGCAGCTGGTCCACGAACACTGCCTCCACCATCTGATGTTGTTGCAAGAGGCGATAATCCTGCGGCCAGTGCTGCGGCGGAACCGCCGCTTGATCCTCCTGGAGACTTTTCTGTGTTCCACGGATTACGCGTTGCACCGAAGACTGAATTCGAGGTGAATGCGGTGGCACCAAATTCAGGGCTGTTGGTTCTGCCAATCACGATTGCACCTGCAGCACGGAGGCGCTCAACAACAGTGTCATCCACTTCGTCGGGAGCGGCATCAACGTATAAGCGTGAACCGGAGGTTGTGACGTGGCCTTTGACGCGAGCCATGTCTTTGACAAGTAATGGCAATCCGGCGAGTGCGCCTTGTCGTGAGTGCGCGCGGGCTGTTTCTAATGCTTCCTCTGCGTATACAGCAACGACTGCATTAAGTTCCTTTGCTGCCTGGATACGGCGAAGACTTTCGTTGACAAGGTCAACGGGGTCGACGACGCCGGAACGGACTTGATGTGCGATTTCTGCAAGCATGAATTGAGACTAGTGATGTCTCAGGGTCAGCGATTACCGAACTGGAACCCAGCGCCAATCAAGGGATGCAATTGTTGGGTCAACTATTTCAAAGATGGAGAGGCCGATAACTGTGGATCGTGAAGACATGCCAGTGTCAAGCCGAATCGCTGCATTCGCGGGAGCCTTTTCGGCTGCTTGCAAAATAGTGCTGCGTGCATTTGCCGCGTATCCAGCAATCTGTGTAGAAATCGCTTCTGAATGGCGTGCAGCAATAAAGCTTTCTAAGCGGAATCGACGCCATTGCACATAAGACGGTGACATGTAATTGGACAAGATTTGAGTGACCATTGCGCGTTGATCGGGCGCAGTGAAAACTCCAGCCCAAGATCGAGCGTCATTGGCAGTTTGAGGAGGAAAGAGCACCTCAAGGCAATCAGCAACGAGCGAATCCTTGTTCTCGTATAGACCATAAATTGCTCCCACGCTCACGCCAGCGCGGCGAGCAATACGTGAGACCGTTGCTCGGTGAACGCCTGACCGAGCGATGACATATTCGCTGGCTGAGATAAGCGCATCCCGGACGTCGTCATATGTCGTAGGGAATGCATATGGAGAAATTTCACGTACCGGACCTGCTGGTTTTGATGGCTTCGTAGTGCTTTGTAACTTGACCATGAATGAATCCAGAAATGGAAACGGATCAATGTTTTCAATAGATTCGTTGTTGTAAACAGAGTTAAGAAGTGCGGCACCAAACACCGTGCAGACTGCGCCAACTGCAGCTTGTCGATCTGCGCCATCGGTTGATGGTCCTACTCCGTAATCGTCCATGAGCCCGTTGATATCTCGTTGTACAACTTCGGCGATGACTTCATCTCGTCGTGAAGCAACGATGACTTCCATTGCGCTTCCTAAGTCTGGAACAGCATCTGGTGCACTCGCGGCGACGAACAGTTCTCTGATGCGCTCAGAATTTCCGTTGTTCTTTGCAATCACCGACTGAATCAGAAGCGACAAGATTTCGGACAGCATCGGCCAGATACTTTTCTCCCAAGCAAGAACAACCAACTCGGAGCGATCATCACAACGTGCATAAATAGCACCACTAGAGAATCCGGCGTCAGCGGCGACGCGGGTGAGCGCCATCTGGTCGACGCCAACAGTGCGTACGGCCTTGGCTGCACTCTGAGCAACTTTGAGATCAGTCTGACGAGATTTCTCAGATTGTCGACTTGTAAGCGCCATAGAAAGATTGTCTCACAGCATCTTGTGATTTGCCGATGCGCTGTGAGTGGGTTCTATTCGTAGCGAGGACGGCAAACCGTGGCTAGAGGGAAGGAATTGCCCAGTCAATAGGGGAAAGCCCCACTGCAAGTAAGGCTTCATTGATGTGAGAGAACGGCTTGCTGCCGAAGAATCCACGATGGGCCGAAAGAGGAGACGGGTGGACCCCTTCGAAAACGACATGGTGGTCGTTTGTCAGAAGGCTTCTTTTCTGGCGAGCATGTGCGCCCCACAAAAGGAATATGACGGGGTCTGGCTTGGCGTTGATGGCGCGAATGATTGCATCGGTGAACGTCTCCCATCCGTGGCCCCGATGTGAACCGGGTTGCCCTTCACGCACAGTGAGTGTGGTGTTGAGAAGGAGGACGCCTTGGGCGGCCCACGATGAGAGACATCCATGCGTGGGAAGCGGTGCACCGATGTCGTCGTGAAGCTCTTTGAAAATATTTCGGAGTGATGGTGGTATTGGAAAATTGGGCTGAACAGAAAACGCAAGACCGTGTGCTTGGCCAACACCGTGATACGGATCTTGTCCGAGTATGACGACCTTCGTTTCATCAAGAGATGTTGTTTCGAATGCTGCGTAGATGTTTTCGGTAGATGGAAAGACGGGAAATTTTTGTCGTTCTGTTTCCACGAAATCTGTAACTGATAAAAAATAAGGACAGGACATCTCGTGTTGAAGTATGAATTCCCAATCTTTTTTCACATCTTGATCGTAGAAAACTTGGGACTATTTATTGCAATTATTTTTTTAATCATCTCGTGGAGATGAGTGGATGATTTGCGAGAATGGAAAACATCATGGATGTTGCACTTGCGATTGATATTGGCGGAACAAAGTTTTCCGTCGGACTCGTCTCCCGTGCGGGTGAACTCATCGACCGCATCAACGTTCCAGTGCATCACTCTGCAACTGCCGACGAACTTTTTGACGACTTAGATCAAGCTGTGCAATCACAGATGTCGCGCGCACAAAATCATCATGGTGTCACTCCCACCGTTGTCGGAGTTGGCTCTGCAGGTCCCATTACGCGAAACGTTGAAACAGTTTCGCCGCTCAATATCGCTCAATGGAAACATTTTCCTCTTCGAGATCGACTTTCTTACAGCACAGGTCTTCCTGTCTTTGGTGATGGCGATGCAAAGGCGCTTGCTCTAGCTGAAGGCTGGTTAGGGGCTGCAAAGGGTGTCGACAACTTCATGGCAATGGTGGTCTCCACCGGCGTCGGAGGCGGAATCGTGCTCAATGGCCAGTTGCTAGACGGCGAAAGTGGCAATGCTGGTCATATTGGCCATGTCATCGTTGAACCAAACGGTCGCCGATGCAATTGTGGTGGCCGTGGCTGTCTCGAAGCCGAAGCCTCCGGGCCTGCCATTGAAGCAATTACAGGCCGTCCTCCATCGCAGCCCACATACGAGACAATGGTCCGTACGGGTCGAATGGTGGGGCGCGGTGTTGCCTCGGTCTGCAACCTATTGGATCTCAAGTTGGTCTGTGTCGGTGGCAGCGTTGCACTTGGTTTTGGCGCAACATTTTTTAACTCTGCTCAAAAAACACTTGATGAGTTATGCGGACTTGAGTTCTCAAAAAATGCGCGCATTGTTCCAGCACGACTTGCAGACGAAGGTCCGCTTGTTGGAGCATCAGCAGTTGGTTGGCGAGGGCTCAACCGCGCTGTGTCAACTCACGCGTAAATTCAGCAGCGTTTTTAGCGCATCCATTGCAGGAGATCAACCTGCACTCGTGTCAACGGTTGTTGAACATCGATCCACTCGCCAATACTTGGAATGGGTCGACCGCGCGACACAAACAACATCGATGTGTGCATGTGTGGCGCTTCCAAAAGATTCAGGCGTTGGCTCTGATAGTGAAATGGACTTCGACCATCCGGAAGCAACGTGACACCATGTGCAGTTCCACAGCCGACGAGAACAATTTCGCCGGGTCCATCAACTTTGGATTGTCTATAGCCAGCGCGCATTCCAGACTCAATGGGGTGCCGATCCACAATGTCTGCAGATATTTGCATCATTGACTTGTCGCCATGCCATAGCGATGTACCGAGGCGAATACGGAAATCATTTTCGGGGTGATCGCGACGCAACTTTTCGTATGCCGCAGCATCAAGATGGCTGACGTAGATCGGTACACGCGCATCGAGCACATCAAGCCAAGAGGTGATGTCCTTCAGGTGGGATGCGCTATCTCCATCAAGTGGAGGATGAATTGAAAATCCTCGAACTGTGAGGCGTGCGGCTTCAATATCGGAAAGAAGTGGTTGCAGTAATTCACGTTCTACCCCGTACCTCATGACAGATGACTGCAACTTCACGATCACATCACCAGACCACCCAGCGGTGCTTAACGCAACAACATGATGCGGTGAACTCACGGTGAGAATTGTGTTGAGCGGAAGATTCTTCGGAGGAGCTGTCAGCGTCGGTGTGAGAACAATAGGAGTGACATTGCTTGGGATATCACGCGCTTCAAAAACAGTGCCCACTGCAACTTCATTGGCAAGTTGTCCAGCTAATGGCATGAGATTCCATCGACGAAAGCCATAACCGTTTCCCTTGACCACTGGGACAAGGCCTGGCATTGATTTGGCCACCCCTTGAACATGTGCGAGCCAGCGAGGCTCATTCACTGCAAGTCGAATCGTCACGCCTTTGACCGTAGTCGCATTGCACTGCGTGTGACTACTGGCAAAAGACAACGAATGGATCGTTCGCGAAAAACCCCGACCCAGACGCCACATCCGTATGCCATGGGGTCAAGAACACGCAGAGCGAGGTATCCAAACGTGTGGAGGGGTTTGCGCCGCATCAGTCCAAAGAGTGCAGGGAGGATGGCGCTAAAGGCAAAGACTGCTCCGACGCGGAGTGAATACTGACCAATAAGCAGAACCGGTGGCCACCAGGCACGGACCACTGCTGAAGCGAACAGTCTGACCGTCGCAAACCAGCCGGTCATCGTGAGCTTCACTCTGGTGCTCAATGAAATTTTGGTTGACCGAAGAGAGACCGCGAACCACATCACCATGAATGGAAGAAGTGCCGCAGTGATGAAGAGGTACCCACTCAATAATGCGACTGCAGGAATGAGCATGACAATGTTGGCGCGAAGTGGAGCTGCAGTGAATTTGTGTTTCTTATCGAGCGAGGCAGCGCTGCGGCCATAGCCACATCGTTGTCGGAGGAGTGCGCGAACTGTTGAGCGCGGCGCATGTTGGCAAACAATTGTTGGGTCGTAACGAACTGTTCTGCCGGATTCAGTAAGACGCCATATCAAGTCGACGTCTTCGCCGAGTCTCATCGAAGAATCAAATCCATGAAATTCCTTCATGATGTCTGTACGTACAACAAGAACTGCAGCAGGTACATACGAGACTCGAGAGAGTGGACGCACAACTGCTGGTTCGTGGCCAAGATCTAGTGGTGAATGGTGTGATTCATATTCAGCGATCAGTTTTGTGCCTCCCACACTTGTAATTCGTGGAGCAACAGCAGCGACGGATTCATCAAAAAAATGCGCAGCAAGCGCACTGATGTTGTCAATCGTAAGAACAACATCGTCATCAACGAAGGCAACATAGGGCGTGGAGACCAGTTGTAATCCTGCATTTCGGGCACCACCGGGTCCGATATTTTCAGCAAGTCGAATGACTTCTGCTCCAGCAATTTCAAACGCAATTGGTGAGCAATCATCGACAACAATGATTCTTGGTCCCGTGATCGAATCAACCAATGTTTGCAGGCGGTTTTGGGCTATTTCATCACGAACGAAACTAGGAATGACAACCGTGATCAGGGTGAGAGGAACCGAGGTGTCGTATACGGGGTGAACGGCTCCCACTGCGAGAAGCCTTTGGGTCAGAGCCGCGTGATTGCTAGGAAGTGGCAACTCATTCTCGATGGCATCAAGTACTGCAACACCTGGTGCAGTCACTGTGAACGATGTCAGAGGTGAACCTGCAAGGAGTTGTGTTCGGTCGTGCGAGCGAAACCACTGTTGATCAGCAATGAGGTGGGGGATGGTCACTCCGAAGCTTTCCATTTTTGATTACAAGAGTTGAGGTGATCAACCAGTGATTGTGTGTACAACATCAAGACTGCAACTCCATGTTCTGCGGTCGCTGTCGTCGCATCTCCAATGATTCCATTTTCAGCAATTGCCTGCACACCGTTCTCACGCATCGCTTCGATAATCCCTGTCTCATGCATTGCACCAGATGCGATTGCACCTATGCGAACGCTCTCGGGAGAAATGTGAAGCATCACCGATGTTTCGGTATGACCAGCGTGCATATCTCCACCGACATAGGACGGAAGAGACCAAATGCTGTGTGTAATTTTTTCGTACTGAAGGGCCGAACTGATTGCGGCGAGTGCATCGCTGTTCCCGCCATGTCCGTTCACGATGCACACCCCACGTGCCCACGAAGCGGAACGACAGATAGCAACGACGGTGTCTTTCAATGCATTCGTTCCAGAACTGAGAGTCCCAGCGAAGCCGTGATGTTCGTCGCTTGCCGTGATGGGCAATGTGGGAGCGAGGACAACCTCAAATGCGGTGTCTTGCAACGCATCGCCAACAACGCGGTTGACGATGATTGTGTCGGTATCAAGAGGGAGATGCGGTCCGTGTTGTTCCCACGCACCGAGAGGGAGGATAAGAAGTGGTGCGCGTCCAGAAATTTCCGGTGACGTCGCAGTAAGCACGGTGACGTTGTTACTTCGTGACGTCGAGCGTGTTTTCATTGCCCGACAACATCCGCTTGATGTTTGACACGTGTCTGACTTCAATGAGAAGAGTGATGCCCACAAAAGCGAAGACTTCCCACGAGGCGCGCTTGCCCATGGTGACAATCAAAACAAGCGAGAGCGGCACGACAAGTACCGAGGCGAGCGCGGCTTTCTTGGACAGCTTCATGATGGTGAACCACGAAACCATGCAGATCAACATGATCACGGGGAACAACGGAAGAAGTACTCCGGCGCCGGTTGCAACGCCTTTGCCCCCCTTGAACTTGCGAGTGATGGGGAAGACGTGGCCAAGTACGGCGGCCGCACCACAGATGTATGCGGCTGGTCGGTTATTCAAGACGAGGAGCGTGGGAATTGCGCCTTTTGCGACGTCAATAATGAAGACCACTGCGAAGTACTTGAAGCCCAATGCGCGCCCAACATTGCTCGCCCCGGGGTTACCCGAACCGAACGATGTGATGTCGATGCCTTTTGCGCGAGCAACAATGATGGCGCTAGGAATCGTGCCAACGAAGTAAGCGGCAACTGCAGAAATTGCAATCGCAAGGGGACTCACGATGTGACCTTGATTCGTTCTGGCTTGGAATGGTCCATGGACGGACGTGGAAGAAGTGCAACAGGAACCGCGCCAAGAAGTTTTTCACCATCGCCACCGACACACTCTGGGTCGGGACCATCAAGTGGAATGCCTGTGAAGAACTTTGCTGCCATACATCCGCCTTGGCAGGCGTCAAATGCACCACAAGATGCACATGCACCGGCGCTTTGTGGTTCACGCAGTTCAGTGAACAAATCTGAAGCACGCCACACCTTGGTGAAGCCGCCATCGTCAAGAACATTGCCAGCTTTGAAATCTTCATGAATTACAAACGGGCATGCGTAGACATCGCCGAGCGGATCAATGAGGCACACCACGCGGCCAGCACCACACATGTTGAGTCCAGGAAGTGATTCTCCAAATGCATTGAGATGGAAGAAGGAGTCACCGGTGAGAACATTCTCGCCATGAGCTAACAGCCAGTCGTAGATCTGGCGCTGTTGTGCATTGGTGGGGTGCAGTTCATTCCATGTGTCTGCGCCACGACCAGCAGGGCGCAGACGCGTGATGCGCAACTGTGCGCCGAATGAATCAGCGAGTGCTTTGAACTCATCGAGTTGATCAACGTTATGGCGAGTGACAACAACCGAAATCTTGAACTGACCAAAACCTGCATCGCGAAGATTTTCCATTGCGCGAATTGCGGTGTCGTACGAACCTTCACCGCGCACCGCATCGTTCACTTCGGCGTTTGTGCCGTCGAGACTGATTTGAATGTCGAGGTAGTCCATCGCGGCAAGACGTTCTGCGTTCTTCTTGTCGATGAAAGCACCATTGGTGGAGAACTTCACACCGATGCCATTAGATATGGAGTGTTCGAGAATTTCGAAGAAGTCACGACGCACCATTGGCTCGCCGCCGCCGATGTTGATGTAGAAGACCTGCAAGTCGCGAAGTTCATCCAGAACAGCTTTGGCTTGTTCTGTTGAGAGTTCACGCTCGTCGCGCTGACCTGAACTGGAGAGGCAGTGAACACATGCAAGGTTGCAGGCGTAGGTGAGTTCCCAAGTCAGACAGATCGGGGCATCAAGCCCTGACTTCATTTGGGCAACAAGGCTTTCAGCGGACACGAATGATCTCCGATGTGGTGAGAGAGGAAAGTGCCTTCACAAAGGAAGGCCAACGCTGCTCTTCCACGCCCTCACCTGCGAGTGCTTCGCGAAGTGATGGGTAGGAAGAGGCATTACGAACGACCCGAACAATGTCGGGATGGCGAAGAAAGACAAGGCGACGGTTGCCGTAGTGATACGCCAAAGCCCCGAATGGCTCGGGTCTCAGCGCGACTTGCGGGTGCATTTCACACGCCGACTCGAGCGTGAGGGTCATCACAGGGGAGCCCGTTGGCTCAGTAGACACCGCACATGCCGTCGATGGAGATTTCCTCGACGAGGAGCTCCTCGGTGACAACTGCTTCGGTGACTTCTGCCTGCTCGGCGACCGGGGACTGTGGGGTGTCTTGTTCCATGCCTATGAGAGTACCTTCGCCGAGCACCACTAGAGAAGGTTGGGGGGCTGTGAGTAATCTTCAAGGACACCGGTGGGGGCTCTGCCCCGACCAACCGAACCATAAGGGGACGTCATGAAGACGAAGGCAGCTGTGCTCTGGGAAGTAAATGCTCCATGGAGTGTTGAAGAGATCGAGCTTGACGCTCCTGGCCCAGGCGAAGTCCTGGTCAAGATCGCCGCATCAGGCATGTGCCATTCAGATGAGCACCTCACCACGGGCGACCTTCCGTTCGCTCTGCCCATCGTGGGTGGCCATGAAGGCGCCGGCGTTGTCGAGCAGGTGGGCGAAGGCGTTAGCTGGATTGCTCCTGGTGACCATGTCGTTTTTGGTTTCATCCCTTCATGTGGTCGCTGCCCAAGCTGCTCTACCGGTCACCAGAACTTGTGTGACCTCGGTGCACTCATGGGACTCGGTCTGCAAATCTCTGACGGCACATCACGTCACCACGCACAAGGCAAAGACCTCACCCTCATGTGCATGCTCGGAACATTCGCGCATCACACCGTGGTGAACGAAGCATCCTGCATCAAGATCGAAAAAGACGTTCCACTCGACAAGGCTTGCTTGCTCGGTTGTGGCGTTGTCACTGGTTGGGGTTCTGCGGTGTATGCAGCCGACGTCACTCCTGGCGACACCGTTGTTGTCGTTGGTGTTGGCGGTATCGGTGCAAACGCAATTCAGGGCGCAAAGATCGCTGGTGCAAAGCGCATCGTTGCTATCGACCCAGTGGAATTCAAGCGTGAAAAGGCAATGGAATTTGGTGCAACTCACACTGTGAGCTCGATGGCTGAAGCATTGCCGTTCTTGCAGGAACTCACATGGGGAACCATGGCAAACAAAGTCATCATGACAATGGGCGTTGGCGATGGGCAGCTCATGGGCGAAGCAATGGCACTTGCCGCAAAGCGTGGTCGTGTTGTTGTCACCAACATTCACCCTGCATTTGAGATGGGTGGCGCAAACATGAGCCTCCTCGACCTCACTCTTATGGAGAAGCAGCTCGTTGGCTCGTTGTTCGGTTCCGGTAACCCACGTGCAGACATTCCAAAACTCCTTGGCATGTACCGCGAAGGCCAGCTTGATCTCGATGGTTTGGTGACCAACACCTACACACTCGATGACATCAACCAGGGCTACCAAGACATGCGTGATGGCAAGAACATCCGCGGCGTTCTCGTTTACGAATAAATCGATCAGAAAATACTGAGGGGGAAATCATGAAGTCACGTGCAGCGGTTTTGTACGGAATTGACCAGCCATGGGTCGTCGAAGAAATTGAAGTCGACGAGCCAAAAGCCAATGAAGTGTTGGTGAACTGGAAAGTTTCTGGCATGTGCCACTCTGACGAACACTTCGTCACGGGCGACATGGTCCCCCCTAAAGAGCTCCTCGCCATGATGGGCGTCGACGACTTTTTCCCATTTATTGGTGGGCATGAAGGCGCTGGCGTTGTCGTTAAGTGCGGCCCTGGTGTCACCTCTTTGCAGCCCGGTGATCACGTGTCGGCAAGTTTCGTGCCCTCATGTGGCCGCTGCCGTTACTGCTCCACGGGTCGTCAGAACTTGTGCAACCTTGGTGCAGGAACCCTCACCGGTGGAATGATCACCGATGGAACTCATCGTCACCATGTGAAAGACGGTCGCTCCGTCAAGCTCATGGCGAAGTTGGGCACATTCTCTGAATACGCCACAGTCGCTGAAGCATCGCTGATCAAGGTGGAGAAGGATCTCCCGCTTGATGCTGTTGCTTTGGTGTCATGTGGCGTGGCAACTGGTTGGGGCTCAGCGACTAATCGCGCGGACACCCAGCCTGGTGACACAGTTGTGGTCGTCGGTATTGGTGGAATCGGCATCAATGCTGTGCAGGGTGCGCGTATGGCGGGTGCAAAGCGCATCATCGCAATCGACCCAGTGGAGTTCAAGCGTGAAAAGGCAATGGAGTTCGGTGCAACGCACACGTTCTCTTCCATGGCTGAAGCGATTCCTCATATCAACGAACTCACCTGGGGTGAGATGGCCGACCGCGTCATCATGACTCCTGGCGTGTTGCACGGAGACATGATGGGCGAAGCAATGTCAATGGTGGGCAAGGGCGGCACGTGTGTTGTTACTGCAATTTCTCCAATGCAAGAAACCAGCGCGGACATCAACCTCTTCCAATTGGCAATGTGGAACAAGGAAGTGAAGGGCACCATATTTGGCAGCCTTAATCCTCGTGCCGATATTCCAAAACTTCTCGACATGTATCGCGTTGGCGACCTCAAGCTTGATGAATTGATCACAAAGCGTTACACGCTTGATCAAATCAACGAGGGGTACCAAGCAATGCGTGACGGCGAAAATATTCGCGGCATCATCGTCAATGACTAACTCTGCATCGTTGCGCAACGCACTCTCCACGCAAGTGGTGGGTCGCACACGCGAACTTGAATTAGTCATTGCGGCGTTGGCTGCAGACCGCCACGTGTTGTTGGAAGGTCCTCCGGGAACTGGTAAATCAACATTGCTGCGTGCCGTAGCGCAGGGTTTAGGCATTGGCTTTGAGTTTGTAGAAGGCAATGCAGAACTGACACCTGCACGTTTGGTGGGCCACTTCGACCCTGCACGTGTGCTCAATGAGGGCTACGACCCAACAGTGTTCGTTGATGGTCCCTTGGTTTCGGCAATGCGTGATGGTTCGTTGTTGTATGTGGAAGAAATCAACCGCATCCCTGAAGAGACTCTGAACGTTCTCATCACGGTGATGAGCGAAGGTGAACTAAATGTCCCTCGTCTTGGTCGCATCACTGCTGCAAAGGGATTCCGCCTTGTTGCCGCGATGAACCCATTCGATGCAGTCGGCACTGCACGCATTTCTGGTGCTGTGTACGACCGAGTGTGCCGCATTGCGATGTCGTATCAATCTGCTGAGGAAGAGCAAGCAATTGTTCGTCGTAATACTGAAGGTTCATCAGTAACAGATGCGTGGTTGTCTAAGGCTGTAGAAGTTGTGCGTCGCACACGGTCACACCCCGATTTGCGGGTGGGTTCATCTGTGCGCGGCGCTGTTGACTTCGCAAAGGTGGCGGTTTCATTGGCCGAATTGCGTGAATCAACGGTTGAACAACCAAGTGTTGGTGTTGATGCAGCGCTTGTTGCGCTCTCTGGTCGCGTGCGCGTGCGCGAAGGCGGAGTGCGTACCTCTGAAGAGATTGTGACGGAAATCTGGCAAGACGTCTTTGGGCGTGTTGAGGGAGAACCCGGCGAGGGAAAAGCTGGAGCCCCGATGAACCGGGGCACGACCTCCCTGTAACAAAGGAAGGCGACGCAGCCGACCAAGCTGTCGCCGAGGCAGGGAAGCGCACTACATCACGTCGTGATTTGTCGCGCAATGACAACTTCGAACAGATCTCTCCAGAAGTGGGAGAACTCGATGAGTACGCCGTTGATGAAGCAATGCAGAACAGCCCTGATGAAATGTTGGGATTGCTTGCAGATCTCACAGGAGCTACCGACCCAAAGTTGCGTGAGCTAGCGAAGCGCCTCGCTGGCCGTTTGATGTTGGACCTCGGCGCGCGTGGTCGTGCAAAACCTCGCGGCATTGGCAAGATGGTCGAGCAGCCCTACAGCCCTGAAGCAGGCGACATTGATATCGATGCGAGTTTGGAAGCAATTAGTGAATCGCGCCGCGGGCAAGCGATTGACCCCGAACGATTGCGAGTGCGTGGATGGCGTAAGCCCGGCACAGCATTCTGTTTATTGCTTGATCGCAGCGGGTCGATGGGTGGGCAGCCATTGGCAACGAATGCAGTCGCGACCGCTTCGATTGCAAGTAGGAATCCTGAGGATTACAGCGTGATTGCTTTCGGCAAAGACGTAGTCGTTACGAAGAGCCAAGACGTGCCGAAGTCAAGTGAACGCGTTATCAATGACGTGCTCACATTGCGCGGACACGGCACAACGGATCTTGCTGGCGCGTTACTTGCTGCGCGGTCACAATTGTCGCGTTCGCGTGCTGGCCGACGTGTCACCATTTTGTTGTCAGATTGTCGCGCGACTGTTGAAGGTGATGCTGAAGCTGCAGCACATGGCATGGAAGAACTCATTGTGATTGCTCCCCGCGAAGATCATGAAGAAGCTCGCGCGTTTGCAAACAGAGTTGGTGCACGACTAGCGCTTGTTGGAGGTCCTAGCGAGATCCCAGAAGTTATTGCTTTTGCACTTGAGGCAAGCGCCTAAAACGCTGAATTTATTGGCGATTTAGTACTGGCAGTTGGGGTCATTCGGAGGAACAACGCCGCGAGTGCTCTGGTCGATATATACCTTGGGCACTGTCGTGGTGGTAGTGGAAGTTGTCTTGCCGCTACCTGATGACTTCGGAACAGTTGTAGTTGCAAGTGCGGCCAATGTCGTCGTGGTGGCATTAGCAATCGTTGTAGTCGTGGCACCTTTGATTGTGGTTTTCAGACTTGCTTTGCCTTGGAAGACCGCAAGGATGTTCTTTGCAACGCTGCTTTCGAAGTCCGGCAAGATGACGGACGCTTTGTCAATCATTGTTCCGGTGCCTGGCATTGTGTAACTACCCATCGCGCCGGTATCGAAGTTCTTCATTGCTTGACCCAACTGCAACACGGTCAGTGGTGTGAGCTTGTCGTCCGTGATGATGTTTTTCAATGCGGCGTTCATAATTCCCGTTGCGACGCGTGGATTTGTGCGTGCCTTATCCAACGCTTTGCGAATAATTCGCTTCATGAAATCTTGTTGGCGAGATATGCGGCCGTAGTCCGATGTGCCATCGTTGCGCCAGGTTCGTGTTGCGGGGTCTAGCCAGAAATAGTGACGCGATCGCATGTAAGCAAGTGCGTGATCGCCATGGAACGTGAAACACACGCGTGCTCGAGGCACGTTGAATCCAGTTCGTTTGTCACGAGCTCTGTATTGGAATGGCACACGCACACCGCCAACTGCATCCACGATTGCAGCGAATGCACAGAAGTCAACGTTGATGTAATGGTCAATGTTGATTCCGAAGTTCTCTTTTAGATTCCGAATCAGACGGTTGGGGTCCTTCTTGTTGAAGTTCGCGTTGATGCGGTTGCTTCGAGTGGAACCAGCTTGCTTGACCCACATGTCTCGAGGGAACGAAAGAATTGCGGCTTGATTATCGATGGGGTTGACGCGTACGACCATGAGCGAGTCGGAACGGCTTCCGTACGCACTTCGCTCGCCGAATCCGCCATAGAAACGCGAAGTTTTACTGACGCATGCATTGTTATCTGAGCCTGTGATGAGGAAGTTCTTAGCGGTGCGGTCACCTTCGGGCAGATTGAGGTTTCCGTCGCTGCTCGGCACAGTGTCGATGGTGACAACTTGACGATTTCCGAGTTTCCAGTTGGCATACAACAATCCGGTACCGGCGAGAATGGTAACCACGGCAAGTCCGATATTGAAGAACACAAAGATGCGCTGTTTTCCGCTGTGGCGAGGGGTGAGTTTGGCGTCCGACATGTGTGTGTAACCGTAGTTCTCGAGGCGACTGTGAGGAGGTCGCCGTGGGGCAGAATTATTATTCGGTTGGCGGTGTAAGGGTGACGGCGACTGCAACCTCTGCGGCATTAGCCACTGTGATTGTCCAGTTGGTCACTGAACCAGCATTTGCAATGTCTTCCCAGCCGGCAGTGATTGCCTGGGCTGCCACGTCAGACGCGGTGATGGCTGCCAACTCAACCACTGCGCGTTGGCTGACTTTTGCTTCGGTCTTGGCTCGTCGAATAAGTGCAAGAGTCCCGCATACAGCGTCGATGAAGGCGTCATCGGCGACTGCTGTGAGTCCTGCAGTGAGCTCGGATGAAGTGGGCCACGCGGCTTTGTGGATCGAACCGTTCTGCCACCAATTCCATACTTCTTCAGTTGCAAAGGGGAGAATGGGAGCGAACAAACGCTGCAATGTTGACAGCGCACGACGCAATGCAGCGCGTGCAGATGCTGCGCCTTCTGCAGTGCCGCCCTCGCCGTAGGCACGTGTCTTGACAAGTTCGACATAGTCATCACAGAACCACCAGAAGAATGATTCTGTGCGTTCAAGAACTCGCGCATAGTCGTAGTTCTCAAATGCGGTGGTGCTTTCGTCGATAACTGCAGCAAGACGGCGCAGCATGGCGGCATCAATGTGGTGTGTGGGTGCAACAGTTTCATCTGCATCGCCAAACCCAAGAACAAACTTGCTGACATTCAACAGTTTGGTTGCAAGCTTGCGGCCCACCTTCATCTGGTCTTCACTGAAAGCAGTATCGATTCCGGGGCGAGCACCTGCTGCCCAATAGCGAACTGCGTCACTGCCATACTTCTCAAAGAGATCAATTGGAGTGACAACGTTGCCCTTTGACTTCGACATCTTCTTGCGATCGGGGTCGAGGATCCAACCGGACATCGCAGCGTTGCTCCATGGAGCCATGCCGTGTTCGAAGTGTGAACGCACCATGGTGGAGAACAGCCACGTGCGAATGATGTCGTGACCTTGCGGACGAAGATCAAACGGATAGACGCGAGAGAACATGTCTGCATCGTCTTCCCACTTCGCGGCAATCTGCGGTGTGAGAGATGACGTTGCCCAGGTGTCCATGACGTCGGGGTCACCAATGAAGCCACCAGCAACACCACGTTGTTCGGCGGTATATCCAACAGGAACGTCGGTACTGGGGTCAATCGGCAACGCAGATTCGTCAGGAACGATGGGGCTGTCGTGCATTGTTTCGCCATTGGCGTCAAGCGGGTACCAAACAGGAACGGGAACACCGAAGTAACGCTGACGACTCACGAGCCAGTCACCGTTGAGACCTTCGACCCAGTTGGAGTAGCGGTGACGCATGTGATCGGGATGCCATGTCAGACCTGCGCCGCGAGCCAGCAACTCATCGCGTAATGAAGCATCGCGGCCACCGTTACGGATGTACCACTGGCGGCTCGTCACAATTTCCAATGGGCGATCGCCCTTTTCGTAGAACTTCACAGGGTGAGTGATAGCGCGCGGTTCTCCCACCATCTCGCCGCTCTCGGCGAGCATTGTTGCAATTGCCGTTTGTGCTTGCTTTGCAGACTTGCCAACGAGGGTCGCGTAATGCTCTAGGCCTTTTGTATCGCTGAGTCCTTCTGGTGCATCGACAACAATGCGTCCGTCGCGAGCGATGATGGGTCGCATTTGCAGTTGCAGTTCGCGCCACCAGATGACGTCGGTGAGGTCGCCGAAGGTACAGCACATTGCAATACCTGTGCCTTTATCGGGCTGTGCAAGTGGATGCGCAAGAACTGGCACTTCGACATTGAACAATGGCGTACGAACTGTCTTGCCAAAATATGGGATGTAGCGCTCATCTTCGGGGTGTGCAATCAAGGCAACACAGGCAGCAAGAAGTTCAGGTCGCGTGGTGTCGATGAGGATGTCGCCGGAACCATCGGTCTTGTGGAACTTCAGCGTGTGATACGCGCCAGGACGTTCACGGTCTTCGAGCTCTGCTTGAGCGACTGCTGTTTTGAAATCAACGTCCCACAGGGTCGGTGCTTCTTGTGTGTATGCCTCGCCACGCTTCAGGTTGCGAAGGAATGCGCGTTGACTCGCACGACGTGAACGTACGTCAATGGTGGAGTAGAGCAATGTCCAATCGACAGAAAGTCCGAGACGACGAAAGAGGTCTTCAAAAATCTTTTCGTCTTCAGCGGTGAGTTCTTCGCATAGTTCGATGAAGTTCGGCCGTGACACAGGAACTGGTTTGTGATCCTTCGGCGGATCTCCTCGGAATGGGGGAGTGAAATTGGCAACGTAGGGAACAGACGAGTCACATGAAACTCCGAAGTAATTCTGCACGCGACGTTCAGTGGGCAAGCCGTTGTCATCCCAGCCCATGGGGTAAAACACACTTTTACCGCGCATACGCCAGAAGCGGGCCACGGTGTCGGTATGGGTATACGAGAACACATGTCCCATGTGCAGCGAGCCGCTAACAGTGGGCGGAGGGGTGTCGATGGCGAACACATTGGACCGCTCAGCGGAGCGATCGAAGGAATATGTGCCCTGGGTTTCCCAAGAAGTGACCCATTTGGGTTCGATGTCGTCGAGGGAAGGCTTCTCAGGGACTGTGGACATAGTTCCTAAATCGTAGGCTGGACAAAGTGCTGAACCTCTATGACACCGCGACTATGAACGTGAAACCTCTGGCTATGCGTGAGCCGGGCGAGGTCAGCATCTATTTGTGTGGGCCAACGGTGTACGGCCCGCCGCATCTGGGCCATGGCCGAGCCACCCTGGTGTACGACATCCTGCGTCGCTACCTCTCTTATACGGGGCTGCAGGTGCGGTTGGTTTCCAACATCACCGATATTGACGACAAGATCATCGACCGTGCCCAGCGCGAGGACCGACCTTGGAACGAAATCACGGAGAAGTGCGAGAACGTCTGGTTTGAGGCGATGAGCAAGCTGGGAGTTTTACGCCCCGATGATGTTCCTCATGCCACTGATTACGTCGAATCAATGGTCGAGATGATCGGGACTCTGATTGAGCGTGAAGCTGCGTACGTCACTGATGACGGTGTGTATCTCAGCATCGCCGCAGTGCCTGATTACGGCTTGCTTGCGCATCAAAGTGTTGATGACATGTTGAGCGGTGGTGGTGACCGTGAAGTGTTCGGCGCTGGTAATAAGAAGCATCCTGCAGATTTTGCGTTGTGGAAATTCACAAAGCCTGGTGAGCCATCGTGGCCGTCACCATGGGGTGATGGTCGTCCTGGTTGGCACAGTGAATGTGTCGTGATGAGCCTTGACTTGCTCGGTGAAGGTTTTGATCTTCACTGTGGTGGTGCTGACCTTCGCTTCCCACATCATGAGAACGAGCGCGCGCAAGCTGTTGCGTTGGGTAAGACTTTCGCAAATCATTGGATGCATAACGGTTTTGTTGTGGACCTTGAAGGCGAAAAGATGTCGAAGAGCCTTGGCAATGTGCTGAATCTTCTTGATCTTCTTAAGAAATACGACCCACGGGCCTATCGCATGTTGTTACTACAAACGCATTACCGCTCACCGGTCCGTGTTGGGCAAGACAACATCGACTCTTGCGTTGCAGCACTCGCAGGACTTGATTCATTCGCTGCTCGTACTGCTTCGTATTCAGGAGGTGTTGCCGACCGTGACATCGTTGCGATGTTCCGCGCGTCTATGGATAACGACCTCGATACTCCCGCTGCGATGGCATTGATATTCGACACCGTGCGTCGTGCAAACATTGCGACGGACTCTGGCAAGGATGCTGCAGTTCCAGCAATGCGTGCAGCAGTCATCGAGGTTCTTGAGGCACTTGGTCTCACGTTGTCATCGGGGGATGACACAGATGCCGACATTCTCGCGAAGGGTCGTGCATTAGACGAAGCTCGCGCCGCGAAAGATTTTGCAACGGCTGATGCGATTCGCATTGAACTGCAGGGCCTGGGCTATCTCGTCGAAACCTTCAAGGAAGGCACGCGCATTCGTCGTGGCTAAGCGAGAACGCACGCCAATGCCTGCGGGCTTTTGGCCCATTTGGACAACCGTTGCTCTCGACCTCGTGGGATTTGGCATTGTTGCGCCAATCCTTGGTCGGTATGCAAAAGACTTTGGCGCTAACGGTCTTGAAGTCGGGCTCATGTTTGCATCGTTCTCGATTGCTCAGATGATTTTTGCGCCAATCCTTGGTCGAGTTTCAGACCGCATTGGTCGCAAGCCAGTCATCATCATTTCGCTGATCGGAACCGCTGTTGGCAGTTTTGTTACGGGCATCGGTGGTGCAATGTGGGTGTTGTTCGTCGGCCGTATTATCGATGGCGCATCAGGTGCAAGTGTTTCGGTAGCACAAGGGGCAATCTCTGACATCGCGCCACCAGAACGTCGTGCGCAATTGCTCGGCATGTTGGGTGCAGCATTTGGCATCGGATTTGTTGTGGGGCCAGCACTCGGTGGCCTTGCATCTCTAGGCGGAACTCACATTCCGTTCTTCCTTGCCGGAACTATTGCGGCCGTAAACGCTGTCGCTGCATTTATTCGTTTACCCGAAACAAAAACGACCAATGCACCAACGAAACCACCGGCAACAAAACATGAGTCAGCTCGTTCGCCAATTCTCATGCGTTACGCATTTGCATCAGTGCTTGGCACGCTTGGCTTCGCTGGGTTTGAAGCAACGTTCTCATTATTCGGTGGCGAGCGTTTTAAGCTCACCGTCGGTTCAAGCGCAATGGTGTTCTTGTTTGTGGGTGTCATTCTCACGGTTGTACAAGGTGGTCTCATCGGTCCACTGACACAAAAATTTGGTTCACGCAGATTGGTGCGGATGGCGCTTCCTCTTAATGCTGTTGGCCTCATCGTGCTTGCATTTACGCCGAATATGCAATGGACCATGTTGTTTGCCGCCATGGTGCTGGTGTCTGTTGGTCAAGGCATCGTTTCGCCATCGGCAACGGCTCTTGTTGCTGAGGCGGCTCCCGCAGATCGCAGAGGAGAAGCTCTGGGTTATCAACAAAGCGCTGGCGCTTTTGCACGTATTGCCGGACCAATCATCGCGGGAGCATTATTCGATCACGCCGGCATCGGGTCGCCATATTTGGTGGGTGGAATTCTGTTCATCGCCGCCCTCGGTGCCGTGTGGAGAGTCACGCGTCCACTGGCTGTTGCCGCACAGTAATTAACGGAGCGAGTTAACCATCGTAGCCATGATGGCCACAGTGACGGCTTGCGATGTTCCAATCGCTGCGACCATTTTCCAGGTTTGCGCGCGAAAGCCCTTTTCCATCGCAATGCGAACGTCTGCGATGTCGGCTTTGAGTTCTGCTTTGATCTCAGTCATCTCAGCACGGAGCTCAATCTTGGCCATCGTGACGTCGTCTTTGGTGGCGAGGTGGGACCATCCGGCTGGCGGTAAGTGCTCCATTGCGCTCAAAGTACACCTCTTTTGTGAATAGTTTCCAGTGATGTGCACATGAGAAAGCCCTGTGGGCATGGCGAAAAATCGGTACCCCGCCGTGTGCATCGGAACACACCTCACTATTTGTGGCAGTTGGACTACCCGCTAGTAACTTTGAGACATGGCTGATTTTTCCCTCCAACTGAATGATGACCAACTCCAAATCAAGGATTGGATCCATGGTTTCGCGAAGGACGTCATGCGTCCTGCGGCTCAAGAGTGGGATGACCGCGAAGAGTTCCCATGGCCCATCGTGCAAGAGGCCGCAAAGATGGGTTTGTACGGTCTTGATTTCCTGATGAACGCAATGAGTGATCCAACAGGTCTCACTCTTCCCGTCGCCATTGAAGAGATTTTCTGGGGCGATGCTGGTCTCGGTATGGCCATTATGGGTTCAGGTCTTGCAGCTGCTGGCATCACCGGTAACGGCACTCCAGAGCAAGTGATGGAGTGGGTGCCACAGTGTTATGGCACCGCCGATGATGTGAAGTTGGGTGCGTTCTGCGTGTCAGAGCCCGACGCTGGATCCGACGTGTCGTCACTTCGCACACGCGCCGTCTACGACGAAGCAACTGATGAATGGGTACTTAACGGAACGAAGGCATGGATCACCAACGGTGGCATTGCAAACATTCACGTTGTTGTTGCAGCAGTCGACACTTCACTCAAGGGTCGTGGTCAGGCTTCATTCGTTGTTCCACCGGGCACTAAGGGTCTATCCATGGGGCAGAAGTACAAGAAGCACGGCATCAAGGCTTCGCACACATCAGAAGTTGTTCTCGACGACGTGCGTATTCCTGGTCGTTGTTTGTTGGGTGGCAAGGAAAAGCTTGATGCCAAGTTGGCTCGCGCTCATGAAGCCGGTCGCACTGGCGAAGGTCAGCCTGCGATGAAGACATTCGAAGCAACCCGTCCAGCAGTTGGTGCACAAGCACTTGGTGTTGCACGCGCTGCTTATGAAATTGCACTTGACTACGCCAAAGAGCGCGTTGCGTTCGGCAAGCCCATCATCATGAACCAAGCAATTGCGTTCAAGCTTGCAAACATGGCAACACAAATTGATGCATCACGTTTGCTCATCTGGCGCGCAGCATGGTTGGCCCGTAACGGTGGCTTCACGAATGCCGAGGGTTCGATGAGTAAGTACTACGCATCGGAAACCGCAGTACGCGTGACAGAAGATGCAATTCAGATTCTTGGCGGCTACGGCTACACCCGTGAATACGACGTAGAGCGCATGCACCGTGACGCAAAGATTCACACCATCTTTGAGGGCACCTCAGAGATTCAGCAGCTGGTGATTGCTCGTGCAATCTCCGGCCTGCGCGTGGAGTAACGCATCGAACATTTTTTAAACAGGCATCTATGACACGCGTATTTTCGTTGACGTAGTTTTGCGAGTCTTTATCCCAGCCTTGGTGCGTGATGTTCCGGTGATTTTGATGGAACACACTCCGCGCTTCGTTCGGTTGGCGATAACAAGCAGCTTTGATCTATTTACGCTGCATGGCCCACTTATGACAAAGACTCTGCTTCCGTGGGGAACACTCAAATATTTAGAGAGCTTTGCAGTCATTCCACGTTTCAGTGTCTTAATGGTTGGTGGCAACGTAGTCGTTGGTCCGACTGGGGTCGAAGATTTGGTGTAATACACCGTGTATGGAGTGCTCCAGGTTCCTCGCACGTTGTATAAATCGACCTTGTATGTCGTTTCGTTTTGAAGGGTGGTAACGATGCATCCAGTCGAGGTAACCGAGCAGAACGAGTTGCCGGGTGTGAAAAACACGTACCACGTTCCAGATCCGCCAGTCACTGGTCCGTTCCATGAGACTTGTACTCCACCGTTTACATTCTGAGAAAGTGTGAGATTTCTTCCTGGACACACGATTGTGGTGTCTCCAGCCGGATTTTTCAGAGTGATGCGGAGATTGCCTTGTCTTTTCCAACCGTTGCTGTCTTCTGCCTCATAGCGCAGGCTGTACAAAGTCTTGCCGGCGCTGAGTTCGCCAATATTCTGCACAACACCTGCAGCATTGATCAGAAAAAACCCGTTATCTGAATCGCCGTAGCCGCTCACGAGGTGGTAGCTCGAGGTGTCGCCATCTGGATCGACGAGGTTTACTTGGGAGATGTTGCTCCCCGGCGATGCACATGTAGATGCTCCCCATCCAGCCACACTCACTTGGCGAGGTGGTTCATTCACGTGCACCACGGTTACTTGATACGAATACGAGCTTGTGGCTCCACCAGTAACACCCGTGATGTTCACTGTGTAGGTGGTGTCAGTGGTGACTTTCTTGCTGGGCAGTGTCGGAGTGAACACAATCCCAGCCTCGAGAAAGCCGGTACGACTGTTGACAACAACTGGTACAGCGCCATTAGGTCCGATGACAGCGATGTTCGCATTCTGGTAGCTGACACCTGCACCACCTGTGGTGAAGCTCCATCTCGCGTACATCACGGCGTCGGGTACGTACCCGCTTGGCGGCCAGGCGATATATCCGTCTCGAGGGGTTGCAGTTGTCCCACCACCGCCCGCCACGTACATAGCGTTTGCTTCCATATGGCTGCTGTCAGATTCGATATCGCCTGTGGCAATGGGACCTAGAGAACGGGAGAGTAGCCACGCTCGATGCCCGACGCTGGTGTTGTTGTCGCCTTCGTCATCTATGTAACCATCTGCTGCCTTAACACCGGAGAGTCCGAGCGCGAGGTTGCTGTGGGATGTTCCTGTGAACCCGCTCTGGGTAAAACAGTTCGCAGTGTTAGCTGGTGTATGACTTAACTTGCCTTCAGCGCTACTGATCAAAGCCCCAGCCTGCGCATCTTGATTGAGCGCAACGTTGTAGCCAACACTTGGGAGTCCCGCCATGCCTCGGTACCAGTTGACACGCTGAAGAACACTCAGTTGATATGCGGTTGTTGTTGTTCCGCTCTGACACGCATCAACGTTTCCGTTCCAGGCGCTTCCTGGTTCAACGCGGTTGAACTCAGCGTTGTAGGCCGCTATCACCGAAGCACGGTCACGAATGTTCACGGTTAATGCCATCACAGGCGGAACAACCACAATTTGACTCAGAACAAGAAAACTGGAAATTCCGAGAAAATAGCGAGAGTGAGTGCGTGCGAACAAGGTGCAACGGTTCAGTCGTTATTTTGATGAATGAGAGTGCATGGTATTCACAAGTTGATGCGGTCTAATTGTGAATATACAACAGATATTTGGGGGCTTGACACACAAATACGAAGCTTCTCAGTGATTTCGGACTACTGGGGAATCTGTGGTCAACGCATCGAGTAACGAGCTTGGCGTAATCTCTGCCTATGCCTCGTTCTGAAAAAATTGGATACCTCATCGCGGTACTCATCCTCGTGGTGGGCGGTGCCTTTTTCCGCTCCGTCATTCTCAATTGGATCTCTGGTCCGGCAATCGTGATTGGTTCCGTAGTTATGAGTACACGATTATTTGAGAGATTTGACAAGCCTCTGGAGACGTCTGAGGAGGAGCCAGTATGAGTTGGGCTGCGCATGAACTAGAGAGTTATTTCCTTCAAGAGCACCTCAAAGGAAAATTCAAAATCAAGGTGAGTTATTTGGCGATTCTTTTGGGTTGTCTTCTCCCAGACTTGTTCACCAAGCTTCCTGTTTACGGTCTTCACATTGGGAATATGACATTCCTGAAAGCATCGGAACCTTGGAAATACCATCGTGGTTGGCCAGGTGTTGGTCCGACTCACTCGCTGCTCTTCATTGTCATTGTCGCGTTAGTGATTCTTGCGTGGAAGAAAAATAGAGCGTGGGCGTTTGGTCTCTTGCTTGGTGGATGGGCGCATGTGCTGACTGATTGCTTTGACTCTGTTGGAACAATGTTGTTCTTCCCATTCACCACGCAGCATTATTCAACGGGGATGTGGGCCTATGCGGCACAAGCTGGCCGCTATGGAGATGCTTCGGCGTATTACAGCAGTTTTGGGGGGCTCTGGGACTTCTTGTGGCTGTGCCTTGCGATGGGCGGACCCAAAGTTTTCACTCGAAAGTTCTTCAGGGAGGAAATTGTTCCAAACGACCCTGCTTGGGCGTGGATGAAGAAAAAGTTTGCCATGGGTGAAACCGCAATGATTGCTGTGTATCGCGCATATTTTGTCTATGGCGGATGTCGAATTTTCGGTTGGTTCTTGTGGTCACGTCTTGTGAATCCAGAGCGAGGAACGCAAACACTTGACTGGACATGGGGTGGCCCCAAATGGGTCGATAAGGCGCCTCATTTTCAACGTGCACACACGTGGCTTGGGTTTTTTGGACAGACTGCTTTTGGTCTTGCTGGACTCAGCCTTGCAATGTGGCTTCTCTGGCGTCTGGTTGGTCGTCGGTTGTGGAGTCGGGCTGAATAGTGGTGTCGACTTCGGCGGTTGCTTGACGCATGTGCCGATGAACGAAAAGTGCACGTGACGCAACTAGTGCGGCAGGAACAACTTGAATTCCAGAAAAGCACACAGCGCACATGGACTCAGATTACTTCTTGTTTTCTATGTCAGTAGCCATTGGCAACAACGCAGTCGCCATGACTGGAAGATGATCGGAAAGTTCCGTAAGCCGTGGCGTTGGACTCGGAATTCGTGTCTGCACGGATGTGGATGCAATTGGTAGCAAGATGTGATCAAGACGTAGTTGGGGATGAATGCTGGGGCAAGTGCATCCGGTCCCAGTGGGTTCAGATTTCCACGCATCAATGCATTGATCTCTGCAAATACATTGAACGATTTCCGGTTCCTCGTGATCGTTGAGATCTCCCATGAGCAGCCATTCTTGACTGACGTTTTCATCAATAAATGAACGCACTCGTCGTGCCTGGTCGAGACGTTCTGCTTCTGCATCGTGGGATGCAAGATGTGTGTTGACGAGAGTTATTGAAAGAGATTCAGACTTCATGTGCGATGACTGCACAATGCGACGACGGTGAGATCGTTGTACAACATGTGAATTTAGAGCTTGCGAACAATGTGAGGTGAGCTGGTGCGGGCTCAGAATAGCGAGACCTTCTGCCGACCTTGGGAAAAGCGGTGCGAACGGATTGTGTTTGAGGTCCCAGACGAAGTTCATCTGAGTTAGTTGAGACAATTCGCGAATTTGACGTTGTGAGACTTCTTGCAGTCCTACGGCATCGGGTGCAAATTCTGTGATTTCCTGAGCAATTTTTGCGAGATCTGGTCGTGCACGCCCGTGGATATTCCAAGACATCACTCTGATGTGGGAAAAAGTTGGTTCGGCGCTCATAAGAAAATCAAATGGAGTCTTTCGCAGTAGCAGACCATTCACAAGTCAGAAAATCTCGTGGACCTTCTTGCTGTCGTATACAGTCTCCTCGTCCGCGGGCAGTTCCTCAACTTTGTCCATCGGGCGTCCTGAGGGGGAAATAGATGGTCACCATGAACGGCTTCATGAAGCCTGGCTTCGAACAAGTGGGCGAGGCTCTAGCGCAGAATTTCAACGACGACTTTGAGGTAGGCGCATCCGTCTCCGTTGTCTATGGCGGCGAAGCCGTCGTTGACATCTGGGCAGGTCATGCGGACATGGAACGCACAACACCGTGGGAGCGCGACACCATCACAAACGTATGGTCGAGCACGAAGACAATGATGTTCCTTACTTTGCTTGAGCTTGCCGACAAGGGTGCACTTTCTCTGCATGATCCCGTGCATAAGTACTGGCCAGAGTTCAAGGCAAACGGTAAGGACGACGTGACCGTGGCGCACCTCATGGCCCACACGGCCGGTCTGCCTGGTTGGGACCGTCCTATGAAGCCCGAGGACTACTACGACCACGACCTTTGCGCATCAGCGCTGGCCGAACAGGCGCCATGGTGGAAGCCGGGAACTGCCAGTGGGTATCACGCGATTTCACAGGGGTACCTCATCGGTGAAGTCGTGAAGCGGGTAACGGGGATGTCCTTAGGGACGTACTTTAAAAAGACATTTGCAGAACCGCTTGGTGCCGACTTCCACATCGGCACACCAGCCGAGTGCGATGCTCGCATCTCGAATGTGATTCCGCCGGCACCGTTGGATTTCGGCACTGCCGATCCTCAGTCGATTGCAGTGCGCACGTTCGCCAACCCAATTATGAATGCGGCGCAATCATGGGAGACGGGATGGCGTCGTTGCGAGAGCGCTGCTGCGAACGGGCATGGCAACGCACGGTCTCTAGCTCTTCTCCAATCAATTATCTCCCACGGCGGAGAGACACAAGGCAAGCGATTCATCAGTGCGGCCGGTGTGGAGAAGTTGTTCGAGGTACAGGCCGATGGTATTGACTTGGTGCTTGGCATGCCCTCGCGCTTCGGCATGGGGTACGGCCTAAACAGCGAACACACGCCAATCAGCCCGAACCAGCGCGCGTGCTTCTGGGGCGGCTGGGGTGGTTCGCTCATTGTGAATGATCTTGATGCATGCATGTCATTTGCCTACGTGATGAACCGAATGGGCGCGGGGACGGTGGGCGACATGCGTTCAGCAGGGGCATTGATGGCAACGTACGCAGCCATTGGCTGATGTCATAGTAAGAATGTGGATTGTGAACAAGACCAATACATCTGAGACAGAACCTGTTGTAGCGCCTACTTATGATCAGTGCAGGGCTCGTTACGGCACCTTCACAGAGTGTCAATTGTGCGGAGCTGATTTGATTCCTGAACACGCTCATTACAAATGCCGCACATGCGGCTGGCGCGATAGTTGCTGCGACTAAGCATCAATAATTTCAACTGCGCCTAGTGATGCCCGAAGAGGGTAGTTGGACTATTTTTTGTCCATGTCAATTGCACTTCTTCAGTCCGCTATCAACTGCTTCACGGCAGAACTCGACATGACGGCAGATGCTGATTGGTCTAAGGCGACAAAGTGCGAAGGTTGGGATGTCACCGCACTTCTTCGTCACATCGTCGGTGGAGCAGTCTCCTGCAACATGGCACTACGTGGAGCAAAGCGCGACGAGCTTGCGCCGTTCTTTCACAACTATGAGTTCAGTGCAGATCCGCGCGCGGATTATGCATCAGCAGTTGCTGATCATGTGAAGGCTTTCGAAGCAATCGCAGATCCTTCGACTGTGGTGGAGCACCCAATGATGGATATGCCGGTTGGCCAATTAATGATGTTCCGCATTTGCGACTTTGCGTTGCATGCATGGGACCTGGGTGCTGGCATGGGACGCGAAGTCACACTTGACCCAGCAGTGGTGGAGTTTGCCTGGGACAGTTTGTCGCCAATGGCACCGATGATTGGAAACCTTGGCATGTTTGGCGAAGGTCCGAGTGGCAATGTTCCTGAGACAGCCGATCTTCAGACACGCCTCATCGACCTCACTGGTCGTCGCTAGACCCAGCCAAACCTCGAAGCGCTTAGTGAGCGCTGAATAGTTGAGATAGTTCAACTAACCGGCTGTCGAGAAGTGCAGCCTCACGAACTTTCGAAATCTCGCGATATTTTGCGTTATCTAATTTGTCGATGAAATGTTGACGGGTGGGGTAGCGCACGAGAATTGCTAGATCCCAATCTTCGTCTCCGATAATTGTGTTCTTCGCAATGCCCATCCAAATGGGTTCACTTCCAAACTTCACATCTTCTTTTTCGTTCAGTTCCCCATAGCGACGGAAAGCCTCGCTTCCGGTCATGCCATCGACGCCGAATCCGTCCAATGCAAACTCACGAAACTTGAGCAGGTTTAACATCACTACTGATTCGGTGGGGTCCAGGATTCGCATTGCGTCAAGGGCTGCATTGTTTGCTTCAACATGTGGCATACCAAAATTGTATTGCTTCAGCATTGCACTGCGAATTTGGAGGATGGCTTCGAACATGCATGGCGGCTCGGCTAGGTAGCAAAGTCCTGCGTTGTGCGAACATGAGATATGGCAGTTCAACTCACTGAGATCGATCGCGAAGAACTTCGACAGAGATACATCGCGGAACGCGACAAGCGTCTTCGTTCTGATGGCAATGAGCAATATCAAGAGCCATCTGGGAGATTCTCTAATCTGCTCGATGATCCGTACGTTCAAACTGCCGACAGAGATGCAATCCATGAAGATGTAACAGTCCTCATCGTCGGGGCAGGTTTTGCTGGCCTTGTTACTGGCGCTCGTTTAAAGCAGGCCGGAATCCACGACGTGCGTCTCATTGACAAGGCAGGTGATGTCGGCGGCGTTTGGTACTGGAATCGTTACCCCGGCGCGATGTGCGACACGGCAGCGATGATTTATCTTCCTTTGTTGGAAGAGACAGGAACAGTGCCCTCGGCAAAATATGTTCCAGCGCCAGAGATTCATGCACATGCAAAGCGCATAGCGACAACCTTCAATTTGTATGACGGTGCATTGCTTTCAACGGGGATTACCTCTATTGAATGGGATGCAGCAATCTCGCGTTACATCGTGCACACAGATCGCGGTGACGTTCTTCGTGCTCGTCATCTAGCGATGGGCACTGGGCCGTTGCATCGCGCAAAATTGCCCGGTATTCGAGGTTTGCAATCATTTAAGGGTCATGCGTTTCATACAAGTCGTTGGGATTACGACTTCACAGGCGGTGATCCGACTGGTGCACTCATGGAGAATCTTTCTGACAAGCGCGTGGGCATCATCGGCACAGGTGCAACATCAGTGCAGTGCATCCCGCATCTATCTCGTGCGGCGAAGGAACTTTTCGTGTTTCAACGCACCCCATCTGCGATTGACGAGAGAAACAACCATGCCATCGACCCAGAGTGGTTTGGCACATTGGGAACAGGTTGGCAACGCGAATGGATGATGAACTTCACCACGTTGCAGACAATGGGCTTCGCTGATGAAGACTTAGTGAAGGATGGTTGGACAGATATTTCCCTACGCATTCGTGATCGTGTGATTGAAAAAATACAGGCAGGGGAGTCTCCCGGACCTGAGACTTTGCTCGCCGCATATGAAGAGAGCGATGACGAAAAGATGTCGGAGATTCGCGCGCGTGTTGACAGCATCGTGCGTAATCCGCAAGCAGCGGAGGGATTAAAGCCGTGGTATCGCCAACTCTGCAAGCGCCCTTGTTTCCATGATGAGTATTTGCAGTCTTACAACAACCCATCGACGCATCTCATTGATACCGCGGGTAAAGGCGTTGAACGTATTGATGAAACAGGTGTGTGGGTCAATGGTGTCCATTATGAACTTGATTGTTTAATCATTGCCTCGGGTTTTGAGGTCGGGACTTCATACACGCGTCGCAATGGTTACGACGTTGCTGGTCGCGAAGGTCAACTTCTCTCTGACTATTGGGCAGAAGGAATGCACACGTTGCACGGTATTCACGTTCACGGGTTCCCCAATATGTACATCTTGGGCGCAGCACAAGCTGCGAATCTCATCTCCAACATCCCGCAGAACTATGTCGAGAACAGTGTTGCAATTGCGGCTGTGATTGCCGAAGCGGAACGCATGGGTTCGCCAGCAGTGGAAGTAACGAAAGAAGCCGAAGATGCGTGGATTGAACTGATCACGTCGAATACTCGTGGTCTCCGTGGCGGAGAAGACTGCACCCCTGGCTATTACAACAACGAGGGCAAACCTGTTGGTCGTAAAGAGCAACTGAATAGCAGTGGTCATCCTGGTGGCCCCATTGCATTTTTCAATCATCTTGAAGAATGGCGAGCCGCAGGCACTTTTGCCGGTTTGACCTTTACGAAATAGAACTACGCATCTTCATCATGCATGACATGAATGGGCTGATGGGTCCGTGACTCTTGGTACTTGTCAATACGACGATTAATCAGTGTCGCAATGCCGACGGCGACAGCAAAGATAGGTAGAACCGACATCTGACCGATCATCTCTGCAACAACAACGACAGCAAGCAATGGGGTCCGCAGGCTGACGGCAACGCTGACGGCCATAGCAACAAGCATGCCGTCCCACCATGTGGCGGGGAGATGCACACCCATTGCGTGAAGTGCAGTGAATGTGAGCATTGCCCAACCAGCCGCAACAGTCATTGACGGCGCAAAGACTCCGCCAGGCACTTTTGCCCCGAGGGTTGCGGTGACGGCAATCATGCGCGCAAAAGACATCGCAAGAGCAATACCGATACTGGTAGTGATTGCAGCTGCCCGAAGGGCCTCCATGCCATTTCCTGCGCTCATCGGAGCGATGGCAACAGTGAGTGCAGCTATTGCGATGAGTACAACAACGCTGATGCGCGGGTGAGTCTTGTGCATTGCCAATTTGCCGACACGTTCGCGCATCTCAAGAAAGAGACGACTACCAATGAGTGCCGGGATGAGTGCAATCGAACCAAGGATGATCATGTTGCGCACTGAACCCTGCGTATGAGGAAACAAAATGTGTCCTTTGAGGTACTTCATGCTGATGAAGTAGGAAAACGAAGCGCCAAGCGCGCTGTAGACAACAGAACGGCGGTTCTTCCACATGCCGAGGTGCCCGGCTGTGTAGATGACAGCACCAATGGGTGCGTGATACGCAGTTGCGAATGCAGCTGCGATGCCCCCCGCTGCTAGCGCAGGTGCCATGCCACGCAATCTTCGGCCAGCAAAAAATCCGATTGCTCCACCAGCTTCGAGAATTGCGGATTCGCGTCCAATCGATGTGGCACCAAAACTGGCAACAAGAGTTGCGCTGGACCGCAAGAGAGTTGCACGCACTGAGGGGCCTTCGCCTTCACCGTTTGCTGCATGAGAAATTGTCTCGAGACCTAAGCGTTCGTGGCGCCATCTTGTTGCGGCTTTGCTAATGAAACGAGAAACGGTGATAACGGCAGCGATGATGAGAACAACTTTGAAAGATGCAATGCCACGAACAACAAGAGTTGCATTGTGTTTGTTGTTGATCCCTTCAATGGTTGACGTGCGCTCGCCGTAAATGTGATCCAATACATAGAAAATGAGTTCGCGAAATTTATGAGCAAACTCAGCAGCAATAAATGCAACAAGTGCGAGAACAAGAAGTGTGATTCCTTCTAATCCCCAACGTCGAAGTGGGGAAGTATCTGAATCTGGCACGCATCAATTGAACCACATGGACGAATAGACATTGTGGGTGTCGAAGGATGAGATTCCCTTGCTGACACGGGGTATACCTAGCACTTCGCTGGCAACCTGAATTCCGACTACCGTCAAGAGAGTAAAGGGGGAAAAATGACGGCACCGGTGTATGTCCTGGGGGGCTACCAAACCGACTTTTCGCGCAGTTATGCGAAGGAAGGTCTCGACATCTCGGACATGATGCGCGAAGCCATTGAGGGCGCGCTTTCTGACGCAAATGTGGACGTTTCCGAGATTGACACCGTGCATGTAGGCAATGCGTTTTCGGAATTACAGCGGGGCCAAGGTCACCTTGGTGCAATGGCATCGCAGGTCGTGCCTGGCTTGTGGGGAAAGCCTGCAATGCGCCATGAAGGTGCATGTGCTTCGTCATCTTTAGCGATCCTCTCAGCGATGTCAGAGATTGAGGCTGGTCGATACGACGTCGCGCTTGTTCTCGGGGTGGAAGAGCAGAAGGCGCTTCCGGGCGATCAATCATCGGTAAATCAGAATGCCGCTTCGTGGCAGGGACATGAAGGCATTTCGTGCACATTTATGTGGCCTGCAGTTTTCGGGTTGCTCGGCGAGGAATACGCATATCGGTACGGGCTTGATCGTCAGTATTTGAATCGCGTCGCAGAAATCAATTACGGCAATGCCAAGTTGAACCCGTTGTCTCAAACTCGTGCATGGAAGTTCACAGACCTCAGCTTCACCGATGACGATGTTGCAAACCCCATCATCGAGCCAGGGACTCGTCGTCAAGATTGCGGTCAGATCACCGACGGTGCATCTGCTCTCATTCTGTGTTCAGAAAAGTTCATGCAGCAATATGCACAACGTCATGCAAAGAAGTCTTCTGAGACCGCACAAATTCTTGGCTGGGGTCACCGCAACGCAGGTATTAAATTCATGGACAAGTTAGAGCGCAGCAAGAACGAAAAGTTCATCTTCCCGCACGTGAATGATGCGATCACAGATGCATTCCGTCGCGCTGGTGTTTCCGATGTGATGCAACTTGATGGAATCGAAACACATGACTGTTTCACCACGACCGAATACATGGCAATTGATCACTTCGGAATCACTGCCCCAGGTGAATCATGGAAGGCTATTGAAAGCGGGCTGATCGAGCGTGATGGCGAATTGCCTATCAATGCAAGTGGTGGCTTGATCGGTGGCGGACATCCCGTGGGTGCAACTGGTGCACGCATGGTGTTCGATGCAGTGAAGCAGGTAACAAATCGCGCAGGTGATGTGCAAGTAGAAGGCGCTAAAACATATGGCACCTTGAACATCGGCGGTTCACTTTCCACTGTTGCCAGTTTTGTTATTGGCGTCAGGGACTAGGAGAGAGATCATGGATCTTCGTACACGTGTATTGCAATCACAGATGCCCGACCCTGCTGATGCGCCGGCTTGGATCAACGATGAATTACATGCTGGAAACCCCTATTTACATGGGTTTTATGCACCAGTGATGACTGAGATGACAGCCGACGATCTCGAAGTCGAAGGCACAATCCCAGTCGATATGTATGGCGCGTATTACCGCCAGTCACCCAACCCGATGTTCCGCCCGAAGTTTGATCATCACTTCTTTGACGGTGACGGAATGGTCTACGGCATCTACTTCCGTGACGGGAAGGTGAGTTTCTCTCGAAAATATGTGCGCACAGAAGTGTTAAGCGAGGACATCAATGGAGTTGTCACAACGCGCAACGGGATGATGGCCGAGTTTGATCTTCGTGATGCAGAAGCGCGCGGTTATGAAGAAGTGCGTAATCCTGATTATGTGCGTGATACCGCGAATACCACGTTGAATATGCACAACGGCAAGTTGCTCACGGGTTGGTACAACGCTGGCGCGGTCTATGAACTTGATCCGGTCACGCTTGATACCAAGGGTCTGCAGGATTTTGGAGGCAGTTTGCGCACAACGTTGAATGCTCATCCGAAGACGGATACGCGTACGGGCGAACTCATCGGCTACGACTACGCAGACTTTGAAAGTTTTTATACCTATTACGTATGGGACAAGCACGGTGCTTTGAAGCATGTTGCGCGCATTGATTTGCCAGGGCCACGTCTGCCCCATGACATCACCATCACGGAGAACTACAGCTTGCTGCACGACTGGCCGTTCTTTCATGACCCAGAGATGTTGAAGAGCATTGGTCGACGTGTTGTCACATTTAAGCCGGATATGCCTTCTCGTATTGGTGTGATGCCGCGTTATGGCACGCAAGATCAGGTGATGTGGTTTGAGTTCAAGCCGGGATATGTCTTGCATATGGTGAATGCATGGGAAGAGGGCGACTGGATCATCATGGATGGCTGCATGCAGCCAGATCCGCGCATCAAGCGCGATCCAGCAGAAGGTCCACTTGCGAGCATGTTGGCGTATATGCGAGTGAAGTCGCATTTGTATCGCTGGCGTATGAATTTGCGCACGGGAGAAACCTCAGAAGAGTCGTTGGATGATCTGAATGTTGAGTTTTGTTTGCCTGACGTCGACTTGTATGGCCAAAAGACGCGCTATTCGTATCACCAACACATTCCGTTGGAAGCAAAGACACTTATCTTCACCGACCTCGTGAAGTATGACCACGAAACACTGAAGCGCGAAGTGGTGAGCTATGGCGATGGTTGGCTGGGAAGTGAATCATCGTTTGCTCGCAGTACAAATGGCGGGGCAGAAGACAACGGGTACGTCGTCACTATCTGCACGAACGTCGAGACCTATGCGTCAGAATGTTGGATATACGCAGCTCAGGACATCACTAGTGGTCCCATTGCAAAAGTGA
The DNA here is from genome assembly GCA_947446815.1 of Acidimicrobiaceae bacterium. Taxonomy (GTDB): domain Bacteria; phylum Actinomycetota; class Acidimicrobiia; order Acidimicrobiales; family Ilumatobacteraceae; genus UBA2093. The sequence goes on from CANFGT010000003.1 coordinate 102,596, forward strand.
AACTCCCTAGCCGTTGTGGACCCGGATTCCATGCAACATGGGTTCAGGGCGAACACATCTGGGGCTAACTTCTCCGTAGCGAGATGTATTGGCATCACGTGCAACAAATAGAGGTATTGATATGGCCACCGTTTCCGTCACGCAAGAAATTGCAGCACCAGCAGAACTCGTATGGGCATTGGTGACTGACTTGCCTCGCATGGGTGAATGGTCACCAGAGAACCTCGGCGGCGAATGGGTAAAGGGTGCAACGGGTGCTGTTGTAGGTGCACGCTTCAAAGGTCGCAATAAGAACGGCAGCAAGGCCTGGTCAACATCGGTCAAGGTGAACGAGGTCGATGCCCCCAAGAAATTTAGTTTTGCATTGATGGCCCTTGGCAAGAACTGGTGTGACTGGGTATACGAAATCACTCCTACCACCAGTGGTTGCTCCGTGACACACAGTTGGATCGATCACCGCAGCAAATTGGACAACTTTCTCGGAAAGATTGTCAGTGGCGTCTCAGAGCGCTCGGAACATAACCGTCGCAATATGGAACAGACCCTGAAAAACCTCAAGGCTGCTGCGGAGAACTAGCCCCAGTCGACTCTGTTGTGGCATTCTAAAACATCACTTTTGAAGGGGATTGCAATGGAAGTCTTGACAGAAATCACGAACAACGTTCTCGTTGTCACACTGAACCGTCCTGAAGCTGGAAACGCATTGAATGGTGCACTCAGCGAAGGTCTTTCCAACGCATTGACTGAAGCTGCAGATAATCCTGAAGTGCGCGCCATCGTTATTACAGGTGCTGGCGAAAAAATCTTCTGTGCAGGAATGGATCTCAAGGCATTCGCTGCTGGCGAAGACATCGCAAAGATTGGTCTTGGTTTCGCAGCTTTGCGCAAGTGCAAGAAGCCGCTCATTGCTGCAGTGAATGGTCATGCACTCGCCGGAGGTTTTGAAGTCGTGTTGTTATGCGATCTCATCGTCTCGGTGGATACAGCTCGCTTCGGTATTCCTGAAGTGAAGCGTGGCTTGTTCGCGGCTGGTGGTGGAGTTCGCTTGCCAGCACGCATCCCAATGGCGGTCGCTATGGAAATGGGTCTCACCGGCGACCCCATCAGTGCCGATCGAGCAAAGGAACTTGGCCTGATCAATGAGGTAGTGCCAGCGACTGGTCTTCGGGAAGCAGCGCTTGCTCTCGCGGCACGCGTTTCCGCCAATGGTCCGCTTGCCGTACAAGCCACCAAGCAACTCATGCTCGATGAAATCGGCAATGGCAACCCAGCGCTCATGGGTGAACTGCAAAAGACAGTTTTCAGCAGCGAAGATGCCAAGGAAGGCGCCACGGCTTTCGCCCAGAAGCGCGCACCTGAATGGAAGGGTCGCTAAGACCTTTCGCAGTAACCTCGCATGGTGCGTAAAAACCCCATGCTCCCCATTTTCTTAACGGTCTTCGTAGACCTCCTTGGATTCGGCATCCTGATTCCTGTCTTCCCACTGTTGATTACCCCTGGACCGTTCTGCGTGACGCCGGGATGGCATGGAACTGCACCGCTCATCCTTTTGGGTTGGTTGCAAGGAATCTTCCCGTTCTGCGTGTTCCTGGCCGCACCAATTCTTGGTCAGTTGTCTGATCGTTTTGGCCGTCGACCTATCCTTGCGCTCTCCATCTTCGGAACTGCCATTGGCTATTTCTTGTTCGCAGTAGGAATTGCCACAAAGAACATTCCGTTGTTGTTTGCGTCGCGCGCACTTGACGGTCTCACCGGCGGAAACATTGCTGTTGCGAATGCTGCAGTAGGTGACATCAGCACTCCCGAGACCCGAGCAAAGAACTTCGGCATGCTTGGTGCAGCGTTTGGTATGGGGTTCGTCATCGGACCATACCTCGGTGGAAAACTCAGTGCACCCGGCATCAGTTTCTATGGCTTGTTCCACACTCCAAGTTGGTTTAGCGCAACGACGCCGTTCATCTTTGCTGGCATTTTGTCACTCTTAAACTGCCTTGCGATTCTCACGATGTTCCCAGAGACCATTAAAGAAAAGTTCCACGCTGGCCGTATCAAGGTCTCCCAAGCAGTGACAAATGTGGTGCGCGGATTTAGTTCGCCACGTTTGCGTGTTGTCCTGCTCGCAAGTTTCTTGTTTAGTGCTGGATTCACGTTCTTTACTTCGTTCTTCGGCGTGTACTTGCGTAATAACTTCCATTTCGGATCATCCAAGATTGGCGACTACTTCGCTTTGGTAGGAATTTTCATCGCGATTTCACAGGCTCTATTTGTTCCACGAGTTGCAAAAAAACTTGCCGACTTCCAAGTTCTGAAGTTCAGTATGTTCGGGAACGCTGTGATGATGGCGGTGTATTTCCTCACTCCAACTTCGTCGCAGATCTGGCTGTATCTCGCGATTCCGTTCTTTACGTTCTTTAATGGTCTCACGATGGCGAACACCACGAGCCTTGTCAGTCGATCCGCAGAGCCAGGTCAACAAGGTCAGGCGATGGGTATTTACTCCAGCGTGCAGAGCCTTGCCCAAGTACCTGCAGCGATTCTCGTTGGCTACATCGCAACTGGTTTGTCTTCAAACCAGCCATTGATCGTGTCGTCGATCTGTATCGCTGCCGGTGGACTCGCATTTCTCCTGTTATTCCGCCCAACATATGTATCGGCACCTGCTGGCGCACCTGAGGGCATGCCTACTCATTAGTTATGAATGACCAAGTGCGCGAACTGTGGCGCAACGCAGACTTTCGAAAGATGTTTGCATCGCGTGTAGTGAGCAATCTTGGAAATGGGATGGCGCCCATCGCCTTGGCATTTGGTGTTCTTGAACTTCCAGGTGGAAACGCAGGTTCGCTCAGCATCGTGACCGCTGCACACATGGTGCCACTGGTGCTCTTCATGGTCATCGGTGGGGTAGCAGCGGATCGCTTTGGTCGAGCGATGCTCGTGGGCAGTACGGATCTCATAGGAAGCATCTTTGTTTCGATCAGCGCATTCGCTTTCCTCACACATCACGCATCGATACCACTTCTTGCGTTTAACGGGTTTGTCTTTGGTGTGTTGAATGCACTGTGGTATCCCGCTTTTATGGGTCTCATGCCACAGATTGTGGAGACAAGACTTCTGCAATCGGCCAATGCGTTAGTAGGCATGGGCGCCAATCTTGCATTGACACTTGGTGCGGCAATTGCAGGTGTTCTTGTTGCAGCCTTTGGATCGGGATGGGCGATTCTCATAGATGCTGCCTCGTTCTTTATTGCTGGCTGTTTGGTGATTTCGCTACGTCACCTCGACCGCGAAGCGCCCACTGCTGAAGAAAAAGAAGTTGGAGTCATTGCACAGTTGAAAGACGGGTGGACTGAGTTCTCGTCGCGTCGGTGGATTGTGATTGTTGTCTTTTCTTTCGCGTTTTTCCATCCTGCATTCGAGGGCTTCATCGGTGTGATGGCACCAGTGCGTGCCAAAGAAGTGCTGCACGGTGCGCGCGATATGGGATTCATGATGGCGGGCTGGGGCTTCGGTGGGCTACTCGGCACAATTGCTGCATTACGTATTCATGTGAAGCGACCATTGCTTCTTGCTGTGGGTGTGATGCCAACAATTTCGCTGTGGATCTTTGCAATGGCTGTGCCGATGCCCATTTGGTTCTTGGTGGGAACTGCAGTCATCGGCGGCATCGCTATCGACATCATGTATGCAAACTGGCTCACGACATTGCAGACGCATGTTCATGAAGAGGCAATGTCGCGTGTTGGCGCCTATGACGCTTTTGGCTCTATGGTCTTTGCACCCATTGGACTTTTTGTAGCAGGACCATTCACGAAAGTTGTGGGGACTCAGACAGCGTTAGTAGTTGCAGGCAGCATCGCATTAGTTGCAGCGTCGGTTCCATTGTTTTCGCGTGAAGTGCGAACATTGGCTCGGGCAGATTAATAATTAGGCGCGAACTAATCGGCCTGGGCGTTCACCCGTGTCAATACCGTTTCGGCGTGTAACAGTGCCGTTCACGATGGTTGCGACATAACCGGTTGCAGATTGCAGTAAACGACGCCCACCGGCGGGCAGGTCATTTGCTGTGAATGGTGCGGTGATGTTCAACTTTTCGAAATCAATGATGTTCACATCGGCGCGCTGCCCGACGGCAATACGGCCACGATCAGTGAGGCCTAAAACCTCTGCTGTAGCTGTTGTCTGCAAACGCACTGCTTCTTCTATCGCAAGCTTTGGTCCGCGAGCACGATCGCGTGCCCAGTGGGACAACAAGTACGTGGGAATAGATGCATCGCAAATCATTCGCACATGTGCTCCGCCGTCGCTCAGACCGTTAATCACAGCAGGGTGCGTCAGCATTTCATAGATGACATCATGGTTTTCGCCGACGTAGTTCAATGTGGGGAACATGAGGAAGGCATTGCCACCATCTTCATTGAGCAAGTCGTATGCCTTTTCAAAAGTTGAAACACCATCAGCATCGGCTAATGCCTTCACACTCATTTCGTGTGTGGGTTCGTAATCGGTGCCATTTCCCATTGCATACACGAGGTGAGGTATCTGTCCAAGGCGAGGTCCGAGAGCATCGAACTGGATATGAGGATTGACCGGCTCATCTTCTTCCGAAAGAATCTGAGCACGTACATCGGGCTTTGCAAGTTCCTTCTTCAAATCATCAAGTGACAGCGACTTCGCAAGCTCAATAAATGTCGCACGCTTGCTGAATGGGTGGTAACCCGCCCAGCCGACCATCATTCCGAATGGTCGTGCAGCAACTTGTGGTCGAAGATAGCCACCTTGGTCAAGAATCTTTGATGAGTGATCAAGTGCCTGCTTCCATGCGTCGGGCATTGTCATGTATTGCAATAACAAGAATGTCACCTTGAGGTCGGTGCGCAATGCGAGATCTCCCATCCATTGCAATTCTTCATTCATTCCCATTGTGGGTTGGTCTCCGCCATCAGGTAATACCTCTGGCGCAATTTCAAATATTCCACCACCACCGGCGACAAGGGCATCGGCTAACGCGTTGAGTTCTTCGGCGCTTGCAAAAGTTCCTGGAACAGGTTGACCATCTTTTGCTTTATGTCCCATCGTGCGGCTCGTAGAGAAACCAACAGCGCCGGCTTCGCGTGCCTCGCGCACGATGCGTGCCATTTCAGCAAGATCCTCAGCAGTGGCGTCTTCGTTACGCGCACCACGTTCACCCATCACGTATCCGCGAACAGGCCCGTGCGGAACATATGCAGCGATGTCAACTGCATAGCGACGCTTGTCAATCGCGTGGAGATATTCGGGGAAGGTTTCCCACTCCCAACTGATGCCCTCATGAAGTGCAGTGCCAGGGATGTCCTCGACACCTTCCATGAGTTGCACAAGCCATTCCTCTTGGCCAGGGCGCACCGGCGCAAACCCCACGCCGCAGTTACCAACAACAACAGTGGTCACGCCGTGGCAACTGGAAGGCTCCAAGAGAGTGTCCCAGCTGACCTGACCGTCGTAGTGGGTATGAATGTCGATAAACCCGGGGGTCACTAACTTGCCGTGTGCATCAATCTCTTCGTGCGCTTCGCCAACAATGCGCTGTGCAACTTCCACGATGGTGCCGTCAATGATGGCGACATCGGCGATCTGTGACGGCGAGCCAGTCCCATCAACGACCGTGCCCCCGCGAATAATGATGTCAAACATGTCTAACCCCCGATATGGAGACTAATTCAGGAATGTGACACATCCGCACGGCAGACCAAACCAGTGCTACGCAGGGGTTTCGACCATGCCCTTACAGGGCCACAGTCTTAGTATCAGTAGTGGAAAGCAGGGGGCAAATATGACCATGACCGCAGACTCGTCAACACAGCGCAAGCAGGGCCTTGAGCATTTCGACGTTCTCATCGTTGGTGCTGGCATCTCGGGTGTTGGCACGGCGTATCACCTGCAAGATCAGGCTCCGAACAAGTCTTTTGTTGTCCTTGAGGCATACGAATCCTTTGGCGGCACCTGGCACATGCATCAGTACCCCGGTGTTCGCTCCGACAGTGACCTCTATACGTTCGGCTATCGCTTCAAGCCATGGGTCGGTACCCCAATTGCTTCATCTGAAGAAATTAAGAAGTACATGGGCGAAGTGATTGAGGACAATGGTCTCAACAAGCACATTCGTTACCGTCATCGCATCACTGGGGCTTCATGGTCGAGCGCTGACAACTTGTGGACCGTTGATGTCACCAACTTGAACACTGGCGACACCTTCCAGATGACAACAAACTTTTTGTGGATGTGCCAGGGCTACTACAAGCATTCAGAGGGCTACACCCCTGAGTGGGCCGGCATGGATTCCTACAAGGGCAAAATTGTCCACCCGCAAACGTGGCCACAAGATCTCGATTACAAGGGCAAGAAAGTTCTTGTCATCGGTTCGGGTGCAACGGCAGCAACAGTGGTGCCTGCAATGGCGCAAGATGTGGAGCACATCACGATGTTGCAGCGTTCACCGACGTATTTCATTCCTGGTCGTAATGCAAACGAGCTTGTTGATCAGCTGCGTGCATTAGATGTTGACGAAACATGGATTCATGAGATTGCACGTCGCAAGACATTGGCAGACCAGCACATGGTCACAGTGATGTCAGTGCAGGAACCTGATTTTGTTCGCGACATGTTGCTCACTGGCGTGAAGGATCTCTTGCCAGAGGGCTACGACATGAAGCACTTCACTCCGTCGTATCGCCCATGGCAACAGCGCATTGCATTCGTGCCAAACGGTGATTTGTTTGCAGGTATTTCTTCGGGCAAGGCCAGTGTCGTGACCGATGAGATTGAAACATTCAATGCAACAGGTGTGCTCACAAAGGGTGGCACTCATATTGATGCGGACATCATTGTCACTGCAACCGGTTTCAACCTCAGTGTGTTAGGTGACATCCCATTCGTCGTCGATGGCAAGCCTGTTGAGTGGAGCCAGACCGTGACATATCGCGGGATGATGTTCACCGATGTGCCGAACCTTGCGTGGGTGTTTGGCTACTTCCGCGCAAGCTGGACATTGCGTGTTGACCTCATGGCCGACTTCATTCTTCGTATGTTCACGTTGATGGAAGAAAAGGGCGCGCAACGCGTGATACCTCAGCTTCGTCCCGAAGATGCAGATATGGAAATCGGCAGTTGGATTGAGCCAAGCAACTTCAACCCGAACTACCTCATGCGTGCACAGCACCTCATGCCAAAGTCGGGCACAAAGTCAGAGTGGAAGCACGACCAGGATTATTGGGCAGAGAAGGAAATCCTTCCTGTTGCCAACCTCGAAGATGGTTGCTTGCGTTTCGAGTAACTAGTAACGCACACGTTTCACAAGAAGCGCGTTGTTATGCCAGCGATGGTGTGATAACGCGCTTTTGTGTCATACGGCCCGCACCAAATGCGGCAATAAGACAAGCAACGCCGGCGATGAAGAACGCGGATTGATAGGAGCCAGTGGAGTCCCGCAGATAACCGGCGCCCCATGCGGCAACAGCAGCGCCTACTTGGTGACCGAAGAATACCCATCCGTAGACAAGCGGTCCTCGTTGGGCGCCGAAGCGTCGAATACACAATGTGACAGTGGGTGGCACAGTGGCAACCCAATCGAGTCCGTAGAACATCATGAAACCGGCAAGGCCAAACCCGCCACTTGCAAGTGCAGGGTCCAACACCATCAAACTGAGACCGCGGAATGCGTAGTAACCGATGAGAAGTTTTGCTGGGTCGTATCTGTCTGTTAACCAGCCGCTGAAAATGGTGCCCGCAACGTCGAAGCCGCCGATGAGAGCTAGGTATGTAGCGGCCGTTGTCGTTGAGACTTGGTGGTCATGCGCGGCCGATAAGAAATGCGTTTGTATCAATCCGTTAGTGGAGAACCCGCAGACGAAGAATGATCCCCACAACAACCAGAAGATGCCGTCACGACGTGCCTCACTCAACGCAGAAAACGCTGAACGAATTGGATTCTGCAGTGGTAACGGAGCCTCGTATGTGTCGTCGGCGCCATAGGGGAGGAGACCCATATCCGCAGGTGCGTTGCGAAGGAAGATCGCAACAACAGGGATGACCGCGAGAGCACTGATGGCGATGGTGATGCCCACCCAGCGCCATCCTTGGTGGTCGGCGAGGCGAGTGAGCACCGGAAGAAACACAAGTTGGCCACTTGCGGAAGCAGCGGTCAATGCGCCAGTGACGAGACCTCGGCGTGCGACAAACCAGCGCGATGCAACGGTGGATGCAAAGACAGTTGCCATGCAGCCCGAGCCTGTGCCGACCACTGCACCCCACAGCAAATACAGATGCCAAGGTGCGGACATTTGTGTTGTGGCAAGTGCGCCGGTACTAATGACTGCAAGTGCTCCGATGGTGACACGTCGAAGGCCATAACGAAGTTGAAGTGCAGCAGCGAATGGCCCCATGAGTCCGAACAACATCACGTTGATGCTGACGGCAGTTCCAATGGTGCTGCGGCTCCAGCCGAATTCGTCGCGCAACGGATCGATGAGTACAGCGGGAGTGGCGCGAAAACCTGCAGCACCGAGGAGCGTGATGAACGCCGTGACAAAGATGACCCACGCGTAGTGCGGGCGACGCGTGGTGGATTCTGGCGAACTCATGAAGAGCGAGCCTAGTTGCGTTGGCTTACTTCTCTGAAAGGAGTTTGTCGATCTTCTCGTTCAAAAGTCGAATTTGCTCAGCCAGGTTCACTTGCGAAATGAGGACCACATGGATAGTTCCATCGGACGCAAGCGTCGCGCGTTCAATGTCGTGCAGTGTTTCACCTCCGGCAGAAATTGCCGCTTGGGTGAGATCGTCTTCGCTGAGACGTTGACGACGCAATGTGCGGACTTGCACTCGATTGTGAATGACTAATTCTGCAGGTCGCCCAAGTACCAGCGCATGAGCCCTTGGGCTCCGACTAGTGACGATTTCTACAATGCCATTCACAAGAAAGAGCGTCACGGCACCAATGATTGCGCCCGAGACGGACACATCGTTTCCGATGATTCCGTTTTGTACAGCATTTGCAACAGACAGCAACAACACGAATTGCAGTGCATTGGTCTGGCTGATTTCTCGTTGCCCACCGAGACGAAGTGCAATAAGCAGGAAGACATAGATGATGATCGGCCGCACAATTTTCTCGAGTATCGAGGGATCGAGATGAAGGATGGAATGCCACATAAAGGTTCACTCAGCTCTTGTGAGCGGGGCAGATGCCGATCTTTTTGTAGTGGCACCAATCGCACAACTTGGTGACGTTGCAATGGAAATCGCCTGTGCCACATGCGGCATCGAGTGCTTCTTTGGTTTCCACAATGGTTCCCTTAGCTATTGACAGCTTCACTGGAGTCGCAGCGAGTTCGTGCTTTGCAGACTGTGTGAGATACAAGAGTTCGACTTTGCTGGTGGGCACACCATCTGATGCTTCGAGCATCAATGCATATGCGAGCAATTGAAAGAACTTGTCGTCTTCAGAAGTGAAACGTTCGTTAGGAATTTTGCCGGTCTTGTAATCAGAAATGATTGCCGACTGTTCGTCGTCAATAACGAGACGGTCGATGTAGCCGAGCATGCGAACACCTTCGACGTCTGCTTCGATCTTCATTTCCATCTCATCAAGATCTGTTTCAGCAGGATCTTCCAACTTCCACAAGTTGGTCATGCTGGCAAACGCTTCAACTTTGAAGTCACGAATGCCGCCCTTTGGCTCTGTGAGCTCAAGAACCTTGGCTTCCCACTCGTTAGTGGTCCAGAGTTCGCCGGCAAGTGTCTTCAGAGAATCATTGGTGCGGTCTTCGTGAGGAAGACCATAGAGGTGTTCGAGAACCTCGTGTACAAAAGAGCCAAGGTGCGTTGCCCATGATGGCGGTTCTTTGATGTTGTCGAATCGGCTGATCTTGAACTTCTGCGGACAATCGCGGAAGGTGCGGATAGACGAAGGGGAGAGATACTCAGGCGGCGTGAACACCCGTTAAGTATTCCACTGCGGTGTGACGTGGTGTGTCCATCACGGGAAGGACAGCTTTTTTACGGCGCTGAGAGAGAAACAGTGTTGTAGGAGGAATTGACATCAGAACCGCCTGCATAACGGGCTGGTGGGCGAATGATGCGCAATAACCGCCAAGGCCGACAGAAGAGATGGCCAGTACTGCTGATTCGAGAACTGAACTTTTCTTTGCTGAATTTTCCATGCCTTCATGTTGATACAGGCATATTTCTTCCAAGTGAACGATGGACGAACCCCACTAGAAGTCGGTGGAAACTTTGAGCGTTAGCGACCCATGGCGTTCATAGCGCCACGTGCGTGTAACCGCTCCATGAACTCGGGCAGGTATGCATCTTTCGGTGCCTTGCGCACTTCATCATCGAGGACAACTGCATCGGCACCCACCAGGATGCGCCAGTCCCCACGAGACACAGAATCAAGAATGAACTTGGATGCCTCGCCGGCTGACATGGGGGCCATATCGCGGAATCCTTCAGCTCCCATTTTCAGAAGTCCGCGAAGGTCTTCATCGCTGATCGCAGACATGTCAGTGCCCTGACGTTCGTAACGGTCACGCACTTGATCGAGTTGATCTTGCGACATTGTTTCGGGGTCTGCACCTTGCAACTTCTGCGAGTTGATCATGATGTCCGTGCCGATGTGGCCGGGCATGACAACGGATGCGCGCAGTGTTGGTGCATTCAAACGGAAGTCAGTAATGAGTGCTTCGGTGAAGCCCTTCACGGCAAATTTTGCAGCGCTATACGCCGTGTGCGAAACGTTGGGCCCGAGCGTTGCCCAGAACCCATTGACAGAACTTGTGTTGACGACCTGGCCAAATGGAGCAGCGAGGAGAATCGGAAGAAATGCGCGTGTGTTGTTGTACACGCCGCCAAAGCACACGTTGAAAGTCTTTTCCCAGCCAGCGCGTTCATCAAGGACGAAACTGCCGCCGCCGCCGATGCCTGCATTGTTGAACAACACGTGGACGTGGGGACGCCATTTCGCAACGGCATCACGGAACGAAAGAACTTGTGCTTCATCCGACACGTCTGCGATGTGCGTAAGAATTTGACCCTTGTTGCCGTCCGCTGCACAGATCTCCACTGTGGTGGCGAGATTTTCTGCAATGACATCACACGTTGCAACATCGCAACCTTGCGCGGTGAGCTGACGAACTAGTTCGCGACCCATTCCTGTGCCGCCGCCGGTGACGACTGCGATAAGTCCGCTATAACCATTTTCAAAACGCTCAGCCATGACAGCCCCCCATGTGTGTGTTGCACGGTGCAACACATTGAGAGTAGTGGCTCACCGAACCGCACTACTTAGGCGAGCCACCCCCTTCCTACAGTGAAGGCATGCGTAGATTCACGTCAAATATGGTCGGAGCCTCATTGATAGCGGTGGCATTGTCCATCGTGACCGTTGGTGTCGTGTGGGCGGGGTCTTCCGCCATGCAGATCTTTGCTGATGACAGCACTGATACAACGGTGCCCACCGAAGGTGAGATTCCAGACCTCAGCCCTGGTGATGTCTATACGCCTGAACAGCTCACACAACTGGTGACAGAACTTTCCGACAAGGTTGATGCATTGCAAGACAAGGTGGATGCTTATGAAGGTGACATCGCAGCTGCGCGTGAAGCGGCAAGCAAGGCGTCAGCAGCAGCCGACGCCGCAGTCACGAAAGCAGAAGAGGCGAAGTTGCGAGTCGCTCAATTCGAAAAGCGCACATCGAAATTAAATGATGATGGTGTGTACACGGGCACGATTACCCCTGCTCAACTTTCGCGCAAACTAACCGCACTCGATCTCAACGGAGACTGGCCTCTAGACCGCACAAGTGGTGAACTCAGTGGCGAGAAAATCAAGGTCAGTGGGTCCAGCTGTTGGACGGACTATCGATACAACATCCTTATTACGCCCGACACATTCCGTGGACTGACGTGTCTGAAGGTTTTGAAGCAGTAGTGATTAGCACCTAATGCGGATTGTCTGAATCTCGAATGGACGCATGTCAATTTCCATCACCTGGTCGGTGACATCCAAGGGGACATTGATGGGTTCTTCAAGTCCATTACATAATTCAGCGTCGGTAGCGCCTATCAGTTGAAATGTGCCACTGGTATGTGCACCCAAAGTTTCCCAGATGCGCACGATGAGATCACCAGTGTCGTCATCAGCAGGTTTCACAGCGCTAACTAATGCACCTGGCACTCGAAGTTCTATACCTAATGAAGTAATAGACGGAGCCCCATCAATGATTCGAAGTGGGTGGGCGATTCGAGTGGCTTCTTCTTCCAGGCCATGCAGCAATGGATCTCCGTCAGTGAGCATGACAGACCATTCCAAGTGTTGTTGACCAATGTCTGCCCGTGGGTCGGGAAAGCGTGGTGCACGCAGAAGAGTGATCTTTAGTTCATCACCTCGTACGTCGTATCCATGTGGCCCATCGGCGATGATCGCAACTCCGAAGGAACGTTCATGTACTGCGACATATCGGTGTGCGCACACCTCAAAGCGTGCAACATCCCAACTGGTGTTGGTGTGACGGGCACGCTCAACATGACCGAATTGTGTGCCGCAGAGAGCATTTACTGAACGAAGACCGGTGGGCAATTGCCATTGCAGTCGGCGCTCTGTTTCGTGCCAATTTGCATCGAGGGTGATATCGATTGTTGGTGCATTCGCACGCAAGGTGTAACGCACGGTGAATTGTGAGACATCCGTGGAATAAGAGCATTCCACTATGGCGCGAAGCGGGCCAGATTCGATAATGGCAGTGAGTCCCTCGTTCAGCCACGCATCTATTGGCGCATTCGCATCTGTTGCATCAATGTCCCACGCGTCGTATTCCGCGGGGCGGTCTTGCCGCAACGTAAATGATGGAACAAGACCTGGTGGGAGGAGATTGCGAGCCCCATTGGAGATGGACTCAATGTGGCCATTGCGGGAGATGTCAAATGAGATGATGCCATTCGCAATTCGCCATCCGTCATTTAGTTCCTCAACAGACACAGCCTGAATATGGTGAGGAATATCTGACGTGGTCGGTGCAGACGAGAAGTTTGGTGCATCGACCCACGCAGGATTTCCATCGACGTCCACTACTGCAGTTACTGCAACGGGCGCAGGATTCAGAACATGGGTGGGGCCGGCTGATACGGGAATCACACGCGCAAGAATGACTTCCACTTCTTCCGCGATAGCAGCATGTTCTGCTTCTGCGTCATCATGCACCCACGCAATTGATGAACCAGGGATGATGTCGTGGAACTGCTGAGTAAGTACTCGTTGCCAGAGATTGTCGATACTGGAAGGACGTACTCCTGCTGAGGCAGACCACAGCTCAAGTTCGTGAAGCAGGCGTTCACTCCATCTATTTCCTTGTTTTGTTTTTACCTGAGTGGAGTACGTGCCACGATGCTTTTCGAAATACATCTCACCGACCCACCGCGGAGCAGAGGCACCGTATTCATCCATGGTGTCGGCAAAGAAATCCTTCACAGTGCCGAAGGAAACGCGAGGTACGCCTTCCAAATCATTGGCGAGTCGACCGCGGTCAATCATCGTTTGGGTGGGTCCACCACCACCATCACCATGGCCGTACAACACGAGAGAAGATGATGCGCCGACATGATCTCGGAAATTTCTCTCTGCAAATCGCAGTTGCGATGTCGTCAATAGCGCGTTGTAGGTATCCACGGGACTGAAATGAGTGAACACTTGTGTTCCGTCGATACCTTCCCACCAGAACGAATGATGTGGCATTCGATTCGTTTCGTTCCAACTCAACTTTTGCGTAAAGAACCATTCGCATCCGCCATGCGCCACGATTTGCGGCAGTCCGCCGGGATAACCGAAGTCATCCGGAAGGAACGCACCGTTACATGTTGAGTTAAACCACTGTGAGAATGCGCGTTGCCCTTGGAGTAATTGCCGTAACAAACTCTCGCCTGATGGCAAGTTGAGGTCTGTCTCCACCCACATGCCACCGACTGGCTCCCATCGACCTTCTGCGACTAGTCGTTTCACTTCTGCAAAGAGTTCTGGGGCATCCTCTGCAACCCAGGCATAGTGCTGAGCTTGACTGTGGCAAAAGACAGCGTCTGGATTGTTCTCGAGAAGTGAGACGGCGTTAGCGAATGTGCGTACAGCCTTTCGACGTGTTTCACGAATTGGCCACAGCCACGCGGTATCAAGATGTGCATGGCCTGTTGCAACAATGCGATGTGCAGAAGGGCCATTACCGACGGAAAGAACAGTGTCTAATTCTGCGCGTGCTTTCGGTAAGGATTCCGCAAGGTTGTTTGAATCAAACGCTTGGTCACAACGCTCAAGAGCCGCAAAAAGCCGCGCTCGTTGCGGGGATCTTTCTTCAAGATCAATACATAAATTGATACATGTGTGTAGAGCGATGGAGAACTCGTTGATTTCTGCATGGAAGACACAGAGACGTGCAGTACGAAGTGTGTAGATCGGTGTTGTCGGCGCAGTCGATGGGTCTCCAAAAGGAGTAGGACCGTATCCAGACTGGTGTCCGGCGATGATTGGTGTGGCAGCAGCTTCTATCCACAGCTCGATGAATTCGCCTGCAGTGCCAACTCCTAGATGAATGGTCCGACGATCGGGTTGGATGGCATGAAGAATGCGGCCGTTGCGATACGCAAGAGCTTCAACCTCAAACCCGTCGCCACGACCAATAAATCCAAGGTCGATATGTGCAACCAGTTGTTGACCCTCTAAGTGAGATGGAACAGTTGCTGTCAAGCGGAACCAACGCGTATGCCATGCCCGACCCCACTTGGTGCCCAAAGTGAAATGCTCCAGCTGCGATGCAGTGGCCACGTCGTAACCAGGTGACTCAAAAAACTCAGCAGTTGCGGCAACCTCAAAATTCAGTCCATCACCTAAAACGTGTGGTGAGACGCGGTCATTGAGAAGACGCTGTGCACGTTGCATTGCAGGGGCTGTAACGCGATGTGCCATGTCTAGTTATGGTTCAACGATGTGGAATGCAGGCGTAAACACGTCAAGATTTCCGAAGATTGTCAAGAGTGCCGCTGGGTCGCCATCAATCACGATGTTGCCTTCATTGATTTGATCCGCAAATGTTGTCGCCTGTGTGACGACATCAATCAGTGTCATGCGCTTCATCGAAACGGTGACCGATGCTGCTGCATCGTGGCGACCCTGGATGTGGAAGAGAGTGCGGTTTGAAAGCCCCAGTGTCCACTTTTCATTGAGGTCGGTGAATGCCCAGTTGATAAACAACTTCTGACCACCGACATCTTCGGACTTGAGTCGCACCGCAATGGTGTCAAACACTTGGTCGACAGACATTGCACGAAGTAATCCGCGGGCACGTAATGGGCCATTGGGCGCTGGTGGTGGTCCAATGCGCAACTCTTGAGCGCCATTGAGATACGCATTGCGGAATGTTGAAGATTCAGCCTGGTAGCCCATCTGTTCCAAAGTGTCAGCCTGCAGATCGCGGGCTGCTTGGTTGGTGGGGTCTGCAAACACGAGGTGGTTGACAAGTTCAGCCACCCAGCGGTAATCGCCGGCATCAAATGCTGTGCGTGCTTTTGCTAGAAGAGCATCTGCACCGCCTGCAAGTTCAACGTATCGCTTGCCAACTTCTACTGGGGGAAGCTTGTTGAGATTTGCAGGGTTGCCGTCGTACCAACTGAGGTAACGCTGATAGACGGCCTTCGAGTTGTGAATGAGGTCGCCGTAGTAACCACGGGTGTGGTCGTTGGCGAGAAACTCTTCGGGCAAACGCAATGTCTCGGCGATCTCAGTGGGAACAAGACCATGGTTTGCGTAGCGCATCGTTTGGTCATGCATCCACTTGTAGAGGTCGCGCTGATTCGTGAGGAATCCCATGAGGTCTTCGTTGCCCCATCGTGGCCAGTTGTGCGATGTGAAAACAACGTCAGTTTGGTCGCCGAACATTTCCATTGCCTGATTGATGTACTTCGACCAATTCATTGCGTTGCGCACGAGTGCACCACGAATAGGAATGAGGTTGTGCATTGTGTGGCTGCAGTTCTCCGCCATGCACAGTGCGTTGAGATCGGGGAAGAAGAAGTTCATCTCCGCTGGTGCTTCTGTTTCAGGCGTGAGTTGGAAGATGATGCGAATTCCGTCAACAATCATCTCTTCGCCAGTGGAAGTGATGTCATGTGTCGGCGCAATGAGACCTGGAGGCCCAATCGGGACAGAGTTGCCCAAGCCACAGTCAACATGACCGGTCGGACCGGCGGGAAGCAATGGTCCGAATTGATAGATGGCACGTCGACTCATCGCTGGACCAGCGATCACGTTCTCGCCGACGGTCTCGCGCATGAAGTGCTCTGGCGCGATGATGATGCAACGACCAGCATCCACTTCTTCCTGCGATGTGACTCCGAGAACTCCACCGAAGTGATCGGTGTGTGAGTGGGTGTAAATCACGGCGACGACGGGAAGAAATCCGAGTTGAGCTGTGATGAGATCGTAACTATCGCGAGCGGTTTGCTCGGTGGTGAGAGGGTCGATGACCAACCAGCCGGTATTCCCGCGCATGAACGTGATGTTGGAGATGTCGTAGCCACGTACTTGGTACACGCCTTCACGAACCTCGAAAAGGCCATGATGATGATTGAGTTGCGCATGACGCCACAAACTGGGGTTCACTGTGTCGGGAGCCTCGTTGCCCACTGCGAGGAATTCGTAGTCATTCACATTGATGACAGTGCGTCCGGTGGGGTCCACAATGTGGCCAGTGGGGTGCGGAGCGATGAAACCACGGGTTGCACGCTCGAAGTCGCCCCCATCGGTCGGGGTAGTAACAGTGGCATTACGAGCCTTCGTATGCGCTGTTGCGGGCTTGTGATCTTTGAACCTCGACATGGTGCCTCCCATATAGATAGAGGAAATGACCTTAGCCAATAAGCCCTAGGGCATCCGAAGAGAGGTTCCGCCATGGGCTGGAAGAGCCGAGGAGAACTAGGGTGACATCAGGGGCCAACTGAGACCCCACGACACGAGGGAGCGCGTGATGCCAAAGCCAGGAATGCATTCAGGTGTAGAGACCGACGAGGGTTTGAACCTCGCAATGTCACAGAAGGTTCAGCCTCTGTACAGCGCCGTCAAGAAGTTCATCGCTGAAGAAGTTGAGCCAGCAACGGAAGAGTTCTATGCGTTGGGTGAAGGTCGCGCCGACCGTTGGTCGTATGCACCAGGACAACTTGAAATTCTTGAAGGACTGAAGGCCAAAGCTCGCGAGCGCGGATTGTGGAACTTCTTCCTTCCCGACGCTGCGACAGGCGAAGGCTTGTCGAACCTTGACTATGCATACATTGCAGTGGAGTTGGGCAAGAGCCCACTCGCATCAGAAAGCATGAACTGCGCTGCTCCCGATACAGGCAACATGGAAGTGCTGGAGCGTGTTGGCACGCCAGAGCAAAAAGCCAAGTGGCTTGAACCGCTGTTGCGGGGCGAAATCCGCTCGGCATACGCAATGACTGAACCAGACGTTGCCTCGTCAGATGCAAAGAACATCGCATGTCTCGCACAACTCGATGGTGATGAATGGGTGATCAACGGAGAGAAGTACTACATCTCTGGTGCTGGCGACCCACGTTGCAAGATCATGATCGTGATGTTGCTCACGAGCCCTGATGGTCCACCAAGCCGCAAGCACTCACAAATTCTTGTGCCGATGGATACTCCTGGAGTTGAAATTGTTGGCCCGATGGAAGTATTCGGTGAAGACGATGCGCCACACGGACACATGCACTTGCGTTTCAACAATGTGCGCGTGCCGAAAGACAACCTTCTTCTCGGCGAGGGCCGTGGCTTTGAGATTTCTCAGGTTCGCCTCGGACCTGGTCGTATCCACCACTGCATGCGCTCCATTGGTGCAGCAGAGCGTGCACTTGAGTTGATGGTTCGTCGTGGACTGACTCGCGAAGCTTTTGGTCGCCCCATTGCGCGTTTGGGTAAGAACCCAGAAATCATTGCAAAGGCTCGTATCGAGATTGAAGCATGTCGTCTGATGGTGCTTCGCGCAGCGCGGGCCATGGACACCTTGGGTAATGCTGAAGCACGTATCTGGGTCAGCGCGATTAAGGCGATGGTGCCAATTCGTGTATGCCAGATCATCGACGAAGCAATTCAGATGCACGGCGCAACAGGTGTATCGCAGTGGACACCGCTTGCACGCATGTACGCCAGCCAGCGCACATTGCGTTTGGCTGACGGTCCAGACGAAGTGCACTGGGGTGTTGTTGCTCGTGCAGAAACAACTCGCTACGAAGGTGAATCCACCCCACCGAAGCCAACGGCATACCGCGGTATGTTCAGCGGACCAAGCTGAAAAAGGAACATCATGTATTTCTCCGCTTGGGCAAATAGCGCACATCCATGGACTGAAGTTCGCGACTTCGTTTCCGAAGTTGAAAACATGGGCTGGGACGGCTTCTGGTATGCCGACCACTACATGCCAAATACTCCCGATGGTGAACCCATCGGCGGCAACTTCAATGAATGCTTCAGTGTGTTGTCTGCACTCGCGGCGACAACATCACACCTGCGTCTCGGATCGCTGGTGACACCAACAACGGTGAATCATCCCGCGCTGATTGCTAACCGCGCAGCAACGATTGATCAGATCAGCAATGGTCGCTTCGTATTGGGTATGGGAGCCGGTTGGCAGATCAACGAACATAAAGCGTTTGGTATTGAACTGTTCGATGCCAAGCCGCGAGTTGATCGATTCGCC
The DNA here is from genome assembly GCA_947446815.1 of Acidimicrobiaceae bacterium. Lineage (GTDB taxonomy): Bacteria > Actinomycetota > Acidimicrobiia > Acidimicrobiales > Ilumatobacteraceae > UBA2093. The sequence goes on from CANFGT010000003.1 coordinate 121,356, forward strand.
GAAGCGATTGAAATTGTGAGCAGCATGCTCAGCCAAGAGCGCACCACGTTCAAGGGTGAGCACTTCACGATTACTAACGCACCGTGCGAGCCAAAGCCTGTTCAGTCGCCATTGCCCATCTTGGTAGGTACCGGCGGTACTCGCATGTTGCGCCTCACCGCACGTTTCGCTCAAGAGTGGAATACATGGGGAACGCCCGAAGTCGCTGGTGGAGTCATCAAGAAATTGCGTGAAGCATGTGAGAAGGAAGGCCGCGATCCTGCGACTGTCCGCACATCAGTGCAACCATTGTTCTTCCTCACACCTACAGAAGATGCAGCTGAAAAATTGAAGGCACATGTGCCCGCAGATCGCGCAGTTGTCGGAACTCCCTCACAAATTGTTGACGCCGTTGCTGAATACAAGGCGCTTGGATTCGATGAGATTTGTGTTCCCGACTTCACGATGGGTGCAACACCGCAAGAGCGTCTCGAGAAGTACGGCATCTTCTGGAATGAAGTTGCTTCGCAATTTCGCTAACTAATTTCGCCGGCTATACGCCTGAGCGACAATTAACGCACTGCGGCTCTTCATCTGTCGTGCAGTTGTTGCACACAAGAATGCGCGTACGACACGCGAGATTACGGCAGTTATAGAAGTCGTTGGTTGGCTGACTGCAGTAATCGCATTCACCAAGCAGAGTCTCTTCTTTCCCGTATTCAAGTTTGAGACGCTTGTCAAAGACGTACAACGAGCCTTCCCATAAACCTTTGTCGCGGAATTGCTCTGCATACCGGACAATGCCGCCCTCAATTTGATACACCTCTTTGAATCCACGGTTCTTCATAATGACCGACAGGATTTCGCAGCGAATACCGCCAGTGCAGTACGAAACGATGGGCCTGTCTTTGAGGTGGTCATACTTGCCACTCTCCAGTTCACGGACGAAGTCAGGCGTTGTTTTGGTATCGGGAACGATTGCATCACGGAAGCGACCAATGCGCGATTCAAACGCATTGCGACCATCGAAGAACACAACATCGTCACCACGTTCGGCCACTAATTCATTGACCTCGTTCGGCTTCAAGTGCTGTCCACCACCGATTATTCCGTTTTCATCCACCTGAATTTCTTCGGGAACACCGAACGTCACGATCTCTTCTCGGACACGAACACTGAGTCGAGGAAAATCATCGCCCAATCCCTCTGACCACTTGAAATCAATGTCTTTGAACGCTGCGTATTCGCGTGTTTCGCGTAAGTACAACTTGATGTTCTTCAACTCTCCGCCAACGGTTCCGTTAATGCCGTGCTTGGAAAGGATGATGCGACCTTTCAGATTCAGTCTCTCGCAGAGGGCGCGTTGCCACATCCGAATCGCAATGGGATCGGCGAGCGGAGTGAATTTATAGAAGAGAATAATCTTTGCTTCGATGCAACGAAACTACCTGCCGAACTAGTCAGGTTCCGAAATTTCGATGCTGGGAACTGTTGTTCGTGTTGTTTGGTTTGGCTTGCCTGGGGTGAAATTTGGGACTTTAGGAACGACAACTCGGACTGGCTCAAGTCGTGAAGGCAGAAACGTGAGATGACCTCGATCATCGATGGACATGGTGAGTTCGATTGTTTCGGATTTCTGTAGAAGGGGAATCTTGGCGAAAGGAGTCGTGGCGCCCTTTGCGCCTTTAAGAGCGACTTCGATGCTGTTTCCTGAAATTGAGCGCACGGTAATGATCTCGCCGGCATTCAAAGTACGGCGAGTAATGCGCGAGCCGGCAGCAAGGCTGAGCTGTGCTGAGTTACTGGAGGGAGCATGAACGAGTGTGCGATCTTTATGAACTGAGAGCAAAGCTGATGATTGATGTGCGTCATCCAAAACATCACGCGCCAAGTCGCCAGTCACTTGCAAGGTTGCGCCGTCGGAGCGACGTAAACCGACGACGACGTCTGCAGCTGAAAGATTTTTTGATTCTCGTTTCAGTCGAATGTCGAAGTCGGTGATGGCATGCGGAATGGTGACAGTGATGAGACCACCAGTGCTGCCCTTGCCGATGGAGTAGGTGGCGCCACTAATGGTGTTAGTGATGCCTGTTGGAGAACTGAGAAAAGTTCCTGCGTCTGTTGTGACTTCAACAAATCCAGCCTCAGAGACATCACGCGAAGCAATAGTGACGACATTTGGTGCAGTCGCAAGTGAGGTGGTGCAGAAGGGGCATCGGAAAGGTCCTTTACGAGAAGACATGGGTGTGAGTTCAAGTGAGCCAGTACCGCCTTTCCAAGTGATGACCGATCCATCGAGACCGTGAAACGCATTTGGGTAGCGCCAAGTGTTTGTCTTGGAGTTCACGAATATTTCAAACCGTTTACCCGGATGATTGTTGTCGTAGACGTGAATAATGAAGTCATCTCCGCGAAGTGTGATGGCAAAAGGAGTCACCGAGTGCCCCGATGTTCCTTGGTACATGCCAATGGTGTCTCCACGATCGTTGCCAAGACTGAAGAAGAGATCGCCGACGAGTTGAAGAGGGGACCGTTCGCGTGCTTCTGCGGCTCGATGTGTTACTTCTTCCAAGAATTGTGTGGCCCACCATCGAACAATTGATTCGTTCAGCAGAGGATTATCGACACTCAATTCCGCTGTATTGCGCGCATTGGGCTGATAGGCGCTCAATGATTCCATTCCCAAGCGAAGGCGAGTACTCAGTGTGGCAAGACCTTCGCATCGTCCGCCGTTTAATGCTGTATTCCATTCTTCGAGTTTTTGAATAGCCGCAGGGCGAAGAATGCACGATGACGCTTCGCTTGCGACACATACGGCGTCATGGCCAAAGAGGCTCACCAATGTTTGTGCGGTCACATTGCCCGTCGCCATTGTGGAACTACCCCAGTTAGCGAAAGAGAAATCATCAGTCGACCAACGGAAGTCTTTGTCGAGACACAGTTTCCCCGGACCAAGTTTTGGTACTGATAAATCGGTGCAATGCGTGAGCAGTTCGTGCACCAGAGAATCAGTGCTCGGGGCTGCATCTGCTGATTCAGATGACGAAGTGCTGCAGGCATTGAGCGTGATGGTTGTAATGACTATGAGAGAAGCGAGCCACGTCCTGCGCATTCCTTGAACGATACGAAACTTGGGCAAGTTGTGGAAGCATTGCGAGCAATGTCTGAGCCACAAACATCGCAGCGCGATACAAAACAATTACTCGCCATCCTTTTTGTCGGAATTGGTGCTGGGTTTCTCTCGGGAATGTTTGGCGTTGGTGGTGGCATCTTGCTGGTGCCAGGTTTAGTTCTGGTTATCAAACTTGATCAACGCATGGCCCATGGCACATCTCTCGCGGCTGTTCTGCCCATCTCTGCTTCGTCGCTGGTTTCCTACTGGATGCATGACAACGTGGACTGGCGCGTCGCGTTGTGTCTTGCAGTGGGTGCGCTCGCAGGTGCATTCATCGGTACTCGACTTCTCGAGGTACTCCCACACCGGACGCTTGCACTCGCGTTTTCTGGTTTGCTCGCAGTCACTGCTATTCGTTTATTTCTTCCGTTGGACTCTGGAGTCCGCGGAGTTCTTTCTCTGGGAATGATTGCTGCCCTTGTCTTCATTGGCCTTATTACCGGTGTACTGGCAGGTCTTCTGGGGGTAGGCGGAGGTGTCGTCATGATCCCCGCGATGATGATGCTGTTGCATTTGCCAGCCACCCTTGCGAAAGGAACGTCCCTCGCCGTCATCATCCCGACCTCTCTTATGGGTACGTGGCGCAATCGGGCAAAGAAGAACGCAGATCTCCAGGCGGCCGCGATTCTTGGACTCGGAGGGATTCTGTCGGCGTATGCAGGTGGCTGGATCTCCGGAAAAATGTCCGACACTGTCTCAAATGTGTTGTTTGCATCCCTCCTCATCGTTGTTGCGGTGCGCCTGATACTCCAGGTACGGGCTGAGGACAAAGCAGGGGTAGTCCAGCAGTAACGCCATGGAGTAGAACTTCTCCATGGGAAAATCACGTCTTGACGGAAAAGTCGCACTCATCACGGGTGGTGCTCGTGGAATGGGTGCATCCGAGGCACAGCTCTTTATCGACGAAGGTGCCCGAGTAGTGATCACCGACATTCTGGATGAAGTTGGGCAAGAGACCGCCAAGCGACTTTCCCCTGATGGCTCGAAGTGCATCTTCCTGCACCATGACGTAACGAATGAAGCCGATTGGAAAGTTGTTGTTGAAGAGTCGATCAAAGCGTTCGGTCAGGTGGACATCTTGGTGAACAACGCTGGCATTTTTGAACGTGGTTCCATCCTTGACACTGAGCTGCGCGCATTTGAGCGCACGATGGACATCAACGTCACTGGCGTCTTTCTTGGTATGAAGGCACTCGCTCCCCACATGGTGCAGAACAAAAAAGGCAGCATCATCAATATCTCGTCTGTTGCTGGTCTTGATGGCACGCCCGGTTTTGTTGCGTATGGTGCGAGCAAGTGGGCTGTGCGCGGAATGACAAAGGGTGTCGCGAAAGAACTTGCACCGTTCGGTGTTCGTGTCAATTCAATTCACCCTGGAATTATCGATACGCCAATGCTTCAAACATTTGATGAAGCCGGAGATGGTGTGCGGGAAATGGTGCGCACACGAATACCGCTTGGTTATGAAGCAGAACCAATTCATGTTGCTCGCCTTGCGTTGTATCTCGGTAGCGATGACAGTGCGTATTCCACTGGATCTGAATTTGTCGTTGATGGAGGTTGGTCAGCATGAGCATTCTTGGTACTCGCGTCGTCCGTATTGAAGACCCACGTTTCCTCAAGGGCGAGGGAACATATATCGCTAACTTGCAAATGCCTGGTGCGGTACATCTCACCTTCGTTCGGTCATCGATGGCGCATGCTCAACTTTTGTCCATTGATGCTGATGAAGCACGCTCAATGCCAGGCATCTTGCATGTCTGGACCGCTGACGACATCACGTTGAATCCAGCACCGCCTGCAAATCCGATGATGAACGCAGGAATTACGTACCCATTCGTTGCGAAGGACACGGTTCGTTTTGTGGGTGACATCGTCGCCATTGTTGTCAGTGCAGACAAGACCCTTGGCCTCGATGCCGCCGAAACAGTGATTGTTGACTACGAACCGTTGCCAGTCGTGCTTGACATGGATGAATCCTTTAAGGGAACCACCTTGTTGCATCCAGAAGCTGGCAGCAACATTGTTCTCACATTTGCGGCGCGCGATAACGACGATATTTTCGCTAACTGTGATGTCGTCGTCGATCTCACGATTGAGAATCAGCGCGTTGCTCCCGCTCCGATGGAAGTGCGTTCGTGCGCATCGCAATGGGACGGAACACGTCTCACGCAATGGGCATGTAGCCAGGGTGCACACGGTGCACGTGATGGTCTTGCCGACACATTGGGTCTTGAAAAAGAACAAGTGCGTGTTATCACTCCCGACGTCGGCGGTGGATTCGGTGCAAAGTCCGGTGTCTACGCGGAAGAGATTCTGGTGGGCTGGGCCGCATTGAAGTTGGGTGTTCCCGTTCGATGGACAGAAAGTCGCACCGAGAACATGTTGTCGATGGGTCATGGTCGCGCGCAACGTCAGCGCACTCGTATGGGCGGCACAAAAGATGGCCGCATCACTGCGTATCGCCTTGACCTTTTGCAAGATGCAGGTGCGTATGCAAAGGCCGGAGCAGTTCTTCCGTACATGACTCGTCTAATGGCTGGCGGTGTGTATGACATCGCAAATGTTCAATTTGAATCACATTCAGTCGTCACCAATACAACGCCAACGGTTGCGTATCGCGGCGCCGGTCGTCCAGAAGCAACTGCAGCGATTGAGCGCACACTTGATGAGTTCGCACGAGTGTGTGGCATTGACCCTGCAGAAGTACGTCGTCGCAACTATCTCCAGCCATCGGCTTTCCCATTAGTGACTTCAATGGGCGCGAAGTATGACTCAGGTGAATATGAAGCAGCGCTGGACAAAGCCCTTGAGGCTGCCGGTTATGCCGACCTGCGCGCAGAACAATCGCGACGTCGAGCTACAAAAGATCCTTTGCAATTAGGTATCGGTCTTGCGTCATACGTCGAAACTACGAACCCCATGGGTTCAGGTGATTACGGCTCTGTTGAAATCAAAGCAGACGGTGGCGCAGTCATTCGTACTGGTTCTTCGTCGCACGGCCAGGGCCACCACACGGCCTGGGCAATGCTTGTTTCGGATGCCACGGGTATTCCGTTTGATCGCATTGAGTTTCACTTTGGAGACACTGATGATGTGATCCGCGGTGGAGGCACCGGCGGTTCTCGTTCATTGCAAGTGGGTGGCAGTGCAGTCAAACTTGCAACAGACGCAGTCCTTGAAAAAGCTCGTCAGCGCGCAGCAGATTTGTTAGAAGCTGCAGTGGAAGACATCATTATCGACACAGTTCGCGGTGCGTTCCATGTCGCAGGTTCGCCAGCGCCGGCACGTACGTGGGCAGAGCTCATGGTGGGTATCGATGCACCGTTAGAGGCTGAAGTGGATTATGTACCCGAGGGTGCAACGTTCCCGTTTGGAACACACGTATGTGTTGTTGAAGTCGACATTGAAACAGGCATGGTGGGCGTTGTGCGACACATTGCCTGCGACGATGCCGGAACAATCATTAACCCACTTCTTGTTGATGGTCAGGTGCATGGCGGCATCGCGCAGGGTGTTGCACAAGCTTTGCTAGAAACTGTCGCATATGACGAAGATGGCAATCCCATCACGTCGAACCTTGCGGACTACGGGTTTATTTCTGCGGCAGAACTTCCAAGTTTTGAACGTGTTCCAATGGAAACACCAACACCGCGTAATCCTCTGGGAGCCAAGGGAATTGGCGAAGCGGGAACAATTGGTGCGACACCTGCAGTGCACAACGCAGTAGTGGACGCAGTGAGTTATCTCGGAGTGACACACGTTGACATGCCTTGCACGTCCATCAATGTGTGGAATGCAATTCAGGCTACGCGCTAACTAGCCCTTGATTTTTAGATAGTCACGGGCAATCCACGACCCCGTTGCAATCAGCAGCATCATCAGGGCACTACACGCAAGGAATGTGCCGCGTCCGATGTGTTCGTACGTCAGGCCAGCGAGTCCTGCAGTAATGCCGCCGGTCAAAGTTTGAAGGCCGCCATATAACCCTTGTGCAGAAGCGAGACGTTGTTGCGGTGCAACCAATGCAATGGCAGCCGAACCACCTGTAATGGTGAGGCCATCGACCATGCCATGGAAAAGACCGATGCCCAACATGATGTACGGGATGCCAATAGTTCCGTAAAGAATCATGAAAAGTGATCCAAGCGTTAATCCGTAAATACTCGCTTTGTACGGACCAAACGTTTGCGTAAATCGACCTCCGACAGGAGCAAGAAACAGCATCGGTAATGCAAAAACAGTGATGCCCACACTTGCCACCCAGGTGGGGGCATGAATGTCATCCATCATGACTGACCAGATGGAATCAAATGTTCCAATCATGACGAACAATGACACTCCGATGAAGACGATGCCGAGAATGGCGCGGTTCTTGAGTAGGTCAAATGCAAGTCGTTGAGTCGGTGCATCTTCGATCTCGGCTTCTGTGACGCGGAGTTGTGTAATGCCGACGAGCACAACGGAGAGCATTACAACGATGATGAGAAATGGTGCTGCAAGACCGAATGCACCAACAGTGACAGCGGAGAGAATTGGACCAAGTGAGAATCCAGCAATGCCGGCACTCACGCTGAGTCCAAGATTGCGTCCCATGTCATTGGGGTTCGCCAGAATGATGAGCCGTCGAGATGCTGGTTCAGAACTTCCGCTTCCGAGTCCCGTGAGAAATCTGCCGAGAAGCAGTATCGGGAATGAACCACCAAAGGCCATGGTGAGCGCACCAATGATCTCCATGGAGACTCCGAGAAGAATCAACTTCTTTGCGTGTCCTTTATCGGCGAAGGGGGCAATGAGAACATTCGCTAGAAATCCAGTGATGAAACCAGCGGCGACAATGAGCCCTAATTTTGACTCTGCAATGGAGTACTTGTCGCGAAAGTCGTCCAGCATCGTGAACATCACGCCGTAGCTCATGGTGCTGAGTGCGCTCGCAGAGAGAAGCAAAAAGAGCTGACGATTCTTCATAGAAAATGAATCAGGATTGAAGTGAGGTCTTGACGTGCTCGATGAGTTCAGGCCACGTTGCACGCAGGCCAGGGTGCAAGTCGAAGTATCCGACTTCATCAAGTGGAACCCATCGCAAGTCTGCTGACTCCGCGTTGGCTTCATAGGCATCTACGTCAGAGGATGCATGTGCGATAACCGTGTCGTAGCGCCAATTGCCATGGTCATCGGCATAGATGGCCTTGAAAGTGAGATTCTCCGGATCGATGCCCGTCTCCTCCCATGCCTCACGGGCAGCGGCAATCACTGGGGTCTCATGTGAGTCAAGAGCGCCGCCTGGTAACGCCCACGTGCCTCCGCCGTGCGTCCATGCTGCGCGTAATTGCAATAACACGCTGGCAGGATCAAGGTCGGTGCGAACGAGAAGCAATCCAGCAGCGCCATGTAGGCCCCAATGGCGAGACTTGCACCGGTCGCAGAGGACCCATCCGTTGCCATCGCCAGTTGCCATGCCTCGATGTTGGCACACCTCACGGGCTTCTTCACAGACGGATAGGCATTGTTCTACCTTTATGCATCATGAGTGACTTTGATTGGCGGACAGCCACACCCGAGGAAGTGGATTATCAGTACTCGCCATCGCAGTTTGCACAACGGCCGATCGCTGAATACTTAGAGGAATACTCTTCGCGCAGCAAGGGCGTTGACGTGGCATCGCTTCGCTTAAAGAACGCTCCGTTGCTCATCTTTATCCATGGGGGATATTGGCAGAGCTTGTCGGCGGCAGATTCTCTGCACAACGGCCCGATTGCGATGCAAGAAGGCATCGCGTTTCACGCAGTTGATTACACCCTTGCGCCAGATGCAACTGTTCCGCAGATCATTGCCGAATGCATTGCTGATGTAAAAAAGACGATTGCTGAGCTTGAACCCACCCGCGTCGTCCTTGCAGGTTCTAGCGCGGGGGCACATCTCGCAGCGATGTGTGCGCGCGACCAAGACATTTCATCTCGCATTGATGGAATCTCACTTTTGAGCGGTGTGTATGACTTACGCCCGCTTATTAGGACACCAACGAATGAACCGTTGTATCTCACAGAGAAGACTGCGAGTGAGGTCAGCCCGCAATTGTTACCACCTATTACTGCATCGTTTGCGGCGCTACTTGCAGTAGGCCGCCATGAACCTCCAGAGTTCATTCGCCAAAATGCCGAGTACGCAGAACGAATCGCAAGGGATAATGCGAACGTCGTATCAGTAGTTCTTGAAGATCGCGATCATTTCGACTTGCCATATGACCTGTTGCAGCGAGGAACACAGGTGGGAGACTGGTGCTTGAACATCCTGAAGGGGACTGAAAAATGAATCTGAATGATGCACGCACCCTGGCTCGCGATCTCGATGCAAAGGATCCACTGGCATCGCTTCGTTCACACTTCGATATTCCTGAAGGAACTTTTTACTTTGATGGCAATTCGCTCGGACCTCTTACATTCCGTTCACGCGAGGTGTTGCATCGCACGATTGAATTTGAATGGCGCGAACGGCTGATTCGTTCCTGGAATGAAGATTGGCTGGCGATGCCTGCGCGCGTTGGTAATCTCATCGCTCCCATCATTGGCGCTGCTCAAGACACAGTGATTTGTGCTGACAACACATCGATCAACTTGCACAAGGCCCTCATGGCCGCCGTTGCTCTTCGCAAAGATCGTTCTGAAATTGTCGTTGATATCAACAACTTCCCGTCAGATATCTATATCGCGCAAAGTGTTGCACGTCAGCACCACATGAAACTGGTTGCTGTTCCGGCTGATGAGATCATCGGTGCCATCAACACAAACACAGCGGTTGTGACTGCAACACATGTTGACTATCGCTCCGCACAGATTCTCGATGTTGAGGGAATTACGAAAGTAACGCACTCTCATGGAGCGCTCATGGTGTGGGATCTCGCTCATACTGCAGGCGCAGTTCCATTCGAAGCGGCAGCTCTTGATGTCGACTTTGCCGTCGGGTGCGGATACAAATATCTCAACGGTGGACCCGGTGCCCCCGCATTTATTTATGTCGCGCCTCGGTTGCTCGAAGAGTCCGATCAACCACTGCAAGGGTGGTGGGCGCACGCTGTTCCATTTGAATTTGAAGTTGGGTTCCGCCCCGCTGAGGGCATCTCGCGTTTCCTCACGGGTACTGCAAATGTGCTCTCCATGAAGTCCTTGGAAGCTGCCCTCGAGGTTTTTGATTCGATTTCCTTAGGAAAACTCAGGGAGAAGAGCATGGGCCTGTCCACCCTCTTTATTGACCTTTTCGATGCCCATTTGGCCGCCAAAGGGTTCACTTTGGAAAGCCCACGTAATCCAGTATCTCGCGGAAGCCATGTGGCACTTGGGTTTTCAGACGGCAAGGCACTGGTGGAGGCCATGTCGGCCGAGGGGATCATTGCCGATTTTCGTCCACCCAACCTGATGCGCTTTGGGTTCGCCCCGCTCTACAACAGCCATGAGGATGTAGTGACACTTGTCGAACGTCTATCCGCCTATTGAGGTGCCTCATTTTTACGGCTAGTTTTTCCCTACTACCCAGTAACGGCGGTTTCCGCCATATTCCTTAAAGGGGAAAACACATGAAGAAGTTCTGGAAGCTTGCCGTCATGGCAGCAGCAACTTCACTCATCGTCGCAGCTTGCGGCGGAAGTGATTCTGCATCAGACACAACAGCACCAAAGGACTGCGCAGTAAGCCTCGGCTTGCAGTTCCCTGAGACCGGTGAAGCAGCAAACCTCGGAGCTCCAATGCTCAAGGGTGCACAGCTTGCAGTTGATGAGTACAACGCAGCAAACCCAGACGCTTGCGTCACGTTGAAGACATTTGACACCCAGGGTGACCCAGCAAAGGCTCCTGCAGTTGCATCAGCAGTTATCGCTGACGCAACCATCCTTGGTCTTATCGGACCTGGATTCTCTGGTGAATCAAAGGCAGCTCTTCCTGCATACGAAGCAGCTGGTCTCGGCACCGTGACCGGTTCCGCAACCAACGCAGAACTTCAGCTCAACGGCTGGAAGGTCTTCCACCGCATCCTTGGTAACGACTCAGTTCAGGGTCCTGCAATCGCGAAGTACATCGTTGACACATTGAAGCCAGCATCTGTTGGCATCATCGACGATGCAAGCGAGTACGGCAAGGGTCTTGCTGACACAGTGAAGAAGGCAGTTGGCGCAGGCGTCAAGGCTTCTGACTCCATCGATCCAAAGGCAGCTGACTTCTCGGCAGCAGTGTCGAAGATGAAGGATGCAAATCCAGCAGTCATCTTCTACGGCGGCTACTACGGCGAAGCAGTGAAGATTTCCAAGCAGCTTCGTGATGCTGGCGTGAAAGCAACACTTGTGTTCGGTGACGGCGTCAAGGACCAGGCTGGCTACGCAGACGCAGCAGGTCCTGCTGCTGAAGGCGCAATCATTGCTTGCCCATGTAAGGACGGCTCAGCTGACTTCATCTCCGCATGGCAGAAGAAGTACAACGAAGTTCCTGGTACCTATGGTGCCGAGTACTACGACGCAGCAAATGTTTTCTTGAACATCATCAAGGCAGGCGCAAAGAACCGTGCAGCAGTACAGACCGCTCTCGGAACCTATGACGCTGCTGGTATCACCAAGCAGATCAAGTTCGGTGCAAACGGCGATGCCACAGAGGCAGCAACCGTGTACATCTACAAGGTCACAGGCGGAAAGATCACTTACGTCACAGACGTGAAGTAATCACTTCTTACTTGTTTAAAAAAATTGAGAATGGCGGCTGGGAATTCATTCCCGGCCGCCATTCCAATAACCTGTGGAAGTTCTCTATGAGAGGGAAGAAATGAGCAACTGGCTTATCTATAGAACATTCTGGGATCTCACAGTTTCCGGTCTTGTTCTTGGTCTTATCTACGCTCTTGTCGCGTTGGGATACACCATGGTGTACGGCGTTCTGCGCCTCATTAACTTTGCTCATTCCGAAGTATTCATGGTCGGCACATTCGGCGTGCTTGTCTCTCTCACCAAAGTATTTGGTATTCCAATTTTTGAAGGTGGTCAATACCCATTCCGTACCGGATTCGTCCTAATCGGAATCCTTCTTGCTTCGTTGCTTATCGGCATGGCGGTTTCAGGTCTTGGAGCAGTCGCAATTGAGCGCATTGCCTACCGTCCGCTCCGTGGTGCAGGCGATGCGTATGGCGCGGTCGCGCTGGCATTCGTTACTGGACTCATTCTTTCTTTCATCATCAGTAGCGATATCGGTACCAACTTGATCATCGCTGCCGTTGTCGCTGGCCCACTTTCTATTCTTTATTTGCGCATCTTCAAGCGCGGACGTCAGGCACCACGTCTTGCATTCCTCATCTCTGCTATCGGTGTCTCCATGGCGCTCGCAGAAGCCGTTGCTATCTGGGGCCCCGATGAGCGTGTTGTGTACCAAACGCCTCGCATCCTTGAAAAGAAAGTTCTCTTCAAGTTCCTTGGTGCAGATGTCCGTATCGACTACGTGATTGTTGCCATCGGTGCGGTCCTGATGATGACATCGCTTTTGTTGTTCGTGAACCGCACTCGCTTGGGTCGCGGTATCCGCGCGGTTGCTCAAGATGCAGAAACTTCTCGCATTCTCGGTGTCAACGTTGACCTCGTCATCTTGGTCACCTTCCTTCTTGGTGGTGCTATGGCAGGCGGTGCAGCAATGATGTTCACCTTGGTCTACGACCAGACCCGCTTCAACATCGGCTTCCTTCTCGGAGTGAAGAGTTTTACGGCTGCAGTTCTTGGCGGTATCGGAAACATTCGCGGCGCGTTATTGGGCGGTGTTGTTCTCGGTCTTGCAGAAAACTACGGCTCAGCCGTGTTCGGTGGTCAATGGAAAGACGTCATCGCTTTTGTGGTGTTACTCGTCGTTCTCATGTTCCGTCCCACAGGCATCTTGGGCGAATCACTTGCAAAGGCACGCGTATGAATCTCACACAGCAATTCCGTGATATCACTCGTTCCGTCACGTACGGGCCAGGTGTGTTGAGCAAGTTGCCAAAGTCGGCACGTTGGTCGCTCGGCGGCATGCTCATCATTGCGTTTTATTTCATGCCGTACTGGCCAAACGTTCCCGTCCTTGGCTGGATCATTAATACGCCCGGTACCAGCTTTGAAAACGTGCTCACCGACCAGATCATGGTGTTTGTTCTTATGGCATTGGGCCTCAACGTCGTGGTCGGTTTCGCTGGCCTGCTCGACCTTGGCTATGTCGGTTTCTATGCCGTGGGTGCATACACCACTGCCGTCATCACGAGCGCACACGGAAATCTTCCATGGGTTGCATCGCTTCCGATTTCCATGCTCGTTGCAATGTTGGCTGGGGTCATCCTCGGTACGCCAACACTGCGACTACGCGGTGACTACTTAGCAATCGTGACGCTTGGCTTTGGTGAAATTATTCGCATCACCGCCAACAACAGCAACTGGTTGGGTGGCCCGCGCGGTATCAATAACATCAAGCATCCACCCAACATCGGACCATTGAAGTTCACCGTGTTGAACGCAAAACCGTATTGGTATCTCGGCCTCACAGTGATTCTTGTAGTGTTGTTCGTGCTTCACCGCTTAGAGCGCAGTCGTGTTGGTCGTGCGTGGTCAGCTGTGCGTGAAGACGAAGACGCTGCAGAGCTAATGGGCGTCGACACCTTTAAGTTCAAATTGTGGGCGTTCGCAATTGGCGCGGCTGTTGGTGGCCTTGCTGGTTCCTTGTACGCAACGAAGGTTGCATTCATTAACCCTGATGGCTTCTTATTGCAACTCTCCATCTTGTTCCTCGCAGCTGTTGTACTTGGTGGTACCGGCAACATGTACGGAGCCATTGTTGGTGGTTTCCTCGTTGCATGGGTACCCGAGCGCTTCCGCAACTTCGATACGCGTCGCTACTTTGTGTTCGGTTGCATCTTGGTTCTCGTGATGGTGTTCCGTCCTCAGGGAATCATCCCTCGTCGTGGTTCTGCAGCTGGTCCTCGTCCCGTGGAAGGAGAGGCACAATGAGCGAGATTCTTCTTAAGGTCGATGCCGTCACAATGCAGTTTGGTGGTGTCACAGCTCTCGACAATGTTTCTCTTGATATCAACAAAGGCGAAATTCTTGGGCTCATCGGACCAAATGGGGCCGGTAAGACAACGTGCTTCAACGTGATCACTGGTGTGTATGCACCCACCGTTGGCGCAGTGACGTTTGAAGGCGAAACACTCGCCGGTCTCAAGCGTTACCAAATCACCAAGCGCGGTATTGCTCGTACATTCCAGAACATTCGTTTGTTCCCCGATATGTCTGCGGCAGAAAACGTGATGGTGGGCGCTGATGCACACGCTAAGAGCAGTGTCCTTGGTTCCATTATTCGCACGCCTCGTCAACGTCGCGAAGAGAATGAATCCCGTGAGCGCGCGGCAGAACTTTTGAAGGCTGTCGGCATCGATCGCTATGCCGATGTTGCAGCAAAGAATCTTCCGTACGGTCACCAGCGTCGTCTGGAAATCGCTCGTGCATTGGCAACAAATCCAAAGTTGCTCTGCCTTGATGAACCGGCGGCTGGTTTCAACCCTGCAGAAAAGCAGGAGCTCAACGAACTCATCTTGAACATTCGTTCACAGGGATACACAATTCTTCTCATTGAACATGACATGAGTGTTGTGATGAACGTGAGCGACCGCGTTGCCGTGCTCGACTTTGGTCGCAAAATTGCAGATGGTTTGCCAGCAGATGTTCGCAACAACCCGGCCGTCATCGCCGCCTACTTAGGAGTTGAAGACGATGCTTCTTGAAGTCAATGATCTTCATGTGTTCTACGGTCGCATTGAGGCGTTGAAGGGCATTTCCTTCAACGTCAATGATGGTGAAATTGTCACTCTGATTGGTGCGAACGGTGCCGGTAAGACGACCACCATGCGTACGGTGTCAGGTGTTCGTTCAGTTGCCCAAGGCTCCATCATTTTTGATGGTCAAGACATCACCAAGATGCCCCCGCATGAGCGCGTGAAGCTTGGCATTTGTCAGGCGCCGGAAGGCCGCGGAATTTTCCCTGGCATGACAGTGCGTGAGAACTTAGAAATGGGCACATATGTGCGCGGCGGTAACGCTGTAGAGAAGGCATCAGATCTTGAACATGTCTTCACTCTGTTCCCACGTTTGCAGGAACGCATCACGCAACTGGGAGGAACCCTCTCGGGTGGCGAGCAACAGATGCTTGCAATTGGTCGTGCGCTCATGAGTCGTCCTCGTTTGCTACTTCTCGATGAACCATCCATGGGTCTTGCGCCGATGTTGATTGCTCAGATCTTCCAAATCATCAAGCAAATCAACTCAAATGGCATCTCGGTTCTCTTGGTAGAACAGAATGCAACGCAGGCATTGCGTACTGCGCAGCGCGGTTACGTTCTTGAAACGGGCCATGTTGTGAAGGAAGGCAGCGGTCAGCTCTTGTTGGATGACCCTGCTGTTCGCGCTGCCTACCTCGGCGGCTGATCGCTTTTGCTCAGCGACTTTTCTAGTCGCGTTAAGAATCGTTTGACGGATGAAGCACTCTCACGTCGCCACATGTCAACGGGAGTAACAGCAGGTGACGATTCAATTGCCCGCAGCAGGGGAGCAAATGTTGCTTGCTGATCGTTGAGGAATTTCTTTGCCGGAAGTCCAGCACGCTCACGCAACATCATCTTGACCACAAGTTCGGTGCGTACATCGCGAAGGTGTGCAACCGGCTCATCCAGCCACGCTATGACGTGTGCCTTTCCCTTGGCGGTAGGGGAGATGATGACTTTGTCGCCACCACCACCATCTTTCGGTTGTGCACGCTTTACTAAGCCATCAGATTCCAACGTGTCGATGGCTCGATAAACAAGCTGACGAGACAAGGTCCATGCGCGGCCAATCTGGCCCTCAGGCGCAAGTTCTTCGTGCAGTGCCCAGCCATGGCGTGGTTGTTGAGCTACGAGGGTGAGAACGACGTCTCTCGCAAGTTGTGCATCAGCTCGTGCCATCGGACAAAACTATCAGCCGTAGGGAAGTAGTCACATTTTGACTACTATGGGGTCATGAAGAAGGGGTTGGCAGTGGTGGGGCTGTGTCTGAGTCTTGCTGCTTGTGGTGCGTCATCAAGTAGCCCTAGTTCTTCTACTTCCGTTCCTTCCCCAACAACCTCACTTGGTTCTGAGGGTGTTGAAACATCAACTTCGGCGGCAAATACCCCTCAGACGACTGTGGCGAAGAAAAATAACTCCACGACGACGGTGGCCACTTGTTCTAAACCTGCGGACAAAGGATCCATCACTGTTTTGTCGGCAAGTTCGATGGTCAATGTTTTCAACGACCTGAAGGCTCAGTTTCTTGCAGAGCATCCATGTGTCACTGCTATCAATTTCAGTTACGGCTCTAGTTCCACGTTGGCAACGCAAATCGTCAATGGCGCGCCAGCCGATGTGTTCGTTGCTGCAAGTCAAACAGCAATGGACTCTGTGACCAATGCTCGTGTCAATGCATCGCCTGCATTTGTATTCGCCCGAAACCAAGGCGAGATCATGGTTTATCCGCGGAGCAATTACCGAAACAACATTTCAACAACACAGGATTTACACGATTCACGAAACTCGGGCATCCGCATTGGGCTTTGTGTCGCTTCGGCGCCATGCGGTTCATTAGCCAACAACATCCTCACCAATTCGCGCACGGTGTATTCCAATACGACACTGACGCGTTCGGGAATTGCGGACACCGAAGCAGCGTCAGTAGAAGAACTCGTGACCAAGATTGAACTCGGTGAATTAGACGCGGGAATTGTGTATCGCAGTGATTGCGAATACGCGCAACCTCGATCACTTGCCGTGTGTGTTGAATTGCCCTCGAATGTGAACGTTTCGAATGCATACTTGGGAACAGGAATGAACACACGCACGGTCACCAGTCAGTTTCTCGCTTTTCTTGCGTCCTCTTGGTTCAAAACCAACATTCAAGTGAAGTACGCATTCCTCGCACCATGACACGTCGCACATCCTCTTCACCTCTACTGAGGGCTCTTGCAGTGATTGCAATCCTGTTTGTGATTGCGCCACTTCTCAGTGTCTTTGTTCGAGTTCCATGGACTGATTTTTGGTCCACTCTCAACACACATGCTGTGCGTCAGTCGCTCATCATCTCGTTGCAAACATCTCTCGTTGCAGCACTTCTTGCTGCGGTATTGGGCATCCCACTCTCGTGGTGGCTGGCTCGCACCAGTAGCAAAATATCCCGCGTCATACGCACCATCTGTATTGCGCCAATGGTTTTGCCGCCTGTTGTCGCCGGTATCGCTTTGCTCGCAGCGTTCGGACGTCGTGGTGTCGTCGGTGAGCAACTTTTTAATTGGTGGGGCATTTCGCTGCCATTCACCAAGACAGCAGTCATCCTTGCTCAAGTTTTTGTCTCAATGCCATTTCTCATTCTTGCTGTGGAAGCTGCATTCCGTCAGGCCGATGAAGGTCTCGAAGATGCGGCAAGAACTTTCGGTGCGTCTCCTGCGCGGATTTTCTTTTCTGTTGTTGTTCCATCGGTGCGCCCCGCGCTAGTTGCAGGTGTCGTGCTTGCGTGGGCACGCTCCTTCGGAGAGTTTGGCGCGTCCATCACATTCGCGGGCAGTTTCCCCGGACGCACACAAACACTTCCAATGTCGGTCTATGAAATCGCCACCTATGACTATCGCCAAGCACTTGTTGTTTCTGTCTTCATGATGTTTGTCTCCATCGCGGTTCTTGCAGGGATGCGAGATAGTTGGGCAACAGGGAGCACGCGATGAGTCTTTCTGTTATCGGCACCATTGGGAAGGGGACACACGCCATTGCAGTTGATCTCACTGTTGATGCTGGGGAAGTAGTGGGCATCGTCGGACACAATGGTGCCGGAAAGACCACGTTGGTGGAGACAATTGTCGGCATCGTCCCTCTGCTTTCGGGTTCGCTCTCATTAAATGAAGTCACGTGGGATGACGCGTCTCAGAAGGTGTGGGTGTCACCAGAGCAACGCCGATGTGCGGTGGTGTTTCAAGATCTTCGTCTCTTCCCGCGCATGTCTGTTCTTCAAAATGTGATGTTTGGTCTCCGTACACGTGGGATCTCAAAGGGTGAAGCCACCGAACTCGCGCAACAGAAACTGGGTCTTGTTGGCGCATCGCATTTGGTGAGTCGAAAAGCGTCGGGCCTCTCCGGTGGTGAAGCTCAGCGGGTTGCTTTGGCTCGGGCCATTGCAACGAATCCTGATGTGCTTCTTTTGGATGAGCCGTTGTCGGCCATCGACGCGGCTTCGAGGGAAGATCTGCGCGGTGTTCTCTCAGCAATCCTCAATGATTTCAGCGGTATTGCAGTGCTTGTCTCTCATGATCCGCACGATGTCGCATCATTGGCTACCCATACCGTCGCCCTCGAATGATGAATTTCGAGCCGCACAAAAGGTAGAAAAATTCATCTACCTGTTCACCTTCCGTTTACCTCTTTACCCCTTTCGGTACAGGTGACACTGGGAAACTTTCTGCCGTGTCAGACACCGAGGTTTCCCCCCGCGCCCTGAAAGTCAGCCGAGGCACTTCGGACAAGGTTTTTCGAGGTTTCGTTCTTGCTGGTGCATCCTTTTCTGTTGCCGTCCTCGGACTCATCTGCGCCTTCTTGTTGTTCCGTGGATTTGAAATCTTTAAAGACTTTGGATTTTCTTTCTTCACTTCCTCACGTTGGGAAGCAGCAGCCGATGATGGAAGCTCGCCAGCGCATTACGGCGTAGCGGCGATGTTGGTGGGCTCGATTGTTGTTGCGACAATTGCAGTTGTTCTTGCTGTGCCATTCGCAATGTCCGTGGCTTTGTATCTCGAGTACTACGCGCCACAAAAACTGAAGCGTTTGCTTGTCTCATTGCTCGACCTCGTGGCTTCTATTCCATCTGTTATCTGGGGAATCTGGGGTTACACAATCCTTATGCCCCACGCAATGGGCTGGTCGAAGACTCTCAATTCTTGGCTCGGATGGATTCCTCTGTTCAAAGTGCCCGTTCCCATTTTCGAACGGTCACCTTTTATTGCTGGAACATTGCTCGCCATGATGATTCTTCCGATCATTACTGCAGTAACACGAGAGGTGTACAGCCAGGCCCCGCGTGATCAGATTGATGCTGCTTACGGTTTGGGTTCCACCAAATGGGGCGCCATCAAAACTGTTGTTCTGCCATTCGGTAAGAGTGGCCTCGTCGGTGGCACCATGCTCGGGCTTGGTCGCGCATTGGGCGAAACCATCGCCGTGTATCTGGTCCTGAACTTGGTCTTCAAAGTCAACTTCCACATTCTTGCTTCAGTTGGTGGCAACGTCGCTTCAATGATTGCTTCTCGATTCGGTGAAGCTGGACCGTATGAATTGAAGGCGCTGATGGCCGCTGGCCTCGTGCTCTTCCTCCTTACGTTAACTGTCAACTTCATGGCTTCCGCCATCGTCAACCGTTCGAAGAAGGCCGCGTAATGACTGTATTTACGACTCCTACGTCAGAGCTAGTGATTCCAGATCCACGCACGCCATGGCGTAACCCACGTAAGGCACTTGTCTCGAATGCCACCACCGCAGGTTTTTCTGTTGTCATTGCAATTTTGTTGTACACATTGACCGGACTTGATGGCTTGCTCGGTTGGTATGCCTCGTTCATCCTCGGTCTTTTGGTTGTTGTTGCAGTGCAGTCAGTTCTGCAGAAGTCGAAGCACTTCACAGACCGGATCGCTTCCATCATGGTCACGGTCGGATTCGCATCTGTGCTCATTCCGTGGATCTCGCTCATCACCACTGTTATCCAGCGTGGTCGCCATGCCATCTATGTTGGCTTCTTCACTCACGACATGTTGGTGAACTCAATGGACGAGCCACTCAATATGGGTGGCATCTCGCATGCAATTGTTGGCACTCTCATCATTGTCGGAATCTCTACTCTCATTGCAGCGCCTCTTGGAATCATCGCTGCCATCTACATCGTTGAGATCAATGGAAAAGCAGCGCGAACAGTTCGTTTCCTCACACAGGCAATGAGCGGTGTTCCTTCAATCGTGGCTGGTTTGTTTATCTACTCCACAGTTGTGATCACGATCACCCACAAGAACAACGCATTGGCCGGAGCACTTGCTTTGTCGGTCCTCATGCTTCCCACTGTTGCTCGCACCAGTGAAGAAGTTCTGAAAGTTGTTCCACGAGACATTCGAGATTCCAGTTACGCACTCGGGGCCACTCAACTACGTACAACGTTCAAAGTGGTCTTACCGACGGTTCGTTCCGGGCTCATCACGGCAACAATCCTTGGCATTGCCCGTGTTGCTGGCGAAACAGCCCCTTTACTGCTGACGTCGCAGTACTTCGTCAAGATGAATACGAGCATCTTTACCTCGCCGATGGCATCGCTACCGACCTACGTATTTGGCGCCCTCCGAACCGGTACCGAATTGTCTCTTGCTCGCGCTTGGGGTGGTTCCTTCGTCCTGATCTCAATCGTCGTCCTTCTATCCGTCACTGCCCGACTGCTGAGCGGTCGTTCCACAGGGAGAAAATAACCATGTCCGAAGCAACACCAACTGAGAACATGCAGGCCGAGACCATCGTTCCGTCTATCGTTCCTCCTGTGAACGTTCCGGCAGAAGATCGCACCAGCCGCACAGCGGACAACCTCGAAGCCAAGGGCCAAAGTGGTTTGGAAGCTCGCGGAGTTCACGCATGGTTCGACAAGCACCATGCGCTCGCTGATGTCTCGTTGCACTTCCCGCAGAACACAGTCACAGGTCTTATCGGACCTTCTGGTTGCGGTAAGTCCACCTTCCTTCGCACTCTGAACCGCATGCACGAGTTCATTCCAAAGTCTGCGATGGCCGGAGAAGTTCTCTTCAACGGTGAAGATATTTATGGTTCCGATGTCAACGCAACAGAGATTCGGACACGCATTGGCATGGTGTTTCAGAAGCCAAACCCATTCCCCGCAATGAATATTTCTGAGAACGTTCTTGCAGGTCTCAAACTTGCGAAGGTGAAATCTGCAAACAAGGACGATTTGTTGGAGCAGTGCCTCACGCGCGCAGGTTTGTGGAAAGAAGTGAAGGATCGTCTCAAGGCGCAGGGTTCATCATTGTCGGGTGGTCAGCAACAGCGTTTGTGCATCGCTCGTGCATTGGCCCTTAATCCTGAAGTTCTTTTGCTCGATGAGCCCTGCTCGGCTCTCGACCCGGGCTCCACTCTTCGTGTTGAGGAAACCATTGTTCAGCTGTCGCAGTCGATGACAATCGTCATCGTCACGCACAATATGCAACAGGCTGCTCGTGTTTCTGACTATTGCGCGTTCTTCTTGTCCGATGGTGGCCCTGGTCGACTCGTTGAAGCAGATCTCACCACCAACATGTTCTCGAACCCCTCAGACCAGCGCACAGCTGACTACGTACAGGGCCGATTCGGCTGATTTCTCGTTCACCGATTGTTCACTCAATGACTTTGCGCTGTTCAGCCAAACGTCTGATTGAGGCAATGAAGGATGCGTAGTTTCTTCCTGGGACATCCAAACACCCCGGAGGAAACATCCAAATGAAACTACGTCGTAAACTTGGCGTTGCAATTGCTCTCGCAGCAATCGTGGCCCCAGTCAGCTCTTCAATGGTGCGCGCAGGAACCGCAATTGACGGTACTGGTGCAACATTCCCAGCAAACCTGATTGACATCTGTGCAGCTCAGTACAACCGCAGCACGTTGAATAACACGAATAGCGACACCGTTGCTTACGTGACACCAACTGGTTCCGGTGGCGGCAAGACTGCATTCACCGCCCAGACAAAAGTATGGGCTGCAACCGACTCGGCGTACTCTTCAGGTGCACCAACATTCGATTACGTGTACGTCCCCATCATCTCTGGTGCAATCTCGGTGATGTATCACCTCGATGGCGTTAAGCCTGCTGGTTCAACGGTGCGTCTGAGCCCAACAACAGTTGGCAAGATTTTCTCTGGCCAAATCAAGTCATGGTCCGACGGAACAATTGCTGCAGACAATAAGTCAAAGACCATCAAGGCAATCAAGAAGGTTGCGAAGAACGGTTTCTCCGTGACTGTTGCAAAGACTGGCAAAACCCTCAACTTCACAGGCGTTGCTAACGCAGCTGCACTTAAGAAGTTTGCAGGCAAGAAAGTTGTGATTACTCGTACGGCGAAGTCTGGCGTGAAGACGCAGATCTTCAGCAAGGTCATCGCAGGCAAGATGTCAGCAACCGTTGGTTACCAGAAGGACGCAACCTACGCAGTCAAGGCTGGAACAACCAGTCTCGGTTCTGTTGGCGTCGACGCAACAATCGAAGGCGTGACACTCGAGTTGCCGAATACTGTGATCAAGGTTGCATACCGCAGCGGTACCTCTGGTACCACCAACAACTTCACGAAGTTCTTGAACAGCACAGTCGGAAGCATCTGGACAAACGCAGCGAACGATTCGTTCACTACTGCTTTCCCAGGTGGATCCAGCGCAGTGCCAGCTGACGGAACATTCCAGTCAGCTAGCGGTTCAGACGGTGTTGCAAACTACGTAACAAGCAACAACGGTGCAATCACTTACACCGAGCTTTCCTACGTAGAAGAGCGCAAGACCGCATCGATCAAGTCAGCTCTCATTGGAAACAATGCTGGCAAGTTCGTTGCACCTTCCGCAGCAGCAACCGGTGCGTTCTACGCAGAAGCAGCAGTTGCAGCAAATGGTTTGATCACTCCTGACTACACCGTTGCAGCCGCTGATGCCTACCTCATCAATGCAGTGTCGTACGGCCTTGGCGCAACAGCGACCACGGCTTCTAACACCGCAGTGAAGAACTGGTTCACCTACTTCATCAACAAGTGTGCGCCAGCAAGTGCAGCGGGAGCGTTCTACGCACCACTCGCAGGCAACTTGTTGACAAAGGCATTGGCTCAGGCAGCCAAGGTCAGCAGCCTCTAAATCTGAATACCCTCAGATTCGAAAGGGCTCGGTGCTTCGGCACCGGGCCCTTTTGGCATTTCCAGGAGAAGTGCCCGTAGTAAGTTGACGATGTGAGCGAAACCCGTACCGACACTCAGAACGCTTGGCTTTCTCCTGACGAGTTGGCATTGGTTCGTCAACAGATCCCACTGGTGTACGTCGATGCGGTTCCCGTTCGCACCGATCCTGATGGGCGCGTCACGCACGTCGGAATGCTCCTCCAGCAGGGCGCAGACGGCAGTATCAGCCGCATGTGTGTGTCGGGTCGTGTATTGCTGAATGAACGCATCAGAGACGCTCTCATGCGCCATTTAGAGAAGGATTTGGGCCCAATGGCTCTGCCTCGCATCCCGCCAGAACCTGCACCGTTCACCGTGGTTGAATACTTCACCGACCCCACCATCTCTGGTTTCTACGACCCGCGTCATCACGCCGTCAGCCTCGCGTTTGTCGTGCCGGTGACAGGTGAGTGTCACCCGACGCAGAAGGCTCTCGACCTCGCATGGTTCACTCCCGAGGAAGCAGTGAGTACAGATGTCATTCGCGAGATGACAAGCGGACATGATCGCCTCATACGTCTTGCGCTTGCCTCAGTGGGTCAACTTCCCTGAACTAGATTCGTGGAGTGCCCGAGGGTGACTCCACGTGCAGAGCAGCATCTGCACTTCGAACCGCGTTAGTGGGTCGTACTGTCTCTCGATTTGAATCCGACCGTCTCATGGGTCCGACTATTCGACCTGGTACGGCTGTTGAGCGCATCGATACACATGGCAAAGATATCGAGATTGTTTTTGATGATGGAATTGTTTTGTACACACACATGCGTCTCACGGGTGCATGGCATTTGTATCGACCTGGCCAGAAATGGCGGAAGCGTCGCCATCAGGCAAGTGTGATCATCGAAACTGATGAGTGGGTCGCTGTTGCGTTCAAGGCATCCGAGGTAGAGACATATCGCCAGTTTGATCAGACTCGCCATCCACGTGCTGGCGGAAGCGGACCAGATTTGCACAACACAAATGCAGATATGCACGAGTGTGCGTCTCGTTTGTTCCACTACGACAACCGGGATGCAACTGTTGCTGAAGCTCTTCTTGATTCACGCGTCATGAGTGGCGTGGGCAATGTATTTCGTTGTGAAATTCTGTGGGCATGTGGTGTTCATCCGTGGGCAAAGATTTCTTCTGTTCCACAATCAACATGTCTTGATTTAGTTCTCACAGCCGCTGCACAAGTGCGCGCGAATATGGATTCACCGGTGCGCATTACTGCACCAGATGTTCCTGGTGGCCTTGCCGTTTACGGACGCAACGGTCAGAAGTGTTCGCGATGCGGAGACGTCATTCGCCTAACAAAAATGGGTGAAAGTGCACGTTTGTTGTACTGGTGCCCTGGTTGTCAGGTGGGTTGCGAACCATACCCCGAGCGTGACGATAGTGACCCCATTGCACGTGCGACAGACTCGCACCCTGCAGGTTCGATGTTTGTGGGCGACATGTTGCGCTCGCGCGCAGCGTCGTAGCGAAGACGTTCTAGCCGCGTCCCATAATGCGGTCGATAGCAATTTCAATGGCCACTCTGTCTTCGCGTTCACCTGGTTGGCGATACCGCGCTGCATAACCACTGACAGCAGATGAAACCCGTGCTGCATCACTGGTACCGCTCACAACGCCTTCAAGAGTGAGCCAACGACCGCCATCAACTTGAGACACCACGGCGCGACCACCGCGTAACGCGTTCTTATATTTCAGCGACGACGCAAAAGTGATGATGCGAACGACTTGCGCATCGTGGTCATAGGAAAATCCAACGGGCACCACATGAGGAGATCCATCTGCGCGCATCGTGGTGAGCGATGCGAGATGGTATTCACTGAGGAATGTCAGCATCTCGGGTGTGATGTCGTTTGCGTTACGCATGTCAGTTGGTGTTCAATGCGCTGAGAATGTCGACCTTCGTTGCACGCCATGCGGGATAGATAGCCGCTAGGACACCAACGATGAATGATGCAAAGACAATGAAGATGGTTGACCCAATTGGCAGGGCGAAATTTCTGAGGCCCTGATCGCGCAATGCGAACACGATGACCCAGCCGAGCCCGATTCCGAGAACGATGCCAATAACGGCGCCGAGCAGGGAAGTAATAACACTTTCCCAACGCACGGTGGTGCGTACCTGAGACCGTGTCATACCGACTGCTCGAAGTAGTCCGAGTTCTCGTTGTCGCTCAAACACGCTGAGAAGAAGAGTGATGATGATGCCCACAACAGCGATGATGACCGAGAGGAAAAGCAATCCGTAGATCAGACCAAGAAGTTGGTTGACATTGCCTGATCGCTTATTGATGTATTCACGCTTCGATAGCAAGTCGCCTTGACCGTATTTGGTCACGGCTTTTGTGAGTGCTGCACGTGCCACGGTGGAACTCACACCTTGTTTGGTGACGATGTACACCCCACGGTCAAAACTGACGACAGTGGTGTCGGCAAGCAATGACTTGCTGATGATGTAGTCGCCGATTTCATTGTGAACGTAGAGGCCACTAACAGTGAGTTTTCGAGTCATGCCGTCGGCAAACAAGATTTTCATAATCGAGCCTTTAGCAACGCCGATCTTGACTGCTTTCTTCTGTGAGACAAAGATGCTGTTTGTTGCGAGGTCTGAATACTGAGCGTTGATAAGGCCAATATTCCAGACACCGTTAATGCTCTCCGGCGAAATAGTTGTGATGTACTGACCTTTGTCGTCGAGCTTGGCAGTGACAAGTCCGATACCCGTTGCCTTGGCAACTTCGGGCAATTTAGATATGTCGAGAGCAAGGGACGGGCTGAGCCCACCGAAGCCACGATTGTTTGTACTAACCGCGTAATCACCCTTGAATTGCTGGGTGAAGACGTCATCAATCTGGCCCTTGATCGAGGCGGCAAGTGCTGTCACCGCAGTGACGAGTGCGACGCCAATGAGAACGGGAGATGCCGTGCGCGCGGTGCGCTTGGGATTGCGTGCAGAGTTCTGACGCGCCATTGATCCAGTAATTCCCCTAAAGCGCGCTGCAGGGCGACCGAGAAACAGTGCCACAGGCCGCGCAATGACTGGACCAAGAATGATGGTGCCAATAAAAACGAGAAGAATGCCAATGCCCAACCAGGTGGTTTCTGCGCCGGCAATCACTGCAACGACAACCGCAACGCCGGCAGCGATGGTGACAAGGCCGCCGATTGTGCGCTTCTTACCGGACGCAATGATTTCGATCGCGGTCTCGCGCATTGCAGCAAGAGGCGGTACTCGTCCAGCACGGCGTGCAGGGAACCATGCCGAGACAAGAGTGACAACAAGACCGGCTATCAGAGTTTGTTGCACGGTCGAACGTGTGATGACCAGATCGCCACTAGGGATATCGATACTTAACGCACGTAATAGTCCACTGAGAGCTTTTGATAATCCGATGCCGCCGACCAAGCCAACGAGTGATCCGAATAATCCAATAATCGTTGCTTCAATCAACATTGCGCGAGAGATTTGTTTCTTGCTCGCGCCAATCGCGCGCAGCAATGCATTCTCGCGCTGGCGTTGTGCTGCACTAATGGAGAACACGTTGTAGATAACGAAACAGCCAACACCAAGAGCGATGTAGCTGAAGACACTCAACAAGATTCCAAAGAAGGAAAGTGCAGAGCCAATCTGGTCCTGAGTTTCTTGTGTGATCTGGGCACCAGTCAGGGTTTCAGTCTTTACGCCTTTTAGAACTGGCTTTGTTGCAATCTCTTTGGTGATTGCCTTGTTAATAGCAGCAGCAAGTGCAGTCTCGGAGAGCGATCCATCGCCGGTGACCAAAATGTCATCGACGAAACCAGGCTTTGCGAGAAACTCTTGTGCTGTTGTGGGATCAAACAGTGCAAATGTTGCACCACCAGGGGAGCGCACATTGCCGTAGGACGCAATGCCCACCAAGGTGAATTCGCGGCTACCTGTTTGTGCAACGACTTTCACCTTTTTATTGAGGGTCAGTTTGCCGGCCTTGACCGAAGCTTCGTCAATGGCAACTTCGCCAGCGTTCATTGGGGCATGGCCCTGCTTGATTGTCCAGAGTGCTCCCTTGTACTTGGTGTACACACCGCCAAAGGTTGGTGGGCCGTTGCCATCAGCACCAAGCGGCTTGCCATCGCTACCGATGATGCGAGCAAATGCCTGGATGTCGGGCGCTGCATCAGAAACGCCTGGAACTGTCTTCACGATGTCGACGAGTGAGACAGGAATACGTTGACGTTCTTCCTGGCCAAAGTCGGCCTCAATGACTTGCGATGAACGCACGTATGCATCGACATTCTGGAATACGTCGGAGAACAAGTTGTCAAATGTGCGAGTTAACGTCGCAGAGAAGATCGATGTTCCTGACAGAAAAGCTGTGCCGAGAATGACGGCAAGTGAAGTGAGCACCAGACGCGCTTTGCGTCCAAGGATGCCTTTAAGTGCAATGCGAAACATCTGCTTAGTTACCGAGGCTCTTCATACGGTCGAGAACTTTTTCAGCCGTTGGCTCGAGCATCTCACCAGCAACTTTTCCGTCTGCTAAAAACACGATGCGATCGGCGTATGCAGCAGCAACTGGATCATGTGTCACCATCACGATGGTTTGCTTCAATTCGTCAACAGCCATGCGCATAAACGAGAGGATTTCTCCACCGGTTGTGGAGTCAAGGTTGCCCGTCGGTTCGTCAGC
Organism: Acidimicrobiaceae bacterium; assembly: GCA_947446815.1. Classification (GTDB taxonomy): domain Bacteria; phylum Actinomycetota; class Acidimicrobiia; order Acidimicrobiales; family Ilumatobacteraceae; genus UBA2093. The sequence continues at coordinate 149,195 of CANFGT010000003.1, forward strand.
GAAAATGATGCGTGGCTCGCTTGCAAGTGCTCGTGCAACGGCTACGCGCTGTTGCTGTCCACCCGACAATTCGCTGGGGCGGTGTGACAATCGATCTTGTAAGTGCACCGTGTTGATGACGCGTTGGATCCACTCTTCGTTGCCCTTGTTATTTCCAAGGAGCAATGGAAGTCGAATGTTCTCATCTGCTGTCAACGTTGGTACCAAGTTGAATGACTGGAAGATGAAACCAATCTTCTCGCGACGAAGTTCCGTGAGATCCTTATCGCTCATCTTCGACAAGTCTTCGCCGTCAATAATCGCGCTTCCTTCGGTCAATTCATCAAGACCGGCGATGCAATGCATCAGCGTGGATTTACCTGAACCGCTGGGACCCATAATGGCAGTGAACTGTCCTGAGTAGAAGTCGACGGACACGTCGTTTAATGCATAGACAACGCTGTCGTCTTTGCCGTAGATCTTCTTTGCATTATGGGTGGATGCAGCAACGGTCAACGTGAGGGAAGTCATAGGTAAAAGTCTGTCGGCGCTGAGGATGAACCCCAACGCCGACGAAGACAATGTCAATTAGTTATTTATTCCCAAATGGGAATGATTTAGTTACTTTGGCTGTGGCAATACGCGAAGGTATGGCTTCACGGTCTTCCAACCCTGTGGGAAGAGTTGCTTTGCCTCGTCGTCGGAAACTGCAGCACCGATGATGACGTCGTTACCGTCTGTCCAGTTGGCAGGAGTCGCGACTTTGAACTTTGCGGTGAGTTGCAACGAGTCAATCACGCGAAGAATCTCATCAAAGTTGCGGCCAGTGCTTGCTGGATAGGTGATCGAGAGCTTGATCTTCTTGTCTGGTCCGATGATGAACACCGAGCGAACCGTCATGGTGTCGCTTGCATTTGGGTGGATCATGTCGTACAAGTTGGAAACGTTCTTATCGCTGTCGCCAATCATGGGGAAGTTGACAGGTGTTCCCTGTGTTTCCGCAATGTCGGCTTCCCATTTCTCGTGTGAGTCAACGGGGTCAACGGAAAGGCCGATGACCTTGACATTGCGCTTGTCGAACTCTGGCTTGATGCGAGCCACATAGCCCAACTCTGTGGTGCAGACCGGTGTGAAGTCCTTGGGGTGGCTAAAGAGCACGCCCCAGGAGTCGCCGAGCCACTCGTGGAAGTTGATGGTGCCCTGCGTGGTGTCTGCAGTGAAGTCAGGTGCGGTGTCGCCTAAACGAACTGTCATGGTGTCCTCCTAGTTAGGGAAACGATTGATGCGCGTCATGCTAGGGGCGAAAATACAAAACCCGACAACTTTGGTCGGGTATTAATTCTGACTGGGGAGGAGCCCCATCTCGGCCACCTCAAGGGACACCATGTGGGAAGCGAGATTGATCACATTCATGATTTGGGACTCAAGGTCCGCATCCGGTGGAAGCTTGCGCTCCAGCGGCCCATCGAGCACCAAGGTGGCAAGACCATGTGCTTGCGACCACAACATGATGGCGAACGTCATTGCTTCATCGGTATCGGTTGAGGTGCCAATCGTACGAGAGACCATTTTCAGCAATTCGTTGAATGCGTCATCTGCGGCAGCGCCAGTTGCTTCGTGAGTTGAGATGCCACAAATATCGCCGCGAAACATCACGCGGAAGTGTCCGGAGTGTTGACGCGCAAATGTCAGATAGGTAATAAAACCACCCTTACTTCCGTTCTCCTCCATATGTTCGACGCGACGAAAAGCATCGGCCAGGAGTGCAAACCCTTCTTCGGAGATGGCCGCAAAAATTCCACTGCGATCTTTGAAATAGTGATACGGCGCTTGGTGACTGACTCCGGCTTGCCGTGCCACTTCACGCATCGAGAGAGAATCGGCACCCATCGTCTCGATGATCTTGATAGCCGCATCAAGAACCAGACGGCGAACATCGCCATGTTGGTCTGAGGGCATCCGAGTCATGGGCTCAGAGTACTACTTGACATTGTCAAGGGAAAGGGCTAGACAATGTCAAGTATGAATGAATCAGAATCACATTCCGTCGCCTACGAACGCCGATGGTGGGTCCTTGCAGTCCTTGCCATCAGCGTGTTCCTTGTGGTGGTCGACAACCTCATTGTGAATGTGGCTCTGCCCACATTGCAGGACGACCTGCATGCATCAACGACGTCTTTGCAATGGATTGTGGACTCTTATGCACTGGTGTTTGCGGGACTATTGCTTGCAGGCGGCGGTATTGGTGATCGGTACGGTCGCAAGCGCAGTCTGCAAGTTGGACTCGTTATTTTTGCTGCATGCAGTGGCATGGCTGCATTTTCTGGGTCCACCAATTCACTTATCTTCTGGCGCGGTGCAATGGGCATTGGTGCCGCACTTGTCTTCCCGGCCACTCTCGCCATCATCACCAATTTGTTTGTTGATCCGATTGAGCGTGCGAAGGCAATTGGACTGTGGTCTGCTGTGTCGGGCATGGCCGTTGCGTTCGGCCCCGTTGTCGGCGGTTTTATGTTGAAGCACTTCTGGTGGGGTTCAGTTTTCCTTGTCAACCTTCCCATAGTTGCCATCTCCATCGTCGCTGGTGCACGATTGATTCCGGACTCGCGCAACCCTGACGCCCACAAGCTTGACAAAATCGGTTTTCTTCTTTCAGTGGTCGGTATTGGCTCATTGGTGTACACAGTGATTGAGTCGCCGCATTGGGGTTGGGGAAGTGCGAAGTCCAATCTCGGATTCGGAATCGCAATCTTCACGTTGATTGGATTCGTTCTTTTTGAATCGAAGAAAGACGAGCCACTTCTCGAAGTGAAATTCTTCAAAAATGCTCGATTTAGCGCAGCAACGGGCAGTATCGGTATTGCATTCTTCTGCCTCTTTGGTTTTACGTTCCTCGTCACGCAGTACTTCCAGTTCGTTCGTGGATACGACACGTTGAGCGCTGGCGTTCACACGCTTCCTTTCGCTGTCGGTGCTGGTGTGACTGCACCTCTTGCAGCACGCGCTGCATTGAAGTTCGGAACAAAGCGCATAGTGGCTCTCGGCCTCTTTAACATGTCGCTCGGCTTGCTCATTGCTTCGCGGATGGATGCGCAGAGCTCGTATTGGGGTCACGTCATTATTGCAATGGTGTTGATGGCGAATGGTCTGTCGTTCGTGACTTCACCATCAACCGATGCGGTGATGGGATCGCTTCCACGTGAGAAAGCCGGTGTGGGTTCCGCTGTCAATGACATCAGTCGTGAAGTGGGCGGCACCTTGGGCGTCGCGATTGTCGGTTCAGTGTTTGTGAGTTTGTACACACCACGTCTTGTTGAGAATTTTGCAAAGATTCCTGGCTTGGTGGATGCGTTGAACAAGATCAATCCATCGTTGTACCCAACGGCAAAAGATTCTGTTGGAGCTGCTTTTGGAATTGCCAAAAAGGCGCCAGTTTCTGTGCGACCACAAGTGCTGAACGCTGTCAGTGATTCATTTGTCCACGGTTTCCAGACCGCAAGTCTTGTTGGTGTGGGAATGGCCTTGGTGGGTTCGATATTCGCATTGAAGTTCTTGCCTGCTCGCCCTAAACCAGCTGATTCTTTACCGATTCATACCCACTGACGAGAAGGCCCCGCGCGGGCTGGAAGTACGATGGGCACATGTCTCTTGATGCCATCACCACACGCATGCTCCCTGGGGCCCCTGCACGTGATGCCATCCTGCAGGGGTTGCACACTCGCATTACTGCTGCAGGGTCGCCTGCAATTGCATTAGCCACCGTGTTGGTGGGCGATGATGCGCCCAGTCAGAAGTACGTAGCTAGCAAGCATCGCATTGCGCAACAAATTGGTATTCAGTCGGTGCAAGTGGAACTACCGAGCACTTGCACACAGGAACAACTTGATGCAGAAGTCGCTCGATTAGCAGCAGATACTTCAGTACACGGAATCTTGGTGCAGATGCCATTGCCAGTGCATCTTGATGCAGAACGCGTCCTTGCACTTATCCCTGCAGCCAAAGATGTCGATGGTCTTACGAGCGAGTCGATGGGTCGACTGATGCGCGGGCTTGAAGGTCATGTGGGGTGTACACCATTGGGTGTCTTGCGTCTGCTGCAGCATTACGGCATTGCCACTGCGGGGAAACATGCCGTGGTGGTTGGTCGATCCACTCTGGTTGGCTTGCCATTGTCAGTGTTGTTGGCACGTAAGGGAATCGACTGCACCGTGACTCTTGCTCATTCGCGTACTGCGAATCTTGCGGAGGTGTGTCGTGGTGCAGACATTCTGATTTCTGCAACGGGTGTCGCGCGTTCCATCGATGCTTCACATGTTTCTGCAGGAGCCACCTTGATTGACGTCGGTATTAGCCGCACAGAGGTAGGAATCGTTGGCGACATTGATGCCGACGCGGTGATGGGCATCGCCGGCGCACTCACGCCAATGCCAGGCGGCACCGGCATCATGACCGTTGCATGCCTGATGGAAAACACCGTGAATGCCGCAGTGATGCAAGGAATTGCTTTGTGATTCGTCGCATCGTTGCAGTTGCAGCGATGGCATGTGCACCGCTGTATGTGTCACAAACCGCACCATCAGCGACTACGGCAACCTTGTTCAGCGAACCAATTGCGCACACGGTGACAACATCATCTCCACAAACAGCTGGTCCTGGTGGTGGTGCATTGTCGTGGGGTCTTGACCGCATTGACCAACGCACAATTGTTACATCATCGACGTCTTATAACTTTTCCGAAGATGGTGGAGGAGTGAAGGCGTACATCCTCGACTCTGGGGTCAATGCATCGCATCCTGAATTTGGAGGACGTGTGCTTGATGGGTGGAGTTACCGTTCAAGTCTCACCGCATTGAATAGTTACAAGTCCGCACTCTCTGCATATGCATCAAACCCAAACACAAGTAATGCAATTGAACCTTGTGCAAATGATGGGGCCCATGCGGTAGACCCGACAACATTTGATGCACCAGCGAATGTGGATGCGACTGATTTTGCAAAAACAGACAACGACGGGCACGGTACGCACGTGGCTGGAATTATCGGCGGTGATACCACCGGTGTTGCCAAGAATGTGTCGATTATTCCTGTGCGAGCATTGGACTCCTGCGGTGATGGCACGACAACAATGATTAATGAGGGTCTGGCTTGGATTTTGGCGAATCATCAAGATGGTGAGCGTGCTGTATTGAACCTCAGTATCGGATTCTCTAGTCAAGTCACTTCTGTTGACACTGCGATTACAGTAATCATGAATGAAGGTGTGGTGGTTATCGCAGCCGCAGGCAATGATGCTCTGAGTGCGTGTGGCTCGACTCCTGCTTCAACACTGGGCACCGTTTCAGTGGGCGCATCAGATCGCTATGACGCCGAAACGTCATTTTCGAATTATGGATTATGCGTTGACATATTTTCTCCAGGAAGTGTTGTTCGTTCGACGTATCCATACTTAAGTGGCACCTCTAATACGTATGCGAATTTGTCGGGCACCTCGATGGCGGCCCCATTTGTTTCAGGTGCAGTTGCACGCTTTTTGCAAACGCTTGATACAGGACCCACAAACTTTTCAACCGGGCCGACTGCTGCATGGGATTGGTTACGTGGAAATGTGACAACGAATGCAATTACGTATTTCAATGTGTTCCGTAATTCGCAAACGCCAAATCGATTGCTCTATATCCCTACTTCTTTGGTGCGTATGCAGACTCCAACAGCGCGCACAACATCTACAGGTGTAGAAGTTTCCTGGCCAACCGCAGATCAAGGAACTACGTATCTTGTGAGTACGTCGCCTGGCAGTTCAACTTGTACCGCTGTGTCAACAACATCGTGTGTCCTCGTCGGACTTACGTCGGGGATGACATACACAATTTCTGTCGTTGCATCGAACTCCAGTGGTAAAGGTGCAGCAAGTACTCACTTTGCTCCAGTTATTGCACCGATTGCGCCAACAGAGTTGACCGCAAAAGTGACGAGCAAGGCCGTCACATTGTCGTGGAGTGCGGTGACAAGCTCCTCCACAGTTACGTATGTGGTGTCATCATCCTCTGGCGCAACGGTATGCACCACAACTGCAACCACCTGCACGGTGGCAGGGCTAACGAACGGAACCGAATACTCATTCTCTGTTTCGTCGCAAACATCGGCAGGTAATAGTCCTTCATCGGTGAAGGTATCTGCACGGCCTGGTTTCACGGTATTGAAGACAACCGTGGCCAAGAAATCGAAGACGTCTCTGTCGAGCCTCATTCGGTCAGTCTCGACCGGAAAGAAGACCTGGACAAAAACGGGCGCCTGCTCCATCGTGGGGAGCCGTTTAGTGGCGCCGTCGCGGTCCACCACCTGCAAGGTGACACTGAAGGTGGCCAAAACATCGAAGTACCCAGCGATGTCAACAAAGGTCACAATTGCGGTCAAATAGCGATTCTTTGTCTACCCTCGGTGGCATGAAGATTCGGCGTTCTCTGTTGGTTGTTGCAACTCTGTTGACCGTCGGGCTTGCCTCGTGTGGTGCAAACAATTCGGACTCAAGTTCCGACACCTCCATCACAGAAATGAAGTTGATTCCTGCAGGCAACGTGATCGATGTGCGCTCTGCGAAAGAGTTTGCAATTGATCATGTCAAGGGTGCCACCAACCTGGATCTTGAGAATGGCGACTTCGAAAAGGCTCTAGTAACTCTGGACAAAAAGCAGACATACGAGCTTTATTGCCACTCTGGACGCCGTTCTGCATTGGCAACTGAGCTGATGCGGAATGCGGGCTTCACAAATGTGGTTGACCTTGGTGCGAAAGAAGCAGCTGCGAGAACGCTCAACCTTCCCATCGTCACCGATTAACTACTTGATCTCATCAACCCCTGACAGAACGGACACATCATGACCACCATCACACTCACCGAACAAAACTTTGAAGAGACAGTTCTTGCCGAAGGAATCACCATCGTCGACTTCTGGGCTGAATGGTGCGGACCATGCAAGATGTTTGGTCCCATCTTTGAAAAGTCGAGCGAAGTCCACTCCAGCATTCGTTTTGCAAAAGTTGATACGGAGGCAGAGCAGGGTCTTGCTGCTGCTTTACAGATTCGCAGTATCCCCACTGTCATGGTGTTTCGCGACGGTGTGATGCTGTTCAACCAGGCCGGCGCATTGCCTGAGGCATCGCTGGAGCAAATCGTGACTGCAGCAGAAGCAGTGGATATGGACGAAGTGCGCCGTGAAATTGCAGAAGCAGAAAAGACACAACAGGGCGAGTAACCACCCTTAGGATTTCCTCGTGAGGAAACTCGCGGGGGATGTGTGGGGGCGCATTGTTGCGTGCCTGTTGTTGCTGGGTGTCTTTGCTATTCCCTCAATCGCATCCCGAACATCTGCAACGAGTATCGATTACACCGGCCGCATTGCCGCGGGTGCAGCGTTTACCTGCGCAATCAAGTCTGATGACACCGTGTGGTGTTGGGGCAAGAACGACCAAGGTCAATTGGGGTCGTCTGCATATTTGGGAGTAAGCGAAAGCCTTATTCCGGTGCAGGCTGCCACTTTGGCTGGCGGGCGAGTGCCGTACAAAATTATTGCGGGAGCAGAACACGCATGTGTGTTGGCAACCGACGGAACGGTCTGGTGCTGGGGAAACAACGGTTTTGGGCAGCTTGGCGCGACCGGTTCAAATCAATTGGATCCGGTGCAGGTGCAAATTGGGGCCTCGGCCGTCTTGATTTCGGCTGGAGATGCGAATACCTGTGCACTACTTATAGATAACTCGTTGAAATGCTGGGGCAGGAATGTGTTCGGACAACTTGGCATAGGTCAATCTGATTTACAACTGCACACCACCCCAGTGACAGTGGGAATGATCCCATCAAGTTTTTCTGTTGTATCAATGGATATTGGGCTAGGACATGTATGCGCCGTAAGCGGTACTGGTGAGATTTGGTGTTGGGGAAAATACTCCAATGGACAATTAGGTTCTTCTGCAAATTCAAATGCTCTATCGCCGACACGCACAGCAACTCTTGGTGGAGTTGCAAGCGACGTTGCAACAGGTGCAGATCACTCGTGTGTGGTTGTCGGTGCTGGCTTGGTGTGTTTTGGTCGCAACCAATTCTCGCAATCCGGACAAGCAACATCGTTTGGCACACAGTTCTCTGCGCCCACAGCCGTAGCAGTGGTGGGTAGTGCTTCTCGAGTCACAGCTGGTGATGCGCATACGTGCATCATGCTCACCACTGGCGCAGTGCAATGTTTTGGTCGAAACAACTACAGCCAATTGGGTCGCTCAACTGCGGGCGCGATCGACCCCAACCCTGGCGCGGTGCAAGGTTTGCCCACTGGTGCTTTGGATGTTGTGGCGGGCGGTTCACACACATGTGCGATGACACCCACAGGCGAAGTGAAGTGTTGGGGTCTGAACGACTTTGGCCAGCTGGGGGACAACACCCAAAACGACAGCAACAGCGCAATTGCGGTGCTGTACTTCAACGCACTGCCAACAACAACAACCACAACGCCCACCACGGTTGCGCCGACAACAACCACTGCGACAACGTTGGCTCCGACAACAACTACCCCAGCATCATCAAGTTCGTCTTCGTCGTCATCAACTACATCTTCAACTACGTCATCAACAACGTCGTCCACCATGGCGCCAACGACGACCATCTCTGGAGTTACGACCACAGCACCACCAGTGAATGTGAACACTGTCCCCACGATTCCTATTCTGCGACTACGACAAGGCAAGAGCATCACAGCCAAAAAAATTGCGACGACCGCCTCGTTAAAGATTCCGAAGCGTTCTCAAGGCACGATGCGGATCTCAATTACAAAGGGTGCGTCGCGCTGCAAGTTTGTGGGTAGCACGGTGAAGGGAGTCCGTAAAGGCTCTTGCACCATCACCGTGGTTCTCGTTCCGAAAAAGGGAAAACCAACAGTAAAGACGGTCAAAATCTCGGTTATCTAAAACTGGGGTAGCGTCTGTTACGTGGAGCAACATCACACGCCATCATCACGAGAACGAATCATTGCCGCAGCGCGCGCTGAAGTAGAGGGCAAGGGCATTCTTGGTTTACGAGTGCAAGATGTTGCGCAGAACGCCAAGGTTTCTGTTCCTCTGATTTACAAGTACTACATCGACCGTGACGGTTTGCTCGCTGAAGTACTCGGTGAAATGTTTGAAGAGTTCGTATTAGAACAACTTGATGCATCTGAGGCGTACATTAATGCGTTGGAGTCTCCGACGATTGATGATGTCATGGCGATCATTGCGTTGCCTCAACAAGATTTTCGTCGCCCGCGTCGTTGGACTCGCATGCAGATCCTTGCAGCTTCGATGGAAATCCCTGCGTTGCGTGAACGCCTCAGTTTGGTACAGGCCGTCATTCAAGAGCGCATGACAGCGTTTCTTGACGACATTCAGCGCCGTATGACGGGTGGAAACATTCCCGTTGATTCATCAGCTCTCGCGATGCTTCTTCAGTCCTATTCATTTGGCTTTGTGTTGAATGATTTATTGGATGAAACTGGCCAAGGCATTAAGAATGAAGACTTTGCGGCACTCATGCGCACTTTTATTACGCCGGCCATTCTTGGTAATCAGGCAACTTCCGTAGAATGAGCGACATGGAAGTCGAAATGATCGTTGAGATCCCACAAGGTTCTCGCAACAAGTACGAGATGGATCATGAAACCGGAGCAATCTGGCTTGATCGCACTCTCTTCACCGCAACGCAGTACCCGCTCGACTACGGCTTTTTCCCGGGCACGCATGGCGAAGATGGAGACCCATTGGATGCGCTTGTGTGGCTGAACCAGCCCACATTCCCTGGCTGTCACATTTGGGTTCGCCCCGTTGCAGTGTTCTGGATGTCCGACGAAAAGGGCCCCGACGCAAAGGTTCTTTGCGTGGGCTCACACGACCCGCGTTTCGCTCAGTACAAAGACATTGAAGACTTGCCCGAGCACTTGCTTGATGAAGTCGGCAATTTCTTCGAAACGTACAAACTTCTTGAGCCCAACAAAGACACCACGGTGAAGGGTTGGGAAGGTCGTTCAGCTGCCCAGAAGGAAATTGAAGACGCCATCGAGCGCTTCAAGCACCTCAAGCACTAAGCCCTCAGCGGCTTCTACATTTCTTGTTCGGAAGCGTCTTGCATCCAAAAACTAAGTAGCCCAGCTGGTGTTTCGTCAATCGTGACGGAAATATCTATCTGACCAGAACGTGTCGCCGCAATTGTTTGTAAGGGCAGTGCGAAGTGGAAGTTCAAACCTTCGCCAGGGTTGAGCTCGGCATCGCCCTCAAACTGAAATTCAATGCGCGCGATTTCTTCAATGGTGTCGGGATAGCGCATGATGAGGCGCCCCGTGTGCACTTCACCAACTCGATGAGGATGCACATAGACGGACATCGCAATTGTTGCGTCGATAGCGGTAGGGAATCCGGTGGTCGTCCCGATGCGCGTGATGCCACCGCTCAGGATGTTGAGCATTCCTTCGCGAATGTTTGCGTAGTCGCAGAGCAATAAGGCGGTGAGATCGATGCCAGAGTCAGCAAAGGGGTCAAGGTTCATCACCTCACCGTAGTTACCCGTTAGCGGGAACGATGACTACTGGAATTTTTGAGTGTCGTGCGATGTAATCGGCAACGGAGCCAAGAAGAAGTCCCATCACGCCACCATGGCCGCGTGAACCCACCACAACAAGGTCTGCGCTAGTGCCCAAAATTGCGTTTCGCGGGTCGTTGTTCTCGAAATGACTTGCAAGTGAGACACCACGATTTGCAGCTGCTTGAGCTACTCGCTTGTTCTCTTGCTCAAGGATGGTGCGAGCTCCGGTGTCATCGAATGTGTACGACATTGCCATTTCTGCGGGCACCACCACGGGGCTCCATGCGGAGAGCAAAACAACGGTGTCACCTGAGTGGGCAAACGAAATCGCCCAATCAATCGCTTTCGCAGAATTCGGTGATCCATCGACACCTACAACGATCCGACGCTTTCCAGCTGTACTTGTTGTCATGGCGCGACCGTACCTCTCGCATGCGGCTGCGAGAAGTCGTCAAGGCACATTTGGTAATGACATACCTTGTGTCAGAAATGAGTAGCAAAACTCAATGAAATCAGTGTGAATGATCGTGGTCGTGCGTGTGATGCACGTATGTTCTGTCGGAAGTTGCAAATCGAATCGCATACACAACGATGAAGACGGTGGTGGCGCCCAAGGTAATAGTGGGTCCTGGCGAGAGATCAAAGTGATACGCCACGATGAAGCCTGCAAGAACTTCGGTGAGCCCAATCGTGATGGCAGCACGTGTGATGGAAGCAACGTTGTTGAAGAAGAGGCGAGCTGTTGCGGTGGGGGTGATGAGAAGCGACACCGTGAGTGCAATACCGACGGTGTTGAGGCACACCACAACGCACACGGCGAGAAGCACCAGCATCGCTGCATCAAGGCGCTGCACGCGGATGCCGATTTGAGTGGCGTGGTCACGATCGAAGGTGGCGAACTTGAGGTCGTCAAAGCGGAACCACACGAAACCGACAGCAGAGATGGTGAGAAAGAGGGTGATCCAGAGGTCTGCAGAGTTCACAGTCAGCAACTGACCAAAGAGGAAGTGACTAATGGAGACGTTGGTGTCGAGTTTGCTGAGAAGGAGTGCGCCAAGGGCAAACATGCCGCTTCCAACAACCGCTATGACGGAGTCTGTTGCAATTCGGCGGTTCTGCGACAAGAAATGAATGATGAGCGCCATGAGAATGCCGGCCACCAGTGCGCCGGGCAACACGGCATTGGTGCCGAACCATGCAAAACCGAGAGCCACGCCACCAAGAACACTGTGCGACATCGCATCGCCGAGATAGGCGAGCTTGCGAAGTGAGATCCACGTGCCAACAACAGGAGCCAAGATGCCCACCATGATGCAGATGAGGCCCGCACGCTGTGTGAAGTCTGATTGGAATGGGTCAAGGAGCCAGCTCATTGTGCTTGTCCCCATGATGCGTGACTAAAGAGCGCTTCTAACTTCTGCCCGGTGAGTTCAGTGTCGGGCGAGCCATCACCAATGACGCGGCCATTAACGGCAAGGCATCGCGAGAAACGCGCGCGCACGAGACCAAGGTCGTGTGTGGAGACTAAGATGGAAGTGCCATTCGCACAGAGATTGGCGAAGAGCGCGATGAGTTCCTCTGTATGACGTGTATCAACACCCGACAATGCTTCATCCAGTAACAACACATTTGCTTCTTGCGCCAATGCGCGCGCTAACAGCACACGTTGCACTTGTCCGCCAGAGAGTGTGGAGAGCGAACGAGATTCCATTCCAACGAGATCAACCTGTGCGAGACATGCAGTGACGTGTGCAGTGTCGGCATCGGAGGCGCGCATGCGACGTCCATGAAAACGACGACGTCCTGCGAGCACGACTTCGCCAACAGTGATGGGGAAGCGAAGGTCGAGATCCGCCTGTTGTGGAATGTATGCGATTGCTTTGCGCTCGAGGTGATGGCAATGTTCGCCATGCACCACGACATCGCCTTCGTGGTCAACGAAACCTGCCAGAGCTTTGAACATGGTGGATTTACCTGCGCCATTGGGGCCAACAACAGCAACGAGTTCACCTGCGCCCACGGCGAAAGACGAATACGACAAGGCCTTGGTGTCGTTATAGGAAACGGCGAGATCGATTGCCTGCAGAACGATGCCGCTGTTTGTCACTTGCAGCCCAACCCAGCAGCGATCTTGCGGATGTTCGACTTCATGATGCTGATGTAGGTCGCTCCGGCCTTGAGATCTTTTTCCGAAATGGTCTCCACTGCGTCAATTGATTCGACCTTTGCGCCAATCATCTTTGCAAGAGTGTCTGCAAATGCTCGGGGAAGCATTTTTTCGTAGAAGACAGTGGTCACGCCGCGTTCTTTTGTATAGAAAGCAGTTCCTTCCAGATCCTTCGCAGACGGTTCCACTTCAGGATCGACACCAGTAATTGGCATTGTGATGAGATGTGCGCGGACAGCGAAGTACATGAAGGCATCATGCGATGTCACGAGTTGTGGACGTTCACACTTCTTGAAGGTGGTGTCGATGAGAGCACCGACCTTCTGCAATTCTTCCGCGTAGGTAGTGAGACCTTCAGTCAGAGGAGTAGTGGAAGAAAGTGACTTCACCTTGCTGATTTCCGCTGCAACAGTGATGGCCATTTCCGACATGTTGTTGGGATCGAGCCACACGTGTGGATCAGGCGGATTGTTGTTCGGACATGCCGGGAGGCAGTACTCCTTATCGGAACCTTGTGGGAGTTCTTCCACCGATTGCAAGAGATCGATCGTTGTCACAGTGGAAGGAAGGTTCTTAATGGCCTTCTCAACACTTGGCTGGAATCCATCACCCAAATAGAAGACAACATCAGCCTTTGAGAGTTCCACTAACTGTTGAGCGGAGATATCTGTTTCGTGTGGTTCTTTGCCCGCGGGAGTGAGCTGCAGCAGCTGCACTGTGTCACCAGCGACGCGTTGCACAATTTCCGCCAAGGGGTAGAAGGACACAGCGATCACTGGTCGAGAGTCCGACGACTTTTTCGACCCGAACAGATTTCCGGGACCTGCACATGCGGATACCGCAAGTGAAAGTGCCATCAGGAAAGAGAGTCGGAAGAACCGCATTCCTTCAGAATACACAAAATGAGAACCATTCCCAATATGGGAAAGACTGTTTATTCAGCGGAGCGGGGCATCGGAGCTGACCATTGCTTCCAGCGACTAATGACACGTAAGCCGAATGCAGCAGCGATGGCAACAGACGCGGTTGCAACGTTGTTGAAATCTGCTTTGTCTCCAACAACAACGATGATCGTTGCAAGCAGTGCTGCAGTCGCGTAGATCTCGCGATGAAGAACAGCAGGAATTTCACGTACCAAGACATCTCGAATGATTCCTCCGCCAATTGCCGTGAGTAATCCGATGCCACATGCACCGACAGCAGGTACGCCGAAGTCGAGAGCCTTGCGTGCGCCAGCAACAGCGAAGAGTCCGAGTCCGGCTGCATCAACCAGAAGGAATACGCGCGAGAGGCGAGCCATCGCTGGGTGCACATAGAACACGATGAGGCCGACAACGACGGGAACGAGGAGGTAGCGGCCGTCTGTGAGAGCTGCGGCGGGGGTGGAACCGATGAGGGCATCGCGCATGAACCCACCACCGATGCCAGTGGCGACGGAGAGGAAGAGCACACCGAACAAGTCCAGGTTTTTGTCGACCCCAGCGAGTGCTCCGGAGACTCCGAAGACAGCAATTCCGACGAGGTCGAGGACGAGAAGGAGGGTGGTTGCCGACATCTCTCCAAAGTAGGCGATGAGGGTCACCTAGGGTGATCAAATGACCTCTCGCAATGTGCTGTTTTGGGACCTCGACGGAACGATTGCAGACTCGGGTGCAGGCATCACTGCATCGATGAATGAAATCTTTGCAAACGTCGGTGCAGAAGCGATGAGTGATGTTGAAATTCGTCGCGTGATTGGTCCACCACTGCAAACAACGATGCCTGAATTGTTGTCACGAAGAGGTCTTGATTTTGCACGCAGTGAAGAGTTCATTCACGAGTACCGACGTGTGTACAAAGAGCATCATTTGCCACACACTCCGGTCATTGATGGCATGCGTGATGTCATTGAGATGTTGTCGCAGCATTGGCATCTTGCAGTCGTGACAGCGAAGCCGCAAGAGCAAGCTGTGGTCGCAATTCGAGCAACTGGTTTGGACCATCACATGGTCACAGTGGTTGGTCCTGCTGCAGATGCACCGGTTCATAAATCAGTTTTATTGCGTCGCGCACTTGTTGATGTGGAACGTGAATTAGGTGTAACTCCAACGTTGGAAAAGTGTTGGATGATTGGTGATCGCAATCACGATATTGAAGCCGGTGTACAAGTTGGAACGAACGCGGCAGGTGTTCTCTGGGGCTACGGAGATCACGCGGAACTCGCGTCGGCCGGAGCCCATGCCATTGTTTCTCATCCCACGGAACTCTTGTCCTTATTGCTTCCGAGCGATTGATTGGGGAGCCCAAAGGGGTGCCTCGGTACAATGGGGAACCCCCCGTTTTTGAAGGACACACCAATGGCAAATGCATGGTTTGAAACAGTCGCAGAGGCACAACGTCGCGCAAAGAAGCGCTTGCCGAAGTCTGTTTATGGTGCGTTGATTGCAGGCTCTGAAAAGGGTCTCTCAACAGCTGACAACCTTGCATCTTTCGATCAACTTGGCTTTGCTCCACACGTTGCAGGTCTCTCGAATGAGCGCACCATGAACACCACAATCATGGGTCAAGAAATCGGAATGCCGATCATCATTTCTCCGACTGGTGTGCAAGCAGTGCATCCACAAGGTGAAGTTGCAATCGCTCGCGCTGCGCAAAATCGCGGCATCCCCATGGGTCTCAGTTCGTTCGCTTCGAAGTCTGTTGAAGACGTTGCAGCAGTCAACGACAAAACGTTTTTCCAGATGTATTGGTGTGGAGATAAAGACACGCTTGTGCAACGAATGAATCGCGCACGTGAAGCTGGTGCGAAGGGTCTCATCGTGACTCTCGACTGGTCATTTTCGAACGGTCGCGACTGGGGTAGCCCATGGATTCCAGAAAAAATTGACCTGAAAGCCGCCATCAAATTGGCACCCGAAGTTCTGCAGAAGCCGGGCTGGCTTTTGGCCTTCGCAAAGACCGGTCGCATCCCCGATTTGACCGCTCCGAACATGGCCAAGCCAGGCGAAAAGGCACCCACATTCTTCGGTGCCTACTACGAGTGGATGCAGACCCCTCTTCCCACCTGGGAAGACATCTCGTGGTTGCGCGAACAGTGGGGTGGTCCCTTCATGGTGAAGGGTGTCAGCCGCGTGGATGACGCCAAGCGCGTTGTCGACCTCGGTGCAACAGCGCTCTCGGTTTCGAACCACGGTGGTAACAACCTTGACGGCACGCCTGCACCTATTCGCGCGCTGCCTGCAGTTGCCGATGCAGTGGGCTCACAGATTGAAGTCGTTCTTGATGGTGGCGTACGTCGTGGCTCCGACGTTGTGAAAGCACTTGCACTTGGTGCACGTGCAGTCATGATTGGTCGCGCGTACTTGTGGGGCCTCGCAGCAAACGGTCAAGCAGGTGTCGAGAACGTTCTTGATGTCATGCGTGGTGGAATTGATTCAGCACTTCTTGGTATCGGCAAGTCATCGATTCATGATTTAGATCGTGACGATGTTGTTGCACCTGACGGTTTCTTCCGTTCACTCGGCACGAAGTAACTCGTTCACACTTCGCGATAACGCGGAGTAATTCATTCTTCGTATTGGTCTCGACGTCGAGCGTGGAGACTTGAACGATTTAGTTTTCCTGTGCAACCACCCCGGATTTTGGGGTTCTAGACGTAACTTTCAAAAAAAGTTTTTGGCCTTCACCAGTTGATGATCTTCAGCCACTTATCGGAGTCTTTTTTCTCCCTGTGGACAGCCAGTGGGTCATCCCTATTTTTCCTTCATGACTGATAAGGGATAAATGAAACACCTCAACCTCGAGTCCAACTTGAGGGTTGATTACTTGAGGGTTTATCCACACCCCAATCCTTGCAAACCCTTACCAGTAAAAGATTTCCGCAGATTTTGCCTTTGAGAACGCTGAAAAATGCGCCCTAGCATTTTTCGGGTAGCGCAAAGCGGAAATCCTTTTCCCTCTTGCGTTTCGTACCAAAAACATCCAAGACACGAGGGGCGAATTCGTGAAACTTTTAATGCGAGGTAGGTCAGTACCTACCCCGGCATCTGCGAGAAGCAGAGCGTCGGTCATCAATCAACTCAATCGAGAACTACGACGTGCATCGCGCGTCGCTCTCGCACTTTTCATCGCAGCTTCCACTGCGCTTCCATTCATGCCGTCATCGATCGCCCTCGCTGACGCTGTGAACACAAACGTTGCACCTGGTACGAGCAACGCGAATAACAACACTTCGAACGGAACGCCCTCCGGTACGAAGCCAATCACGCCAACAGTGACTCCAGTGACAACTCCGGCCAATGCAGCTTCGCCCGTTGCAATGCCAACTGTTCCATCTGGACTCATCATCACTCCCGATGATGAGAAGCTCACTGTGCGTTGGAACGCTGCTGCATCCAAAGAGAAGGTCACGGGATACGCAGTGTCCTGGAGCACCGACGGTCGCACGTGGACGCCGGTGACTTCCGCTCGGACGTCGGCCAACACTTCAGTGGTGGTTGAGGGTTTGACGAACGGCGTGGTCGTCTACGTCCAAGTTGCTGCCGTCAACTCGTCGGGAACTGGACCGAGCATCTCTTCTTCGGGAATTCCTGCAGCAGATGCTTCGGCACCTCGCGGTGCGGCTTCCACCGCAACGCCTGCTAGCGGTACTCCTTATGCCGATGCTGTGCGCGGTGATTCGCCGGCTGGTTTCTGGCAATTTGCGGACACTCCTTCGAACACCGTGGCGGATGCAAGTGCGGCCGGAGTCTTGACGGGCGTTCCTTCCTTCGGAATGCCTGCCCCAATTGGTGGCATTACTGCGGGTTATCTCCAGGGCAGGGAACTGTCATCGAATATCAACGTGGCAAATGTCTTCACTCTTGAAGGTTGGGTAAACCCATCTTCGATCAACGGTGATGCTTCAACTGTGGCCCGAGTGGGGAACACCATGAATGGATCGTTCATGCGAGTGACTGCGGGCGGAGCTCTGCAATTTATTGGCTTCGCAAACAGCGTGGTGTCAAAGGTGGAGTCTGTTCGTGGACTTGTTCTGCCAGGTACGTGGTCGCATGTGGTGGCGACATACAGCAACGGCCAAGTAGTTCTGTATGTGAATGGCGAACGAGTGGGTTCGGGCACCTCGGCTGCGTCTGGTGGCGCTTACGTCATTGGCGGCTCAAATGATTCTGGATTCGCCTTCAATGGCTCCGTAGCGAACTTCGCTGTGTATCGCTCTGTGCTTGCTGCATCGGATGTGTCGGCACATTGGTCTGCTGCCGGTTATCGCGTCGGAACAGGAACCACACCTTCAGCACGAGCAGGGGATTCATTCGTCATTGTTGAATGGACAACTCCTGCATCTGATGGTGGTTCTCGCATCCTTGGCTACAACGTTCAGGTGCTCACTGCTTCTGGGTGGGTTGATGCGATTGCGAATACATATTCATCATCTACTTCTGCATTCGTCACGCAGTTGGAAAATGGAACACGTCTGTCGAACGGTACGGCGTACCAGTTCCGCGTTCGCGCTGTCACCAGCGTTGGTGCAGGTGCCGCAAGCGGTGCAGTCACTGCAACACCTCGTGGTGTGGCCTCGGCCCCTACGAACTTTGACGTCACTGTTCCGTCAATTGGTCGCGTGAGCCTTGATTGGGCCGCACCGAGCAACAACGGCGGCTTTGCCATTAGCGGTTATCGCGTGGAGATCTCTAGCGATGGAAACTCATGGCGCACGTTTGCATCAGCAAGTGCTGACACAACAACTTTGTCGATGACAGATGTTGTGACGGGAACTCCATTTGCTGATGAGGTGTATTACTTCCGCGTCCGTGCTGAGTCATCAGCTGGCGCAGGACAAACTTCTGTTGCCGTTCCGGTTGCTCCACGACGTGCAACACAACCTGCACGTAGCCAGTCGATTGTTGAGAACAATGCTGCGCCAACTTCTGTTTTCGAACGGGAGCAGTCTGTCCTTTCTGCAGAAGCAGGAATCATCGATGCAGTTGCACGCATTTACGCAACTAGCGGTGTACCAGGTCGTGTTGATGCGCTCATCGCAACAGCGACAAATGGCGGCCTGACGTTGACCTGGAATACGCCAAGCGATACAGGGACAAGTGCGTTGACTGGTTTTGTCCTGCAGTCATCAACCGATGGAGCCGTGTGGGTCAACGTCAGCTCTTCTGCAACATCTCCATACGCAATCGGATCTCTGGTAGCTGGCACGCAGTACATGTACCGCGTGTACGCAACAAATGCTTCAGGTACCGGCACACCAACAACAGTCATCGGCATGGCCGGCGGTAACACGGCTGGAAACTTTGCATCAGCACCAACGGGCAGCAATGCATCTGCGGGAACGATTCCAGTTTCTGGTTCAACAAATATCGATTCGTACACATCGTCAGTACTTGCTGACAGCCCAACCGGATTCTGGAAACTGAGTGACGCTTCGGGCGCAACATCAGCAGCAGATTCGGGAAGTGCTGGAGCAAACGGAGTTCCTACTGCCGTGACATTTGGCAATGGATCAAACGTTTCTCCGTTGGGCGCAGGTCAGTTGGCTGCATCATTTAATGGAACGTCATCAAAGATTGTTGTTCCCGATAACGCTGCATGGAACTCAAGTTCCATGACGGTGGAAGCTTGGATAAAGCCTGGCGCGTCTCAGACAACAAACTTTGCTGCAATTCTTGGTCGCAACACTGCGAGTAACGGTTGGTGGATGGAGCAAACCAACGCAGGGCAGCTCTTCGCGTGGGTGAATGGCGTCAGTCTGATCTCAGCGTCTGGTGTCATCACGCCAAGCAGATGGCAACACATTGCAATGACGTATGACGGAAGCGTTATCAAGCTGTATGTCAATGGTGTGGTTGTTGCATCTGCGGCAGCTCCGAATATTGAAGTGCAGACGTTGGCAGCTCCATTCCAAATCGGTGCACGCAATACAACTGCAGTCAACTTCTATAACGGCATCATTAGCAATGTTGCGTTGTATGGAACTGCGCTCAGTGATGCGCGCATCCAGAACCACGTGCAGGCAGGTGGACTTGCTGCAAATACAGTGTCTGCACCAATTGTCGTCGCTGGAAATGGCACAGCAACAGTGACATGGACCGCACCGTCGTACGCGAATGGTGCAATCACTGGTTACGAAATCCAGACCGCTCCGGCAATCGGCACGGGGACTGCTGCTGCGGTGTCGGTGTGGACAACGGTGGCCACTTCTACTGCAACTTCTGCCACGGTGTCACAGACTGTGGCAGCAAGTGGTGGCACATCATTCCGCGTTCGCGCAATCACTACAAATGGTGCTGGCCAATGGAGCATTCCTGTTCAGATCTATGTCTTTGGAAATCCAGTTCCACCTTCCAACCTCACTGCTGCAACCACCTCGAATAACCAAGTGACATTGACGTGGGTTGCTCCGACGGCTACTTCATCGGGCATTGCTATTCAAACCATCTCGGGTTATCGCATCGAACAAAGCGTTGACGGTGGAACAACGTGGTCGACAGTGACGCCAAGTACGGGAAGTACAACCTTGTCCTATGTCATTGATGGCGTGACGAATGGCGTCTCGCGCATGTTCCGTGTTGCCGCCCTCACCGCATCGACGACGGGTTCTTTTGCTTCTGTTTCCATTACGCCTGCTGTAGTGCCGAGTTCGCCTCGTAATCTCACGGCAACAGGTGCAGGGGATGGTTCCATCATCTTGAACTGGGCTGCTCCATTAAGCAATGGTGGCTCTGCAACCACTGGCTATGTGTTGGATTACTGCACAACAGTCAACTGCACCGCATCCACTGTGATTGATTCATCAGTCCCCGCAGCGGCAACTACTTACACGGTGACGGGAATGCTGAATCAGCAAGGCGGTATCACTTTCCGTCTTCGAGCAATCACTTCAGCAGGTACGGGTGATGGGGCAGTGGTCGTTGGTCGCACTTCTCCACAAGTCAGTGCGCCGAATGCATTGACGGCAGTAGTTGAGAATGCTTGGGAGGGTCTTACGAACCAGATCGCCCTGACGTGGACCGCTCCGACGCTTCTGTACGGACAAACTGTTGTGGGCTACCAATACGAACAGTCTTCTGATGGTGGTGCAACGTGGATTGTCTTGAACAACCTGATTACAAATACTTTGAGTGTGTACATTCAGGGTCTTGTCGCAGGGACTACTTATCAGTACCGCGTTGCAGCACGCACTTCGCAAGGGCTTGGTCTCTATAACTACGTTTCTGTCACTCCAACAGGCATCGGTACCGTCACTGGTTCGATCGCAACTGCACCGTTGAACTTCCGTGCAACAGTGGATGGACCAGCAACTGTTCTTCTCACGTGGACAGCACCAACTTTCACCGGTGGGCTTCCGCTGTTGGGTTACCGCCTGAAGTATCAGAACACCACAGATCCTGCTGCTGCGACGACGGGTGGCATCGACACGTTGGTGCCTGCAAACACGACTTCATTCCGTTTGAACGGATTGCCCACGGGTTATAGCTATTTCGTTCGACTGACGCCCGTGACATCGGTGGGCGAGGGAGATTACGCGGCTGTTGGGTTCATTCAGTACGACACACCTTCGGCACCTCGTACCTTGACCAGTACTCCTGGTGATGGAACCGTGACATTGTCATGGACTGCTCCTGCAAATACGGGCGGCTATGCCGTCTACGGATACCGAGTAGAGCAGTCTGGCGATGGAGTGAACTGGACAGTGTTGACGCTTGATACGTCGACAACTTCGTTCACTGCTCGCGGCATTAACAACGGAAGCACCTATCAATTCCGTGTTGCTCCAGTGACGGCTGTTGGTTTTGGTGATTACACAACGATCATTGCAACGCCGTATACAACGCCGAACGCGCCTATCAATTTGGTTGCAACACCAGGGAATGAACAGATCACTCTGACCTGGACTGCACCATCGAATAATGGCAGCACCATTTCGCAATACATCATTGAACGTTCCTCCGACAATGGTGCAACGTGGACAGACATTGGCCGCGCAGTCGGTTCAACCAACACAACGTTCACAGACACTGGCTTGTACAATGGATATTCACAAGGCACATACAGCTACTACCAGTACCGAGTATCGGCAGTAAACAACGCGGGAACCGGCGCAGTAAGTACGACGGCACAGACTGTTCCGGGCAATACGCCTGCGGCTGTTTATGGTTTGTACACCACGGTGTACACGACAATGGTGCAGTTGAACTGGTCGTGTTGTTTGGGTGACGCCTACCGTGGCCCGTTCTATCAAGGCACTGCACACCCGATTGTTGCGTACCGAATTGAACAAAGCGTTGACAACGGCAATTCTTGGCAATTCATTATTGATCGCCCTGTCGCATATGCATGGGCACGAATTTCGGCTTTGCGCAATGGAGTGACGTATCAATTCCGTGTCTCGGCTGTGAACGATCTCGGTGCTGGAGTGCCGACCATCATTTCGGCGACCCCATCGACAACACCAGATTCACCAACAAACATGGCGGTGACCACTAATGCCTCAGCTAACTCGGCAACTGCAACAGTGACGTGGGCGCCACCGGTAACTGATGGCGGTTTACCACTCATCGGATATCGCGTGCGTTGGTGTGCAACCGCCAACTGCAACCCAACAACTGTTCTCTCTGATTCGCTGAGCCCAACAACGTTCTCATACGTCGTGACAGGTTTGACAACTGGTACGCCATACAACATCAGTGTTGAAGCACAGAACGCCAACGGCTATTCCGCCAACCAGACACAGATCCCTGTGTTCCCGATTGGCTTGCCAACAGCTGTGACCACTTTGGCTACTTCTGTTGCGAACACGGTGACAGTGACGAACCCGGATGGAACAACGGGAACTGCCACATACCTGACTGTGACGTGGGCAGATCCGAATGCCTTGAGTGGAGTGCCTGTTTTCTACAAGGTGGAGCTCAGTTCCGATAATGGAAACTCTTGGACACCGTTGACCGATGCAACCACATCATTGGAGCAACGCTGGGCGCCGAACCCAGCGCTGGCTGGTGCGGTGGTGCAGTTCCGAGTCACACCAACGAACTTTGCAGGAAGCGGACCGTCCTCGGTAATCACGGCAACGGTGCCGTTGCAAAGCATCGCTGGTCCGCCAAGTAAACCCAGCGCGCCAACCTTGTTGGCGTCAACGAGAGGTGACCAACAAGTCACACTTTCTTGGGCCCTCCCAGTAACGACGGGGGGGCTCCCCGTCACCGGTTACAAGGTGGAATATTCCTCCACGAGTAACACGGCTGGTTTCACCACCATCAATAACAACACGGCCACAAGTCCATTTGTGGTCTCTGGTCTTACGAACAACATCACGTATTGGTTCCGTGTCAGCGCAATCAGCGCAGCCGGAACAGGCACACCGTCAGTAACAGCTGCAGTGCCAAACGGCGGAGCAGCCGCCCCCGGTGCATTCACATACACCGCTACTGCAAACGCGCAGTCCACACTTTCTTGGACAGCACCCACCACAAGTGCAACCGGCGGCGCGATGGCTGCTCTGAACGGTTATCGCTTAGAACAAAGCACAAATGATGGTGCATCGTGGACTCTGTTGAACGTCTCAAGTGGCGGCATCGTCACTGGAATTCAAGTGACTCCGCCTGCAACTGGCACAACGATTCGTTATCGCGTTGCTGCCGTCACCAATGGACTTCTTGGCGATTGGGCTTATGTTTCCGCAACAGGAACTTCGACCCTTGCTGGTGTGCTTGCATTCTCTGCGACAACGACCGCAACATCGACAACATTGAGCTGGGGTGCACCTGCTTCATCAACTCCGGCTGTCTCGGGCTACAAGGTTGAGCGCTGTATCTATACCGGAGCAACTTGCGGTGCCTACACAGTGCTTATTGCCTCACAGGCTGGCCTGACATATACCGACAACACACCCGTGTTTGGTTCTGTCTACGGATACAAGGTGACAGCGTTGTCGACAGCGAACCTTGCATCAATTTTGCCTGTGCACATTGTTGGTGCGCCTGCGCCTGTAACCGGGTTGGTCGCAACTCCAGGCAGTGAAACAGTTGACTTTGTGTGGGTTGCTCCCACGCAAACTCCTGCACCATCGATAATGGGTTATCGCATTGAAATCTGCTCCAGCGCATGTGCATCTGGCTCGGCAGTGTGGACATATCTGCGCGACAACCTCTCAACATCGCTTTCGGCACAGATCAACGGTTTGACAAATGGTGTGGCATACACGATTCGTGTCATGACCCGCTCTGCATGGGGCCTCAGCACATCTGTGACCGCCACCTTTACGCCACGTGGTGCACCAGCATCGCCGGGCAATTTGCGCGCAACGGCAGGTAACCGTCAAGTAATGCTGAATTGGAGTGCGCCTGTAAATAACGGTGGAAGCCCCATCATTGGTTACAAGATTGAGTACGGCACGAACTCAGCATTTGCGGGCCTCAACGTTGTTTCATCTTTGTCTGATCCCAACAGCACCTCATTCCTTGTCACCGGTTTGAACAACTCGACTTCATATTGGTTCCGTGTCTCTGCAGTGTCTGGTGTTGCAACATCAGCAGGTGAACTCACCTCGGCAATTCCTGTCGGCGTCCCAACTGCTCCGACATCGGCAACGGTCACTACAACTCTCACCGTTCGTAACGCGCTGTTTGTGAACTGGGGAGCTCCATCAAATAACGGTGGTAGTGCGGTTGTGGGTTACCGCATTGAAATGAGCACCGACGGCACCAACTGGACAACAGCAGTAGCCAATACGGGTACCACCACACAGTGGTACGCACGTGGTCTGACCAATGGTCAGCCGTATCAGTTCCGTATCTCAGCAATGAACAGTTCTGGTTATGGAACACCGACAGTGGTCTCAGGCACACCGATGTTTGCTCCAACAATGCCGCTCAATCAAAGTGTTACTGCAGGCGACCGTCGACTGACTGTGTCATGGGCCGCACCTGCGGACAATGGTGGTGCAGTGATTTCGGGTTACCGAATCGAAATCTGTACTGAGTGGAGTGCGAACTACTGCGTCAATGCGGGCACGTTTGCAGTATTTGTCGCCAATACAGGTTTGGTCAACAGTTACACCATTACAGGATTGAACAATGGCACGGTCTATGGAATTCGTGTCTATGCGATTAACGAAGTCGACAGCAATTCGTATCCATACGGATACGAATATCAATTGGGTCGCCCCGCTTCAACGCCGATTGCACCAAACGTTGTGTACACCACGACGAGCAACCGTTACATCAACTTGTACTGGAGCGGTGCAACCGCAAATGGTTACGCGATTACCGGTTACAAGGTGGAGCAAACTGCAGATAACGGTGTGTCATGGACAACGATTGCAGCGAATACGTTCTCAACATCTGAGTCGTTGCGCATTAATGGCCTGACAAATGGCGTGATCTATGGATACCGCGTGAGCGCAATCAGCTATGCAGGTACTGGCACACCAAGCGGTATCGCCTACGGAACCCCACGCATGACGACATCAGCTGGTGTTCCTAACTTGCGCGCCACTGTGGGTGACTCTCGTGTCGCATTGACATGGAGTTCGCCAACAGACACCGCTGGTGCGGCAATTGTGGGTTACCGCATTGCATACGTCACGGGGTCGACCACAACGGTCATCACTGAAAACACCATGACGCTTGCCACGAACTACACCGTCTTTGGTTTGACGAACGGCACTTCGTACACATTCAAGGTGTTCCCAGTGACATCGAATGGTTACAGCAATGCTGGTGAAGTTGTGGCGCGTCCGCAAACACTCGCTCAAGCGCCACGCGAATTCATGTCGGTGTGGGGCAATCGCCAAGTGGCATTGAAGTGGATCGCCCCAGCGGTGACAGGTGCAAACGCGGATCAGATCTTTGGTTACAAGTTGGAACAGAGTCTTGATGGCGCAACATGGAGTGTCATTGCAAATGTGAACCCATCGGTTCTCTCGTACATCGTCACTGGCCTCACAAACGGAACGAACTATTCATTCCGTATTTCAATGGTGACAACAGTGGGTCAAGGCGAGAGCTCAATTACCGCTTCCACACCATTCGGTGTCCCAACTGCAGTGCGCAATCTTGCAGGCATCGGCGGAGACCGTAGTGTCACCTTGACTTGGGATCCACCAGCTGACAACGGTGGCGGTGCAATCGTTGGTTATCGCGTCTTTATTTACTGCGCAAGTGGTTCTGACAGCGGCGTGGCAACTGGTTGCGGTCCTTACACCGTGAATACATACACGCTCATTATGAGCAATGTGGCGCCTGATCAGCGCACCTTAACTGTGAACGGTCTCATAAATGGAACGAACTATTTGTTCTTAGTGCAGCCATTAACGGGAACGAACCGTGTTCTAGGCGCATGGATTTCTTGTGCCGGATTCTTCCGTGACGGTGAAAGTGTTGGAGTCTCTGATGACACCAGCCGTTGTTCGCCATACTCGCGCGTGTTGTGGATTACGCCAATGGGTAGCCCATCAGCGCCAAAGGGATTGAACATCACCACTGCAACAAGTGCATCCAGCACCAAAGCATCGGTTACTGCAACATTGTCGTGGACAGCCCCTGATTGGACAGGCGGCGATTACATCAATGGGTATCGCATTGAACAATCAACCGATGGCACCAACTGGACCGTGTTGACAGCGAATACTGGTTATCGCGCATCCTTGACCTATGCAGTCTCAGGTTTGAATCCAGGTACTCGCTATTGGTTCCGCGTGGCTGCAATTGGATCGCTTGGTGCAGTGGGTGCCTACAGCTCTGCTTCGGTGAACTCAATGTCGCCAGCAGACGCGCCAACTGGCTTGTCGGTGTCTCGTGTGAACAACACGAACACTGCGCTCCTGACATGGACCGCTCCGACCTTTACCGGCGGATCACCAGTCATTGGTTACAAGATTGAACGACTGTTGACATCGACGTGGTACGTCGTGACACCGAATACGGGCAATGTAAACACTTCATTTACTCTTGATGGTTACGACGCAGGAACAGCTCTTGGAGTTCGTGTCTCCGCAGTAACAAGTGCAGGTGCTGGTGACACAGCACTCGCATACCTCGAAGTGGGTGGAGTCTCGGGTGGAGGCGTGAGGTTCACGACAACTGCAGGAAACGGTTATCTCGATCTTTCATGGGGTACGTCAGCTGCGTTTACTCCGACGTCATACAAGTTGGAATATCGCGTTGTTGGTGCGGCAACCTGGACATTGGTGACGGCCGATATGGGCGCCACCACGTCATACCGACTGAATGGTTTGACGAATGGTGTGAGCTACGAAGTTCGTGTTACTCCGATCTACACCGTGAGCAATGTTGCTTCGTATGGAACACCAACAACAACGGTGGTGACACCAACGGGAGCAGCTGCGGCACCTTCTAATCTGAGCGCTACAACTGGTAATGCATCCACAGTTCTTTCATGGACTGCCCCCGTTGATCTCGGTGGTGGAACGCTGATTGGATACAAGATTGAGCAATCAACCACGAGTGCAAGTACGGGTTACACAGTTCTGACACCGAACACAGGTAGCACGACAACGACCTATGACGTTCGTGGTCTGGTCAACGGCACGCAACATTGGTTCCGAGTTTCTGCAGTGACAACAATGTCGGCAGGAGCTGGTGGAACCACTGCATTCGTCAGTGTGTTGCCTGTTCTCCCCGGTCGAGCAGTCGGTACATTGTCGGCAACGCCTGGCAACACAACATCAGTATTGACATGGACTGTGCCTCAATACGACGATGTGAACACCGATTTCATTGGGTACCGCGTGGAGCGTTCCACTGACGGCATCAACTTCACCACGGTGTCAAGCAACGTGGGCAAGGTGCTCACATACACAGCAACTGGTCTTACCAATGGCACAACGTATTGGTTCCGTGTTGTCACGCTCGGACAGCAAGGCGATGGCGGAAGTTCGGTCATTTCGGTGATTCCCGCTACGTACAGCGCAAAGTTGGGATCTTTGACAGCGACAATCTCTGATCGCACTGTCACCTTGAATTGGACACGCCCAGCTGACACTGGCGGATTGCCGCTTCTTGGATACATGATTTCGCGTTGCTATTACGCGGCCAGTACCTACTGCGACATGTCGAGTTCAAACTTCGTGACGTACTACTGGACACATGCGTTCCGCGGCATCAACGACTTCTATACGGGTATTGCCTTCGTTGGCCCGGATACAACTTCGTTCACATTTACTGCGGACACGGCCGACTTCTATCGCGTTGTGCCGGTGTCAGCAGCGGGTGTCTGGGCCGGAACGACGGGCTCTACGTATTCAAACTTCCCGAATGCTTCGATGGTGTATGCCTCCTGGTGGGGTGTGCCATCGCAAGTCAATGGCATGAAGATCATCACTAGCTCGCCAAGTGGCGCAGGCTCCTCGAATAGCACCTTGTATTTCGACTGGACTGCACCAACTGTTGTCGGCAACGGCGTGATTTCTGGCTACGACGTGGAACAAAGCCTTGATGGTGGCCTCACATGGACATCATTGGGTCGCACCAAGCTGACCAGCCAATACGTCTCGGGTGTTCCTTCGGGTAGCACCGTTGTATTGCGTGTTCGAGCCGTGAACGAATATGGCGTTGGACCATGGAGCTCGGTGACTTCTTCGTGGGTTGCTAATCCGGCAACACCGCGCACTCCTTCGATTGCAATCACTGGTAATCGAATGACTTTCACGTGGACGCCACCTGAGACAACTAGCGGCATGGGCGTGCAGGGCTATGAGGTGCAATCCAACCTCACGGGTACTTGGAGTGCATACACAGGTACGGGCGCAGGTTTCACGGCCAACTCGTTGCAATGGAGCGCTCCGAACAACACCTATTACACAAACATGCAATGGCGTGTGCGCACCGTGACCGTTGGTTACGGCAACACAACGTTGTATTCCGACTGGGCCACAGCAAGTGGCAACATCCTTGGAACAGCGAATGCGCCGTATGCAAACGTGACGCCAGCAAATGGCAATGTGTCGTTGAATTGGAACGCACCAACGGACCTGGGTGGTGGCACGTTGATGTCATATCGCGTGGAACACAGCACGGATGGCACCACATGGATTGCTGATGGAACAACGACAGCAACTGCAATGGTTGTTCGTGGTTTAACGAATGGCACCAATTATCGCCTCCGTATTACTCCGGTGACCACGCAGGGCGACGGTACGGCAACGATTCTCACAAGTACGCCATTTGGTCCTTCGGGTGCACCTTCATTGGTGCGTGCAACATCTGGTGATGGTTTTGTCACGGTGAACTGGAACGCGCCATCGAACACTGGTGGATTGCCGATCTCGGGTTATCAGATCGACCTGTGCGCCTATTCGTCCTGTACGTGGACGACCTACGTTCGCAACACTGGTTCGGCCAATGTGTTCACTTACACCTTCTCTGGTCTCACTAATGGCACGCAGTATCAAGCTCGTGTGAGTGCGGTCACTGGTGCCTGCGATGAAACGGTGACGGATACCGTCGCTTCGTGTAACTACTACGGTGCGACAGTTCTTTCGACGCCAGCAACAAGGCCGTCGGCGCCACAGAGCATCACTGCTTCTGTTGCAACCAATACGTATGGCGTGCCGACCGCAAGCGGAACCGTCACTTTGAACTGGGCAGCTCCGTTAACAAATGGCGGAAATGTCATTTATGGATACAAGTTGGAACAGAGCATCGATGGCGGAACGTCGTGGACACCTCTGAACTCGAACCTTGGAAACAACAATGCGGGTACCGCGTTGACGACAACGACCTTGACAGGTCTGACGCCGGGAACGGTGTACACCTATCGCGTGACTCCTTTGACCTCTGAAGGCGAGGGCGACTCTTCGACAACTTCGATTGTTGCTCCTGCATTGCCTGTGACGAGCACCTTCCCGAACATGGTGAGCGGCGCCGTTGTCACAACGACTGCGACTGCGATTGTCGTGACGTGGAATACGCCAGTGGCGCCTTTGCCAACTGGATACAAGGTGGAAATCTCAGCGACGAACGGCACGTATGTTGCTGCGTGGGGTACATGGGCAGGTCAAGCGACAACGGCGACAATGGGTGCGACAGCAACCTCAGTACCTGCATCTGTCACGAGTGTGACAATCACAAATTTCGGAAGTGTGTCAGGAGCTCTCACTCTTGGTACTTCATTGTTCGTTCGCATCACGCCATCGAATGCTGCAGGAAGTGCAACTGCAACCGTTGTCAACGCAACACCGATGGCTCTTGCGTCTGCAGTGCGTCCTACTTCAGCAACTGCAGGGGATAGCCAAGTTGCTCTTGTGTGGGCCGCTCCATTAACGAATGGAGGCTTCGCAGTTGATTCGTATCGCATGGAGTATTCAGTCGATTCCGTCAACTGGACCACCTTGACTCTCGACGCATCTGGAACTACCTACACAGTGAAGGGTCTGACGAACGGCACTGCGTACACATTCCGAATGGCAGCAATCACTTCGGCTGGTCTCGGCGCATGGGGAACATTTAGCTCGGCAACGCCGGCACGTGTTCCATTGTCTCCGCTGAACATCGTTGTTTCCGGTGGCGACAAGAAGGCGACGCTGACATGGAGTGCACCAACCAACAATGGCGGTTCTGCTCTCACTGGTTATGCGATCTATCGCAACAACGTCTTGGTGACCACTGTGTCTGCGGCAACGCTGACATATGTCGATACCAATGGCGCCACTGGTTTGACGAACGGAACGTCCTATTACTGGTCGGTTCGAGCGGTGAACGCAATTGGTGAATCTGTCTCCAGCAATGTGTACGGAACTCCGTATTCACAAATCGGCGCGCCAACATCAGTGTTGGCTGTCCGTGGCAACCGTCAAGCCACCGTTTCTTGGACTGCACCAACGAATAACACTGGTTTCACACTCACTGGCTATCAAGTAGAGCGCAGCGTCAACGGATCCACGTGGGTAGTGGACTCAATGGTCACCGCTTCGCCAGTCACGATTACCAACCTCACAAACGGCGTCATCTATTACTTCAGGGTGACGGCGTACGTGAATGGGGGGCCGTCAGCAAGCC
>CANFGT010000004.1 GCA_947446815.1 Acidimicrobiaceae bacterium
CGGCCAGTGAGATGACGGGTACGACCCAGGGCGTCATCCAAGAGCGCAGCAACCATTCCGCCATGCACACAAGCCGGAGGGCCTTGATAACTCTCGTTGAAAAGCACCTTGGCAGTGATGGAGTTTTCTCCGTATTCATAGGTCACTGGCGGTGCAATTGGATTGAACGGACCAGACAATGGGCTTCGCGTGTAGCGAACATCCGAAGGTTGACCAAGACCCAATGTTCCTGCAGCAACAATCTGCTTCTCGAGAGATTCAGCGGTCGCGGCCATCTCTTCGGATTCCACTTCAGGATGCACGTGATAGATCGCCTTCAGCGTCTTGCGCAACGAAGCAGCGACGCGCTTCATTGTTGGCGACAACGAAACCAGTTGCGGTGCCGGATCAGACATCAGGCAAGCGCTGCTTTCACAAGGTCAGCAATCTTTGAGCCATCAGCAGAAGATCCTGCACGTTCGCGCACCGCTTTAACGACAGCGCCCATGGCTTTCATTCCCGTATTGCCTGCAGCAGCTGCGGCAGCCACTTCAGCGGCAACGATTGCACCCAATTCATCATCGGACATTGCAGCAGGTAAGTAAGCAGCCAGTACTTCTGCTTCTGCCTTTTCCTTCACTGCAGCGTCGGCACGGCCGTTCTGCTCGTAGACCTCGGCTGATTCCAAACGCTTCTTCGCTTCAGCTTGCAGCACTTTAATGATCTGATCATCGCTCAGTTCCACGGCCTCAGTGCCCGCAACCTCTGCATTAGTAATTGCGGACAATGCCATGCGCAATGTTGACTTCTTCAAGTCATCACCCGCCTTCAACGCTGCGGTCATATCGGCCTTGATGGTCTCTTTAAGGGAAGTCACCCTTCAATTCTGCCATGAGACACACACGGTTCGCCCGATGGCTCACATCTCTGACACAGTGTTTCCCGTGTCTACGAACGATTACTTCCCTGCACCACCTCAAGGCGGAAAGCTGATTCATACACGTCGTTATGAAATCCGCACCTACAAACTGAGCGAAGACAAGTTCCTCATGCGCGGCGTGATCTTCGATGAGAAGCCAGCAGGTCTCTATGTCAAGGACGACCCAGAACCATTGTGGGTGCATCACATGATCGTTGATCTTGAAGTTGCGTTCCCCTCCCTCGAAATCGTTGGCGCCAATGTGGAGTTCCACGAACGTCCGCATACGCATTGCACTGACATCGTTCCGGCATACGAGAAGTTGGTGGGTCTCTCCATCGCTCGTGGCTTCAATGCAAAAGTGAAAGAACTCTTTGGCGGACCACGTGGCTGCACTCACATCGGTGCGATGTTGACCGCGATGGCACCTGTTGCCATTCAAAGCATCTGGTCCATGCGAATCGGTTCACCTTCTGTTTCAACTGAGCAACGTGCCGCAATGAGCAAAGAAGATCGTCGTCGTGGCTACGCCATGAACCTCAACACCTGCCACATGTGGGACGAGAACGGTCAGATGGTGGCCGAGATTGAACAAGGTTTGCCCGTTGAAGTTCCACTGTGGATTTCAAAGCGATTCAAGAAACTCGGACTCGAAGATTCCGAGTGGGAAAAGCTGCGGGGCTAAACCCACACTTGCTCTAGTTGCGAATTAACGCGCAAATGTTGTGAGCACAAACAACATCGACACCACAAGCAAGACAAAAGCTGGCGCTGTGTCGCGAATGCTGTCTTTCACGCGTGTGTGAGTTGTAGTAGCGATTGCGAAATATGCGCACAGACATGCGCCAGTGACTTCCGCTAAACGAATGTTGCCGAAGCCAATGATGAGGCCGATAGCGGCAGCAATCTTGATTGCGCCTAGAACGGGTAATGCATTCGCAGGAACACGCAACTTGTTCATGCTTTGCACCAGCTTGTCTGGCTTCAAGAAATCCATCACACCAGAGCCAAGACAGACGGCAATGAGGAGCACTGCGAGGACGCGCGAAGCAAGAGTCATGGTTGCAACCTTACGCAATCAGTCACTTGGACTGTGCGGACACTCGCTTTTCAAGGTCCAACAACCAGGACTTCACATGCAACCCTCCACCAAAGCCGGTGAGTGAACCATCAGCGCCAACGACACGGTGGCACGGCAACACAATCACCACTGGATTACGACCATTGGCGGAACCAATTGCACGCGTCGCTTTCGGACGGCCAATTGATGTGGCCTGCTGCGCATACGAGACGGTGCTGGCGTACGGAATCTTCGCCAATGCATTCCATGCATCAACTTGAAACTCTGTACCCACAAGATCAAGCGGAACATCAAAAGAGATACGCGAACCGTCAAGGTATTCACTTAATTGTGTCACCGCTGCAGCAACAACAGGATGCTGCGCGTCATCACGAACATCCATGCCGACATACGACTTCGGATGAGCATCTACTTCAAACGTGATGTATCGAACACCACGATCTGACGCCACCACCGTCAACATCCCGAACGGCGCTTGAAGCGTGCCGCGCGAGAATGTGACGGTTTCGGCTGTCATGAGCAATTACTTGCTAGATGGTTCCTTTGGAAGACCAAGGACGCGCTCGCCAACGATGTTGCGCTGAATCTGGCTTGTTCCACCCCAAATGGTTTCGGAGCGAGAGAAGAAGAATGCAGACATCATGCCGCTGACTGGGTAACCCTCACGACGCTTTTCGCGTGCGGTTCCTGGCCAGTTGCCGTCACCCATTGCGTAGTCAACAAGCATTGCGTTCGCACCAGAGATGTCGAGTGCAAGCTCCATTGCTTCCTTGTGCATTTCGGTCCAGAACATCTTGTTGGTTGCACCGAGTGCAGCCATGCTTGGATCCTTCTTGCCCATAAGGGTGGTGGAGAGTGAACGAAGACCGTTGATCTTGAGGATCTGGATCTTGGTGTAGTAGTTCATGAGGCGCTGACGGATCTTTGGATCGTTGATTGCGCCGTTTTCCTTGGCGCCACGAACCATTGCCTTGTATTCAGACTCGAAGCGGCGGTAACCGGTTGTTGCACTCATGCCACGCTCGAAAGCGAGAGTGGAGTTTGTAACGATCCAGCCGTTGTTCACGCCACCAACAACATTGTCCTTCGGGCAACGTGCGTTATCGAAGAACACTTCACAGAACTCTGCGGTGCCGTCTGGCTGCACAATGCCGCGTACTTCAACGCCAGGCTGGCGCATTGGAACGAGCAAGTACGAGATGCCCTTGTGCTTTGGCGCATCAGGATCGGTACGTGTGAGAAGGAAGCAGTAGTCAGCGTGGTGGCCCTGTGTGGTCCACACCTTCTGGCCGTTGATGACCCATTCGTCACCGTCGAGAACTGCAGTTGTCTTCAAGCTTGCAAGGTCGGAACCAGAGTTTGGCTCGGAGAAACCTTGGCACCAGCGCATGCTGCCGTTGAGAATCTGAGGAAGGAATTCCTTCTTCTGCTCTTCGGTTCCCCACTGAAGAAGTGTTGGACCAACAAGTGTGTCGCCGAAGAAGTCAGCACGCATCGGTGCCTTTGCATTTGCGAACTCTTCTGAAAGAACAACACCTTGCATTGTTGAGAGACCCTTGCCGCCGTATTCCTTCGGCCAAGTTGCGCAAATCCAGCCACCAGAGAACAGCTTGCTTGGCCATTCATCGTTGAACTTCTTGCGTTCTTCGTTGGACATTTCGAAGCCTTTGTCGAACCAGCCTTTCGGCAAGTTCTCCTGCAGCCAGGCGCGGATCTCCGCGCGGAACTGTTCGTCTTCGGGGGCATAGGTGAGTTCCATGAGTTCCGATTCTGTCGGAAAAGTCACGGATTCCCCCAATCGGATGGGTATGACCGTTCACACACCGTTCACAAGGGGCGAACAGACCCGAAAACTGGCCTGCGTACCGTGAGAGCCATGGTGGATATGGAAATTTCAGGCGACAGCCGTCCGACCCCTTTAGATATAGAGGTGCTCCG
The DNA here is from genome assembly GCA_947446815.1 of Acidimicrobiaceae bacterium. Lineage (GTDB taxonomy): Bacteria > Actinomycetota > Acidimicrobiia > Acidimicrobiales > Ilumatobacteraceae > UBA2093. The sequence continues at coordinate 3,918 of CANFGT010000004.1, forward strand.
CATCCTCATTGCTTCGGCAGGCAAGATCGTGGGACGCGACTTCATTGCCCGCCAATCGGGACTGGACAGCACTTCGGCCCGACGCGTTGACGCTTCGCTTGTCGCTATTCGCCGTTGGCTGGGGGCCGACGTGTTGGTCACCGTTCGCCGTCGTGGCTGGATGCTGACTTCTGAGGGGCACTCCGCCGCCGAGGCTTTCCTGCGCCAGCAGGTAGACACTCCACAGTGATTTCTTCAATTCTCGCTTCCAGTGAAGGACTCGACTTCGGTCAAATCTTTACGTCGCTCGCACTTGTTTTGGTTCTGGCAAAACTCGCCGCAGAATTGTGTGAACGCGTTCGCATACCGGCCGTCCTTGGCGAGATCACTGCCGGCATCATCGTTGGTCCTTCCATGTTGGGAATTGTTGAGCCCAGTGATGCGCTTCGTGTTCTTGCAGAAGTAGGCGTCATCATCCTCTTAGCCGAGGTGGGTCTTGAGATGGACCTCAACGAATTACGTCGAGTCGGCCGTGCCTCCATGTTGGTTGCAATTCTTGGTGTTGTTTTTCCCATGTCCACTGGCGTGTTGGCGGGGACTGCGCTTGGCGAATCACTCAACGCATCACTCTTCCTTGGTGCAGCACTGGCGGCAACAAGCGTTGGTATCACTGCGCGTGTCTTTGGCGACTTAAAGGCTCTCGCGTCTACAGAAGCGCGCATCGTGTTGGGCGCAGCTGTCGCAGACGATGTTCTCGGCCTCATCATTCTCACTGTTGTCACACGCATTGTTGAACAAGGTTCGATTGATGCAGTTGGCCTCATCAGCACCATCGGACTTGCAGTTGGTTTCCTTGTCGTTGCCGGCGCTATCGGGCTGTTGCTTGTTCCAAGAATTCTCAAGTTCATTGGCGCAAAGGCAGCATCACCAGCAACAATCGGCGTTGTTGCTGCAGGTATAACTTTCGGATTCTCTGCTGCCGCAAGCGGTGCAAAACTCGCGCCGATTATCGGTGCCTTTGTCGCTGGTACAGCGTTGGCACGTACAGAGCATCACGATCGCATTGCTCGCGACTTCTCCGTTCTCGGCAGCATCTTCATCCCCGTGTTCTTTATGCAGATTGGTGTCGACACTGATGTCACGAAGTTCTTCTCTGCGCATGTTCTGATCGTTGCGGGAATCCTCACCACGATTGCGATTGTTGGCAAAGTGCTGGCAGCGGTTGGAGCACGCGGAACCAACACCGACAAATTGCTCATCGGTATCGGCATGATTCCGCGCGGCGAGGTGGGTCTCATCTTCGCAACAATTGGTGTATCCATTGGCGTTTTCCACGAAGACCTCTACGCCGTTGTGCTCCTCATGGTTCTTCTCACCACCATCATCACTCCACCGCTTTTGCGTTGGAGAATTGAGTCCGGTGGCGCAGCACTCGAAGACATTGAAGTTCTAGAAGTGACCGAAGAACCGGTTGGCGGATGGATTCGTCTGATTGACAATGAAGTGCAATTGCACGGAACGCCACCGGCGTCACTGACACTTGCACTCACATTGGAAGCTGCACTGCTTGCAACACAAGCGCAGCCCAACGGTGCACTGCTGGATTGGGCCCATGCCAACCGCAATGAACCACTGACATGGACACCCGAAACAACTCAGCAATTGCTGGAAGTTCTCTTACGTGGAAACTCTCGTTCATGGCGATTCCTTGAAATCACCAGTGTGATCGAACGCGCACTTCCCGAAATTTCTTCTGCTCTGCGCTCTCGTCGTGGCGAGACCACAGAACTTGACCCTACGCATATGGTGCAGATGCCGATTGTCGAAAGTCTTCGAAAGAAGGGTGCACGCGCAGTCGCAGAGGATTGCAGTCTTCTTCTTGCAGGATTAATTACCGACTTCTCCGATACCGGCGACATCTCACCATTTATTGATCGTCTCGTACTCACCGATTCCGTCCGTGGAGAGATTCGTTCATTAGTACTTGCGTCTTCTCTTCTGCATTCGGCATGCACAACAGATCCATACGAACCGAATCAGAGAGTGCTTGCACAACTGGCTGACTTCCTTGGAACACCACTCATGGTGGAGAAGTGCCGCATGCTCACCGAAGCACGTGGCGGTATGCAGGATTTCGAATACTCCATCCTCATTGACATCACCACTTCGGTGCAGGGCTTGCTGGCCCACCCAGAGTTGATTGAAGGAATTGAGAACTCCCTTGAATCAGTACGTCGCCGCGATGCCATTTCACTAACAGAAGATCCATTGGTCATTGAGCGCATTCAACATGCAGCCGCTGTGTATGTATTGGCTCATGAGCCAGAAACCATTGTTCGACATGCCTCGTTGGTTGAACCAGCTCCTCGCAGCCGAACCGTTCGCGTCAACGTTTACGGCACTCCTGTCGCCAACGAATGGGAAGTAGATATTGCGACGCGTGACATGCGCGGCTTGCTTGCTCGCATCTGCGCCACACTTGCTGATCGAGGTCTTGAAATCATCGATGCGGATCTTGCAACATGGCCTGACGGTGCAGTTCTTGACTCATTCAAGATTCGTTCCGTACAAAAGCCCAGCGCAACACAGATCTCCTTCGACTTGGAACAACGATTGCGCAAGCGCATCGAGAATCCTCGCCGCCTTGCTCGTGGCACCAAGAACAACATCACTTTTGCCTTGGACAATGAAGCACATCCTTGGCACAGCGTGGTGTTGGTGCGTGGCGCAGACCAGCCCGGATTCATTCAGGCTGTTGCTGCAGCTTTCGCACGAGCAAACATCAATGTTCATCACGCAAAGATCACAACAAGTGGTGGCGAAGTGGCAGATCGCTTCGAAGTCTCCACGCGACATGGTCGCAAGATCAGCGACCAGGCACTTCGCCGCGTGAGTGCTCTTCTCTCGTAGCCGTTTACACAGCGTTTACACACCAACCAATTCGCCACACTCCCGAAACATTGGGGCGACAGTTGCGAAATCTCCATTCCGTACGGTGTTCCTAGTTGCAATAGCAGCGTTTGGACGTCGCCTTCGGGCGGCATAAACACAAGGAGACAGGTCAGTGAAGTTGATCACGGCAATCGTCAAGCCATTCAAGGTGGACGATGTGAAAGACGCGCTGAAGTCGGCAGGCGTACAGGGCATGACCGTGTCGGAAGTCAAAGGGTTTGGCCGTCAAGGCGGACACACCGAGACTTACCGCGGAAGTGAATACGCCATCGATTTCGTGCCAAAGGTGAAGATGGAACTCGTCGTTGACGATGCCCAGGTTGACCAGGTCCTCGAGGCCATCACATCATCCGCATCCACAGGAAAGATCGGTGACGGAAAGATTTGGGTCACCGACATTTCTCGTCTCATTCGAATTCGCACAAAGGAAGAAGGCAGCGATGCAATCTGAAGTAGAAGTTCTCGGCACGCAGATCAACCTTCTGTGGGTCGTTATCGGCGCAATGCTGGTTATTTTCATGCAGGCCGGATTCGCGCTTGTTGAAACCGGTTTCACACGCGCAAAGCATGCAGCACACGTGGTGAGCACCAACTTCGCAATCTTCGGATTGGGTTTCGTGGCGTTCTTCTTCGTTGGTTTCCCACTTGCATTCGGTGGATTCAGTTTTGCTGGCATCGGCCTCACAGAACCAGTCGGCGGACCACTTCTTGGTAGCGGTAACTGGGTATTCCTTTATAAGGGCGGCTGGGCAATGTCCACTGGCACCATCACACCTGCACTCCTCGGATTGTTCTTGTACATGGTTGCTTTCATGGACACCGTTGCAACTATTCCAACAGGCTCAATGGCTGAGCGTTGGAAGTGGAGCAGCTTCACCATCTGGGGCCTCTTCTGTGGCGCTATCTATTACCCACTTTTCGCAGCTTGGACATGGGGCGGCGGCTGGTTGTCAAAGACATGGGACACCATGAGCCTTGGCGCTGGTTACGTTGACTTCGCTGGATCCGGTGTTGTTCACGCAGTGGGTGGCGTTGCCGCTCTTGCAGGTGCCATCGTTCTCGGACCACGCATTGGCAAGTTTGGTGCAGACGGTAAGCCAAAGGCACTGCCTGGTCACCACATTCCAATGGCAATGCTCGGAACTTTCATCTTGTTGTTCGGATGGTTCGGCTTCAACGCCGCAAGCACCTTCGCAGCAACGGACGTTCAGTTCGCAACTGTTGCAACCAACACTGCAATCGCCGCAGCATTCGGTGCAGTCGCCGCGATGTTCTACATCACGAAGCGCACCGGCAAGCCAGACCCAGGAATGATGGTGAACGGAATGCTCGCTGGCCTCGTTGCTGTGACTGCACCATGTGCATTCATCGCACCATGGGCAGCAGCAGTCATTGGTGTCATCGCTGCAATTCTCGCGATTGAGTCTGTGTTCATCATCGAGCGCAAGTTCAAGTTGGACGACCCAGTAGGTGCCATCGCAGTGCACGGTGTCAACGGCATCTTCGGAGTACTTGCTGTCGGCATCTTCGCCAACGGCAGCTACGGCGGCGGTTGGAACGGTTCATCCGTCAAGGGTGTCGAAGGAATCATCAAGGGCGATTGGGGCCAACTCGGAGCGCAGGCTCTCGGTGTGGCTGTCATCATCTGCGTGATCTTCCCAGTTGCTTACGGCTTCTTCAAGATTCAGAACAAGTTCACCAAGGGTGGCATCCGCTCTGCTGAAGAGGACGAGATCAACGGCCTCGACATTCCAGAAATGGGCGTCGTTGCTTACCCAGAGTTCGGCTCAGGTCGCATCTAAATAATCACAACCAGAAGACCCGCGTCAACCACTTCGGTGGGAGGCGCGGGTCTTTTGCTTTGTCCCCTCATTCACCAACTGGAAACAATTACGAAACAAAGCACTTCTACGGTTAGGGCCACCTGACAGCCGACCAAAGGACTTTTATGTTTTTCGCAGCCGACATCGATACCGGAGCAACAGCCTGGGTATTGGTTTCCATCGCAATGATCGCCTTTATGACACCAGGTCTTGCCTTCTTTTATGGCGGCATGGTCCGGTCGAAGAATGTGCTCGGCATGTTGATGCAGAACATCTTCGCTATGGGCATCATCTCAGTGCTGTGGGCGATGGTGGGCTTCAGTCTTTCCTTCGGAGGTGACGGTAAGTACTTCGGCAACTTTGACTTCGCGTTCATGAAAAACCTCACCAACATCACGCACGTGCCCGGCTACACAGGCGACTTCGCGTTGGCAATTCCTGTTCTCGCATTCTTCGCATTCCAGATGATGTTCGCCGTCATCACTCCTGCGCTCATTACGGGCGCAACAGCAGATCGTCTGAAGTTCTCTGCGTACGCAATTCTCATTGGTGTGTGGGCTGTCATCGTTTACCCCACAGTTGCGCACTGGGTGTTTAGCCCTAATGGTTGGTTGTTCAAGCGCGGTGCACTCGACTTCGCCGGTGGCGCAGTGATTCATGTCAACGCCGGCGTTGCGGCACTCGCAATCGTTTTGGTGATGGGCAATCGCAAAGGCTGGCCCCGCGAAGCAATGCCACCGCACAACTTGCCATTCACCGTGCTCGGTACTGGCATCTTGTGGTTTGGCTGGTTCGGTTTCAATGCTGGTTCTGCATTGGCAGCAAATGGTCTTGCAGCACAAGCTGTTGTGAACACTCATCTCGCAGCAGCTGCAGCAATGTGCGGTTGGCTTGTTGTTGAAAAGTTGAAGGCTGGCCACGCAACAACACTTGGTGCAGCATCCGGTGCCGTCGCTGGTCTTGTTGCCATCACACCATGTGCCGGTTTTGTCGGCGGTATGTCCCCCATCTTCATCGGACTCATCGCAGGCGTTGTCTGCTACCTCGCTCTCACGCTCAAGACAAAGTTCGGATTCGACGACAGCCTTGATGTCATCGCAGTGCATCTTGTTGGCGGCATCCTTGGCGCGATCCTTCTTGGCTTCTTCGCAGACGTGAAAGTCAACTCGCTCGGCTTCGACGGTTTGTTCTTCGGTGGCGGTACAGAACTACTGCAAGATCAACTTGTTGCTCTTGGTGCCACCATCGTCTTCTCGTTCAGCATCACATGGGTGTTGGCAAAGGTTCTCGACCGCACCATTGGTTTGCGCGTCTCGACCGAACATGAACTCGTGGGACTCGACCAAAGCCAGCACGCGGAATCCGCATACCAGTGACCACTACTTCTCTAGATAAGGCAGAATGAAACCATGAAGCTCGTAACAGCAATCATCAAGCCGTTCAAAGTGGACGATGTAAAAGAAGCATTGAAGGCTGCAGGCGTGCAAGGCATGACCGTGTCTGAAGTGCGTGGCTTTGGTCGCCAAGGTGGCCACACCGAGACCTACCGCGGCTCGGAATATCAGATCGATTTCGTCCCCAAAGCAAAGATGGAACTTGTTGTTGATGATGCAAATGTCGACCAAGTCATCGATGTCATCGTCAAGGCCGCCAACACGGGAAAAATTGGCGATGGCAAGGTATGGGTTACCTCTGTCGAGCAAATCATCCGTATTCGTACGGGCGAACATGGAGCCGACGCCGTCTAGCCCCTAATGTCATGGAATGACCATGACACCTGATGCCCCCGCCAAGGCCGAGCGCTGGACAGCGCAATGGAAAGAGCTCTACGAGGAAGTCATTAACACCGGCCTCTGCACCGGATGCGCAGGTTGTGTTGTCACATGCCCTCACGATGTCATCGGTTACGAGCACGAAGAAGGCAAGTACAAGCCTTTCCACATCGAAGAAGAACTCGGTCTCGACAACTGCATCCACGGCGAGAAGGGCTGCACCACATGCACCCGCGCCTGCCCACGTTTCCGCACATGGGAATCATCTGCGAACAAGCACCTCTTTGGCCGCGACCGCGAAGACGACGAGATGGCTGGCATCTGGGAACAACTTCTCCTCACACGCGCGGTTGACAAGACACAGTTAGAAAAGGGTCAAGACGGTGGCTTTGTCACCGCGATGCTTTCCTGGTTGATGGATAACAACTACATCGAAGGCGCACTCGTCAGTGGCGTTGAAGACGATGACCGTTGGAAGGCAAAGCCTGTCCTCGTGCAAACGAAAGAAGAAGTTCTTGCAACAGCAGGTTCGCGCTACACGTATTGTGCAAACCCACTCGCACTTCCAGAAGCAAAAGAAAAGGGCCTCACCAAGCTTGCACTCGTCGGCATGGGTTGCCAGGTGTCTTCACCACCAGTGATGTGGGATCGCAAAGCCGGCAAAGTGTCCAAGCCATTCCAATTCAACATTGGCCTGTTGTGCAGCAAGACATTCGACGATGCGATTTTCCCTGAATTATTTGAAGCCAAGTACGGCTTGAAAAAGCAAGACATGGTGAAGATGAACATCAAGGGCGCCTTCCAAATCTGGATGAACGATGGTTCATTCCACGAGATTGATCTAAAGGAATGCCATCAGTGGACACGCGAGGGATGCAAGAGCTGTCCTGACTTCGCTGCAGAACACGCAGACATCTCCACCGGCGGTATCGGCAAAGACAACGACTGGACTCTCACCATCGTGCGTTCAAAGGTGGGCGTAGAAGTCATCAACCGCATGATTGCTGAAGGCGTGATCGAGTCAAAGCCCGCACAAGAAGACGAAGTTGCAATGAAGTTGTTGCGCACGCTTTCCATCGTGAGCCGCCGTCGCTGGCCAGACTGGGCCGAAACCACTGTCAAGGTGGGCACGCCTGCTCTGAAGAAGAAGGTTGCACCTGCTGCAGACGCTGCACCGGCAGAGGCACCAGCAACTGATGCTGCGCCTGCTGCTGACGCAAAGCCTGCGGAGTAAACCGTGGCACTGCATCCACAAGCAGCCAGCCTCGTTGCATTGATGCAGTCACGAGGTGGAAAAGGATTCGCAGAGTCCGATCCCATTGAGGCGCGCATTGCACGCGCTGCAACTGATTACGTCTCCAATGAACACGTGCATGAAATTCGTGACATGGATGCAGCCGGTGTGCCTGTTCGTTTGTATCGACCGAGCGCCGACAGAAACCTTGGCCTGCTTGTGTACTTCCACGGTGGCGGTTGGGTTATCGGCAGCATCAAGTCACACGATGCAACGTGTCGTTCCATTGCGAACGCCAGTGGATGCGCGGTGTTGTCCGTCGACTATCGCTTGGCGCCTGAAAATCCATTTCCCGCCGGTCTTGAAGATTCGCTGAAGACCACTGCCTGGGCTGCAATTCATGCAGATGCACTTGGTATTGATGTAACACGCATTGCAGTGGGTGGTGACAGTGCAGGTGGAAACCTTGCCGCTGTGGTTGCACAATTGCAGCCAGTCCCCATCGCGTTCCAAGTTCTCATTTACCCCGTCACCGATTGCCGTATGAGTACTGCTTCGTATGTTGAGAACTCCGAAGGGCCCTTCTTACGTGCCGTCGACATGGACGCATTCATCAACATCTACCTTGACGGCAAGACTTCAACGAGCGATCCACGTGTGTCGCCCATTTGCGCAGACCCCGCGGTACTCGCTTCGTGCCCACCAGCCATTGTGATTACCGCAGAGCACGACCCATTACGTGATGAAGGTGAAGAATACGGCCGCGCATTAATTGCAGCAGGAGTTCACACCAGCATCGTTCGCTACTTCGGAATGATTCATGGTTTTGTCGGAATGGCACCATGGGTAGACGACGGCAAGCATGCGATTGTTCATGCTTCTGAAGCACTGCGCATCGCTCTCGCACCTCAGTAACACCGCTCAACTCAGCCCTGTCGAGCAGGCACGGTTACTCTTGGCTCACCACAATCAGGGGGCTCTATGACACTGCATCCACAAGCACAAGTAATTCTTCAGATGATGGCTGCCGCTGGCGGTCCCATCATTCAGGACTCTGATGCCGCAGTCTTCCGTGAGTACTACAACTCACGTCAATTGCCTTCCACTGAGGAAGTGTTTGAGATTCGCGATGTAGTGGCCGGTGGTGTGCCATCGCGTTTGTATCGCCCCAATGCCAACAAGAACCTTGGCTTATTGGTGTTTTACCACGGTGGCGGCTGGGTGATTGGCGGTCTCGACTCACACGATTCCGTGTGTCGCTCATTGGCGAACCGCATGGGCCATGCAGTGTTGAGCGTTGATTACCGCTTAGCTCCAGAGAACCCGTTCCCTGCTGCTGTTGAAGACGCGATGTGCTCGTTGCGTTGGGCGTACGAGAACGCTGCTGAGTTGGGCATCAACCCCGACCGCATCGCAGTGGGTGGCGACAGCGCAGGTGGAAATCTTGCAGCCATTGTGAGCCAACAGCGCCCTGTGCCATTGGTATTTCAGATGCTCATCTATCCGGCAACCGATATGACAGCGTCGTTTCCTTCACACATCGAGAACGCTGGTGGCCCAGTGTTGACGAAGCAAGCAATGGAATGGTTCACGAATCACTACATGCCAGCAAGTGCAGACAAGAAAGATCCACTTGCGTCGCCACACTTCGCACCAGATTCATTGTTGAAGGGCGCACCTCCAGCGCTCATTATCACTGCAGAACTCGATCCGCTTCGTGATGAAGGCGAAGAGTACGGTCGCCGCTTAATTGCAAACGGCGTGACAGCCAGCGTGGTGCGTTACAACGGAATGTTCCACAGCTTCTTCCAGATGCATCAGCTACTGGATGACGCGAACACCGCACACACTCTCGCCGCCTCCATGGTGGCAAAAGCATTCAACGCTTAGTCAATAACTGCGCGGGCGCGAGCAAAGACCGCGTCGATCATTGGTTCCGTCAGCTTGCCCGTAAAAGTGTTTTGCTGGCTGGGGTGAAAAGAGCAAATAATCACGGTGCCATCGGGAGCTACCGCTTCCACGCCGTGGCCAAACTTTGGTCGAGGCTTCACGCCCCACTCTTTGCACACTGCTTCATACGCAAAGCTGCCGAGGCACACCACAACGCGCACCTTCTTCAACAGTTGCCGTTCGCGTTGCAAGTACGTCACGCACGTGTCGCGTTCAACATTCGTTGGCTTGTTATCGGGTGGTGCACATCGCACCGCGCTCGAGACCCACGCGCCGGTCAACTTCAAGCCATCGTCTGCGCCGATACTTTCGGCTTGCGTTGCAAATCCAGCCTTATGCATCGCGCGATACAACCAGTCTCCGCTGCGATCACCGGTGAACATGCGGCCCGTTCTATTCGCACCGTGCGCAGCGGGTGCAAGACCCATCACCCACAGTCCAGCCTTCGCATCACCAAAACCAGGAACGCCTTTGCCCCAATATTCCTGATCACGAAACGACGCACGCTTTTCCACGGCCACGGACTCACGCCATTCCACAAGACGTGGACATGCCACACACGCCGTGATGTCATCACACACGCGCTTCAATGAATCCACAGAACTACTTCTTGGGTTCATGGGCGAGAACCTTCAGCAGCTCGCCGATGCGGTGGTGACGCTCCGATGGATGACGCAATGGCAAGTCACGCAACACCACGTATTCATTGCGACGGCCCACCTTGGTCACCTTCAGGTATCCGGCTTCTTCTAGGTCTGCCACAATGCGGTGCGCTGCGCGCTCGGTAATGCCCACCTCGGACGCGATATCGCGAATGCGGATCTCAGGCTCTGCAGCAATGGTGAGCAGCACATGGGCATGATTCGTTAGGAAGGTCCACGAGGGTTCTGGGGCCGACTTCATTGCCCCATTTTGTCATATTTCCTGTCATTTGATACATGACACATATTTCATGTATTATCAGACATATGAACTCATGGAATCTGGCAATCGAAAACCTCACCTCACCGCCTGTATTGGCCTTTGTATTGGGTGCATTAGCAGTGATCCTGCGTAGCGATCTGCGCCTGCCCGACCCCATTCATACGTGGATCTCCACATACCTCCTTCTCGCCATCGGCCTGAAAGGTGGGCACAGTCTGCGAGATTCAGATCTTGCAAGCCTCACATCACCAGCACTTCTCACCATTGCGTTTGGCATCGGAATTCCCATCATCATTTTCTTCGTGACAACTCGCTTGCTCCGACTTACAGCAGCGGATGCAGGGTCCATCGCAGCGCACTACGGATCGGTCTCGGTTGTGACATTCACTGCGGCGATGATTTTTGCAACCGAAGCAAAGTTCATCACGGAACCTTTCATGACATCTCTTGTTGCAATCTTGGAGATACCGGGAATCGTGGTTGCTCTCGTTCTTGCCAGTATGAAAAGCGATGATGTGAATTGGCGCACCGCGGCGCACGAAGTTCTCACTGGACGAAGCGTGCTGTTGCTGGTTGGCGGGCTCATCATGGGCTCAGTCAGTAGTGCAAATTCTTTTGCGCGAGTCGAACCATTTTTCGTCGGGATGTTCTCGGGCTTGCTGACTTTGTTTCTCCTCGACATGGGAGCAACAGTCGCCACTCGTTTCCAAACCAACGGACGAGTACCTCTTCGCCTTGCAGCCTTTGCAGTAATTTCACCGCTCATCTTTGGGTCATTGGGTGTCATCGCAGCTCACGCGATCGGCCTCTCCATCGGAGGATCCGCCATTTTCGGAATCATGGTCGCAAGTGCGTCCTACATTGCAGCTCCTGCTGCTGTTCGCATCGCACTTCCGAATGCGGATTCCAGCCTGTCGCTTGGTCTTGCTCTGGGAGTCACGTTTCCCTTCAATCTCATCTTGGGAATCCCGCTCGCGTTCATGCTGTCTCGTGCGCTCGCATAAACATCAGTCAACTCTTGGGGCATAGAAGCGCGCGCAAGTAGGTTGGATACTGCATGGCAACCGCAAAGAAAACTGCTCCCCCGTCGTCCACCGTCATCTTGATGGTGCGTCACGGCCAAACCCCCACCACAGGCAAGATTCTTCCTGGTCGGGCCGCAGGTTTACACCTTGCTGAAGCAGGCGTTGCGCAAGCGCATCGCGTGGCAGAGCGCATTGCAGAGCTGCCAAAGATTGACGCCATCTATGCATCACCACTTGAGCGCGCACGCGAAACGGCAGCACCAATCGCAAAGGCTCTGAAGCAGCGCGTGAAGATCGACAAAGGTCTTCTCGAATGCGACTTCGGCGATTGGACCGGTGCAGAACTCAGCAAGTTGATGAAGCTTCCTGAATGGTCCACTGTGCAGAAAGCACCGAGCACATTCCGCTTCCCCAACGGCGAATCATTCACCGAGATGCAAACACGCATGGTGAGTGCGCTTGATCGCATTCGTGCAGCACACCCCGGTGGAACTGTTGTGTGCGTGTCGCATGCAGACCCCATTAAGGCAGCTGTTGCTCATGCCATGGGTACGCACATCGATCTCTTCCAGCGCATCGTCATCGGTACATGTTCTGTCAGTGCTGTTGCCTACACGGGCCATGGCCCCATCGTTCTCACGGTCAACTCCACAGGCGGTTCATTAGCCGACCTGCGCCCGTCCTGATTTCACTGGCACACTGGTAGTCACATGGGTTTCTATTTCGACTTCGAAGATGCAGATGGCTTTGCAACAGGCGCCATTGGGCAGCCTGGTGATCGCACCTTCTATGTGCAGGTGCGCGGCGATGGACGCACGGTTTCCATCAAATGCGAGAAGCAGCAAGTAGCAGCGCTCGCTGAATACTTGCGCGGCATGTTGGCTGATATGCCCGACACGGGAACCTCCATCGACTCCACTTCCGCATCACTCGTCAACCCCGTGGAACAAGATTTCGTTCTGGGTTCCGTTGGTCTTGGTGTTGATCGCCCCAACATGCGCATGGTGGTGCAGTTGGAAGAAATGGTGTTGGTCGACGAAGACGATGACGACATCTTCGACCTTCTTGATGAAGACGAAGAGGACGACGATAGCACTGTGGTGCGCGTGATGCTCACACCATCGCAAGCTCGGGCGTTCTGTGACACGGCAGACCTTTTCATCAATGCGGGCCGCGCAATTTGCAAGTGGTGCAGTGCACCGGTGGACCTTGCAGGCCACGCCTGCCCCAAGTTCAACTAAGCATTCGCGTCTCCGCACGAACGATTGACACGTATGAGTAACACGCCAGAACTTCTGCAATTACTCACCGATGGTCATCTCGAGATCGAGGGCCGTATGCCGAACTCCTCGAACGCAACGTTCCTCATGGCTGTGGGCGATGACGGCACGCAAGGCATTTACAAACCACTCACGGGTGAGCGTCCGTTGTGGGATTTTGAGCCCGGCCTCTACAAGCGTGAAGTTGCTGCGTATCGCCTAAGCGAAGCGTTGCAATACGACATCATTCCGCCGACGGTGGTGCGCGAAGAACCACTGGGTGAAGGTTCATTGCAGTTGTTCATCAATCACGATCCGTCGTTGCATTACTTCACGTTCCTTGACTCGCGTCCTGAATTGCACGACCAATTGCGCAAGATGGCGGTGTTTGACATCGTTGCCAACAACACCGACCGCAAAGGTGGTCACGTGTTGGTTGATGCGAATGATCATCTCTGGGGGATCGACCATGGCGTGTGTTTCAGTGATGAATTCAAACTGCGCACCGTGATTTGGGACTTTGCCGGCGAAGACATTGCAGAAGAACTTCTCGCACCACTCGAGGTGTTGATGAATGATGTTCCTACGAATCTCATCTCGTTGCTGACGGACGATGAAATTGATGCGATGCTGGAGCGCACTGAATGGCTTCTGCAAAACAGAGTCTTTCCCGCACCAGAGAGTCGATATCAATACCCGTGGCCATTGCTGTAACGGCCACGAGATATCCATAACTACACCTCGCGAACCACACCATCTTTGATGTTCAAGTGGCGCTTTGCACGAGCAGCAACTTTGGAATCGTGCGTCACGACAATGAGTGTTACGTCGTTCTCTGCAGCTTGCGCCTCAAGAAGGTCCATAATCTCGTCACGAGTCTCTTCATCCAAATTGCCTGTGGGTTCATCGGCCAACAACACCGCAGGGTTCTTGACGAGAGCACGCGCAATCGCAACGCGTTGCTGTTGTCCGCCCGATAGCTCTGCAGGCAAGTGATTCAAACGATCACCGAGCCCGACTTTGTTCAGCATCTCCACTGCACGTTCACGACGGTCAGCTGCTGCAACGCCTGTCGCTGCAAGAGCGACTTCAACATTTTCCTGCGCAGTCATTGTGGGGATGAGGTTGTAGTTCTGAAAGACAAAACCAATCATTGATCCACGTAAGCGCGTGAGGGCTGCAGATGACATTGCAGACAATGATCCGCCATTGAACTCGATGGTGCCAGACGTTGGCACGTCGAGAGCTCCGAGCATCTGCAGCAATGTGCTCTTGCCGCCACCCGTGGGGCCTTGCACCGAAATGTGTTCTCCGGCGGCGATAGTTAAGTCAACACCGCGCAGGGCGTTCACTTCTTTTCCACTCTGGCGATATTTCTTTGCCACGCCAGACAATTTGTAGAGAGTTGAAGTACTCATTACGCAACACTCCTCAGTGATTCAGCGGGACGAAGACGAGCGGCGCGCATGCCACCTGCAGCGCCGGCGAGTACTCCGCCGACCACTGCGAGACCAATGGCCAACGCAAGAATCTTTGGCGTGACTGCTGCATGTAACACCACATCAAATGTGGATTGACCAGGAATACGTCCACCAAACGGACCGTTTCCACCGCCTGGTGGGGTGAAACCACCGGATGGACCAAAGTTGCCACCACGATTACCAAACATTCTTCCACCAAAGCCAGTGCCACCCGTTGTTGCCTTCAACGTTGGCGCCACTGCATTCACGATGGCAACACCACCGAAGGCAAGCGCGCCACCAACGACACCACCGATGACTCCCTGCACCACACTCTCGGCCATCACTTGACGAACAATCTTGTTGCTCTTCCAGCCGAGTGCCTTGAGCGTGCCGAACTCACGTGTACGACGTGCTACGCCAGCCATTGTGAACAACATTGCAAGTGCAAAAGCAACAATGAGAACAACAATTGATAACCACTTGCCCATGTTTGACATGAGATCAGAAGCAGTGGACAACGAGCCTGACACTGTGTCAGCAAGATCCGCCGAGGTGCTGATTGTTGCATCGGGAAGCAATGTGGTGAGCGCGGATGAAGCAGCCTTCACGGTGCTGCCACTCGCTGCCTTCACATAAATATTTGTGACCCCAGACGAGACGTTTGCAAGCGTGCGAGCAACATCAATGGGGATATACGTGTTTGATGCGGTTTCAGCAGCACCCGATGCTGGTCCAACAAGACCAACAATGGTGAACTTCTTGCCGGCAATGGTGACGGTGCTTTTCAGCTTCAACTTCTCTGTTGTTGCATAGGTGCTGTCCACCACCACGTTGTATTTGCCAGCATCAGCAGTTGTTAAAAGTCGACCTGACGACAACTTCACAGAACTCATGGGGCCAACCTCAGCTTTTGAAGCATTTATGCCCAGAACAGAGAACTCGGTGATGGTGAATGCGGAACCACCCTTGCCATCTGCACCACCCGTGGGTGCGGTAACTGTTGTAGAGGTTGATGGCGCAACGGTCATGCCTGGAGCAAGTGTGTCTGCCCCACCAGACTGACCGTTCCGATTTCCATTTCCAGATGATGGTGCGCCATTGTTCGACTCGTTGCCGAATCGGCGTTGCATGAACGTTGGCAACTCACCTTCAAAGGTGGTGTTTGTCAACTTCAATGCAGTGGCAACTGCTGCAACACCTTCGGACTTAGTGACCGAAGCAACTGTTGCATCGTCAAATGTTGTTGCGCCACGTTCCGTACGAAGTCGCGTACGGCTAATCGTCTGTGTTCCTCCAGATTGTTGACCATCACCACTACCAATATCGAACCGCGGCGGGCCATCGCCAGGTGCAGCCTGTTGCGTAATCGTGATATCTGTACCGATTCCATAGAGCGAATTCAAAACTTGCGCCTGCGAATCCTTTACTCCGGTAGAGATTGCGCTCACCGTGGACACCAATGCAATACCAATTGCAAGTCCGAGAGCCACGATGATGGTCTGTCGACGGCGATTCATCAATTCGCGTCGTAAATATGTAAGGAACATTGTCTCTCCTAGAGCCGAACAGAACCTAGGTCCTTTTGCCCATTAGAGAATGAGCGAGTGTCTAAGAAGTAGGTAAGAATCGGAGAATGGCTCAGTCCCTCGACGATCTCATCCGCAGCACTGACCTTGATGGTCTTGTGCGTCATGTGGATGACACGTGTTCGGCTCGTGATTGGGAACTTCTGGTGCGAACTCGTAATGAGGCGCGCAGTGCTGTAAACACGGGTCGTCAGTTGTGGCCCATTGCGACACTTGCCAACTATCGCCTTGCGCTGTGGGCACCTGCTGAATTCGCCGTCCGCGCACTTGATGACACTGCCCGCACATTTATGCCAGGGCCCGTGAGTGAAATTCTTGCGGTGCATCATTCATGGGAAGACTTGGATGAACATCTCGCGCCAGGTCACGATCGCTCGCTCGTGGCGTATGAACGTGCATTGCGTGGTGACGAAGTTGATGAGGACGAACCTGCAGTGCTCGACGTACCCATTAACCCACAATGGTGGGAGCCGCTCTATTCGCTCGCGATCTACACCGATGATGGTGTGCAGTTCGACTCTGTCGACACCGCAGCAACAAATGTGATTCTCACAGCTGCACATGCATCGGCCATTGCCGACAACACCGTTGATGTGTTTCGCCGAATGATGGAACCGTGGACTGCTCAGTCAAATGGCACGGCACACGCTGCTGTGGTGGAAGGCGGCGTAGAAGAAGCTCTCGGTGCATTAGGGCTTACGAGCGCCGGCATTACCGACATCACACATCTCGAAGCCCTGCAATTGTTGGGCTGGGCTGCCTCGACTGGTGGAGCACATGGGAAGCGTCGTGGCGCGGCTACTGGTAGAAGTGAGGCATGGTGGCTGTTGGCCACATTCACGGGCTTAGACGAGGACTGGCCATGCGATGCGGAAGAGTTGGGCGAGGTAATTGAGACACTGAACTTCTCGGTGTTCCGCAATGACGAAGTAGCGACCACCGGCTGGGGCCTTCACATGATTATTGAAGACCCCGAAGAAGGTCTCACGGTTGCACTCAGCGCCACCGACCACGCCTAACCCTTTTCCGTCTCAGAGGACGTCTAAGGAATCTTGTAAATAATTAAAGCCATTTGCCCGAGCATTATCGCTGCAGTGATGCCAAGGGAACTCCAGATTGAGTTCCTCACATTTTGAATTTCACCTTCTAGTCGCTCAATGTCCTTCTGAACGTGCCCAATGTCAGATTTCAGTGCTACTTGAACTTGATCCAAATCTGATTTTCGAACAACGTCAGACCATCCGGATGGCGGTAGGTGTTCCATCATTGTGTTTGCTACTTCTTCACCCATAAGCCCTCTCAAACATGTGTGCATTTCAAATCGTTGTGCTTCTGTAATAACTGCCGTCATTTCTTCTCCTTCGTCTAGTGGTTTCAGAGAATGTGTTCGGCGCAAGAACCACTAAGGCAATCAATTCCGTGTTAGTGCTTTCGCAAAATGAGCACCAGGATGCCTAGATAATTAATGAACGTAAATGTGCCGACTGCAATCACTGCGCAAAGGACATTGGACATTTCCCTCTTGCCTGAATAGAACTCTTTGTGAAGCGAATTGAACCGGTCTTCAATTCGGCGCATTTCATAATCTGTCATTGACACGTGCAACTTCTTTCTCTCGTGATGAAGAAGATTGTGCATGAAATTGATGAGGCATTTCAACTGCCGTTTTTGCAAACACGCAAAACAAAACACAGTGTTCATCAAAGCAAACAACACACAACAACAAGTGTCGTAATAATCAAACAGACCCCCGCCGCAATGGCGAGGGTCTGTTTAAAAAATAATCTGACCAAACGGCCAGTGAAAAATTAGCGAGCCTTGAGGGCTGCGATGATCTGTGGGAGAACCTTGTGAACGTCTCCCACGATGCCAAGGTCGGCAACACCAAAGATTGGTGCTTCCTTGTCCTTGTTGATCGCGATGATGTTCTTGGAACCCTTCATACCCACCATGTGCTGTGTTGCACCGGAGATACCAGCTGCGATGTAGATGGTTGGCTTTACAACCTTGCCGGTCTGGCCGACTTGGTAGCTGTAAGGAACCCAACCAGCGTCAACGATTGCGCGTGATGCACCAGGTGCACCCTTCAACAATGTTGCAAGCTCTTCGACCATTGCGTAGCTAGATGCTTCGCCAAGACCGCGACCGCCAGCAACAACGATGTTTGCTTCGTCAAGCTTTGGACCAGTTGTCTCTTCAACGTGAACAGCAACAACCTGTGCTGAACCTGTTGCGCCGAGGTCTGGAACTGCAACTGCGGTGACCGCTGCTGCTGCACCGCCTGCGGATTCTGCCGCGAATGACTTCGGACGGAATGCTGCGAGGTAAGGACCAGCGCCAGTGAATGTGGTGCTGACAAGTGTGTTGCCACCAAAGATTGGTGTCTGCACGGTGACGCCATCACCGCTGTCTGCGATGTCGATGTTGTTCGTAAGAACTGTCTTGTCCAACTTCACGGAAAGGCGAGACATGATGTCGCGACCTTCGGTGTTCTGCGGGAACATGATGAGGTCAGGGGTGTTGCCACCGTCGATAACGCTCTTCAGTGCGGATGCGATTGCAACGCCAGGAAGGCTCTTGCCGATTTCAACTGCAAGAACTGCAGTTGCGCCGTACTCGCCGAGAACTGCTGCTTCTGCGCCGCTACCTGCAATGAATGCAGTGACGTTGGAAGAAAGCGAACGTGCCTTGGTGAGCAATTCGAGCGTGGCCGACGTAGGCGCGCCATTGGCTGCCTGTGCGAAGACCCAGATGTTGTTCAGTGCCATTCTGTAACTCCTCTAGATACTTCGACTCAGATGACCTTCAGGTTCTCAAGGAACCCAACGATCTTGCCGAATGTTTCGCCGTCATCTTCGATGACTTCGCCAGCTTGACGAGCTTCTGCCTGTGTGACATTGCTGATCTTCTGGCCTGCTCCTGCCCAACCGACTGGCGTGACGTTGAGGTCCGCTGCGGTGACTTCTTCCACTGGCTTTGACTTTGCAGCCATGATGCCCTTGAAAGATGGGTAGCGAGGCTCCACCACACCAGCGGTCACGCTGATGAGTGCAGGAAGCGCACAAGTGACTTCGTCGTAACCAGCTTCGGTCTGACGGTCAACCTTCAGTGCGCCACCTTCAACAGAAACTTTCTTTGCGAAAGTAACGGAAGGAAGTCCAAGAAGTTCTGCCATCTGCTCTGGCACGGTGCCGGTGTAACCATCGGAAGACTCTGTTGCACCGATGATGAGGTCTGCACCACCGAGACGCTGCACTGCTGCAGCAAGAATCTTTGCTGTGGTGAGCGCATCGGAACCCTGCAATGCAGGATCGGAGATGAGCACTCCCTTTGCAGCACCCATGGCAAGAGCGGTACGAAGACCTGCTGTTTCACCATTCGGTGCCATGGAGATGAGGGCAACCTCTCCGCCGCCGGCCTTGTCGACCAACTGCAGCGCCATTTCAACGCCGTAGGCGTCGGAATCGTCGAGGATGAGCTTGCCATCACGCTTCAGGGTGTTAGTGGCCCCATCAAGCGCACCAGGCGCTGCGGGGTCGGGGATCTGCTTGACACAAACGATCACATTCATAAGAGACATTGTTACCGACAAGTTGGCTATTCACCCAACCCGAGCCCCCGAGGAACCTTGCTTTTGGAGTGACGTTTGTCGTGACCCAGCCCGTGGGGCGCTGATACCGTAAAAAGCCTTGCGTCTCCTACTGATTGTGAACTCCTTTGCGTCCTCTGTGACGGCGAAAAACACCGTGGCGGTCCACCAACGCCTGGCGGAGCACCATGACGTGCAGGTGGTGGAGACCAATCGCCGCGGCCATGCCACCCGTTTTGCCGAAGACGCCGCACGCCGAGGTATCGACGTCGTTGTGGCCTATGGAGGCGACGGCACCTTGAATGAAGTCGCCACCGGCGTTGCCACCACAGAGACAGCCCTTGCTGTTTTGCCCGGTGGGTCTACCAATGTGTTCGCTCGCACTCTCGGAATGCCGAATGATGCGCTGCAGGCAGTGGACCTGATTGTGGATGCGCTCGATCGCAACGACATCTCCCCCATTGGGCTGGGTCGCGCCAATGGCAGGTACTTCACATTCCATACCGGTCTCGGCTACGACGCCGCTGTGGTGCGGTGGGTGGAACAACGAGCAGCCCTCAAGCGATATGCGGGACATCCGTTGTTTGTTCTCGCATCGCTGAAAACGTTCTTCATGGATTTCGATCGCAAGCGTCCGCACTTCTCGCTGCAGTTCGAAGATGGTCACACAGTTGATGAGGGTTACTTCTCTGTTGTGATGAACACGAACCCGTACACGTATCTCGGTAATCGTCCGCTTGATCTTGTGCCCAGCACAAAGTTGGAAACAGGTCTTTCTGTTGTCACGTTCAAGACGATGAATCCTTCACACATCATTCGCACACTTGCTTCTGCGTTGAAGGGTGGCGGTGTGAAGGAAAAGCCGTGGCTAGACATCCAGACGAATGTCAAAGCAGTGACGGCTAGTGACTCACGCGCATTCCCGTATCAACTTGATGGTGACTACTTGGGCGAAGTGCGTGAAGTGCAGTTCGAGTACGTGCCGAATGCGTTGCGCCTCGTTCGCTCACACCCACCACTCTGATTTTCTCGTCGTGTGCGCTGGCGTGACGCCGGCGAACGTCTTAGGGAACGACTTACTTCGCGTTGGCGATGACCTGTAGCGCCACGTCGGGCACGTTGGTGCAGATGCCATCGATGCCCCACTCAATCACTTCTGCCATACGGGCTGGGTCGTCAATTGTCCATGAATTCACCTGTAAACCAGCCTGATGGAACACGTCCACACAGTTGCGTGTCAGGTGTTTTGTGTATGGGTGCAATGCCGTGTGACCCATGTTCACCATCTCGCGGGCAACGCGTTCACAGTCCTCGTCACGCACACCTTCAGTGAGCCACGCAGTGCGCACTTCAGGGCGCAACGTACGCATCGCATCAATAGTTGGGCGATGAAAACACGAGATCAGCCAACGATGATCTTCACCACGTTCACCTAAATAAGTTGCAACAGTTGCTGCCAACGTGTCGTTTGCATCAAAGTCTGCATCAGTCGGGTGATTCTTAATTTCAATGTTCACCCACATGCCTGCACATGCATCAAGCGCTGCCGGAAGAAGTGGAATGTGCTCCGGAAGTTCTGATGCATTGATCTCACAAATGAGTCGACCATCGGCAAGTGCTGCGTCGTGATGCACAGCCATTGCGCCGTCTGCTGTGCGACGAACATCAAGCTCAACGGCGTTGCTTCCCATCTGACCTGCACGCAGAAAAGCAGCGAGTGTATTTTCGCGCTCTGCCTTGGAGGCTCCACGGTGGGCGATTACCTGCGTTGTTGCCACGATGCAACCTGCTTTCTAAAACGTATTTATTTCTTTTTAAAAATACATCAATGAACTTTGCATTCTTCATTGTGAGAACGCATTCTCGCTCGTAGTGTTCCATCCCGAGGTGCTCGTCACCTCGCCCACCGAGCGCTTCGGCGCCTCCAACAAGCAAAGGAAAAAACGTGTCAATTCTCGCGTCTTCGCTAGCTCTCGGAAGTGCTGATTACAGCTGGAGGGCATTGTCTACTTGCCGCGACACCGACCCGGAATTGTTCTTTCCTGTGGGCACCACTGGCCAGGCTCTCTTGCAGATCGCAAAGGCCAAGTCCGTGTGCTGCCAGTGCCCCGTCACCACGGAGTGCCTCGAGTTCGCCCTTGAGACCAACCAAGACACCGGCATCTGGGGAGGCACTTCAGAAGAAGAGCGCCGTCAGATCCGCCGCGAAGCAGCAGCCCGCGCCCGCGCTCAGCGCACCGCTTCTCTCTAAGCCACTCTCGGCTGAATACGGCCCGTCGGCCAGGCCAGGCTTTTGCCGGCGAAACGACTAGTCGTTTTCTAACGGCACCCGCAGAGCAATCACGGTTCCCGTATTCCCTGGCTTTGGCTCCAGCTCCACCTCTGCCAACTCTTCTGGCAACGCCGGACGCATCTCGATAGAGCCCGCCAGTTCCGTGGTCACCAAGGTGCGCACGATGGAGAGACCCAAGCCCGTTGCATCGTCCAACTGGAAGCCTGCAGGAATACCGCGGCCATCGTCAATGACGAACACACTGAGAATGCCGTTGTCGACGTTCAGGCGCACCACCACCGTGCCACCGCCATCACCTTCGGGGTAGCCGTGGTCCACTGCGTTCTGCAGAAGCTCTGTGAGCACCACCGACAGCGGCGTGACAACAGTTGCGGGCAAACGTCCACCATCACCGATGACGGTGAAGCGCATCGGGCGATCAGGCGACTGCAAGCTTTCTTCCACGAGGCGAAGAAGTGGGCGAACAATCTCGATGAAGGCGACATCGTCGCCAGGTTCACGCGACAAGGTTTCGTGCACCAGAGCAATGGTGCGAATACGACGCACCGATTCTGCAACGGCGGCTTTGGCCTCTGCAGATTCCAAACGACGGCCTTGCAAACGCAGCAACGCAGAGATGGTCTGCAAGTTGTTCTTCACGCGGTGGTGAATCTCGCGAATCGTGGCGTCCTTGGAAAGAATCAGGCGATCACGACGGCGCAGTTCTGACACGTCGCGCAACAACATGAGACCACCGGTGACTTCGTTGCCACCTTCTTTGGTGACCACCAGTGGAATGCAACGTGTGAGAAGCGTGACATCGCCTGTTTGTTCGAACTCTTCCACCACTGGTTCTTGACGTTCGAATGCTTGGCGCACGGATGAATCAATGACGCCGAGTTCTGCAAGTGTCTGCCCCACTGCATTGGCGCTAATGCCCACGCGATGCAATGCAGATGTTGCGTTGGGTGATGCGTATCGAATGCGTGAGTCGGCATCGAGAACAATTGCACCGTCACCCACGCGTGGCGCCACACTGCTGTCGGCCACGCGACCCGCAAATGGGAAGTCGCCCTCGATGATCATTTCGGCGAAGCGATCAAACATGTCGAGATATGTGCGTTCGAGTTCGCCAGGCTGACGTCCGGTGCGGCGCGACCATTCGCGTGTCATCACTGCGATGGGCTTGCCTTCAAACACCACAGGAATCGCCATCATGCGGCAATCCTCTTCGATACCTTCCACGAAGATCTCGTCTTCGACGATGACGCCCGAGTTATACGCCTTGGTGAGGAGTGACTCTTCGCCTGCTTCGGCTAAGGCACCCACACGGTCAACGAGATACAGGGTTTGTCCGGTGGCGGCGCGCACTTGGGCCAGCACCAGCCACTTGTTGCCCTCAGTGGGCACATGCAACATGAGGTCGGAGAAACAGAGGTCGGCGAGCATTCCCCACTCGCTGACGAGGTTTCCTAGATGGACAGTCTGTTCTTTCGAGAGTTCTGTCTGTTGACGTGCAAGTTCACCAATGGTTGACATGGACGCTCCTTCCGAGCGTCAAGTCTGCCCCACATACGCGGGGCGGGTGAGTCAATCAGCCGCCGAAGCCAATCTTGCGCTCTGCGTCGCTGGAGCCGATTTCCACGTAGGCGATCTTCGCTGTTGGGATCGCAATGTCGCGACCCTTCTTGTCGGTGATCCACATGGTGGTGATTTCACCCTTCAACGCAGCTTCTACGTTCTTCTTCAAAGCGTCACGTGACTTTGCGTCGTCTTCCACCTCGTAGGCGAGCTCGCGGGCAACTTGTGTGATTCCGATGCGAATGTCCACTGTGTGATTCCTTTTGTAGAACGTGCTTTTACGGTACAGGCAGAGCCGTGTACGAAGAGGGGTTACCCGAGCAGTTTCAAGCCCTTGCTAAACAACTTCTTTGGCTTCATTGCATCAACCTGAGCGGCCAATGAATGGAATGCCTTGCCTGTTTCACTGTCAGGTGCAACTGCAGCGATGGGCTTGCCATCGTCGCCACCTTCGCGCAACGCCATGGTGAGCGGAATTTGTGCAAGCAACGGAACACCGAGCTCGTCAGCAAGTTCCTGGCCGCCACCGCTGCCGAAGAGTTCGTAACGCTTGCCGTCATCACCGGTGAACCATGACATGTTCTCGATGACTCCGCGCACAGGCAAGTTGACTTTCTTTGCCATCGCAGCAGAGAGACGTGCAACTTTTTGTGCTGCTTCTTGTGGTGTTGTCACAACAAGTACTTCTGCCTTTGGCAGATATTGACTAAGGCTGAGTGCGATATCGCCGGTGCCTGGTGGCATGTCGATCAGCAAGTAGTCGGGTTCATCCCAGAAAACGTCGGTGAGGAACTGCTCGAGCGCTTTGTGCAGCATTGGTCCGCGCCAGATGACAGCTTCGCCATCGGGAACGAAATAGCCAATAGAAATGCACCGAACTCCGTAGTTCTCTGGTGGCAACAACATCTCGTCGATGATCACGGGGTCGCGGTCGGCACCCAACATGCGAGGAATAGAGAAACCGTAAATGTCGGCGTCCACAATGCCCACGGTGTGGCCTGCTGCTGCAAGTGCAACAGCAAGGTTGGTGGTGACGCTGCTCTTCCCCACGCCGCCCTTGCCCGATGCGATGAGCAACGGACGTGTCTTTGAATCCTTTGCAGCGAATGGAATCACGCGACCTTCGGCATGACCTTGTGCTTGGTTGCTGCCGGCAGAGGCCTTCGGGTCACCGTTGAGCATCTTGCGAACATTGGCGCGCTGCTCGTCGGTCATCACACCAAAGTTGAGACTGACAGGGGTTCCGTTGGTGAGAGGCGCAAGCGCGTTGGTGACAAGACCTTGAATCTCGTTACGCATCGGGCAACCCGCAATGGTGAGGGTGATGGTGAGCGAGATGCCCTGGCTAGAAATAGCCACATCACGCACCATGTCGAGATCGACAATGGAACGGTGCAGTTCGGGGTCTTGGACGGGGCGAAGCGCCTCGATGACCTGTTCAACAGTTGCTGTGGACATGTGGGCTCCAGGGGGTATTAGCACTACGGCCATAGGTAGAATACCTGCGTGACCGAAGTGACCACCACCCACGTCATGACACCGAAGGCATTTACTGCCAATGTGTCAGCGATTACATCCGCTTTTGGTGACCCCACACGTCGGGGTATCTATTTGTATGTTCGCGAAGCCGACCACGGCGTGACCGCAGCACAGGTGGCAGAAAAGTTTGAACTGCACCCCAATGTGGCGCGCCACCACCTCGACAAGCTTGCAGCCGGCGGATACCTCGAAGTCACCGCCGCGCTACACAAGGGCACCAGCGTGGGACGCCCCTCCAAGCACTACAAAGTGGCCAGCAAGGAAATGGAAATTAGTTTCCCTGTGCGCACCGACGATCTTGTTCTCACGTTGCTCGGCAAAGCACTGGCCGCACTGCCCACCGAAGCTGCTCACACCATTGCGGAACAAGTGGGTAAGGAATACGGCCAAGCAATGGCAACGGGTCTCACGGGACACGATGCTGCTGTGGGTACACGTTCCTTGCGTTCTGCATTGCAAGCAGTTGCCGATGCCTTAACTGCACATGGTTTTGCCGCACACACCGAGAAGAGCAACAACAAGCTGAGTATTGTCACCAGCCATTGTCCGTTTGGTGATGTTGCAATCGAACACCCCGTCATCTGCGCTGTCGAGCGCGGGATGGTGAAAGGCATGTTGGGCGCTATCTACGGCGACACCGACCCTGAAACCACTGGAACCATCGCAACAGGCGACACTCTCTGTGTCACCAGCGTTTAAACCTCTTATATAAGGAGAACCACCGTGACTGCAGTAGCCGAGCCACACACCGACATTGCCAACATCGCGGGCATGGCCACTTCGTTGCGCGCCGCCTACAACGCAGGCACGACTCGCCCGCTGGAATGGCGCCGTCACCAGCTGCAGCAGATGGTGAACATGCTGGAAGAGAACGAAGCTGCGTTCTCTGATGCATTGCGCATAGACCTGGGCAAGCCCACCGTGGAAGGTTTCATCACCGACATCGCATTCGTCATTGGCGAAGTGAAGACGATGATCAAGAACTTGAAGAAGTGGAACAAGCCAGAGCGCGTGTCCTCCCCCATCGTCACGCAGCCTGCAAAGTCGCGCCGTATTCCTGAGCCTCTTGGTGTGGTGTTGGTGATTGCTCCGTGGAACTACCCCGTGCAGTTGTTGTTGGTTCCTGCCGCTGGCGCACTTGCTGCTGGTAACGCAGTGATGATGAAGCCATCGGAAGTGTCCGCTGCAACATCTGCTTTGCTGGCACGTTTGGTGCCGCAGTATTTCGATTCCAGTGCAGTGGGCATTGTGGAAGGTGGCGTTGCAGAAACAACCGAACTTCTTGCACAGCACTGGAACCACATCTTCTACACCGGCAATGGCACAGTGGGCCGCGTGGTGATGGCAGCAGCCGTGAAGCACCTCACACCCGTGACATTGGAACTGGGTGGAAAGAGCCCCGTGATTGTTGATGAATCAGCGAATGTGCGCGTAAGTGCACGCCGCATTGCATGGGGTAAGTGGTTAAACGCTGGCCAGACATGTATCGCACCTGACTATGTGATGGTGCACGAGAAAGTGCGTGCACAATTTGTGGAAGAACTGCAGAAGGCAATCACTGCGTTCTATGGCGAAGACCCACGCCTCAGCGAAAGCTATGGCCGCATTGTGACGAGCCGTCACTTTGATCGCTTGCGTGGCTTGATGGCTGGCGGCACACCGATTATTGGTGGCGAGACTGTTGGCGACGATAAGTACATCGCACCCACCGTGTTGGACAACGTGGACATGAGTTCACAGTTGATGCACGAAGAAATCTTTGGACCGTTGTTGCCGATCATTTCGATTTCATCGGTGCAGACAGCGATTGATCACATCAATGCAAACCCACATCCGTTGGCGTTGTATGTGTTTGCAGAGAACAAGCGCGTGGTGAACGACGTGTTAGCTCACACCACGGCCGGTGGCGTGACAGTGAATGGCACCTTGTTGCATCTCACCAACCCGAACCTTCCGTTCGGCGGAATTGGTGAGAGCGGCATGGGCGCGTATCACGGCATCAGCAGCGTGCGTTTGTTCCAACACATGAAGCCCGTGCTTGCACGCGGCACCAAGATGGACCCATCACTTCCTTACCCGCCGTACACCGACCGCAAGGCAAAGATCTTCCGAAAGATTCTTTAAGGCTGAGCCTGCACAATTTGAATCTCGAGTGACTCTGCTTTCGCACGAGCGATAGCACCAACAAGTGCAATCATTGCGAGACCAAAGCTGTACAGCATCCAAGCAGCAATCAATACGCCCCACCCTGGAAGCACAATGTTCCAGTTCGTTGTCTTGCTGTAGCCATCATCTGTTTTGTTAACAGCGAAGATTGCAAACATTCCGATGATCACAGCAAATGAAAGCACGACAAAGAAACCTTGTGCCACGCCATAAATGAGATCACCGAGACGATTGGCATCGTTTGCAGCTTTTCTTGCTGAGGCAATTCGTTCTTTACTGATTGTGCCCATGAGTCCCCCTAGAGAAAGTCACACTTATGTGACTGCACAGAAGGTAATTCTTGGATGTATCAGTAAAGAGAACTCAAGACGCAACTCACGTTGCGAAGGGGTTAGTTGCCCCAGTGGCGCTGTTCGAGGAATGGGTCGCCATACATGTGGTAACCGTTACGTTCCCAGAAGCCTGGCTTGTCGGCATTCATTAACTCGATGCCGCGCAACCACTTTGGTGATTTCCAGAAATATAAGTTTGGAATCAATAAGCGCACCGGGCCACCATGAATCGGTTCCAACGGTTCGCCTTCGTATTCCCACACCACCAGTGATTCATCAAGCATTGCGTCGGTGAGTGGCAAGTTGGCGGTGTAGCCAAACTCTGCATGACCCATCACATGTGTTGCATCGGGTTGAATGCCGGCTTTGTCTAACAAGTCCTTCACGCGCACACCGCGCCACACGGTGTCGAACTTCGACCACTTGGTCACACAATGAATATCTGTGGTGAGTGTGGTGGATGGCATTGCAGTGAGTTCTTCAAACGTGAGCGTGTAGGGGTTGTCCACTAAGCCGCCAATAGTGAGGTTCCATTCGCCGGGGCCATAACTGGGCACATCGCCAACGTGCAGCACAGGAAAACGATCGGTGAGGTATTGACCCGATGGCAAGCGTGCGGGGTCGAGACCCATCGCTTCCACTTCTTTTCGGTTGCGCTCAAAGAAACTCATACGTTCATTCTGCCGTCATGTGGTGCCAGTACGGTGGGCATATGCCGTTGTATGTGATTCGCCATGCCCATGCCGGTTCAAGGTCTGCGTGGTTAGAGGATGATCGCGTGCGACCCTTGAGCGACAAGGGTTGGCTACAGGCGAAGGCCATTGCCGAGCGCATTGCACCGCTGGGGCCGAGCGTGTTGCTGACCAGTCCGTACTTGCGTTGTCAACAAACACTGGAGCCTTTGGCTGAGTTGACCGGGTTAACCGTGCAGCACGATGCGCGGCTGGAAGAAGACTCTCCGTTAGAGCGTTCGTTAGCAGCGATTGAAGATGCTCCAGACAATGCCGTGTTGTGTAGTCATGGAGATGTGATCCCAGACTTCATCAACGGATTGATGCGCCGCGGCATGGACATGCATAATGCGCCTCTGGCTTTGCGCAAAGCATCAACGTTTGTGTTGCACCATGTGAATGGATTGTTCACACACGCGGAATATTGGGAGCCACCTGCGGTCTGATCTTTACTTCCCGAGTTTCTTTCGAAGCTGATCGATTTTCAGCGCTTTGTTGCGATTGGAATGAATCATCATGTGGCAATTTGCGCAGACAACGGCAAGTTCAGACAATTTTGTCTCACGAGGCTGATCTGTGTCTTTAAGTTGATTTTTATGATGAACAACAAGACAGCGGCTACCTAAACCACCGTGTTTACGCCCATAATTCACGCCACAACATTCACACTTTCCACCTGCACGTTGAAGGGCTGCTAACCGTAAACCCGGATTACGAGATCGCGACCTCGACTCCGTCAGAATTCCCTCAACGGCTCGATCAACCAATCCCATCTTTTTTCCGCGGGCAGTTTTCCAGACCAATGTTGCCAAATCTTTGTCCACGACCTTCTCTGAGCGTGGTGGCTTAAAACCCGTCGCGGCAAAGACATCTTCACCTGAAATAGGTTCCTTGAACAGATGCTCAGTCGTCATAACGACTTCTTCACCTTTCCAACCTTTAGTGCCGGGTCGCCAGTTGGTTTCGACTGTGCCCCATCCAACATAAGTTCTGTCAATACCACCTACATACAGCAAATATTTATCGCCATTAGAAGTTTCCTCAGGCAGAAAAAACGGAACGTCCGTTGGCTTTGATGCAGGACGACCATTTTCTAGCCAGCTGGAATAGGCCTTGCTATTGCTGGTGTAACAAATCAATACTGACATTTCATTTCCTCGTCTTTATTTGAATATTTCGCGCGTTGGCTTCCATCCAAAGAATGATGTCCAATCTCCTCAGAGTGGTGAGGTCCCCGCATCCATCTGGGACAACCAGTTGATCAAGGTAATCCCGAAGTGAAACACTGCCTTCCGTAAACAACTTGCGAACAGACAACCACCAGTTCTCATTCGGCTGCAAATCAAGCAAAGCAACAATTCGTGAATCTTTAATTGGAACTACTACAGGGAATTTCGACGCAAGTAATTTAGATGTTGTTACTGGCCCTATTTTGTGAGCTCTTAGGCATTCGTACAACTGAAATAACGATCCACTTTCCTCTAAGCGCTTCTTGTTCCCCACAAGTAAGGCCTCATCGCACGACCAAAGCTCCCCTGTCCCACCATCCAACATCTTTTGAGCGTCGTCGATCAAACCATCCCGATAAATGTCAGGTTCAATCAGCCATTTCGCCGCATTGATTGGAACCACCACAGATAATGATTCAACAGCGAGAATGTCCCAGGGGGTGAATCGGCGTGCATCACTCCGATTTCTGAAGTATTCGAATAGTCGACCGTCATAACGCCGGAGATACCAATCCAGATGGTCTTCAATGCGGCTCCTGTTTATCGGATTAAGCAACCATTCCCGAACTTCATTAAGAGGTAGCGGCTTTGATCGGTCAGGCAGAGCAGGCGGATATGCATCCCGAAGGTGCTGCTTGGTCTTCGGAACCCAATTATTCGTCCGCCCTTGACTCATGTGGCCTCGTCAATGGCGACAAGCTCAACTTGTTTAAACATAAAGGTCGATAGCGAGTTCATTTTTACCTAGCCAATAACTATCAGAAATCATGATTGCCTTGCTGGACATATTAGAAACGGCTTTCGTTGATTTGAAGTTTTTCTCGAACAACTGAAGCGATGTCAACATCCAGCACATCAGCAAGACGCAAGAGATAAATCTGAACATCGGCAATCTCTAACTCAATTGCCTTCTTTTGTTCCGCGCTCAAAGAACTAACTGATGATTCCTCCGGGGTTAACCACTGAAACTCTGCAAGAAGTTCACCGGCCTCACCTGCAAGTGCCATTGCCAAATTCTTCGGCGTGTGAAATTTATGCCAATCGCGAGCGTCAGCGAATGAACGCACTTCATCTGTTAATTCTTTGATGATGTTCTCTGACATTTCATTTTCCTGTTTCTACGGATGGAAGTAATTGTTTGAAGTATTCGGAAGTTGCATGATCCGTGAAGTACACGTAGCAACCTTTCATACCTCTGCTCATCAGCGTTCGATACGTATTACGGATGATTTCATCGGCCTTTTGAGATGCGAGAATCGGGTTCTCCTTCATCTCTTTCTTGTAGCCATGAAGAGATTTATCGGTTTTGGCACGAGCTTCAGGAATCGCGATCAATTCTCCTGCCTCAAACACAAGGTCTGGCCCAACGATGACCCCGACGTAGTCGAGCTCAAGGCCTTGACACGTATGGATGCAGCCGACTTCCTTCACTGAATCAGGGTGAATAATCCAGGCTTGATTCACCCGATCAAGATTCCATTCGGCAGCGAATCCAAACTCCGGAAACTTGATGTCCAGTTCATTTGGATTCTTTTTGCTCACCCAGTCCCAGCAGTAACCAGCAACAACTCGTGATTTGTTGTTCTCTTGATTTTTTTCTTTAATCAAATTGTGAAGTTCAGTAGGACTATCAACAATTCTGAAGTCAAAGCGTTCAGGCGAGAAATAACTCTCGTTGTCAATCTTCACGCCCAACGCGTTATCAAGCCAGACCATGTAGTCATCGGAACCACTACAGCGGAATTGAGAAGTGAGTTCGAGGTACTGAACTTGAGTTCCCGCTTCTGCAGCGAATTGCTCAATGGAGTTAATTTCTCCAATGTCCTTCCACGTGACCTTCTGTGCTTCATCGATAAAGAAGACTGAAGTTCGAGCGGCTTCAATTATCTCCTTGATTTGATTCACGCCACCCTTTGCATATTGAGTCCTCAATTTCAAACGATGTGCTTCGTCAACAATGAGAACGTCAAACGAATCTTCTTTCACGCCAACATATGAGCCAGAACCACTAAACAAATCGTGGATTACACCGCTGCTCATCACACCTTTTAATTTGGATTCAAAAACTGTGCGAGGCGCGGCATTAGGTGTGATGTATCGAGCATTCATTCGCAGACTTGAAAGGCGGGACAGCGCATTAATGGAGATAACTGATTTCCCAGTTCCAGGCCCGCCCTTCACGATGATGACTTGCTTCTGACCAACCATTGCCTCAGTTGCTGTAGACACAATCTTTTCCAAAACTGTCTTTTGATCGTCAAGGAGAACGAACTCCTCAAGACCTTCAAGCATTGATCCAACAGCTTCTGCGAGTTGTTTCGATGGGCGAATCGGCGAAGCATCGACCCTCTTCAACATCTCTTCGCCCACGCCTTGGTTAATCCGCGTCTTGATTAGTTCGCGCAAGGGATCAATCTCTCCCTTGATGAATACGGGTGCCTTCACCGTGTCGGATTGATAACGCTGATCTCCGACAACTTCCTTTGACTTGCAATTGTGAAGATATGCGCATGCAGCTATCTGAAGATCATTCGAATAGACGTATTCGTTGAACGTACTGAGGTGATACGCATAACTCCATGCCTGATACGAGGGATGCGGCTGATCACGTTGTGCGCCTCCCAGGAACGTACGCACATGTCCATCCAACGCAGAGAACACAATGTCTTCCCATTGCTTTAACTCAACGATGACCATTGATTCTTTGCCGGAGGAATCTCTCCCAGCAATCAAGAAATCAATTCGGAATTTCCGGCCATTGAGTCGATATTCAACGGCAACGGTTGAGTCATTTGGAATTGATGTATCAGACATCACATGGAACATTGCATTTCCAAGCGAGTTACGCCACGACTGAGTCTCCGAATGACCGACTGAAATGTTGAGATTCTTCTTTACTTGTGCCGCAACGATGTCATCAATCGTCGGCGCATCTTTTAAGAATTGTTCTTTCGAGGCCAAATATGCAAGCACCTTTTAGAGACTAACCAGTTAGATCAACCTGTTTAACTTCTCGTCAGTCGTATCACGCCACCTTCGTACTTAACCAAGACGGCACTTCCCTGTCAGATGAATTGGTAGGACACAGGATTCATTAAAGGATCATTGTCAACTATCGCGGACGTGGGGAACCGGTTGTGGCGCAGGGGTAAAACCAGACATTGCACCTTGATACCCAGGCTACGAAGCCGTCACTACTACGTGAACTACATGATCCAAAGTTTATCTCTTGACACATCCTCTTTTTAGTCTGTGGAAGTGGAGAACAATCCGAAGTTCAGTTCATGTTGTGGGCCCGGCGAATGGGTGGTGTGCAATTGCATCACAGAAGGTGGCAATTATGTGCCACTCGACAAAGTAGAAAACAATCTTGAGTCTGACGAAACTGACGAATCAACAAATCCGTCAGACAACGCTTAAAGAATTAGCCGCCGCGCTTGACGGCGGCGTTCACTTCTTTCACGATCGCATTCACGAAGCTCGTCACGGATGCTGGTGGGTTCATCGCCACACACACATCCAGCTGCTTCTTCGCTAACGATGCCTGTTCCAAGAATCGGAAATACACAATGCCTAAGAAGCAGTGTGCATCAGGGTATTGCGGGTCGGCCTGTTGCGCCTTCAACAAGTCGCTCACCGCAGTAATCAACGCCAACTGCTTCACATCGCCCGTTGCTTCACGCGCGGTCAACGCCAACAACCAGCTGCGGTATGTCAACGCTTCTGCATTATCGGGCTCTAACTTGAGCACCTGGCTATACAACTCAATCGACTTTGAAGGGTTGGAAAAGTTCAACTGACGCGCACTGGCCAACAAACCCGCAGTGCTTTGTTCAATTCCACCCGTAGCTGATTGCCCTGGCAAACGCTGGCCTGAGAATCGCGCCACCAACACACCGCTACCCACTGCGACAGCAAGAACAACAGCCGCTGCAATCAATCGCTTGCGCCACGGTGTTACCGGCGCATCAACATGCGCAGCGGTGCCTTCTAGTTCTCGCGTAATTGCAGCTGTGCGCGCCACATAGCCATCCCGCAACGTCGCGTAATCGGCATTGTCAATATCCCCTGCTTCGCGTTCACGTTCCAGGTCTCGCAAAGAGTTCAGCAAGAACCGTTGTTCGTCGCGCAGTTCGTCGGTCATCACACGTTCTCGTCGTCGGTGGGGTCCACGCCCACATCGGCTGCCAACAACTTGTTCACCAAGTCAATGTCGTCGCTGGTGGCACCTGCAGTGTTCTGCCGCCGCCATTTACGAAACGCCACAGCCAACCCAGCTACCGCACACACCAACACAGCAATGGGCAACACCCACACCAAGGAATCAAGACCGGTCGCACGTGGCACCAACAAAATCTGTGCATTGAACGAATCTGCGATGGTTCCGATGATCTCGGTGTCGGTCTTGGTTCCTGCAGCAACTTCACGCGCGACTTGCTTGCGAATGTTCTCCGCAGCCGATGCTCGCGAGACATACACACTTTCGCCATCACACGTAGGGCATGCAATGCGCTTCGTGATGGCATCGATGCGATCGCCTTGTGTCATTGGGCCTTTGTCGCGCGTGGTGCCCACAGCCAACAAGCCAACGGTGAGGATTGCCATCAGCATCCACATGGGCCACGACTTCAACTTCTTCACGACTGCCCCGAATACTGGCGCTTCAACTCATCAAGTCGTGCCGTGAGGAAACCTTCACTCAATGCACCAATGACTCTCATGCGCACATAGCCATCGGGGTCGATGACCCAACTCTCTGGCACCTTTGCCACGCCGAATGCAACAGAGATAGCGCCGTCATCGTCGCGCACTTTGCCCCAGTCGCCGCCGTTGGTGTCGAAGTACGCCTTCACTGCAGCATCAGAGTCGTCGTTCACAACGGTGTACAGCTCCACGGGGTCATCACTGCCCTGTTGCTCTTTCGCGAACTTCACCAATAACGGATGTTCTTGGCGGCACGGAACGCATGTGCTGTTGAAGAAGTTCAGCACCACCCAGCTGCCCTTACGACGCGCAAGATCAAAGTTGCCACCATCAATAAGTGTGCTCTTCACTTCAGGTGCGGGCTTGCCCAACAATGGCGACTCTGCTGAATCTGTTCCACCAGGATTTGCAAACGCCAACAACGCGAGGAACGCAAGAAGTACAACACCCACAGCGCCGGCGATGTACGGCGCGAACGGACGCTTGCGCGCTACGACAACTTCGGAAGATGGCGTATCGCTCATGCTTCCACTGCTTCAGGAACTCGCGCTGATGTGGGGTCTGTCGGGCGACGGCGACGACCAGGGAATGCCGACAACAACGTGCCGATACCCATGAGTCCGCCACCAATCCATAACCACATCACCATGGGCTTAATGAACACCTTGATCTTTGCGGCATCGCTGCTCACCTTCACTGGTGGTTCCAGCGTGAGATACAGGTCGTACGCAAACGACGACTTCACCGATGGCGTACCAATGTTGCTGCCCATCGACTTGAACTTGCTCACCGCCGGCGTATACGCCTGGCCACCATCGATGCTCACCAATGCAGCAATCTCACTGCGCCGTGCATCTGATGTTTGGCGGAAACCAAGAAGTTCAAAGGTGTGCCCGCCATAGCTGGCAACAACGCCCTTCTTCAACGACAACTCTTGGCTGTGCGTGTAGCTATTGCTTGCTGCCAACGCAACCGCAATGAGAATCACGCCAATGTGCACCACCATGCCGCCATTGGCACGACCCACTAAACCACGCCAACCTTGACGACGCGTTGCCAACACCAACTGACGCATTGCTGCACCGCCGGCGAAACCGCCCAGCGTGAACGTGAGCAATGCTTCGAATCCTGTTGCGCCAAGAACAACGGAGAACGCAAGTGCTGCGATGCCCGCCCATGCAGGCCAGAACAAACGCTGCGACAACAACTCACCCGATGCTTTACGCCACGGCAACACCGGCGCAATACACATGAGGAACAACAACACGAGACCAGTTGGAACAGCCAACTTGTCGAAGAACGGCTCGCCAACAACAAGTTGACGATTCTGCAGCGCTTCCACGATGAGTGGGAACACCGTGCCCAGCAACACGATGAATGCGAACACACTGAAGATCACGTTGTTCGCAAGAAATGCACCTTCGCGCGACAACGGCGAGTCGATAATCCCCGGTGCACGCAACTTGTCGCCGCGCCACCCAATGAGCGACACCGACACCACCACGATGATCGCGAAGAACGTGAGCAAGTACGGCCCAATGTTCGAATCACTAAACGCATGCACGCTGTTCAACACACCGGAACGTGTGAGGAAGGTGCCGAGAATGGTGAGACTGAACGTGGACACCAACAACGACAGGTTCCACACGCGCAACATGCCGCGACGCTCTTGCACCAACACCGAGTGAATGTATGCAGTGGCGGTCAACCACGGAATGAACGATGCGTTCTCTACCGGGTCCCATGCCCACACGCCGCTCCAGCCCAACACTTCGTAGCTCCACCACGAACCAAGGATGATGCCGAGCGTGAGAAAGCCCCACGAGATCAGTGCCCAGCGACGAGTTTCAACAAGCCAGCCTTCGCCCACGCGACCCGTGATGAGTGCACCCATCGCGAATGCAAACGGAACCGTCATGCCCACATAACCGAGATACAGAATCGGCGGGTGGAACACCACGAGGATGTGGTTCTGCAACAGCGGGTTCGGACCGGGACCATCCAACACGCCGGGCTTGCCCGCGCCAAACGGATTCGCAGGACCAAGCGTAAGCAAATAGAAGAAAATGGTGACGAAGAACATTGTTGCCATTGCCCAACCCACCATGGGGTCGTTCAACTTGTTGCGGTATTTCACCACGATGCTCACGGTGAGGAGTGTGAGGATGAGCACCCACAACAAAATGGAGCCTTCGAGTGCACTCCAGATGGCGGTGAAGTTAAACAACGCCGGCGTGCTCCAGCTGCCCACCTTTTGCACATAGGCCAAGGAGAAATCGCGATTGATAAGCGCGGTTTCCATGAATGCAAACGCACCAACGGCACCTGCGCACGCGAGGAATGCAAAACGAGGAAGAAGACGCAATACCTTGGCGTCGTTATGACGTGTGCCAGAGATGGCTGCAAACATGCCGAACACCGCGGCAATCAGCCCCACTAACAGCGAGGCACGACCGAGTGGTCCGCCTATCCCGCTTGCGAAGAGCACTTCACTGCCTCTTTATTTGCTTCCGCAAGACGACCCTTGTTCTTCTCGATGTATTGATTGCTGTGCTTCACTTCGATGCGATCGCTCTCGAACGTGCCATTCAACAAACGGCCATGTGCCACCACAGGAATACATTCCTGAAAAATGCCGCCAGGATCGCCTTGATATACAACGTGAATCGACTTTGTGTTGTAAGTCATGTCGAACTCGGTGGTTCCATCAACACTTTTCACTGAGTGCTGCTTCACGATGCCTTGCACGCGGATACGACGATCGCCGTTGCATCCACTGCGCACACCGACTTCGTCCACATTGCAGTAGTAGTCGATTGCACTGGTAAGGAACTTGGTGACAACAACTCCACCGGCCAACAGTGCAACAACGATGAAAGAAATCGCAATCCAGTTGCGCTTTTTCTTTGCTGGACCAGCAGATTCACCTGCTGTACGTGGTGTTAGGTCCACGGCATTTCCTCGCTGGTGGCGTTCTTCGACAATTCGCGTCCGCGACGAATGACATACACCGCGTAACCAATGACTGATGCAAATGTGAGCACCCAACTACCGATGATGAAACTTGCGTGATCCATTAGTTCGTTGCCTCTTCGCGTCGAGCTTCAATTGCAGCATCAAGTCCGCGGTCTGCCACTGCATCTTCTAACGCCAATGAGCGCTGACGATGTATGACCAGCCATGCAAACAACATGGTGAAAGCAATGAGACCCAGGAACAACGAGAACAGCATGAGACCATCGAGAGCGACTTTTGCATTCGGATCGGCCACCGAGGCCTTCTGATGCAAAGTGCGCCACACATTCACGCTGAAGTGCACCAACGGAATTTCAAGAATCGCGATGAGCGCAAGAACAGCGCTGCGGCGTGCGCGTTGACGATGAGTTCCACCCAAGCGACGTACAGCCAAGTAACCGATGTATGTAATAAAGAGGAATGCAGTGCTGGTGAGACGCGCATCCCACACCCAGTAGGTGCCCCACGTGAGTCGGCCCCACAAACTGCCCGTTACCAACGAGACAGCAACGAACAGAACACCAATTTCGCCAGCGGCACCTGAGAAGCGGTCCCAGATAAGTGAACGGTTGCGACCAGAGAGATAAATAGCCGAGCACAGTGCTGTCATTCCGAAGGCGAGATATGCCACCCAGATGGACGGCACATGCACGTACATAATGCGAACGGTGCTGCCCTGATTGATGTCTTCGCCGGAGAAAATGAGGCCGCAGAACGTCAACAACACCATGAGGATGATGGTGAGCACGCCCAAGATGCGGGTGTTACGGGTACCGGTTCCGCGCGGGGTGGTCACAGCAGAATTCACGGGGGCAAGTCTTACCTGCCAGCACCCACTTGGGAAATCGGCAGAGGTGGTTATCCGTCAACCCCGGCCATTGACCAAACGGGCTATTCGTCCACCAGTGGGCCGAATGCCACCGAACCCACGGCAGCAAAGATCACCGCGAAGACGAGGAGCAGCACAATCCAGGGCCATCCCTCGGACACCTTGGTGCCGCCACTGCCAAAGGCAGCCTCGGTGGCACGGGTTGCCCCAATGAGAACGGGGGCCACCACAGGCAAAAGCAGCAGTGGCAGAAGGGTTTCGCGGCCGCGGGCGCCACCGGCCAACCCGCCATACAAGGTGCCCACACATGCCAAGCCCACAGTGGCGGCCAGCAGGGTGACCAGCGCTTCGGCGAACCCCACGAGGGTCATGTTCACCCCATAGAGCACCACGGCGGTGCCCACCAGCAGAAGTTCCAGGGCGAAGAGCTGCACCATGAGCGCCAGCGACTTGCCCGCAAAGATGGCCGAGGGGTCGACGCCTGCCACGCGCAATGCATCGAGTGCACCATCGGCACTTTCCACGGCAAACGTGCGCTGGATAACTACAAGCATGCTGAACAATGTGGCGAGCCACACGAGACCCGGCGCCACACGTTGCAAGATGCCGTCGTTGTCGAGAGCGAAAGCGAACAACACCATGACGATGGCGGCGAATGGCGCAACCTGATTCACGAGGATGCGGCTGTTCCATTCAATGGTGAGATCCTTGCGTGCGACTGCAACAGCAACACGACGACGTTGAGAGACCGTGCTCATTGCGCACCACCACCGTCGACGGTGACAGTACGTGTTGCAAGGCTTGCAGCGCGTTCACTTTCATGACTTGCCAGCACCACTGTTGCGCCTGCAGCAACTGCATTGCGCAACAACGCATCAAGTTCATCGCGCCCCGCAGCATCAAGGCCTGCGTGTGGTTCGTCTAACAACCAAATTTCTGCACGACGCACAATGAGGCTTGCCAATGCAGTGCGACGACGCTGCCCTGCTGACAACTGGCCGGCTTTCACCTTTGCCAAGCGGCCATCAACACGCATCGTCCGCATTGCGTTCGCTACTTCATCTTTCGACGCACCCACCGTGCTTGCCCAGAACTGAATGTTCTGCTCCACCGAGAGATCGAGATACAAACCGTTGGTGTGACCGAGCAGACCAACACGCGTACGAATGTCCTGCCTGTTCGTCGCAAGGTCGATGCCCAAGATGGTGCCCGTGCCACGTTCGATGGGCATCAAGCCTGCACACACACGGAGCAGAGATGTTTTGCCTGCACCGTTTGGCCCTTGTAATAGAAGAATCTCGCCGCGCTGCACCGTGAGATTCACACCCGCCAGTGCAGGGAAAGAACCGAGTACCGCCACTACTCCATTGAGTTCAATGACGGTTTCCATGCGCCCGCCACGCTAGTGAACGCCAGAGCGTGACAACAACGCGCAAGTAAGGTCGTTTGTGTATGGATTCCACCGAGCTCACAGCACTTCGGCGGCGTCACCGTATTAATAAGGCTTTAGACGTCTTCGGCAAGACCCTCATTTCTGCGGGGCTTCTCCTTCTTCTCTTTGTGGCGTATCAGCTATGGGGCACAGGACTTGCCGAACATCAGGCCCAGAACAAGTTGAAGTCGCAGTTTTCCGCTGCCACCACTGTGCCCATCACGACTCCCACTACTGCTCCCACCACCACCACGATTGCGCCTGCGCCACAGACAGGCGACGTTGTTGCAGAGATCATCATTGACAAGATCGGTCTCGACAAATTTGTTGTTGCCGGTATTGGATACACAGAACTTGAAAAAGGTCCTGGGTTATTTACAGGCTCTCCTCTTCCCGGCCAGTTAGGCAATGTCGCCATCGCTGGTCATCGCACGACATATGGTGCACCCTTCGGACGCCTGAATGAACTCGCCGACGGTGATCGCATTGTGTTTCACACAACGCATGCGCAGTACGTGTACCTCGTTGTGGGCGCACCAAAGATTGTGAAGTCATCTGATGTTGATGTCATTCGTACCGTCGACCCCACGCGAGCAACACTCACTCTCATCACATGCCACCCGAAGTGGACGTCGAAGAATCGTTTACTAGTGACAGCACAATTGCTCTCTAGCATCACGCCACAAAAAGCCACCGTGTTTGTCGCCAACAACAAAGCACCCGAGTCGGCGCTGACGGAAG
This sequence comes from Acidimicrobiaceae bacterium, assembly GCA_947446815.1. Classification (GTDB taxonomy): domain Bacteria; phylum Actinomycetota; class Acidimicrobiia; order Acidimicrobiales; family Ilumatobacteraceae; genus UBA2093. The sequence goes on from CANFGT010000004.1 coordinate 44,045, forward strand.
GTTGGTTTCATGATCCGTCTGCTTGGCCAATCGTGGCTGTGTACGCAGTGCTACTCGCACTCATCGCCATCGCAGCGAATTGGTTGACACGTCGGCGATATCAGCGCATGGTGGTGTACCCCATCGCTGCAGTTGTGTTTTTGCCCGTTTTGTTTGTGTTCTTCACATATCTCACGCGATTACTGCCAACGAATCTGTAACCGCTCGTTGAATTTCGGTTCATTCGCCTACCATCAATGGCGTGAACACCCCCCAACACGACCCAGTGAGAGCACGTCGCGAACGAGTCGCGCATTTCAACTTGCTCGCTAATCGCATTGGCTATCTCTTTATGGCGCTCGCTATCAGCTGTTTTGTGATGGCGTATGCATTCGGCTTCAAAGGGCCGCTTGTCACCGTGGTGATTGTCAGCATCATCATCGGATCCATCCTTCTTGCTCCTTCCATTGTCATCGGTTACGCGGTGAAAGCCGCAGAGCGCGAAGACCGCGAGAACGGCATCTAGGCCCGTGACCCAGATTGATCGTCGTCGCCAAATTCTTGACGCTTCTCTCAAAGCGTTTTCTACTGCGGGTTATCACGCAACCTCAATGAATGGCATTGCCGATGCGCTGAACATCACCAAGCCAGTTGTGTATCAATATTTCGATTCCAAGCGTGCGCTGTATCTCGAGCTCATGAAAGACGTGGGCGAATCACTTCTGCGCAGTGTGACTACTTCTATTTCTGCAACGGGCGAACCCCGCGCTCAAGTAGAGCAAGGCATGATCGCGTACTTCACATGGGTGGACAACAACCGCGAGGCGTTTGCGTTGCTGTTTGAAAGTTCTGCACGAGTTGACGACGAGTTTGAAGACATCATCAGTGAGTTTGAAGAAGGCGCAGCACGTGCCATCTCGCCTTTCATTGCAGTAGAAAAAGCCGATGTCTACACATTCGCCATTGGCATTGTGGGCATGGCCGAGGCCGTCAGTCGCCAAGTCATCAAGTCGGGTCGACCATTCCAGCCCGAAACATTGGGCCATGACCTTGCCGTGATGGCGTGGGGCGGACTTCGCTCCATTGGTCAGCACTAGAATTGCACCATGCCAAATCCCGGAGAGCACCATCCTGCTTTTGAAGAATATTGCGAATGCATCTTCGAACTCCGTGAAGACAACTTGGAAGTTATCCAGGCGCGCGTTGCAGAGAGACTTCGTGTTTCACGTCCATCTGTTTCTGAGATGATCAAGCGCCTCACCGAAGAGCGCCTCATTGCTGTCACCGATGGACAGATCACTCTCACCGATGAAGGTGAAGAACTCGCAGAACGTGTTGTGCGTCGTCACCGTTTAGCAGAACGATTCATGACCGACATTCTCGGATTGTCCTGGGCGTTGGCTCATCGCGAAGCAGGCCGTTGGGAACACGTGATGTCTGATGCCGTCGAAGATGCGATGCGCATCAAGTTGGGCAACCCCACCACGTGTCCGCACGGCAACCCCATTCCGGGCTCTGGCTATGTTGCGCCGGTTGCGGTGAAGTTGGCCGATCTCCCGGAGGGTCAGCACTTCATTGTGTCGCGTATCCCTGAAGAGCTTGAGTTCTCTCCTGGCATGCTCGAGTTTCTCGAAAAGACAAACCTCATGCCTGGCATGAGCGGTGTAATTGGCGCCACAACCGCAGCAGGCGACATGACAGTTAGCGTGCACGGCACAGACATCACAGTTGAGAAGTTCGCCACCGGGCGCATTCTCGTCACCGTTTAATTCAGCTACCTCACTAGACATCGGAGCCCCACGATGAAGAACTCAACCCGCCTTCTTGTTGTTGGTGTGTTCGCCGTTGCACTCAGTTCGTGCTCCACACAAATCTTGACGGCCAACACCACCTTGCCTCCGTCCGAGACGTCCACCACTGTTCCTGTTCCCACCGGAACTGCTTTGGAGTTACTCGCGCAATTGGGCACTGTGGTGCAAGGTTTGGGTCAAGCAGTTGTCGATGGCGACAACGACACCAAAGCGCATAAGGTGGCACAAACCGACGCCATTTGGAAGGTGTTGGAACCAGAGATTCGCGCATCAGGGGTTGACCTTGTTGACGACATTCAGCGCATCGTTGGCTTTGTTCATGTTGCAGTGGAGCGCAAGCGCCCAGCCGAAGCCGACAAGGCCGCACGTTTCCTCGCGTTGATTATGGAAACAGCACCTGCACTACTGAAGTAATTTGCAGTCAGTTTCTTCACCGAACTCATTGTGGGGGTTCAGAATTTGGGCAATTTCGGCCAGAGTCACAGATGACCTATTCCGCAATGAAACACTGTCGATATGAAGAAGATTTTCTTAAGAACTGCTTTGGTCGGAACTCTCATTTTGTTTGCTGGATGCGGAAGTTCTGCATCCAATTCTGATTCCAGTGCTAGCCCCAGTTACGACTCTGGTAGCGATCCCAGTTACGACTCTGGTAGCGATTCCAGTTACGACTCTGGTTCTGACTCCGGCAGCGATTCCAGTTACGGATACACCGCAGAAATTGCAAACAACTTCGTGAGTAGCTGCAGTAGCAGTGGTGGTACTTACAGTCAATGTTCGTGCATGTATAACTACATTAAAGACAACATGACATACGCAGAATTTGCTCGTATCGACGCAGAGATGACCGATGGATCCCCAGCATCTGACTACCCAGTTTTGGTTAATGCATTGGATCAGTGCGCCTAAGGCACTTTGTATTACAGCATTGCGTCGGGCAGTGGCATCTTGTGCACGACCGACAAACTGCGTGTTGAACGCGTGAGCGTGACATACAGCAAGCGCAAACCCTGAGGGTCTTCTGCGATGACAGCTTGTGGTTCCACCACGATGACATCGTCTAGCTCTAAGCCCTTTGCCATTGTTGCGGGAACAATCGACAACCCTTGATCAAGTCCGGCCGCGCGAGCAAGCCCATGGTTGATGCCTGCAGCATTTAATGCATCCGAGATGGCAGGAATGATGTCCTCGGCGCAGATGATTGCAGCGCGACCGCCATCACGCGCAATGACTTCACGCGCACGTTGTACAACTGCATCTACTAGTGATGCGTCTTGTGCAACCGGAATGATGACAGGGCCTTCATCGCCTTCGCGCACACTGCGAGGCGCACGCAAACCTGGTGTTGCAGCGAGCATCACCTTGTCGGCAAGTTCCATAATTTGTGCTGGGATGCGATAGCCAACAGAAAGACCTACAACGCGGGGCTCTTTCTTGTTGGGCAAGTGTTCCAACACATCGTTCCAATCGTTTGCAGCAAGTGGTCCCGTTGCTTGCGCAATGTCACCCACCAACGTCATCGAGCCACTAAGGGAGCGACGCGTCACCATGCGCAACTGCATGGGTGTGAGGTCTTGCACTTCGTCCACCACGATGTGGCCATATGTACGAATCTCATCAGCGTCGTTGATCTTGCCGTTACGGCGAGGCTTTGGACCAAGAAGGTAACGAGCCTCGTCTAACAATGCGGCGTCTGCAGTAGTCCAACGCACATCTGCCACTGACTCTGAGCGCTCACGATGCAATGTGAGATATTCCGCCTCGGGCAAGATGCCTTGCGCTGCAAGCTTGAGCAACGCCTTTGAACCAAAGAGATCATGCAATAACTGCGCTGGAGTCAGCAATGGCCACATCCGCTCAAATACGGCGCGCATCTCAGGCATCTCGCGCAATGCATCACGTACATCATCGACTTCTGCTTCACCACGGAAAGTTGCAGCCATTGCAGACCACACTTCGTTTTCTACAAAGCGACGACCCGCGTTGTGGCGTGGGAAACGACGACGTGCGGCCTTGATGATGTGCACAGACTCTTCGGCGCGCAAACGTACATAACCAGTGCTGTATGGCAATACCACGTCTTCACGCAATGAGCGCTCGCGGTCAAAGATTGCCTTGTCGATGACGCGCGAAATCTTCTTCTGACCCTTCACACGCGCCACAGACGATGACTCACGTCCGCCGAACTGCACTTCCGGAATAAGGTCCCCGAGAATCACTTGCTGTACGCCTGCTTCACCGAGTGACGGCAACACGCGTTCGATGTAACGCAAGAAGATGCGGTTCGGACCAATTACCAACACGCCTTGATCTTCCAGAGGGAAACGATGCGTATAGAGAAGGTATGCAGCGCGGTGCAATGCAACAACGGTTTTGCCGGTGCCGGGACCACCCTGCACCACCAACACTCCCGCTTGCGGTGAACGAATGATTTCGTCTTGCTCTGACTGAATGGTGGCAACGATGTCGCCAAGTTGACCCGTGCGACTACGCCCTAACGCAGTGAGCAACGTGCTGTAGCCACGCAAACCTTGACGCGGATCATCTTCGCCACCAAGACCTTCATCGTTGCCAATACCAAGATGACCTTCACCAAAGAGTTCATCTTCAAGCGCCAACAAACGTGCAGCTTCAACAACGAAGTGACGACGACGCAACAAACCCATGGGCTCACGGCCAGTGGCGCGATAGAACGGCTCGGCAACAGGTGCGCGCCAGTCAACAACAACAGGTTCACGATTCGCATCGGCAACTGCAAGACGCCCGATGTGGAACGCCTCGACTTCATCGCCTTCTTCCGCCGTGCGGTCGATACGACCAAACACCAATGCAGCATCACCGAGATCTAATTGCTCGAGACGGTGCACCAGGTTTTCATCAAAAACATTGCGTTCGAGTCGTGCTTGAAAGGTGCCCCCAGGGCCAGATGAGGTGAGCTCGCGAATCTTCATAGCGCCGGTTTTGCTGGCTTCTAAACATTCATACGCGAACAGGATGAATGCCTGCTCCTCTGCCATCTCTGGATGCTGTTGGGTCATAGTCACCCATCCGCTTTCGCTAAAAGACACCCGATTTCGGGGTCTTTCCATGCTATCGGCGTACACATCTCCCGCACTCGGGACACCCGACTGCACAGCCGTCCTGATGTCCGTCACAATCCCCGTCCGCTGAAAACCCAATGAAATAGCCCACACAGGAGATTCTCGATGCCGAGCCCATTTGCCCGTACGACAACATTTGTCCTTTCCATCGCTGCCGTTCTCTCAGTGATTCCGTTGCATCATCCGCCAACTGCCATGGCGGCCGGTTCTGGCAGTTCTGGCACCGGCACATCGTCGGGCTCTGGCACATCGTCGGGCTCTGGCAGCACCGACGGCGAGAACATCGAAGCACAAGTGCGTTTTGATGCACCACCGGCCAGTGACGGATGCGTGTGGGAAACAGTGAGTGGCATTGACCCCGTCACCACCGAAGTTGGCAATGCTGCCACTGCACAAGAAACGTTGTTCTTCAAAGCATGCGGAAACAAGATCGTGGGTTATCAATGGATACGCACGGACGCACCGACCCGCGTTGCGCAATCTGCAGGAAGCAAAGTGTCGAAGTTGGTCCCCACGTTGTTGATGCGCACCGCACCACCGAGCCATCAAATGGTTGTCGGCATTAGTACGTGGTTCTGGGTTCCACAGTTGGTGTGGAAACCGATCAGTGTGACGGCCTGGATACAAACACCGGGCGGCCCCGTATCGGTCACCACCACTGCAACACCGAACAAACTCATCTACTCACCTGGCGACGGACATAGTGCGGTGTCGTGCGCGGGTCCGGGTCGTCCGTGGTCATCATCAATAGGTGATCGCGCAACAACCAATTGCATGTACGCCTACAAGTCCGCCTCGCACACGAAGCCAGTGCACATCTACAACACCAAAATGTCCATCCAATGGAAGGTCACATGGCGTTCCAGCCTTGGCATCCGCGGCTCTTTGCCGAGCATCACCACCGGATTACCCATGAAAGTGCATGTTCTGGAGCTGCAAGCGTTGACTCGATGACTTCTCTTTCGACCAGTTGACAGAAGATGTCTCGATGACCGCGCAACCAATTAGCCTTGCGAGGTACTTCTGAAAGGCACCTTATGAACGAAGACAAGGACCGCTTCCTCCTCGACCGCCGCTACACCGCAGCATTTGAAAATCTCGAGGACTCAACGATCGCAACACTTGCATGCGCATTGGAAGGCGACCTCAAGGACGCATTCGCTCGCATCGTCGGACTTTCTGAAGGCGCATTCGAAGACACTGCAACGTTGGGCGCACTTGTGCGTGACGGTATTGCAAAGCGCCGCGTAGCTCACGACTCTGGCGTCATCCTCGCCGAGCCCTGCACACAGTGGTCCATCGAAGAGTTGGGTGATTCTTCTGAAGACCCCACCTTGGAAGAGTTGCATGTGCTCCTTCCAAAAGCCATCGAAAAGTTCGGCATGGATGCAGTTCGCCTCATGGTGATTCAGTACTCCCGCTCGCTCAAGGGCTTCCGTCAACTTGTTGTTGAAGATGAGCGCTTTGCTATGCCGTCTGCAGTAGCAAACATGGGCGTGCTTGAAAAGGACGAGGCAGAACAAGCTGCAAAGCGCGATGCGCGCAAGGCAAGAAAAGCTGAAGAGGCCGCGAAGAAGGCCAAGCAGCAGGGTAAGCGCCGCTAATTGCTGAAGTGCGCGCCAATGAGCGTGCTGTTAGCCAAAGAACACGGTGGCGACATCGTCGTACAACGACAGGTCGACATAACGAGTTTTACCCACGACATGCGAGAGCGGTACTCGAACAATTTGTTCATTGCGCACGCCCACCATTGTGTTGCACTCCCCTGCATGCAGTGCTTCCACTGCTGCAATGCCCAAACGCGTGGACAACACACGGTCGAATGCATTGGGTGTTCCGCCGCGTTGGACATGACCGATCTGCACCACACGTGTTTCATAACCGGTGCGTTCTTCAATTGCACGCGCCACTTCCACACTGATGCCACCCAAACGCGGACGACCAAATGGATCGAGGTCGTACTTGGGCTGCGGCAATGTGCCTTCTTTCGGCATCGCGCCTTCGGCAACCACAACGATGGACGCATAACGACCGCGCGAATGCTTACGCATGACTTCATTGGCGATGTCATCAATATCGAAGGGGCGTTCGGGGATGAGAATCGCTGTTGCACCACCCGCGATCCCTGCATACGTTGCGATCCATCCGGTGTCACGACCCATTACTTCCACCACCATCACACGGTCGTGGCTTTCTGCCGTGGTGTGCAAACGATCAATTGCTTCGGTGGCGATTTGCACCGCAGTGTGGAAACCAAAGCACACATCAGTTTCCGCGACATCGTTATCGATTGTCTTCGGCACGCCAACAACAGGAATTCCCATCTCTGTGTTCAGTTTCGATGCCACCCACAATGAACCATTGCCACCAATCACAATGAGTGCGTCAACACCCAGTTCGGCAAGATTTTCTTTGACCCGCTCCGGACCATCTGGGTGGTCGTACGGACTTCCGCGACGAGTGCCCAGAATGGTGCCACCGCGCGGAAGGAAGCCTGCGAGGTGGGCCACCGTGAGCTCAATCGTGCGCTTTTCCAGAACGCCATCCCAAGCATCGAAGAACCCGACCACAGTGTCCCCATGATCGTTAATGGCCTTACGTGTGACTGCGCGGATCACTGCGTTCAAACCTGGGCAATCGCCTCCGCCAGTGAGTACGCCTATTCGCATACTGGGAGACTAACTATGCGACGGGCGCAGGAGGCACAGGCGCCTCAGAAGAGTGCTTCTGTTTCTCCACTGTGAGCTCATCGAAATATTTCGCCAACGTATTGCGAGCCATTGCTGCAGCAAGTTCGAGGCGGAATTGCACTTCTGTTGCTGGACCTTCGCCATAACCAATGCCCGCAGGCTTACCGGAGCCACTGGAGGCAAACACGGTGTACCCAAGCGGAGCATGTGTCATGTTCATGAGCTTGGCGAATTTCCACTCGTGCGTGCGGACCGCTCCGGTGAACATGATGCGTTTGTTGGTAACCATCGCATGACCCTCGTCTGTGACGGAGATGGATTCAGCACCGGTCGTGATGTTGCCTTTCATGCCACCGGTGTTCATTCGAACTCCGCCGAACAGCGGGAACGAAACACCGCCGTATCCCCCGCTGTACTGCGAGGGAGCCTTCACGATTTCGAGATAGGCAGCGCCTTGCAAAAATGCGATGGGGAATTCATCGGCATCAAGCATGAAGCCGTGATCCGTCATGTCAACAAACTGTTCGTGCGTGCGACCTTCCATGCAGTCACGCACAATCGTGAGCATCTCGTCAACTTTGTCTTCTTCCGCTTTCCACTGTGCATATGCCGCGCTATACGCAGCCGATGCATCTGTGAACGCACGTTCTGCCTTGCGTTGCTTAAGGTTCTGAAGAATTCCCATACCCATCACCATAGGCATTCGGTGTGTCGCAAATTATTGAAATATCACAGAATCATTTACTGAAATAGCACCGGGCTGCACAATGCGTGCGTACACGCCGAGGTTCTGATTCAAATCACGCACGATGTGCCGCAAGATGGAACGGTCCTGTGGGATGTCCGCGTTGATCTCTCGCGTCACCATCACGCATCGCGGGCAAGGGTCGAGAAACTCAATGACTGCTGAACCAATTGATGCCATGCGGCCCTTCCAAGAAAACTCTGGGTGACCCGCCTCTGCCCCATCAATCACCATGCTGGGGCGAAAGCGACGCATGTCAATCACAGACTCAGGCAAAGCATCGCGCAATGCCTGCACCGCTGACGTTGTCATCACTAACAATGGCCAGCAGTCGTAATGCGTTCCTGGGGGCGATTCAAATTCCATTACTTCGGGCGGAAATACGCTGAAGTCCGGCAGCGGTTCATCTTCGTCACGACCAAAGACGCCACGTAGTTCCACCATTGGGTCTGTGGAATCGGATGGGCCACGACGGAAGTGTTGAAGATTTCCATCAGCGGGAAGCGACTCGAGTGCAACAGAGATTCCCAGCGCTTCGGACAATGCGGAGTTCACATTCGCATCGTTCGACGAGACCACCGCACCATTAGGCAACGTGATGTTCACAGCTTCACCAGTGCGCACTGCGGTGAACTTCATAAGATCACCGATCTTTTTGGCTCCGCGAATACCGCCGCGCTCCAGATCACGAATCGCCCAATGACGATCACCTGAAATACCGAGCGGTGTTACTTCAATGGAATCAACGGTTCCGCCGACCATGGACTTGACCGGATACGACCACAACTGCGAGACATGCATCTCCACAGCATTTCACGCGCGCCCATTGCGCAGGGTGAATTAGCTGTAGTACGGGTTTGAGCCGGTGGCGTGGTCTGTCACGTCGCGCACCTTCAGAATGCCTGGCACTTGCTCCACCAATGTGGTTTGCACGCCTTCGAGCATTGTCATCTTGCTCATGGAGCAACCGTGGCAACCGCCGCCCATGGTGAGATACGCAACGCCTTCGTTGTCGTGGCCCACGAATGTGACGAAGCCGCCATGTGCAGCAAGCGAAGGATTCACATCAACAGAGATCACTGCTTCGACTGCCGCAGCTAATTCATCATCATTGACAAGACCATCGATCATCGGTGCAGGTGGCTTATTCGGGTTACGAATAATGAGGCCTTGACGTTCATTGAAATCGAGCGACGCACCATTGATGTGTTCAAACGAATTCAGCGGGATGATGACCTTCAGTCCGCCGATGGTGCGTACTTCATCGCTGAACGCAGCTTGCGTGACAATTTCAAACGACAAGTCGTATGTGAAATCTTCACCGGGTGCGGCGATTACTTCAAGACGAAGACCGAGACGTTCCTTCTCAGGTTCTTCATCACGCAACAACAAAAGCTGCTTGATGCCTTCTTCGGTGATTTCAATAATCGTGTCGGCGTTCTGGGGGGCAAGAGGACTGCTCACGCCCCGAAGGTTAGCGACACCCAACAGCGGTTACTGCCCCACACGCAGGTTGGACCCGCCGCCATCAACCTGAATGCGCTGACCCGTGACGTACGAGGCTTGCGGAGAGCAGAAATAGAGCACGGCCTGAGAAATGTCCTCGGGCTGGCAGACACGACCGAAAGGTGCGCCAGCGTCCATGAATCGCAAGTCGTCCGCTTCGCGGTTACCCGTAATGGCACGAGCAAGACGCACTCCCATATCAGTTTCCACTAGGCCAGGCGCCACGATGTTCACACGGATGTTGTGAGGGCGTTCTTCCTTGGCAAGTGTGAGCGCTAGTGCTTCCATTGCTGCCTTTGCCATGTTGTACGGAGCACCATTGGCCGACATGCCACTGGTCGCCACGGACGAAATAAACACCACATGACCACCGCCACGAGTGCGCATGTGTGGCAGGAACGCGCGACACAACTGATGAGGTCCGAGCGCATGGGTAGCAACAAGGTTCCACACTTCTTCGGCTTCGGTATCAACCACACTGCGACCTTTTGATGCATTGCCGCCGTTCACAACAACAATGTCGATACCACCGTGCGTTGCGATGATCTCTTGCACCAGTGCAAAGTTTTCTGCAGGTACATCGTTCGAGCCTTGATGGATCGTTGCGGAACCACCTGCGTCAAGAATTTCGCGCAACGTTTCTTCGGCCGCATCTTTGTCTCGGCGATAGTTGATTGCGACTGTTGCGCCGTCTGCCGCAAGTGCAAGCGAGATGGCTTTACCAATTCCGCGACCCCCGCCCGTGACGACCGCGATTTTCCCGTCGAGAACACCCATTACATACCCCCATATATGAAGTTCCGAGGCCTGACACCTCTATGTGACAACCTAGACGCATGAACGAAGGCAGTCGTAAGGCAATCATCGCGGCATTTTTCGCCAACATGGGAATAGCCATCGCAAAGTTTGTTGGCTTCCTTCTCACTGGTTCCGCCGGCCTTGCCGCCGAAGCCGTGCACTCATTCGCCGATACAGGCAACCAGGGTCTTCTCATGTTGGGCGCCAAGCGTTCCTCCAAGGTGCGCGACGAAGAGCATCCCTTTGGTCATGAACGTGAGCGCTACTTCTGGGCCTTCGTTGTTGCCCTCGTGATGTTCAGCATGGGTGGTTTGTTCGCCATCTACGAAGGCATCAGCAAACTGCGTCACCCACATGAAACTGAAAGCCTTCCAATCGCAATCGGCATTCTTGCGGTCGCGATTTTGCTGGAGTCCTATTCATTGCGCACCGCATTGAAAGAAGTCGCACACGTCAAGAACCCCAAGCAGAGCTATTGGCAATTCATTCGTGTTTCAAAGTCTCCCGAGCTTCCCACCGTGTTATTGGAAGATATCGCTGCAGAAGCTGGCCTTGTTATTGCGATGATTGGTGTAGTGGTTGGTCACTTCACGCATAACCCACGCTGGGACGCCGCAGGTTCTGTTGCCATTGGTGTTTTGCTCGTTGCCGTTGCCTTCATTCTCGGATTTGAGATGAAGGCATTGCTCATTGGAGAATCTGCCTCGCTTGATGATCGCACTGCTCTGATTTCTGCTTTGCGTAATCATGAATTTGTTTCAGAAGTGATCTACATGCATACCGAACACCTCGGGCCAGAGACTCTGCTTGTTGCTGCGAAAGCAATCTTTGACCCAGCACTGACCGCAGGCGATGTGAGCCGCATCATCGATGAGGCAGAAGTATCAATGCGTGCTGCCGTCCCCACTGCTCGATTCATCTTCATCGAGCCCGACGTTCAACGCATCGCCCGCTAGTCTTCACAACACAACCAAGGGGAGCTCGCACGATTCGGCGGGCTGAGAGGGTGGCCGCGGCTACCGACCCACAACCTGATCTGGGTAATGCCAGCGGAGGGAAACGGAATGGCTCCTCGCCACGCACTCATATTCATTGGTGGAAATGCACCGGATGTACCTGTCATGTCTCACCTTCCCGATGCAGCCCTAGTTATCGCTGCAGATTCAGGGTGGGCTCATGCCGTAGCAATGGGATTCACGCCCGATGTTTTGGTGGGCGATATGGATTCGATTCGTCCAGAACATTTGGCAGCAGCGCACGCAAGCGACGCCGAAATCATTGAGCACCCAAGCGACAAAGACTTCACCGATACAGAACTTGCGTTGCAGCTTGCACGCAAGTTTGAGTATCGACACATTCATCTTGTATCTGGTGGAGGCGACCGCTTCGATCACTTGCTGGCAATGGTGCACTCATTGGTTGCACACGCAGATGAAGCAACTATGACGGCCCACATTGGAGCGCAACATGTTCGCATCGTGACTCCACGAGAATCTGCACAGTTCGAAGGAACAGTCGGCGACATCATTTCGCTGCTTCCTTTAGGTGGACACGCGAAGGGTGTCATCACTTCGGGTCTGCAGTGGGAACTCAAGCGCAGCACATTGCGTTCATTTGCATCTCGCGGTGTGAGCAACGTTGTCGTCTCACCCGTCATTTCTATCTCTGTACGCACGGGCGCACTCGCCGTCATCTCTACCTCAGCCACAGGAACCCACAAATGAAAAAGATTCTTGCCCTTCTCATTGCAGGCAGCGCTTTAGCAAGTTGCGCTATCCAGTCCGAATCATCGAATGACATCCCCAAAGAAATCACGCTCATTGCCTACGACGCGTTTACGCCAGAAAAAGGCGTCTTTGATGATTTCACCACGCAGTACGGGCCAAAAGTAAATGTGGTGACCGCGGGCGACACGGGCGCAATGGTGAGTAAAGCAATTCTTACGGCGGGCAACCCCGAGGGCGATGTCATATTCGGCATCGACAACACCTTCATCTCACGTGCCGTTTCGGGCAAAGTTCTCGATGAATATCAAGCCGTTGATGAAGGCGACGTGTGCGTCAACTTCGACAAGTCATGGTTTGCATCACGCAACATTGCAGTGCCCACCACCTTCGAAGATTTTGTGAAGCCTCAATACAAGGGTTTGCTCAGCGTGGAAGATCCTGTGAACTCCGCACCTGGCTTTGCGTTTCTTCTTGCCAGTATCCATCACTTTGGTGAAGACAGATGGCAGACCTACTGGAAGCAACTAAAGGCAAACAGCGTGCGTGTCTCTGCCGACTGGACATCTGCATACACAGCAGACTTCTCAGGCTCCACCGGCAAAGGCAAGTATCCACTTGTTGTTTCATATGGTTCTAGCCCGCCAGCAGAAGTGATGTTTGCAGAAATACCGCTCACCGATGCACCAACCGGTGTCATTACGTCCACGTGTTTTCATTCCGTTGAATACGTTGGAATGTTGCGAGGAACAAAGCATCAGAAAATGGCGCGTGCGTTAGTGGAATATCTATTGGCAAAGAAGTTCCAAGAGTCAATGCCCACCACTCTGTTTGTGTATCCGGTGAATAAAGCCGCTGTATTGCCTGAAGTGTTTACAAAATACGCCGTACGCCCGACAACAACAGAAACATTTGATGCAGCCACTATCGAGAAAAATCGTGACGGCTGGATTGACGCATGGAGAAACATCTTCTTGTAATGAATTCAGTGACACGCGTTGCTCGACGCGCACAAGCATCTGTGATCCTGGCGTTCGCTCTTTTCTTTGCGTTTCCTGTCATCACGATGGTTGTCAAATTTGCCCGTGTCTCAGAACTTATTCACTCAATCACTGATCAATCACTACGCGACGTGTGGTGGTTCACCTTCTGGCAAGCAATAGTTTCCACTGTTCTTGCAGTTCTCGTGGCACTTCCATTCACATGGGCTATCTCACGCCACACGATTCGATTCTCTCGCGCAATGACGGGCTTCATCACTGTCCCCTTCCTCATGCCGGCCGTTGTTGTTGCAACAGGCATCAAAGCAATCCTTCCGAATGCAGCGGTGCCAGGAATTCTGTGGGCGCATGTCGTGTTCAATGTGGCTGTCGTTGTGCGCATGGTCAGCCCACAATGGATGCTGCTAGACCGCGCGATTGAAAACACTGCAGCCGATCTTGGTGCTGGCCGTATCCGCACCTTCTTCTACGTTGTCCTACCGCATATTCGAACGTCACTTCGCAGTGCAATAACAGTCGTCTTCCTGTTTTGCTTCACCAGCTTCGCAATCGTCACCATTCTTGGTGGCATCTCTCATCGCACCATCGAGTCAGAAATTTTTACGCAGGCTGTCCGACTCGGCAACACTCGGACTGCAACATCGCTCGCCGTGCTACAAGCAGCTGTTGTACTTATCGTGATTCGTTTCAGCCGTGCATCACCGCTAAAACTGGACGACCCTTCGCAGACGATTCAGGCCTACTCAGAACCTCCAACACGATTGCGCGGAGTGATTCTCCTCTCGCTTGCTGCACCACTCTTCATCGTGTTGACGCCATTTGTTGCGGTCATCATTCGCTCGTTCACATTGAAAGGACGCTTCACCATTAGTGGTTATCGATGGCTATTCGATGGATCAACGGAATCGGTAGGCGTCAATATCTCTCATACCCTCACCACCTCATTTATGTTCGCCACACTCTGCGCTGTTCTTGCAACAACTGCGGCGCTCATCATCAGCATGGCGCGCAACAGAACTTCTTTCATTCCTGTCCTCACCGCGCTTCCCCTCACCATCTCGGCAGTCACACTTGGTCTCGGGCTCATTGTCACGTTCAACACATGGCCATTCAATTGGCGCTCACAGTGGTGGTTAATCCCAGTGATTCACTCCGTCATCGCTCTTCCGCTCTCGCTTCGCACACTGCAGCCAGCAATCGAAGCAATACCAACAGACCTCTACGACGCCTCTGCATCGTTAGGTGCATCGCCATGGCGAACGTGGGCACGCATCGAATTGCCCCTCATCCGTCCTGCTCTCATGCGTGCCGCCGGATTCGCAGCTGCAGTATCGCTTGGCGAATTCGGTGCAACATCATTCCTGAGTCGGAGCAATTCAATGACCATTCCAATTGCGATCGGCCAGTTGCTGAGCCATCCCGGAGAGATGCCAAACCAGTCGGCATTCGCATTGGCCACACTTGTCACTATTGTCATCGCGCTTGCACCTCAGGTACGACGGCGCCATCGTTGACCACTACTGTCACAGCCATGAAAGCTGCTGTGTATGACCTTGTAGGCGGACCTGAAGTGTTCCGTTATGAAGAAGTGGCGGAGCCACAACTTCGCAAAGGTGGCGTCCTCATCGATGTCGCATTCATCGGTATCCAAGGTGGGGATCTCTTGCATCGTCAGGGTGGCGTTCTTGCAACAACACCGCACATCGTGGGTTATCAGTGTTCTGGCATCATTCGCGAAGTGGGCGACGGTGTCGCTGATTTTGTGAAGGGTCAACCTGTCGTTGCGACAATGGCATACGGGTCACACGCTGAAGTTGTCAGCGTTGCAACCGCATCAGTGTGGGCGTTGCCCGATGGAGTGTCACTTCAACAAGGTGCCGGCGTACCTATTGAATTTGGTACGGCACACGATTGCTTGTTTGAGTTCGGTCGGTTGCAAGCAGGTGAATCAGTTCTGATTCAGGCAGGTGCCGGTGGAGTCGGACTCGCAGCAATTCAGTTAGCAAAGGCAGCAGGCGCAACAGTGTTCGCAACTGCGTCGAGCGATGATCGCCTCGCACGTCTCAAGGACTACGGCCTTGACTACGCAATCAACTACGTACAGGTTGATACTGCACACACAATTATGGAGATCACAGAGGGCAAGGGCGTCAACCTCGTTGTTGACCCAGTGGGCGGAAAAACTCTTGAAGCCAGCATCGCCTCGCTCGCCTACCGCGGTCGTGTGAGTTACGTCGGCAACGCGGGCCGCGAGCCCCAGCCGCCACAAATTGGTGGACTTATGGGCAAGAACGCAGAGATTCACGGGGTCTTCCTCGGTGCCGAAATGGCCATGAACGGTGGTCGTACTCACCCGATGATTTCTGCGCTCCTCGACCGCGTTGCATCAGGCGATTTGACCGTTGTCACAGACAAGGTCTTCCATCTGGCTGAAGCTGCTGATGCGCATCGCTATATCGAGAGCCGCCAGGCTTTCGGGCGCGTTCTAATGAAGCCGTAAATCTCACCAAACGTGTCAGCAATTGCGGGTTTGTTAACAATTCGTTCTCTGGCCCCTCTAGATGCACGACCAGACACATGGCGTGCTTAGAGTAGTAATCACCGCCCTGCGGTGAAATATGGCTTCAATTAAAAAATTCCTTCTCGGCAACCCCATCTCTAGCGAAGAGGAAGCACACCAGCGCCTCAGCAAAAAGATTGCGCTTCCCGTTTTTGCATCCGACGCGATCTCATCCACTGCATATGCAACCGATGAAATTCTCGTGGTGCTTCTCATGGGTGCTGGCGCTGGCGCAGCTGCGTTCCGCCCACTTCTTCCCATCGCCATCATCGTGTGTGTGCTCTTGGCCATCGTGGTCATGTCGTACCGCCAAACGATCATGGCGTACCCATCAGGTGGTGGCGCATACATCGTGAGTCGCGAGAACCTCGGTTCTCTTCCCGCGCTTGTTGCTGGTTCATCGCTTCTTGTTGACTACATCCTCACCGTCTCGGTGAGTGTTGCCGGCGGCGTGCTCGCCATCCGAACCGCCACTGGTCTCAGTGGATCATGGGCTGTGCCACTCTGTTTGTTCTGCATTTTCATCATGACCGTGATGAACCTTCGCGGCGTGAAGGAATCCGGAGCAGCATTCGCTGGTCCGACGTACTTCTACATCGTGATGCTCATCATTCTCATTTTCACGGGCCTGTACCGCATCTTCGTTCAACACGTTGGCCCAATTCCAGAATCAATGTTGAGCGAAGAAGCCGCCACGCTTGCAGCCGGAAATGGTTCGCTAGGTCTGTACATGTTGCTTCGCGCTTTCTCTTCGGGTGCAGTTGCACTCTCAGGAGTGGAAGCTGTTTCAAACGGCGTTCCTGCATTTGAAAAACCTGAAAGCAAGAACGCGTCCACCACATTGATGTGGATGGGCGGAATCCTTGGTTCCTGCTTCCTCGGAGTTTCTGTTCTTGCCGTGCACCTCAAGCCATTCCGTGGCGAGCACGACGGCAACGGACTTGGTCTGATGGCGCAGTACTTGTACAACGGCAAAGGCGTCATGTTCTGGGCCACGATGATCGGAACATTCCTCATCTTGATTCTCGCCGCGAACACTGCATACGCAGACTTCCCTCGCCTGGCATCCATCATCGCAAAGGATGGCTACCTCCCCCGCCAGTTCTTCAACCGCGGTTCACGTCTGGTGTTCTCGAACGGCGTGTTGTTCCTCGCCGCAGTCGCAAGCATTCTCATCATTGCCTTTAACGGTGACATCTCGAAACTGATTCCGCTGTACGCCTTTGGTGTGTTCACAGGTTTCACACTCAGCCAGTCGGGCATGGTCAAGCACCACCTGAAGCTGCGTGAAGATGGCTGGCGTCTCGGTTTGGTAATCAACGCCATTGGTGCAACGACGACAGGCCTTATTGCAGCCATTGTTGTTGTTTCAAAGTTCACCGAGGGCGCATGGATCCCTGCCATCATCATTCCGTTTGCAGTGTGGACCTTTAAGTCCATCGGCAACCACTACGAAAAGGGAAACCAAGCCGTTCACGTAGAGCCTGGCTACTGGCCACGTCGCGAAACGCACACCATGGTTGTGCTTGTTGGTGGAATCAACAAGGGCGTTTTGCATGGCTTGAACTATGCGAAGTCGCTCCACCCCGATCGCCTTGTTGCAGTCACCGTTGCAAGTGATGACGAAGATCGTCAGCGCATTGAAAAGCAGTGGCGTGAATACAATGTGCCGATTGAACTCGACATTGTGTACTCGCCTTATCGTGAGCTCACGAACCCCATCATGCAGTTCCTCGACGAACTTGATGACAAACACGATGACGACATCATCACGGTCATTATTCCTGAGTTCGTCACCGCGTGGCGCACACAGTGGCTCCACAACGGAAGCGCATTTGCCCTCAAGGCAAAATTGCTGCACCGTCCACACACAGCCGTGCTTTCTATCCCCATTCATATGACAGATCACGGGACCGAGGAGGTCTAAATCATGCACACCATCATCGTTGGCTGCGGACGCGTGGGTTCCACCGTTGCGCGAGAACTAGATGCCGAAGGGCATTCAGTTGTCATCATCGACCGTAAGCCAGAAGCTTTCCGTCGACTTGGCGAAAACTTCAAAGGTCGCACACTCACCGGAATCGGATTCGACCGTGACCTTTTGATCACCGCTGGTATCACAAGCGATTGCGCTGTTGTTGCTGTCACTAATGGAGACAACTCCAACATTCTCGTTGCACGCGTGGCACGCGAGATGTTCGGCGTGGAGCGCGTTGTTGCTCGCATCAACGACCCGAAGCGCGCAAAGATTTACGAGCGCCTAGGTGTATCCACCGTTGCTGCTGTTGCGTGGGCAAGTAACCGCACCATGCAGTACGTACTTCCCCGTCGTGGCACCACCGAGTGGAGCGACCCAACAGCAACGTTCCATCTTGCAGAGCGTCGTGTTTCTGCAGAACTTGCGGGCACAAAAGTTGCTGATGCAGGCATTCAAATTGCGCTCATCGTTCGCAATGGCTCTGCACAAGTTGCTGACGTTGCCACGTTGTTGCAAGAAAACGACCTCATTCACGTTCTCGGCACCGCCGATCAAATCGAGTCATTCGACAATGGCTCAACAGTCGCAGGAGCACACTGATGAAGATTGTTATCGCAGGAGCCGGAAGCGTCGGCCGTTACATGGCTAAGCAGCTCTCCGCTTCCGGCCACACCATTGTCATCATCGACAACGACCCAAATGCCGTTTCACGTGTTGAAAACACTGATTCCATTACATCGATTCAGGGCGATGCTTGTGAAGTCGACATTCTCACCGCAGCTGGTGTTTCCGATGCCGATGTTGTCGCAGCAGTCACCGGAGACGACGAAGACAACCTCGTGATCTCGCTTCTCTCGAAGCAGGAATTTGGGGTTCCTCGCGTTGTGGCTCGTGTGAACTACCCGAACAACGAATGGATGTACAACGAAATGTGGGGCGTGGACGTCTCTGTTTCTACCCCGCACCTCCTCACCGGCCTCGTTGAAGAGGCCGTCACCGAGGGTTCATTGGTTCGTTTGATGGCGTTTGACCATGGCAAGTCCGGCCTCGCAGAGGTGACTTTGGCCGATGGATCACCCGCCATCAACCAAACAATTGGCTCACTACAACTTCCTCGCGAAGCAACAGTTGTTGCTGTGATCCGCGACGGCCACGTGGTGACACCAGCACCCGACACCGTGCTTCATGCGCATGATGAAGTGATGGTTCTCGCCAGTGGCGATTGCGACGCAGATATTCGCGCCGCCCTCATCGGAACCAAATAGGTCGGAAAATGGCGCTTTTTCGCCGTAAAAAGGCTGATTCAGCACCCGCAGAGCCTGTGATTGGCATGCCAATGGTGGATGTGCCATTGCGTACACCTGTCACTGTCTGTGGAAAAGTGACACGGATGCGCACCCGCCCTGCGCATGGTGTGCCCGCTTTGGTTGTCACTTTGCGCGATGAAACAGGCTTTGTTACTGCCATTTGGACGGGTCGACGCACCATCGGTGGCATTGCGTTGGGTCGCACCATCTGCCTTGAAGGGGTCTGCACGAAGGCAAGCGACGGCGCCACCTTCATGAACCCTGCATTCACCCTCATCAAGTAGACACATCCCCCGCTTTGGGTGTGACCAGAAACTAGTGCTGGAAATCCCCGTTTTCACTGGCTAGATGGAATACGGTGAAGTCCATGAAGAAGCGTGAACTCATTCAAGCAGTAGCACTCCACACTGAGGTCGATAATAAGACCGCAGCAAAATTGGTCGAGGGAACCATTGATGTAATCCTCGCCAATGTTGCAAAGGGTGAAGTCGTAAACATTTCCGGTTTTGCAAAATTTGCAAAGATCAAGCGTCCAGCACGCACCGGTCGTAACCCGGCCACCGGAGAAACAATCCAGATCAAGGCAAAAACAGTTGCCAAGATCACAGCTCTTAAGGGCTTCAAGGACATTGCACTCGGTGTTGCACCAGCTCCAAAGCTGAACACCAAGAAGGCAGCTCCTGCACCAGCAGCAAAGAAGGCAGCCGCTCCTGCAAAGAAGAAGGCAGCACCAGCTAAGAAGAAGGCTGCTGCAAAGAAGCCTGTCGCTAAGAAGGTTGTGAAGAAGGCAGCACCTAAGAAGGTTGTCAAGAAGGCCGTTGCAAAGAAGGTTGTAAAGAAGGTTGTAAAGAAGGCAGCAAAGAAGCGCTAGTCGCTCCTTAACAAGCACTGGGAAACGCCCGGTGGCTTCAGTCGAAAGATTGCAAGCCACCGGGCGTTTTCATTTATCGTCATGGGTGTGACGAACTCAGAAGTGTCCCCCGTTGTTGGCTTTATTGGTACGGGACATATTGCAACGTTTCACTCAAAGATGCTGAAGCGTTCCGGAGTCTCCATGGTGCGTGGCGGTTGTTATGACATCGACATGGCACGTGCAGAAACTTTTGCGCAAGGTTCTGGTAGCACCGTGATGCATTCCGAAGAAGAAGTCATCAACAGCAGCGATGTTGTGTACATCTGTACATGGACAAGCGAACATCAGCGACTGGTTGATATGTGTATTGCAGCAGGCAAACCATTCTTCTGCGAGAAGCCGTTGAGTACCGGCTTTGATAATGCGCGTGACATGTACAACGCAGCACTTACATCAGGACTCACACACCAGTGCGGTCTCATCTTGCGTCGCTCTCCTGCATACATGTGGGCACGTGAGTTGATCTCAGACCCCGCCGCAGGTGCACCCATGGCTGTTGTCTTTCGCGATGATCAGTTCATCCCCGTGCAAGGACATTACAAATCAACATGGCGTGGAGATGTTGAAAAAGCTGGTGCTGGCACACTGTTAGAGCACAGCATCCATGACGTAGACATGTTGCGCTTTCTCATCGGCGACGTCTCGTCGGTCAGCGCACGCGCCACATACCAACATGGCATCGAAGGAATCGAAGATTGCGTTGCAGCTTCAGTGCAGTTTGCCAACGGGGCCATCGGCACCTTGACCACCATCTGGCATGACAATCTTTCGCGACCCAGTTTGCGCAACGTTGAAGTGTTCTGCGAGAACCGCACCGTCATCATCGCGGGCGATGATTGGTTTGGCCCCGTGACATGGAGCAATGCGGACGGCACCACAGGGTCTCTGGAGGGCGAAGAGCTTCTTGCAAAGACCGCGCCGCTCGCGTTGAAAGACGCGAACCCCGACGCTGCATTTGTTCTTTCTGCAGTGGACAAGGAGCCTGGCTTCCCTGACTTCTCGATTGCATTAGAAGCACACCGCATTGTGGAAGCGATGTACCGCAGCGCACGCTCGCATGGCGATGCGGTTTCCGTCTCATCGGTGCAGTAACTCATGGTCGAGCGCCTCACGATTGAGCAGATCATGCCGCTGCGTGTACGTGTACTCCGCAAAGGAACGCCCATCACACATGCCCACTATGCAGAGGACACCTACGAAGATGTTGTGCACCTTGGCATCGTTCGAGATGGCGATGTGATTGCCACATCAACATGGTTCACAAAGGAATGTCCGGAACAGCCTGGGGTGACAGCAGTGCAGCTCAAAGGTATGGCCGTGGATGACACTTTGCAAACGAGTGGTCTTGGCAAACAACTCATTGATGCCGGCATCACACATGCACGAGCACATGAGGCGCAATTGGTGTGGGCACGTGCACGTGATACAGCGGTTGGCTTCTATGAAAAGTGTGGCTTCTCTGTTGTGGGCGAAGGTTTTATTGATGAGCCCACAGGTATGCCACACCACATCGTGGTGCGAACGATTTAGTTACCAACTTCAAACGTTGCGGTGTAGAGCAGTGTTTCGTTCGGAGTGGGTGTCACGCGGGCTTCAAACGACCAATTCCCTGAGTACGGAATGTTCAAAACACCCGTCCAGTGATTTGGTCCAATTTCGATCATCGACACCGGGATTGCTGGAATCTTTCGCGATGGCAATGACATCTGCACCAACACATTTGTCACGGGCTTCAATGCGCCACCTGGAGGCGTGAGAATCACGTGCACTTCTACGGTGCCTACCTTGGTTGGGGCAACCGAAATATCTGCAACAACATTGGAGCGAATCTGGGTCGAGCTAAAAGTGTGAGGAATGGAAAGACCTTTGTCATTCGGCGAAGTTCCGACCAGCAAGGCAGTGACAGCAAGGACAACCACCATCAGTGCTGCTTCGAACCGAATTGACTTGGCGAATTGTCTTCCGTCTGTATCTGTCAAGTGAGTGCGAGCCTTCGTACCCAATGCAATTACGACAAGTACCAGGGCAGTTTTGAGAATCAGTAACTTGCCGTAACTGGAACCGGTAATGCCCCCCAGACCACCGAGAAGATGCAGACCTTGCACGACACCCGTGACCACCGCGATGGGCATGGACCATGTTGCAATACGCGAGAAACGCGCTGCATCCACTGCGTGATCATGACGGAGAATCACAAGAGCGATGAGCCCACCCACCCATGCAGAGACGGCTCCAACATGCATCGAGTCAACAAGCATGTAGAAAAACGTTGCGGACCCTGCACTCGGATGTCCACTCATCGCAAAGGTGGCGATGGTTCCAACCGCTGTGAGGAACGCAATGTTCTTCCACCAACCACTTGCAGCACGGACATCCGTGAGAGACAACATTGCCCACGCAACAACCAAGATGAGACGCAACAACACCGCAAGTCCGAGTCGTGTCGCCATGACATCTCCGATGAGCTGGGTATCAAAGAT
Organism: Acidimicrobiaceae bacterium; assembly: GCA_947446815.1. Taxonomy (GTDB): domain Bacteria; phylum Actinomycetota; class Acidimicrobiia; order Acidimicrobiales; family Ilumatobacteraceae; genus UBA2093. The sequence goes on from CANFGT010000004.1 coordinate 66,638, forward strand.
GGCGCCCCATCCCCTGCCTGACGCATACGGGCCTTGCAGTAGCAGGACAACAACCGAGCCAAGTGCGATGCCTAATGCAGATAGTCGCATTGTTTGGCGAGCCTTCACCGTATTCACAAGAGAAGAACCCCACGTGAATACAACGATGCCAATCAACATGACGAGAGACAAGAACGAAATGAATCGCCCAGCCGCCAGTGGATTACCTAACGGCGACTTCGTATTAATGCTGGTGAGGATTTTTGTCAGTAACTCTTCGCTCTTCCCTGATGATTGATCACCCACTTCAAATGGGAATGCCCCAGAGACTGGATGACCATCGGCACTGACAACACGCCACACCACGACATACACGCCAACTTTCAAACGTGGCATTGAGGCAGTCACAACAGATGAATCGCTCGGCGAGAGTCCTGCATGCCCAATGGAGAGTTCATCTTGACTTGCATCAAATAGACGAATACTCAGCAGTGTTCCTTCAATCTGCTCATTGAAATCCAATGTGATCTCTGACGGTGACTGCGAGACAACTGCAGACGCGCTCGGATCTGATGAATCCAGAATTGCATGTGCCGATGCAACCCCTGGAGTTGCAAATGTGACGAGTGCAAGCATTCCTGCAGCAACTGCGATGATGCGACGACGCACTACAAACCCAGTCCTGGTGGTAGACCTTCGACTTCTGCACGTTGCAACAACCATGCAAGGCGGTGGTTCTCTTCTAACTTCATTGCGGCCTGCGGCAATTGCGTGAGCCCCATGGCATGACTGGCTGCCCATGCCATTTTCTGGCGATCCATTTCCAGACGTACATACTGCGAAGGCCACTGATCGAACTCCACACCAACGTCGAGGTCGGTGAGGTGCAGCACACATTCGCGCCACCGGAGGAAAGGGATTTCATGCATCGAAACAACAGACCTCGATGCAGCTGTTCCAGTTCCCTGCCATGTGTCATATGTGGAACCGGCCCATGCACCTTCAAGGCTGTAGACCGCCCTGCGCAGTTCACTCAAAGCCTTCTGAGGACTCCAGAGCGACGCTTCAGCGATGGCGGCCGCGCGCGCTGCGGGTCCGCCCACATATTGCTGCCCCGACTCCCCCCGAGCCGCACAAGCCAACAGATGGATGTGGCTTTGGGCATTGAGCGCCAGATGCCCCACGATGGTTCCTCTAGACCAGCCAGGGAGCCGTGAGGGCTCCGCAAAGGCCTCTGGGGTCATTCCATCAACTACCGCTAAGAGCTTCTGGTGACTGGCCGCACAACCCTCTACGCAGGAATCGAGCAATCGAGCATCGAGGGGGCGCGCCATATCTCCACGGTACTCGCAGCCTCAAACGGCTCACGACTGTACGGGCCCTTTATTGATTGATATCCCTACGAGCCTTGAGGGATTCCACAACTCTCTTCGAGGTACTTGTCCACCGCTTTGTTGGCCGTTTCATATGCGGGGTCACTTGAGATCTTCTCAAACTCTGCTGCAACCGATTTGTCCGTGGCCAGAAGGTCAAAGTTGTAATCAATCTTCTTGAGAAGGGCTACCAACTTGATCACACCATTTCCACTGATCTCAGCTTCCTTGCTGATTTCTGCAGGAGCATCTTTCAAAAGTTTTGTTGCTAGGTCAGAAGCTTTTTCCCAAAAATCTTTCGCTGCCAAAGTATTTTTCTCTACTTCAGTTAATGCTTCCTGACCTGCTGTTTGCATCGCCAATGCGTTTTTACAAAAATTGGTGTTCGACTTTGGCCCTGATCCAGTTGCAACAGTTGTGTCGCTAGTTGAAGAACTGCCGCAGGCACTTGCCATCACAAGAACAATGGCGACAGGAAGTACAAGGCGAAGTTTCATTACAACAACTTAGCCAGAATGATTAGCGCAATGAGGTGCGATTGGGCACCACGATGATGGTGCCGTCGTCCTCTCGATGCACGCGCACCGACACGCCGTAGAACTCGCCGAGAGTCTCAGGACGCAACACATCTTCGGCTGGACCGTGCGCCACTCGGTGTCCGGCGTGCATGAGTGCAAGTCGATCTGAGTAAATTCCCGCCAGCGTGAGGTCGTGCATCGCAGACACCACAGTGAGTCCGTGTTCACGTCGCAACTTGTCAACAAGCTCCAACGCTTGTTGTTGGTGTCCAATGTCGAGCGCACTTGTGGGCTCGTCGAGCAACAAGATAGGTGCTTCTTGAGCGATGGCACGAGCAATCACTAAACGCTGTCGTTCGCCACCTGAGAGTGTGTCCACATCCCGCTTCGCAAGATCAGCAAGATCGAGACGTGCGATGACATCGTCCACCATGCTGTGGTCGTGCGCTGTTTCGTGACCGAAGTGAGTCACAAAAGGGTTACGTCCGAGCAATACGTACTCTGCACCTGTCATGCCTGATGGCAACACTGGCGACTGCGGCACATACGCAATGAGCTGTGCACGTCGACGCGACGACCGTGCGGTTAACGGTGAGCCATCAACAAGGATTCGTCCACCGTGCGGTGCCACACCTGTGATCGCACGCAACAACGACGACTTACCTGCACCGTTGGGGCCAATAATGCACAACCATTCACCGGGTTTGATGGTGTCGGTGAAGCCATGTACGGCTGTGCGACCGTCGTATTGAACACTGACGTTTTCAAATGCAAGAGATGTCATCGCTGAGCCTGCCTTGTTCGAAGAATGAGAAGAAAGAACGGCGCTCCCAAAAACGCAGTGACAACACCAATAGGTGTTTCTGCAGGGTTATCGAGAATGCGTCCAGGAATATCAGCGACAATGAGAAACACCGCTCCGAACAACAATGACATCGGCAGAACGATGCGATATGAGCTGCCCACCACCAAACGAATTGCATGCGGAACGATAATGCCAACAAATCCGATGAGCCCGCTAACAGCAACAACTGCAGCGGTGCCCAACGTTGCCGCAACGACAACGATGAGGCGCACGCGCGACACATTCACGCCTAGTGCCGTTGCTTCTTCATCGCCCACGCGCAACACGTCTAACAAACGTCGATGCATTAACAATGCGACGGTTGAGACCAATACGTAGGGAATAACTAATCGAACATCACCCCATGTGGCACTCGAGAGGCGACCAAGAATCCACGAATACACCTGACGCACAACATCAGAGTTGCGCTGTAACAAGAATGTTTGCACTGCAGTGGCGAGTGACGTCACCGCAACACCGGCCAACACCAGGCTGATGGAGCTGCGATCATTTTTGACTGAAGCTCCGACGAGATACGTGGCCAACACTGCAAGAAGACCGCCAAGGAATGCAGCAAGAGGCAATGGGTCAATGATCCAACCACTACTTCCACTGCGATTCACAGTGATGACAATGGTGGCGCCAAGCCCCGAACCCGCAGCAACACCCAACAAATATGGATCCACCAATGGGTTGCGGAACACACCTTGATAACTCGCACCCGAGATGGACAATGTGGAACCCACTAACGCAGCGAGAACAACTCGTGGTGCACGAATCTGCCAGATGATGGACCAATCTGTCGCCGTCATGCCGCTATGGATTGTGATGAACGGCAATCGGTTCAACAATTCCAACGGCACACGCCACCAGGTGGGTCCCGCGGGTCCAATCATGACGCCGCCCAGCACAGCCAGAAGCAACGCCACGACCGAGACGGGGATTAACCACCGACTCGCACCGTGAACAGTGCTGTGAGTTTCTGTGCTGGACGACATCGTGAAAAGAAATCTCTACTTTGAAGCACTTGCCGGCATCAGCATCTTGTACGCATCAGCGAACTTCTCAATGAGATCAACAACGCGTGGCCCCCAGCGAGATGCGATGTCGTCATCGAGTTCAACAACGTTGCCTTTCTTGACCGCATCAATACCCGACCAACCAGCGCGAGCACTGACTGTCTTTGTCGATTGCTGACAGCATTTGGTGTCCGCTAAGAAAATGACCGATGGGTTCGCCTTCACAATTGCTTCGGCATTGAGCTGTGGGTAATCATTACCCTTCTCAGCACCATCAGCGATGCTCACAAGTTGGAACTTCTTCAGAAGAGAACCAACAAAAGTGTTTGAGGTGATGCTGTAGAACGTGTTGTCTAACTCGTAGTAGGCAGACATTTCCATGGACGGCTTCACACTTGTGACTGCTGTATCGATGCGAGTCTTCATCGACTTCACAAGATCTGCGGCACCAGATACATGACCCGTCAGTGCACCGAGGTCGGTGATTTGCTTATAAACGTCCTCAAGAGATGTGGCAGCGGCGCCTGTCCACACGGTGATTTTGTGACTGTTCACCGATTGCAATTGTTCGGTGATTTTGTTCATGTCATTCGAGATAAGAACGACATCAGGTTCGTACGCGAGAATTGCTTCTGCGCTTGGCTCGTACGCAGAAATCTTGGTCACCTTTGGTGCCACTTCAGCGGGGTACGTGCTGAGGCTGTCAACAGCAACAACTTGATCGCCTGCGCCAATGGCATAAAGCATTTCTGTTGCGGTTGGCGACAAACTGACAATCTTCAAAGACTGTTCGGGTGCTGTCGTGGTGTCTGCAGATTCACTGCCGCTACTGCCACACGCACTGAGAATAAGAACGGACGTGGCAATCGCTGTGATGACCCGTTTCCTGATTGGGAATTTCATGTTCATTGGGATCTTCCTCCAAATAAGTCTGGAGAAAGAAGAGTTGGGTCACAGATTGCGGCAAATGCCGGTGCCTCCGCGGACCGCCCTTCCTTCGAGGACTGGTTTTTCGCACGTAAGCTCAGGCGACCGGACTTGTCAGTGCAGAGTTGCCTCTGTCTGAACCACCGTTGCGGGACAGTGCCGGAATCTCACCGGACTTCGCTGTTGCTTGCGCAACACCCCTATTGGGGTGCGGACATGACCGTAGCACCCTTTCTTAGGGGCCAGAAAAGCGGGCTCTATATACGAAGAGACTGGTTACTTCACGAGGTCGATGATGCGCTGTACGCCATCAACCAAGTCTTCGTCGCTAAGCGCGAAGGAGAAGCGCATAAAGCCTGGGGTGCCAAAAGCTTCACCAGGGACAACAGCCACTTGCACTTCATTCAAGATGAGGTCTGCGAGTTCCAAAGTGGTTGCGGCCTTCTTGCCACGAATGTCGCGGTTGAGAAGCGCAGTGAAGTTCGGATAGCAATAGAACGCACCTTGTGGCTCCATGCATGTAACACCAGGGATTGACGTGAGCATCTTGTGCATCAACTTTCCGCGACGTTCAAATGCTTCACGCATCATGTGCACAGCCGAAAGATCTCCGCTGACGGCTGCGAGCGCTGCCATCTGCGCAACGTTTGACACGTTGGATGTTGCATGCGACTGGAAGTTGATGCTTGCCTTGATGATGTCCTTTGGACCAATCATCCAGCCGACACGCCAACCGGTCATTGCATAGGTTTTTGCAACACCATTGAGAATGATGCACTGCTCTGCAAGTTCCGGAACAACCGTTGGCATTGAAACAAACTTGTTGTCACCGTATGTCAGGTGTTCGTAGATCTCGTCGGTGATGACCCACACTTTGTTCTTCACAGCCCATTCGCCAATGGCGCGTACTTCTGCTTCGGGGTACACCGAACCGGATGGGTTATCCGGCGACACGAAGAGCAATGCCTTTGTCTTCGGGGTGAGTGCTGCATCAAGTTGCGCGACAGTGACGCGGAAGCCATTTGCTTCTTCGGTGTCGATGACCTTTGCAACGCCACCGGCAAGCGAGATTGCTTCGGGGTATGTCGTCCAGAACGGGGCGGGACAAATGATTTCGTCACCTTCATCACACAATGCTGCGAATGCGGTGAACACCGCGTGCTTGCCGCCGTTGGTGACGAGCACTTGATCTGCGGTGCAAGCAAAGCCGCTGTCGCGCATCGTCTTGACAGCGATTGCTTCACGAAGTTCTGGCAAACCAGCAGCTGGTGTGTAGCGGTGGTTCTTCACTTCGGAGCATGCCTTGATGGCTGCTTCCACGATGTGGGCAGGGGTTGGGAAGTCGGGCTCTCCAGCGCCGAAACCGATGACGTTTTCGCCCTTCGCCTTCAGGGCCTTGGCCTTAGCGTCCACCGCAAGGGTGGCGGACTCGGCAATGGAGCCGAGGCGGGCGGAAATACGTCGCAATTCTGTTGGACCAGGCATAGATGAAAGGATGACAGGGTGAGCGATAAGAACCAACTTGATTTCAAGATTCCAGCCAACCTTCTGCCACAAGATGGTCGATTTGGCTGTGGACCCTCCAAAGTTCGCCCCGATCAGTTGACCGCTGTGATGGACCGCATGACCTCTGTCATGGGCACCTCTCACCGCCAGGCGCCTGTGAAGAACATCGTGGGCTCTGTCCGCAGTGGCCTCACGAGCCTGTTCAACCTGCCTGAGGGCTGGGAGATCGTCATGGGCAACGGCGGCTCCACCGTGTTCTGGGATGTCGCCACGTTCGGTCTCATTCGCGAGCGCAGCCATCACTTGGTGTTCGGCGAGTTCTCTTCAAAGTTTGCAGAAGCATCCGCTGCCGCACCGCACTTGAAGGACCCTGTTGTTCTTTCATCCGACCCTGGTTCACACCCCACACCAGAAGACGATGCAACGTGCGACGTGTACGCATATCCACACAATGAAACCTCGACCGGTGTTGCCATGACACCAGTGCGTCCTGCAAAAGACGGACTCGTTGTTGTCGATGCAACTTCTGCTGCTGGCGGTTTGTTGTGGGACCCAGCAAATGTTGATGTGTACTACTTCGCTCCGCAGAAGTGCTTCGCATCTGACGGTGGCTTGTGGCTTGCAGCATGCTCACCTGCTGCAATTGAACGCATTCGTGAGATCAAGGCTTCAAAGCGTTGGATGCCTGCATCGCTTGACCTTTCCATTGCACTTGATAACTCTGTTGCAAACCAGACATACAACACGCCTGCACTTGCAACCCTCATCATGTTGGACGAGCAAGTGAAGTGGATGAACGCCAACGGCGGTCTTTTGTGGGCTGCGGGTCGTTCTGCACAGTCCGCACAAAACTTGTACTCATGGGCTGCTGCCAGAAATTACGCAACACCATTTGTTGCTAACCCTGCACATCGATCCGACGTGGTTGGCACTATCGACATTGAAGGCGTTGACGCCAACCAGGTCAGTGCCATCCTGCGAGCCAATGGCGTGGTGGATACCGACAGCTACCGCAAATTGGGCCGCAACCAGTTGCGCGTGGGCATGTTCCCCGCCATTGACCCGTCCGATGTTGCCGCACTCACAAAGTGCATCGATGTAGTGGTCGACCACTTACGTTCGTAGATTGAACTGCAATGACTCTGTCGGTAGAAGAAGTTCTCGAAACGTATTGGGACGACATTCAGCCATTGCGTAACCCCGTGATGCTTGTTGCATTACGCGGACTCTTCGATATCGGTGGCGTTGCAACTTCAGCACTCGACTGGATGTTGAAGGAACGTGACTTCACTGTTGTTGCCGACATTGACCCGGACCCTTTCTTCGACTTCACACAAGAACGCCCCGAGGTGTTCACCGATGAAGACGGAGATCGACAGATTCGTTGGCCCGAGAACGAGTTCACTGTTATTCGCTACCCCGAAGGTGCGCGCGACATGGTGGTGCTGAATGGTGTTGAGCCACACGTTGGCTGGGGAACATTCACACAGTCCGTTGTGGAAGTTGCAAAGGGTCTTGGTTGCACGTTGGTGATCAGCCTGGGCGCCGCCGCAGAACAAGTACCGCACTCTCGTGTTCCATTTGTTGTGGGCAGCACAACGAATGAGGAACTTGCGTCGCGACTTGGTCTCAGCCGCCCGCAGTATCAAGGCCCCACAGGTGTTGCCGGCGTTCTGCTTGATGCGCTCGACCGGGCAAATTTGGCAAACATCAGCTTGCGCGTTGGAGTGCCGCATTACTTAATGCATGCACAACACCCCAAGAGCGCAGCAGCGTTATTGCAACACTTGCAACATGTTCTCGGCATCCCGACGGATCATGCGAACTTGCAAAAAGAAATCAGTCGATGGCAAGAACTTCACGACGCAGCCGTTGAAGGCGATCCGCAAGCATCTGCATACGTTGAGATGCTGGAGCATCGCCATGATCAACTTGTTGAAAAGAACATGCCATCGGGTGATGACTTAGCTGCTGAACTTGAAGAGTTCCTACGCGGCCAGTCCGACGACGAATAATCAAACACCACATTGAGTGTGCAGATGCACACATGTCGTTTGATGACTATTCAAATCAGTTCTATTCTTTCCCCTATGCAACTCACCGCCGTCATTTGGTCAGATCCATCCGGTGGTTATTGCTCGCTCAATCTTGAAACTGGCACCACTACGCAAGGTGATTCAGTTGAAGATGCATTAGCAAATCTTGAAGAAGCCACATCGCTCTATTTGGAGGAAAGCCCACTCGATGGCAAGCCTTCAATTTCAGGCGCGTTCGTGACCACCTTCAACATTCCGCATCTTGGTTAAGCCGCCCCGCATCTCGGGCGACGAACTAATCAAGATTCTTCAAGACTTTGGATTTCAGGTTCGTCGCCAGCGCGGAAGTCATATTGTCCTTCGTCGAGAAGGCACGGTCTGCGTGGTGCCATTTCACAAAGAATTGAAGTCGGGAACGTTAAAGGGCGTCTGCGAGCAGGCTGGAATTACCCAGCAGCAACTCACAGACGCCCTCAAAAAGCGTTAGTGCTTAACGAATTGCGGCGAAGCCCAATTCCAAGTCAGCGATGATGTCTGCAACGGATTCAAGACCGACCGACAAACGCACGAGACCAGGTGCAACACCAGCAGAGCGCTGCTCTTCTTCGGTGAGCTGGCTGTGTGTTGTGGATGCTGGGTGAATCACCAAGCTGCGCACATCACCAATGTTTGCAACGTGGCTGTGCAACTGCAATGCCTCGGTGAACTTCTGACCAGCCTCGCGGCCGCCCTTCAGTTCCACTGCGATAACGGAACCGTAACCACGACCACCGAAGTACTTCTTTGCTCGTGCATGCCATGGGCTGCTTTCAAGACCTGCGTAGTTGATACCGATGACATCGCTCTGCTTCTGCAAGAACTCAACAACCTTTGCTGCGTTCTCCCAGTGACGATCCATGCGCAACGAAAGTGTTTCAACACCTTGCAAGATGCTCCATGCGTTGAATGGGCTTGCCGACATACCGAGGTCGCGCAACATCTGTACGCGTGCCTTGATGATGTACGAACCTGCACCAAGTGCTGGCCAATATGCAAGACCGTGGTAGCTGGGGTCTGGCTCGGTGAAGTTCGGGAAGCGACCGCTTGCTGCGAAGTCGAACTTTCCGCCGTCAACAATTGCGCCGGCGATTGCGGTGCCGTGACCACCAAGGAACTTGGTTGCGGAGTGAACAACAATGTCTGCACCCCACTCCAACGGACGAATGCCGTATGGAGTTGGCACGGTGTTGTCGAGCATCAATGGGATGCCGTTCTCATGAGCAACTTTTGAAACACCTTCGATGTCGAACACGTCGTTCTTTGGGTTCGCAAGAACTTCACCGAAGAACAACTTCGTGTTCGGACGAATCGCTGCCTTCCACTGTGCGAGATCATCGGGGTCATCTACGAATGTGACTTCGATACCCATCTTCGGGAATGTGTAGTGCAACAAGTTGTACGTGCCGCCATAGAGCGAAGGCGATGCAACGATGTGCGAACCGGCTTCGGCCAATGTGAGGATGGCGAGTGTTGCTGCGCTCTGACCAGAGGACACAACGAGTGCGCCAGGAAGTCCGACTGCAGTGGCGGTGCCACCTTCAAGGTCTGACAAGCGAGCCTCTAAAACACCCGTGGTGGGGTTCATGAGGCGTGTGTAGATGTTGCCGATCTCAGCAAGTGCGAAAAGATTCGCAGCGTGCTGGCTGTCGCGGAACTGGTACGAGGTGGTTTGGTAGATGGGAACAGCGCGAGCACCTGTGGTGGGGTCTGGCTGCTGTCCTGCGTGAATCTGACGGGTTTCAAAACCCCAGTTGGCGTTACTCATGGCGGGAACCCTATCTGCCAATTCCCGACCAAACAAGTCGGAATTAGCCCGCCGTCACAAAATCCTCGCCCGAGAACGCAAAAGGAGCGCCACCCGAAAGTGACGCTCCTTTTGAAAGTCTTCGTTGTGCGAAGAGGAAGCCGAATCAGCCGCCGGAAACTTCCGACACTGACTGCTTGCCTGCTGACAACCAAGGCATCATGCCGCGTAAGCGCTTGCCCACTTCTTCGATGGGGTGCTTGGCGCCAGCTTCACGCAATGCATTGAAGTTTGCACGGCCTTCTTCTGATTCCTTGATCCACTCACGAGCAAACTTGCCGGACTGAATTTCCTTGAGGATCTTCTGCATCGACTTCTTGGTTGCTGGTGTGATGACTCGAGGACCACGTGTGACGTCGCCGTATTCAGCGGTGTCAGAAATGCTGTAACGCATTCCGGTGATGCCCTCTTCGTACATAAGGTCAACGATGAGCTTCACTTCGTGCAAGCACTCGAAGTACGCCATCTCTGGCTGATAACCAGCTTCAGTGAGGGTTTCGAAGCCAGCCTGAACGAGGGCTGCAACGCCACCGCACAACACTGCCTGCTCACCGAACAAGTCGGTCTCGGTCTCTTCGGTGAAGGTTGTCTCGATGACACCTGAACGTGCGCCGCCGATTGCTTCTGCGTACGAAAGAGCGAGTGCCTTTGCGCCGCCGGTTGCGTCCTGCTCAACAGCGATGAGGCAAGGAACGCCGCCACCTTCTGTGTAGGTACGACGTACGAGGTGACCTGGACCCTTCGGGGCGATCATGATGATGTCGACACCCTTTGGTGGGCGAATGCGCTTGAAGCGAATGTTGAAACCGTGTGCGAAAGCAAGTGCCTTGCCAGCCTTCATGTAACGCTTGATGTGATCGTTATATGTGGCCTTCTGCTCGGTGTCAGGCATTGTCATCATGATGACGTCTGCCCACTTGGCTGCATCAGCGATGCTCTTGACGGTGAGACCAGCTGCCTCTGCCTTTGCTGCGGAGGATGAACCTTCGCGCAAACCAACAACAACCTGGACACCGCTGTCCTTGAGGTTGAGTGCATGAGCGTGACCCTGTGAGCCATAACCGATGATTGCGACCTTGCGACCGCGAATGATCGATGGATCAGCGTCCTTTTCGTAGTACATCTTTGCTGCCATCAGCTTGCCTTTCCCTTTGTGACACCTTTTGGTGCCTCGCGTTCCAACTTGGGCAGAGCGACTCTGCCCGTTCTTTGGCTCTCAACGATGCCATATCCACGCAACAATTCCTCAAAATCGTCGAGTTTCTCGGGCGTGTCGTCAAGAGAAATAGTGAGGGAGGCGGACCCAACGTCCAGAACCTTTGCCTCATAGATGCCCGCAAGGTCAACGACCTGTGCACGGCGCTCCCCTTCCACCTGGATGGAAGCCATGAGCATCTCGCGCTCGACTGACTTGCGGGGATCAAGTTCGGTGATTTCAACAACGTCAATCAATTTGAAGAGTTGCTGCACGATTTGCTCAAGCGGCGTTGCTGAGATGTCGACCACCATGGTGATGCGACTGAAGTTGGTGTCGTGCGACGGTGCAACAGCCAACGAATAGATGTTGTAACCACGACGAGCGAAGAGGCCGGACACACGTGCGAGAACACCCGGACGGTTCTGCACCTTCACCGACAAGATGTGGTGCTTGTGCGAATCGCCGTAGGGATTATTTGTGTTGATGCTGCTCACTTGAGGAACTCCCGACGGCTCTCTTGTGTTGGGTGAAGAAGAACTTGATCATTCGTTGCACCAGCAGGAACCATGGGGAAGACCTTTTCGAATTCTTCAACACGGAACTCAACGACAACACTGCGATCGTTAATGCTGTTCGCACGCTCAATTGCTGCATCAATTTCTTCTGGTGACTCAACACGAATGCCAACGCATCCCATTGCTTCTGCCCACTTCACGAAGTCGGGGCAACCGGAAAGATCAACTTCTGAATAACGCTCGCCGTAGAACATCTCTTGCCACTGACGCACCATGCCGAGATACGTGTTGTTCAAGATGGCGATCTTCACGTGAATGCCTTCAGTGGTTGCAGTCACCAGTTCTTGTGCAGTCATTTGGAAACAACCGTCACCGTCAATAGCCCACACGGTCTTTTCTGGTTGACCGGCCTTTGCACCGATTGCTGCGGGAACAGAGAAGCCCATTGTTCCGAGACCACCAGAGTTCACCCATGTGTATGGTTCGGTGAAATTCCAGAACAAGCTTGTCCACATCTGGTGCTGACCAACGCCTGCACACACAATGGTTCCTTCTGGTGCTGCATCACGCAACTTCTCCAAGCAGAACTGTGGCTTCAAACGCTCACCTGGCTCTGATGGTTCATACACAAGTGGGAACTGCTCGCGCCATCCGTTCACACGGCTGCGCCATGGAGTGATGTCGACTTGTGCAGTGCCTGCGGCCTGCAATTCCTTAATGGCCGTAATGATTTCTTCGACAACCAAACGACAGTCGCCAACGATGGGAACATCAGGCTTGCGCACTTTGCCCTGCTCTGCGGGGTCAATGTCGACGTGAATGATCTTTGCTTCCGGTGCGAAGCCGGCGACCTTGCCCGTGACGCGGTCATCGAAACGTGCGCCGAGTGCGCAGAGAAGATCTGCCTTCTGCATTGCTGTAATCGCGGTTGCAGTGCCGTGCATACCTGGCATGCCGTAACACAATGGATGGTTGTCGGGGAATGCACCACGCGCCATCAACGTTGTAACAACAGGTGCTTGCAACAACTCTGCGAGTTCCTTCACTGCTTCTGCTGCATGTGCCTTCAAGACACCGCCACCTAAGTAAAGGACAGGACGCTCGGAAGACAACAACAACTTTGCTGCAGCTTTGATCTGCTTTGGATCGCCATTGATGATTGGGCGGTAACCAGGAAGTGCTTCCAGCACTTGCTCATCTGTTGGCCAATGCCATTCCATTGTGTTGACAAGAATGTCTTTCGGAACATCCAACAGCACAGGACCAGGACGACCAGTTGTAGCGATGTGAAATGCCTGACGCACAGCCATCGGAATGTCTTCGGCGCGCATGATGATTTCGTTGTGCTTCGTCACGCTGCGAGTAATGCCGATGGTGTCGCACTCTTGGAATGCGTCGGTACCGATTGCAGTGGTTGCGACCTGACCAGTGATGCACACCATGGGGATGCTGTCCATGAATGCGTCACACAAAGGCGTGACCATGTTTGTTGCGGCTGGACCGCTTGTCACCATGGCAACGCCAGGGCGGCCAGTGACTTGCGCATAACCCTGTGCCATGTGACCCGCACCTTGTTCGTGACGAACGAGGATGTGGCGAATGCTCGACTTCAACAAGGGGTCGTACGCAGGAAGGATGCAGCCACCAGGAAGACCAAACATGGTTTCCACGTTCTCCATTTCAAGAGAACGGATGAGCGCTTCAGCTCCAGTAAGTATCTCTTTGGCTGACATCGGGTGTCTCCTGCATCGACGGCGTCTCTCTATTGAATTGGCGTTTTAGGCAAAAAATGCCTCAAAAAACGAAAAAACGACCAATTTCTAGCGAAGTTGGACCCGAAATTGACGCCTAACGCCCGAGAACCTGCTCTTCTAAGCACAAATAGACATGATGGATTTAGAGAAAAACGAAAAGGCTGCCCCCTGTGCTACCTTGCGCCAAATGCAGGACTTCTTAAACCAAATTCGTCAATTACTTCATCAATTCTTCGGAAAGAAGTGGGCAAGAGTGACTACTTATGTCCTCGCTGGAATCATTCTGTTTGGAAATATCAGCAGTTTTATATCCCCTACCGAAGGAAGCGCTCCCACCACACTCGGAGCTCTCATCGCTACCTGCATTCTCTGTCCCCTCATTGCAGGTCTTGCCTATTACTTCGGCCAGAACTCAGATACATCCGGCCCCCGAATAAAGCGCAAACTCACCGAAGAGGAAAAAACTCTCGTCAAAAATGTGAAAGATGCGAAGAAAGCACTTGCAGCCGCTTCACGAACTCAGAAGAAAGCTCTCTCCTCTGCCAAGAGAGAACTCTCAGAGCTGCAAGATCCAAAGGGACGCCGCGTTGCGGCAGGAGGCGGAGTTCAAGTCTTTCAACGCTGGATTGTCACCCCGCAGGGATCAGGGTCAATTATCGGTGTTACCGCAAGCGCCGAAGACAACACCAGCATTAATAAGCGAATCACCGCAACACGACTAGTAGGGCTCGGTGTTTTTGCACTCGCCGCACCAAAGAAGAAGGGTGGCGGCAATGCTTATGTGGTCATCGAAGGCCCTCACATCAGCGGAGTTGCATCTTTTTCAGGTGACAAACAACAGTCGGTAGGACCTCGTGCATTTTCACTTGCTGCAGCCATCAACAACACAGCCCGACAAGCTGCCGCAGATGAACCTCACAGACCTGCACGTATCAGTGCCGTGCAAACGAGAATCTCAGAAATTGAATCTGCACCAGAGATTGCCGCTGCAAGCCTCCTGGTGCTTCAAGCTGTTAACGCGCTACCCGACGACTTGCAAGATGGGTATCGCTGAAATGCGCATTCGATTCAGCAAAGACATTCAGTTTTCCTGCCGCAAATAAGCCAGCCAGCGTGACGATCAACAACGTCACACCGGCGTTGGACTTCAGAGCCTGAATGGGGTCCGCGCCCCATAAATAAAATGCTGCACGAGTGCCGCCACAACTAGGGCAGGGCACCCCGGCAAATCGCTGTAGCGGGCACAAAGTGGGTTGATGCTCAAGATATTGAGCAAAACGAAGAGCAAGAGGGCTGGTGAGTACCAAGCCCGCCAGCCCCCACTCGATCTTCGAGAAAGATTCTTTTAGAACCACGCCTTATCGCCATCGCCATAGGTGGCCTGGAATTCATAATCGTCCTTCGTCAGATACAAAATTCCCTCAATGAAGGCGATGATTCCCATGACAATTGGACCAAGTCCAAATAAGCAAAAACCAACAATCGAGATCACCAACATGATGATTCCCGAAGTCTTTTGCTGCTTACCACCCAAATAGAACTTGTGGATTCCCAGACTGCCAAGGAAGATGGCGAGCAAGCCTGCAGCAACCTTTTCCTTCTTGTTGCTACCTCCGCCTGGCGGTGGAGGAACTGGCATTGAAAACGGATCAGACATAGGACTTCCTTATTTCGAAATAGTGATGGGACTTTATAACCAAATAGGTCCACACACCGAAGTCATCTGCCAAGAATGAACTGTGCTTACCGAGTTGCCTTATTGCACGGTCTACGGTGAGCCCTAACAAGGTAGGTAGCAATGCAGTTCGTCCGCACACCCGATGACCGATTCGACAATCTTCCCGATTGGCCATATAGCCCTATATACACAGACGTTTCTGCGGCAGACGGAAGTGGCGTCACGCTACGTGTGCATCACATCGACGAAGGTCCACGCGATGCAGCCAACACCATTCTTCTCATGCATGGCGAACCAACGTGGGGCTACCTCTATCGCAAGATGATTCCTGGTCTTGTTGCCGCCGGTCATCGCGTCATTGTTCCCGACCTCATTGGTTTTGGTCGCAGCGATAAGCCCACCAACATGGCCGACTACACATACGAACGTTTCGTTGTGTGGATGTCGGAATGGTTAGTGAAGAACGACTTCACCAACATGACGTTCTTTGGTCAGGACTGGGGTGGCCTTGTTGGTTTACGTCTTGTCACCGCATTCCCTGATCGCTTCCGTCGCATCGTGGTTGCCAACACTGGTTTGCCCACGGGTGATCGTCCACCCACGGAAGCATTCTTGAATTGGCAGAAGTTCAGCCAGACATCTCCCGAGTGGCATATCGGTCGCATGGTGGAAGCAGCCTCGAACTCCAAGCCTCTGGGTGCTGAGATCGTTGCCGCCTACGACGCACCATTCCCCACCGATGAGTTCACCGCTGGCTCTCGCATCTTCCCGTCCCTTGTGCCCACCAGCCCCGACGACCCCTCAGCCCAGGCCAACCGCGAAGCCTGGAAAGTGCTGGAGGTCTGGACGAAGCCTCTTCTCACTGCCTTCAGTGATGGAGACCCGGTGACTGCTGGCGGCCACAGAATCTTCCAAAGAAGTGTTCCTGGGGCTCAAAATCAGCCCCATACGACGGTTCTCGGTGGTGGCCACTTCCTCCAAGAGGACAAAGGGCCTGAAATCTCAGCCATCATCAACGACTTCATCGCCTCCACCCCCTACTAGCCCGATTAGCGTGGGAGCCATGTCTGAAACCCGCACCATTGCCCCCGCCGAAGGAAAGCTCGGTGTTCTCACCGTCGGTCTCGGCGCTGTGGCATCCACCCTCATCGCCGGCGTCGAACTCGCCAAGCGTGGACAGGGACAACCCATTGGCTCCATGACCCAGATGGGCACCATCCGCTTGGGCAAGCGCACTGAAAAGCGCACCCCACTTGTGAAGGACTTCGTTCCCCTCACTCGCCTTGAAGACATTGTCTGGGGCGCATGGGACGTCTTCCCTGACGACGCGTACGTCGCTGCATCACGCGCAGGTGTGCTCGAGCAGGGCAAGCACATCGAAGCAATCTCTGATGTTCTCCGCGAGATTCGCCCAATGAAGGCAGCGTTCGAGCGCAAGTACGCACGCAACCTTGATGGCGAACACATCATGGAAGCCTCTGGCAAGCGCGCAATGTTGAATGGCATCCGTGCCGACATCAATCGTTTCCGCGATGAGAAGAAGGTTGACCGTCTTGTCATGATCTGGTGTGCAAGCACCGAGATCTTCATCGAGCCAGGCGCAGAACACGAAACAGTCGAAGCATTCGAGAAGGCAATCGACGCGAACTCCGATGTTGTTGCACCATCAATGTTGTACGCATACGCCGCAATTCTTGAAGGCGTACCTTTCGCTAACGGCTCCCCCAACCTCGCAGTGGACATGCCATTCCTTCGCGACATGGCCACCGAAAAGGGTGTTGCAATCTCCGGCAAGGACTTCAAGACGGGCCAGACCCTGATGAAGACAGTTCTTGCACCAATGTTGAAGGCACGTCAGCTTGGCCTTGCTGGTTGGTACTCCACCAACATCTTGGGCAACCGTGACGGTGAAGTTCTTGACGCTCCTGAAAACTTCAAGACCAAGGAAGAGTCAAAGCTTGGAGTTCTCGAGGACATCCTCGACCCAAGCAACAACCCAGACCTCTACGGCAACGTGTTCCACAAGGTGAGTATCAACTACTACCCACCACGTGGCGACAACAAAGAAGGTTGGGACAACATCGACATCTTCGGCTGGATGGGTTACCCCATGCAGATCAAGGTCGACTTCCTGTGCCGCGACAGCATCCTTGCTGCACCGCTTGCACTTGACCTCATTCTTTACTCTGACCTTGCACAGCGTGCGGGCCTTGGCGGCATCCAGGAATGGTTGTCGTTCTATTACAAGAGCCCACAGGTTGCACCTGGCCTTCATGCAGAACACGACTTGTTCGTTCAGCTTGAGAAGCTGCACAACACATTGCGTTGGATCATGAACGAAGACCAGATCACGCATCTTGGTCGCGAGTACTACGACGACCCTTCCTGATTCAGCAATGAATCGAGTTGCACTGCGCGCACTGGGGTTCGACCTCATCTGCGTGCTTGTCATGGCCATCATCGGCACCAACAATCACCAAACAGATACTGGTCTTTCCGGCATCTTGTTTGTTGCTGCGCCCTTCCTCATTGCCGCCACACTTTCGCGAGTGTTGATGCGTGCAACGAAGAAGGACGAAACAACAGTTATCGATGGTGTCACCGTGGTGTTGTTCACCGTGGCCATCGGCATGATCTTGCGTCGCATCGCATTTGATCGCGGCACCGCGCCTGCGTTCGTGATTGTTGCAACCGTGTTCCTCGGAACAACGATGCTTGGTTGGCGTGCCCTGATGGCTCGCCGTTCAACAGCCAAGTAATTCACTTCACTGCCGTCGGGCGACCATCGCCATCAGGTCACAGATTGTTTGTTGCTAGTCGGCGAACAATGGCAAGAACGTGTGAATGTCCTTGCACTTTGTGAGTGCCTTGGTAAACGTGTGCACGTGCACAGCCATGTTGGTGATTCCTTCTGCAGGGAACTCCACCACCAAACGCACTTCGTCGTCACGCATCGACACACGCGCCCCGACCAATGAATCATTCAGTTTGTTGATTTCTCCGTAGACACCCAATGTCTCTGGCACGTCGCTCGACAACACAGCAGTCAGACGGACCGTGACTGTCATGTCTTCCAGTTCATGCAATGACACGTAACAGGTGTCGGAATCGTTCAGAGTGAATGTCATAAATGAAGGAATCTGACGCGACTTCCAATTGTCGACTTCGATACCCACGTTCTTCAGCTCACGAACCACCTTGTGATTCCAACGTGCAAGATGCTCAGCATCTAACAACATGCGGATTCCCCAGTCCGGGCCAACGAAATACGCGTACTCGGCGTTCTCACCATCGATGAAAATCTTCGCGTCTTCATCACGATCTTTTGTCAAGATCGCTTGAGCGACGTGATACGGGTAGAACGTCGCAGTGATAGAGCCAGTGGTAGCCGCGGGGACAGCCCCGGTCATACGAGCAGCCTTCTGGCGACGCCAGTCCATTGTCCACGCCAACATGTCGTTTTCAATAGCAAGCGCGACAAACGGCATCAAGTGATGTTCATTCCAATTGACGCCACTTGGATACTTCAGAACAAACTTAGCGAACTGCACCAGGTTGGACATCGACACCATGGCCACTGCTGGCGCACTGTGATCGCTCTGCGAATTTCCCAAGTATGGAAGGTCTTGTGTTTCGAACTTCACATTCTTCGGGTGATCGATTGCGATGTAGCTGCCGTTATCGGAGCGCGCCACGATGGTGTCATCCACTTCGTTGTAGAAAATGTCGACTCCGTTGCCGGCATCAACAAAATCAATCAGTTCCTCAACGAACAGTTCAGGAATAGGAAGCGCAAAGGAAGGGTCTGTTGCTTCTCCGTCGGCGGTGACCCACGCGAGAATGGTGCGATCGCGGTAGATCCACAAACGCTTTCCGTTCTCCCCCTTGGTCAACCACACAATGTGCCCCGGGTTTACCTTCTGATTAATGGCGTTCACCGTGAGATGAACTTCAAGAAGTTCACGCACTGTGACGCGCACGCACCAATCAGAGCTATGTGATTCGAAGTCGGGAGTCATTACTTGCGCACCACACGAACATGTGTGGCTGGCACGAAACTCAAGGCTGCATCGCCCACAATTGCTGGACCGAGGTCCGGCTGGTACTGGCTCGACGAAGGAGCAGCAACATCGACCTCGTCAAGGACGCGGTAAATATCAAGGAAGCGGTTGGACAACTTCATTCCGGACTTGAATGACAACTGCTCGAAACCGATAACGAAATCGCCGTCTTCCGTACGGGCGAGATACGCCCAGTTGCCGTTCTCTGTCTCGGGGCATGGACCCAAAACGTCAATCATGTGGCGATTGAGGTCGCGGATCTTTGGTTCCAAATCGAGAACGACCTTCTCGATTTCTTCAATCGATTGCGAAGGATTGAACGGCTCGAAGCCGTCACCAAAAGGGGAAGATGAATGGGACATGTAGATACTCCTTGTTGAGGGATTTCGGTTTGTAGGTAAAAGAAAGTCCGAAAACTGAATCTCGGATAAGTCAGGCCGAGGCTTAGTTCTTGGACATTCGTATAAGCCGAAATCTGAGCATCTACATTCCTTTCTCTATGGGGCTTCCGCGGGGGGATGAGTAGTCAATCATCTATTAAAGGTGGATGCAACCTTATTTGACGACTACGTGAACAAAATATCTGATAGTTCATTTCCTAGACGACTGCTACAGAAAAACACCAACGACCTCTACAACTACTTTGGACTTTTCCACAAGATCAACAACAGCTGCCGGCATCAGTTCCATCTCTTCTGCAGTCACATCACGCAATGCAACAAGGTCGGTTTCATGACGCACCAACTTCACATTTGTCCACTGGTTATTCCAATCGTTGATCTCTGATGCAACCTCAAGGTTCCACGGAGCATCCGGAAGAACAACTGTGGATAAACGGAAGTAATCCGCCTGTCCATCAATACCCTTCATGATTTCCACAGAGACATCAATGCCACTGAAATGACAGTTAATGATGGGACTCCAACCAATGCGCTCGTCCTTATCGACATCAATCTCATTTTCCGACAACTTTTGGACCAACGCATTGCGGTACTGATGCACGGTTTCATTGCCTAATTCAATGCGAACGCCCCAATGAACACCGTCTAGAAAAGCGATATTGGGTGTCTCATCTGAAAAACAGAACTTCACGGACTCAGTCCCATACATATCGGAATAAAAGAGTTCACGCGGCAAAGCAATGGGATACGACGAGAAATTTCGGGGCTCTGCACCTTCGGCCGTAATCGACACAGAAATTGTTGGACCGCCGAATGTGGACCAATCCCGCTTTGCAACCAGTGATTCATCTGCGTAGGAGAACTCAATAAATGGCAGCGGCTCCTCTAAAAGATCTGGATCGATTGTCACGGGGAACATCAAGTGTGCGTGACCCAATTGCTGGAGCTCGTCCACATCTACCGTGATGTAGGAATTTGCTGTAAAGGATAAATCAACAGGCTTGATGTCCTGCGATGGCAAATCAAAGTCGATATTCACCAAGCCATTAGCAAGTTCAATTTTCCCCTTCTTGAAATCAATTCCAACGATCGTGGGAAAAACATCGGGAAACACGTGTGTTGCGAATTCCAATACGTTGATGGGAAGAGTGAGATAGCCCTCCTTCGGTCCACCATCTCGAGCGAATTCCTGAAACCCTGTGATGTTCTGCTCACGCATCACCCACCTGCGACTTGTTTCGCCAAACTGCAATTGAAACCCGAACCCCATGTATGGCTCAGGGGCATAACGGGTTGCTAACTGAAGAACTGTCGAAGCTTCTTCGTGAGAAAGATTGAACGTGAACTTCTCGGGAAGTCCGGCGGGATTGGTGGCACCTGTAATAGAGGAAGAATCAGACATTGGATTCGTATCCTGCCAAAGGGGTGCAACAAGGTTCCATTCCCTTGCGGGGAAAGGGTTTCCTCTATCTGAAGAACCGCCGAGCGGCCTTTGGACTACGCGGTGGGGTTTGTGATGGCGCCGGTTTCAGCACCTTGCACAAGCTTTGCAAACTTCGCAAGAACACCTGTGGTGTAACGCGGTGGGTTTGGCTTCCAACCAACTTTGCGCTTTTCCATTTCAGCTGCATCGACAAGAACATCAAGTGCTTTCGTTGGAACATCGATACGAATGCGATCGCCTTCATTGACAAATGCAATCGGACCGCCATCAACTGCTTCCGGTGCGACGTGACCGATGCAGAAACCCCATGTACCACCGGAGAAACGACCATCAGTAATGAGTGCAACAGTGGAACCCATGCCAGCACCCTTTAATGCACCAGTAATTGCGAGCATTTCGCGCATTCCAGGGCCACCTTTCGGGCCTTCGTAACGGATCACAATGACGTCACCGTGATTGATCTTGCCCGTCATGATGGCATCCATCGCACCGTCTTCACCGTCGAACACGCGAGCAGGGCCTTCAAACTGCATCTGATCTTTTGTGAGACCAGCCACCTTTACAACACTGCCCTTTGGCGCAAGTGAGCCCGTGAGAATGTTGATGCCACCTTCAGCGTGAATTGGATCGCTGAGTGGGTGCACTACATCACCATCTGGTTGTGGTGGATTGATGTCTGCCAAGTTCTCGGCCATTGTCTTACCGGTGCATGTCATCACATCGCCGTGCAACAAACCTGCATCAAGAAGATGCTTCAACACCACGGGAACACCACCGATGCGGTGCATGTCGGACATGTGGTACTTGCCGCCGGGCTTTGTGTCCGCAATATGTGGCACCTTGTCTGCGATGCGGTTGAAGTCTTCAAGCTTCAGATCAACGCCGGCTTCATTAGCGATTGCAAGAAGGTGCAACACAGCATTAGTGCTTCCGCCCAAGGCATTTGTGACAGCAATGGCATTTTCAAATGCTTCCTTCGTCATGATGTCGCGCGGACGGAGACCAAGACGCAACATGTTGACAACTGCAGCGCCAGCGCGCTCGGCATCACCTTCACGTGATCGATCAATTGCAGGTGCTGATGCAGTGCCAGGAAGGCTCATGCCAAGCGCTTCGGCAATGGATGACATCGTGTTAGCGGTAAACATGCCGCCACACGCTCCTTCACCAGGACAAGCAGACTTTTCAATCTCTGTGAGTTCTTCTTGCGACATTGTTCCCGCAGCAACAGCACCGATTGCTTCGAACACCGTGGTGATGTCAATGTTCTTGCCATCGTGATGTCCGGGCATGGTGGAGCCGTTGTAGACAAACACACTGGAGACATTGAGACGTGCAGCAGCCATGAGCATTGCAGGAATGCTCTTGTCGCAACCTGCGAGACCAACAAATCCATCGAAGCGCTCACCATGAATCACTGTTTCAACAGAGTCAGTGATGACTTCGCGTGACACAAGTGATGCACGCATGCCTTCGTGGCCCATGCTGATGCCATCAGACACCGTGATGGTGCCGAACTCGAGTGCAACACCGCCCGCTTCACGAACACCCTTTTTTGCGTGTTCAGCAAGACGACGTAACGACATGTTGCATGGTGTTACTTCATTCCATGCAGACGCAATACCCACCTGCGGCTTTTGCCAGTCATCATCGGTGAGACCCACTGCGCGCAACATGGCGCGAGCCGCTGCCTTTTGGTTGCCGTCGGTGACGTCGCGGCTACGTGGTTTGATGTCGATGGGGGTGCCGTCTGCGCTTGGGGACATGCTGACCACGCTACTGCCCCGCTCTAAACGACCGTGTGGTGGGCTTATGCCTTGGGTGCATCCGATGGCCTTGGTCCACGCAGGAACAGGTAGCTGACAGGCAACAGATAGGCGAAGTACGAGATGAGGCGGATGCGCTCTGGGTCTTTCACCCATCCAAAGAAACCTTTCATGAAGTCATAGAAAGTGCCTTCGGCGAATGCGCCCGACTTGATATTCCAAGTGGAATCAAACAACCAACCCGATTCGAATCCAAAAAGTTCGCGATACTCGTGGAAGAACTTTCCGAAGAGCCCAGCTGCGAACAAGATGAGCAAAGCACCGGTCACGTTGAAGAAGGTGCTGAGTTTGATCTTGTTGCCACCGAGATACACGAGGCGACCAAGCACTGCTGCAATTGCGAGCCCAATGAGTCCACCAATTACTACTGAAGTGCCCGAAGCATTTGCAGTTTCAGCAGAAATCAGGAACAGCACCGTTTCGAGGCCTTCGCGAAACACAGCAACAAATGCAATGGTCACTAGCGCTTTGCGGGTCGTCGCCGCATCAACCTGAGCGCGAAGGTCGGCACCCATATTGCGTGCGTGATTACGCATCCAAAAGATCATCCACGTAAGAACGGATGCAGCGAGAATCGCAATAGTGCCCTCAATGAACTGTTCGGCCTTGCCCTCAAATTCACCAACAAAGATGTGAAATGCAATTCCGCCGATAATGCACATGCCGGCAGCTAATGCTGAACCTCGCCACACGTCGGCGATGTCGGAACGACGATCGCTCTTCACGAGATAGGAAATGAGAATTGCCAGGACCAGAGAAATCTCGAGGCCTTCGCGAAGTGTGATGAGGAAGCTTGCGCCCATGTCAGTAATCCTTAGGGGTGTTAGGAGTGCCTAATACAACCATGTTAGGCAGACCTACCACGGTCTGGCAACCCACTGCCAGGAAAAATCTTTCTGGGCTTATCGACGGTCCGGTGTCGACCCGAAACCAAAGAGGTTGCTGGCCACCTTACGCATCTGAATCTCCTCAGAGCCTTCAGTGATGCGGTAGCGCCGGTGGTGTCGGTAGATGTGCTCAAAGGGCATATGCCGGCTGTATCCGACTCCCCCACACGTCTGCATCGCACGGTCCGCCGCATCGCATGCCAGTCGATTTGCCCGATAGTTGCACATTGCCACGAGGTGCGTGACCTCCATGTGGTGTTTGTGGTCCAACATCCATGCTGTGTAGCGAATCATCTGTCGCAACATCGCTGCTTCAGTATGAAGTTCCACCAGCGGGAATTGGATGCCTTGGTTAGTGCTGAGCTTCTTGCCCCAGGTGATGCGTTCATTCGAATACTTCACTGCTTCATTAATGCAGTACTGAGCAGCACCTAATGAACTTGCAGCTTGTCGAATGCGGTTCTCGTGAACGAAGTGTTGAGCAAGCGCAAGACCTTCTTCAAGTGGACCAAATACTGCATCAGCACCAACACGCACATCAGTGAGGCTTACTTCTGCGTGATCAGTGGGCATGTTGAACGTCCACCAGAAGAATTCGACTTTGAAACCAGGCGCATCTGTGGGCACAAGGAACGCGGTGATTCCCTTAGCGTCGCCCTTGTTTCCGCTGGTGCGAGCAAAGATGATGTCGTGTGTGGCGTGGTGCAGACCACTGTTCCAACGCTTCATTCCGTTAATCACCCATTCGTCGCCGTCGCGATATGCGGTGGTTTCGAGATACGTCGCATCACTACCGTGTTCAGGCTCCGTCAGTCCGAATGCAAGACGCTTTGTTCCTTCAAGGAATCCCGGCATCCAGTTCTTCTTCTGCTCTTCCGTGCCGAAGTCACGCATCATCAACACTGTGGGAAAGTTGCCAACGATGCTGCTTTCATTCTGCAAGTCGTTATGAAGACCAAGACCCTTTGCCGCGAGATGTTCACGGATAACAGCCATCGTGAGGTTGCTTGCGCTCTTGCCACCAAATTCTTCGGGCAATGCGAGTCGCAACCATCCGGCTTTGTCTGCACGTGAACGCATCTCGCGCAACAAGGCTTCCCAATCAGCTGTGGGCACACCATCATTTTCAAAGTCTGTACGAGACCATTCACGTCGATGGTCAAAGAAGCGTTCGTTGTCATCCTGAGCTTGCAACGGCTTGATCTGTGCCTCAATGAAGGCATCGATTTCATCGAGCGTGGTCAGAGTCTCTTGCGGTACGGCGAAGTCCATAGGCGAACAGTACGCCCCACGTACGAGGCCTTAGTTATTGAGAGTTACGCGCCGCGGCGAGATTGCATGATGGCAGAGACAACCTTGCCGTCCGCCTTGCCTTTACTGGCTTTCATGATGCGTCCGACAATGGCGCCGGCCGCTTTTTCTTCACCAGCGCAGTACTTTGCCCACGCATCAGGATCGGCCGCGATTGCTTCGTCCACCATGGCTTCGACGGCAGAAGTATCCATCGCTTCAAAGCCCTTGGCCGCTGCAATTGCTGCAGCATCGCCGCCACCATTTGCAACAATCTCTGCGAGAACAGTCTTTGCTTGCGTTGCTGACAACTTGTTGTCACGCTCCAAAATCGTGAGCGCTGCAATGTCGGCTGCAGGAACTGCCGGCGATGCACCAGCTTCAGCAAATGCCTGTGTCACATAGATGAGTGCCTTCACTGGATCGCCACCGGCATCCGCGATTGCCTTCACATATTCATGTTGACCGCGCTCGACGGCAACGATGATTGCTTCGCTCTGTGGGTCGTATCCGGTGAGTTCTTGCAACATGGCGCGACGTGCAGCGGGAAGTGGTGGCAATGCGGCACGCACTGCTTCAATCCATTCCTGCGACGGATCAACCGTGACGAGGTCTGGCTCGGGGAAGTATCTGTAATCGTCAGCGTCTTCTTTGGTGCGCAAAGTGTGTGTGCGTCCTTCGGCATCATCCCAGTGACGTGTTTCTTGGCGAATCACTCCACCTGAATCGATGATGTCAATCTGGCGCCGTGCTTCGTAATCAATTGCTCGACCAATAGCGCGAATGGAGTTGACGTTTTTGATTTCACAACGGGTGCCGAATGGAGTGCCCGGTTTGTGAACCGACACGTTTGCATCGCAACGCATCGAGCCCTCTTCCATCTTTGCGTCTGATGCACCAATGACTTCGAGAATTGCACGAAGTTCAGACACATACTCACGTGCTTGTTCGCTGGTGCGAATGTCTGGGCGCGACACAATCTCGACAAGCGGCACACCTGCACGGTTGAAGTCCATGAGTGAATAATCACTGCCATGGATACGGCCCGTTGCACCACCAATGTGCGTACTCTTCCCCGTGTCTTCTTCCATGTGAGCACGCTCAACTCCGATGACAGCACCGCTCGGCAAGGCGAGGAAACCATCAGCATTAAGTGGCAAGTCGTACTGGCTGATTTGATACGCCTTTGGCTGGTCTGGATAGAAGTAGTTCTTGCGGTGGAAGATGCAGCGCTGAATACGACAGTTGAGCGCCAGACCAATGCGCATTGCAAGCTCGACTGCATGCTTATTCAACACAGGCAGCGCACCCGGAAGACCCAACGTGACAGGGTCAATGTTGATGTTTGGCTCATCACCAAAACGGTTAGGAGATCCGCTGAATAACTTTGTTGCCGTAGCAAGTTCTACGTGCACCTCAAGACCAACGATCATTTCCCAACCACCGGGCAACAACTGCTCCTCGGTGGCAACGATCAAACTAAGTGGACTGTCGCTCATTGTGCGCCTCCTGCTGCTAATTCGAGTGCTCCGCCAACGCGGAACATTGCTGCTTCGCCAAGCGCCGGCGCCAACACCTGAATGCCTACGGGTAATCCATGTGCACCAGTGCCGAAGGGAACACTCATTGCTGGGTGACCCGCAAGGTTGGTCGGGATTGTGTAGATGTCGCACAAGTACATCGACATTGGGTCATCAGCCTTTTCGCCAAATTTGAATGCAACCAACGGCGATGTGGGCATCAAGATGGTGTCCACTGATTCATATGCCTTATCGAAATCCTGCGCGATGAGACGGCGAACCTTGAGTGCCTTGCCGTAATACGCGTCGTAATAACCCGCGGACAATGCATACGTACCCAACATGATGCGGCGCTTCACTTCATCACCAAAACCTGCAGCACGAGTTGCGCCATACATTGCATTTGTGTCTGCAGCGTTGACGCGCAAGCCATAACGCACACCATCGAAACGAGCAAGGTTGCTGCTCGCTTCTGCAGGGGCAATCAGGTAGTACGCGGTGAGGGCATAACCGAGACTTGGCAACGTGATGTCAACAATCGTTGCGCCCGCTGCTGCAAGTGCTTCAAAAGCTGCGTCGAGACGTGCCGACACTTCTGGCTCTGCGCCGCCGGGAAGATCAACAACACGACCAATACGCATGCCGGCGACACCTTGCGATGCAGCATCAACAAGAGATGGTGCCGGCTGTGGAATCGAAGTGGAGTCCATGACATCGTGACCAGAAATCACTTCTGTCATCAACGCCGCATCAGCAACTGTCGTTGCAAACGGGCCGATCTGGTCGAGAGAACTTGCATAAGCAACGAGGCCGTAGCGGCTGACGCGGCCATACGTTGGCTTCACACCCACAACGCCGCAGAGTGCTGCAGGCTGGCGAATACTTCCGCCTGTGTCGGAACCAAGGCTGACGGGCGAAAAACCTGCAGCCACTGCGGCAGCGCTTCCGCCGCTAGAGCCGCCAGGAACACGCGAGGTATCAAGCGGGTTACGCGTTGCACCGAATGCCGAGTTCTCTGTACTCGAACCCATAGCGAATTCATCAAGGTTTGTCTTGCCCACCATGACCGCACCTGCTGCACGCAGACGCGTCACAACAGTTGCGTCGTAGGGCGGCTTCCAGCCTTCAAGAATCTTCGACGAGCATGTCGTCTCGATTCCATGCGTGCACATGTTGTCTTTCAGTGCGATAGGGACACCGGCAAGTGGACCAACAGGACGACCTGCAGCGATATCTGCATCGATGGCATCGGCTTGCGCGCGTGCGACATCTGCCGTCACCAAGTTGAACGCGTGAATCTCTGATTCGCGCTCATCGATACGTGCAAGGTGTGCTTCAAGAACTTCACGCGCAGTGATTGAACCGGATGCAACGGCAGCAGCAATCTGTGATGCAGTGGTGGGAATCGTTGCCATGTTCAGCCTTCCGTTCCGACGATGGGAGGAACACGGAAACGACGTTCTTCAGCTGCAGGTGCTGATGCCAACACTTCATCCGTATCGAGAGTGGGCTGTTCCACGTCTTCGCGCATGACATTCACCAAGGGGTACGGCTGAGTCATCGGCTCGACACCCGAGAGGTCAAGGGCGTCGATGTCACCGAAATGGACCATCACCTTGGCAAGTTGCTCGGTGAAGTGCTCTACCTGGGCGTCATCGATATCGAGGCGCGCGAGGTGAGCCACTTTGGCCACGTCGGCTGCGGAAATGGGGCTACCTGACTGGGTCACAATGTCTAAGCCTACGAGCCGAGCGGGACGACACCCCCGCTCGATTGGCCGGTTGCCTAGGCCGAGGGGTCAACAGGAGGGAATTCAGCCTGTCGCTTCTGCAGATAGCTGACAACGCCCTCTTTGAAATCGGGTCGAGTAAACGACTGACCCATCAGCGTCAGGGCATCAAGACTGGCCGTTGCAACGTCCTTGTCGTAGTCGCCGTACACCTGGCGCTTCATCACCGACATGGATGATGGAGAAACGTTCATTGCGAGATCCGTTGCATACGCCATCACAACATCCATCAATTGATCAGCGGGAACAACCTTGTTCACCATTCCGAGTTGTTGTGCCTCACCAGCCATCACCACACGACTGGACATCAAGAGGTCAAGCGCATTTGCCTGACCAACAAGCCGCGGCAACACCCACGAAATGCCATATTCAGCGATAAGCCCACGCTTCGAGAAAGCGCAAGTGAACTTCGCCGTGTCAGCGGCAAAACGCATGTCGCACATCAATGCCTGTACAAGGCCAAGACCTGCAGCAGCACCATTCACAGCTGCGATCACTGGTTTCGAGATGCGAGTGATCTCATCTTGCATGCGACCTTCAAGAATGTTGCTGTCGTCTTTGCCGCCTGAAGTTTTCTCGGTGGGGATACCTTGCAGTGTTCCCATATCTGCACCTGCGCAATAACCCTTGCCCGCACCTGTCACGACAATGACGCGCACCTTTGCATCTGCAACAGCAGAGTCGATGGCATTGAAATATTCAACTCCCATGCGGCCCGTCCACGCATTCAAACGGTCAGGGCGATTCAACGTGATGAGCGCGATACCGGGCTCAATGACTTCGTACAGAACTTCACTCATGTTCAGTGACCGTAGACGCTGGCGAAGGCTCGTGAGAACGCCGAGCATCAACAATCAGAAAAACAACGGATCCAGCAAAGACTGCGATGGAAACCCATTGGTTGAGGCGCAATCCGCCTGCATGATGAGCCGGGTCAATGCGAAGACCTTCGATGAAGAAGCGCATCAGGGTGTAGCCGGCTGCGTACCACGCCAGCAATCGTCCAGGTGCGGGTTGCAGACGTCGCTCAACGAGTACCAGCAGTCCCGCTAACGCAATGCATCCCAAAGACTCGTACAAGAAAGTGGGGTGAAAGGTGGTGCCTGCAGCCTCACCTGCTTTCACAGCTACCGAATCGGAAACGCGCAGTGCCCACGGAAGCGTTGTGGGGCGGCCAAACAATTCTTGGTTCCACCAGTTGCCCCAACGACCAATCGCTTGGGCAACTGCGATACCTGGAGCCGCACACGATGCAATAGCGAGAACATCAAGACCTTTTACACGTGCGCGCCACAGACCGACTGCAACGCCAAATGCGACACCGCCCCAAATACCTAAGCCGCCGTGCCAAATCATGAACGCTTCAGACCAGTTCCCACGAAAACGTTCAATGTCTGTGATCACGTGATACAGCCGACCACCAATTACTCCGGCCGGAACTGCCCACATTGCAATGGAACTGAAATCATCCACTGTTCCCACACCGCGCGCCTCGGCACGTCGCCCTGCAATGCGCACGGCCACAACAACGCCGAGAGCAATCATGAGGCCATACGCATTGAGCCGTAATGGCCCCAAATGCAATGAACCGCTAGAGGGGCTTGGAATCGACGCAATCAACGTCGATCGAATGGTCATGCGGTGACGCGTTGCGCGAAGGCAACTGCACCTTCAAAGATGATGCCTTTATCGAAGTCTTGCGTGGCGACGTGATAACTGCGCTCCAATATGACGCGCTCAGTGGGGCCGCCATATTCAGCCATTAGTGCATCGCCGTCGCTGGGGTTCACGACATGATCTTGAACCGACGAGAACAACAGCAATGGAATCTTGATTGACCCAAAACGCTTTGACAATGGTGTGAGGCCATCGACTTGGAATGAATACAACGCTGCAAGTGGTGTTCCAGAGTATGCAGTTTCAACAACACCAGGTTCAGCGATATCGGAACCAATTCCATCCATCACTTCAGCGCCACCATCGATCATGCCCTTCAACATTTCCATCACTTCTGATGACTGAGGTTGTGTTGCTGGGTTCACACAGACGAGACCCTTCACTTCTGGATGTTCTGCACCCACCCACAGCGTGAGCGAGCCACCCATCGAGAGACCCATGACCACAACTTTGGATACGCGCTTTGCCAATGTTTGGTATGCCGCATTGGCATCACGACTCCAATCAGCCCACCGTGTCGGAATCATGTCCTCCATTGCGGTGCCATGTCCAGCCAACTGAGGCATCTCTACATGGAAGCCCGCAGCAACACATGCTTCGGCCAGGCCTCGCATCGAACCTGGATTTCCAGTGAATCCATGAAGGACGAGAACGCCAGCATCTCGTGAACCCACAAACGAAAGTGGTTCTGCGCCAGGGATAGTTGGTGCGGTCATAGTTGAACTCCTCGAAGTACATCAATCAAACGGTGAGCCGAGTGTATGTGAGCAAGTTCCGCCGAGCGGAGACGGGCCTGCACGTTGTATTTGACCCATCACCTCTTTACTGGTGGACTAGGGAGGCTTATGCCGTCTTCTTCCCGCTCTCCTCGACAGCGAAAAGTGGACGGGTATGCAATTGCAGCCATTGCCCCCGTCGCGGCTCTCTTCCCTGCTTGGCTCGTTGCCATTGCTGCGTTCTGGTGGGTTTTACAGCTCATTGTTCCGATTGGGTTTTGGTTATTTGCACTTGTGGCCTTCTGTACCGGCGCATTGCTCTTTGTCCGACCAGTCCAACGAATTGTCCTACAACGGCTCCTCGGTGCGCGCGTGCCCAATCGTGCAGAACACGAAGCGCTGCATCGCGCGTGGCACGTCGTTGCACAACGCAATCACATCTCTCCAAGCGATTTTGTTTTGTCTGTCGCAGACTCTGATGGTCTCAACGCCTTTGCATCTGGCGGTCATCTTGTTGTTGTTTCGAGTTGGGCAATTGCCAATCTCAGTCACGAGAAACTCTGCGGAGTTCTTGCACACGAGTTAAGTCATCACTTGGGAATGCACACCATCGCCTTGACCGTCGGACAATGGCTCACCATCCCCATCATTCTTCTTGCACGAATCGGTTTCTACTTGCAGAACATCGCACACGCTGCCACGGATACGTTTGCCACTCGCGAGAACAGCGCTACTTTCATCGGACGCACCATCGCAGGAGTTCTCACCACTATTTCGTGGCTCTTCCTTACGATGATCACAATTTCCCAACTCATCGGAAATGCAGTGGGCAAAGGCGCAGAATTCAAAGCTGATGAAACCGTTGTCACAATGGGATTCGGCGCGGAGTTGAGAGATGCCTTACGCATCGTCGTGGATTCGGGCAATGGCGAACGCGAAACGCACTGGCGTGACCGTTTAGTGACCGCTCACCCCCCTGCACGCACTCGTATCGCACGAATCGATGCGCAACTTCGTAAGACCCCAAAGGGCCGACCCCGATAGCGTTTGACGGGTTATGACAAGTCTCCCCGACGATCCTTTCCTTGCAGCTGCTCGCGGAGAGCACGCATCCCACACTCCCGTGTGGTTTATGCGCCAAGCAGGTCGCAGCCTTCCCGAATATCGCAAGATTCGTGGCGAAGGAAGCATCCTCGAAGCCATCAAGAAGCCTGAACTTGCAGCGGAGTTCACCTTGCAACCAGTTCGACGTCATGGTGTTGATGCTGCAGTTTTGTATTCCGACATTGTCGTGCCACCACATGCAGTCGGATTCGGCATCGATGTTGCGCCTGGTACTGGACCAGTTGCATCGCAGCCACTTCGTACGCGTGAAGACTTCGCGCGTTTGCGCCCGTTGGAAGTATCCGATATTTCCTATGTCGTCGACACAGTGAAGATTCTCGCCAACGAATTAACGGTTCCGCTTCTCGCATTTGCCGGCGCACCGTTCACCGTTGCTAGCTATATCATTGAAGGTCGCCCCAGCCGCACGTATCAGAACACTAAGTACCTCATGCGTGCTGACACCCAATTATGGAACGATGTGATGGAGCGCCTCGTACAACATTCTGTTGAGTTCATTTCTGCTCAACTCACTGCGGGTGCAGAAGCATTCCAAGTGTTTGACTCGTGGGCTGGCTCCCTCTCTCGTTCCGATTACGACGTCTACGTCAAGCCGCACACCACTGCAGTGTTCACACAACTCGCGCAACGTCATCCTGGAGTCAAGGGCATCCATTTCGGAATTGGCTGTGATCATCTTCTGGAATCAATGAACTCTGTGGGTAATGCAGTGATGGGGCTCGACTGGCGCACTCGCATTACAGATGCACGTACTCGCCTCGGTGCAAACACAGTCGTGCAAGGAAATCTTGACCCTGCATTAGTTCTCGCAGGAACCGATATCGCGTTGCAAGGCGCGGCAGAAGTGTTGAAAGACAACGGTGGGCATTCTGGCCATATTTTCAATCTCGGTCATGGCGTTCAGCCTGACACCAACCCAGAAGTCCTCAGCGCAGTTGTTGATTTCGTTCACACGGAGACTCGCACATGAGCAATGAAAACCGCACCGCTGTTGTCCTGATGGCATACGGAACCCCACGAACCAAGGAAGAAATTCTTCCGTATTACACCGACATCCGTCGCGGGCGTCCACCAACAGAAGAAGCACTGCAAGACCTCATTAATCGTTACGAAGCGATTGGCGGATTGTCTCCATTGAAAGAACTCACCGAGGCCCAGCGTGACGCACTGCAACGAGAACTCGATGCACTCTCTCCAGGCACTTATCAAGTGTTTCTCGGACTCAAGCATGCAACGCCGTTCGTCGAAGAAGCAGTCGCTGAGGTAGCTGCACAGGGATTCAAGAAAATTGTTGGCCTCGTTCTCGCTCCACACTTTTCCTCTTATTCCATTGGTCAGTACATCGGTCGCGTTCGTGAAGCTGCTGCACCGCACAACATCGAAGTCGTCGGAATTGATTCTTGGGCACATGAAGTGGCATTCATTGACTTCCTTGCAGAAGACATGAAGAAGAAGTTGGCCACAATGCCTGAGCGAACGAAAGTTCTCTTCACCGCGCATTCGCTGCCACAGCGAATCATTGATGGTGGAGATCCGTATCCCGACGAACTTCGTGCGACTGCGGAACTCGTAGCAGAGAAAGTCGGTCTCACTCGCTGGTCGCAGTGGTCCATTGCATGGCAGTCCGCTGGACGCACACCAGAACCTTGGATTGGGCCAGACATTCTTGAAGTGATCGATCAAGTTGCATCGACTCGTTCGACAGACGAACCGATTGATGGCGTTCTTGTTTGTGCTTGTGGCTTCGTGGCCGACCACCTCGAAGTTTTATACGACCTCGACATCGAAGCTGCGCATCGCGCCGCTCCGTTAGGTCTGGCGTTTGCCCGCATCGAATGTGTGAACGACAACGCACAAGTGATGAAGGCCCTGGCACAAAGGGTGATGGCGTCATGAGTCATGGACATCGCGTTGTAGTTATTGGCGGCGGAGTCGCCGGACTTACAGCAGCGATGTCCATTATCGCGGACTCTCCAAGCCCCGTCCAGGTAACAGTTCTTGAAGCAAAAGATCATGTGGGTGGAAACATTCGCACGTCACCATTTGCTGGATTGCCCGCAGTCGACGAAGCAGCCGATGCATTTCTGGTGCGCGTTCCGCATGCGCAACAACTTGCAACCGAGCTAGGCCTAGGCGCTGCACTCACTGCGCCCACAGGTGCACACGCATCTGTCTGGCACAACGGCCTCTGCGACATTCCCGGAGATCTGTTGCTAGGGGTTCCCGCAAAAGCACGTGCATTTGCAACATCGTCGTTGATTTCGCCGCTTGGAAAAATTCGTGCGGCAATAGAGCCATTGCTCCCAAGAACTGTCGACAACGATTCGATTGGTCATTACGTACGAAAGCGTTTTGGTCATCAGATTCACGACCGACTTGTTGATCCACTCGTTGGCAGTATTTATGCCGCCGACACAGACAACTTCTCCATGGCGGCAGTGCCGCAGCTCGCAGCATTAACCGCTGAGCGCAGCATGTTGTTAGCCGCGGGCCGTGCGCGTTCGGCAGCAACAAAGAATGCCCAACCAGGTGCCCCGATCTTTGGTGCCCCGATACGTGGCATGGGAGCACTCATTGAAACTCTTGCGCAGCGAGCAACGTCGCTCGGTGCAAGCATCGTTCTTAATTCCCGAGTGAACAGCATTACCAAATCAGGGCATCACTACCAAGTGCACACAAATGACAAGCAATACGACTGCGACGCCATCATTGTTGCATCGCCAGCGCGCCACAGCGCTCCCTTCATCCAGGATCTCGACAAGCGCGCAAGTGAGCTTCTTGGCGAATGGAATCACGCATCTGTTGTGCTCATTACTCTCGCCATCCCCGCAAAGGATTGGCCAGCCAGGCTCACAGGCAGCGGCTATTTGGTGCCGAAGCCCGATCAGCGATGGGTGACTGCTGCATCATTCGGATCCAACAAGTGGGCACACTGGCGCCCGGCCGATGGCTCAATGATTGTGCGCGTCTCTCTCGGACGAGATGGCCTCGACGTTATGCATTTCGACGACGAAAAGCTTCTGAATCTCGCTCTTGCAGACATGAAGCTTCATCTGGGATTTGACATTGAACCCACAGAGGTTCGCCTGTCGCGCTGGGCGGAATCCTTCCCGCAGTACCGGCCACATCACTTTGCACGCCTCGCAGAAATGGAACATTCACTGAGCGCTACAGCACCAGGCATCGTCTTTGCGGGCGCTAGCTACCGAGGCATCGGGATTCCCGCCTGCGTGCAACAGGCACGCGCTGCTGGAGAGGCAATTCTTTCCCACATCTCCACGCTGTAAAGATGTAGAGATGCGTCGCATCGCCATCTTTCTCACAGCCATGGCATGCATCATTCCCACTTCTGTTGCCCATGCACGCACCCAGACTCAACGCACTCCCACCATTGCTTCGGATGATGCGTCCATCGGAACCCTCTCAATTCCCCGCATCAAAGTGACCGCCTCGATTTTCGTGGGAATCACCGACGTTCAATTCGATGAAGGTGTAGGTGAATGGCCTGGCAGTCCACTCCCCGGAGCTCGAGGAAACATCGTCATTGGGGGCCATCGAACTTCTGGTCATCGCCCGTTCGCCAACATCAACAAATTAAAAAATGGTGATGCCATCTATCTCAGTCGTGGCGCGCGGACATACAAATACGTCGTTTCCAAATCAATGGTTGTTGCAAAGACGACGATCTGGATCACCAAACCAACTCCCACGGCAACTTTGACTTTGTTCTCGTGCCACCCCCCCGGAAAGACGAGCCACCGTTTCGTGATTCGTGCGACATACGTTCCTTGATGAAAAGAGCAGTTGCGCCATTCGCAGCAGGACTTTTAGTTGCGATCTCAATGCCTCCATGGGGTTGGTGGCCCCTTGCACTTGTCGGTATTGCTTGGTACGGACGAATCGCTGAAGAGCGGCGTGACGAACAGGCATTCATCACTGCTTTCATTTTTGCGCTCGGTTGGTTTCTTCCGCCGCTTGCGTGGATGTGGTTTCTTACTATCCCTGGCTATTTCCTCGCCGTGGCACTCTTCGCATCTCTCCATGGAATTGCAGCAGTAATTGCACACAAGCTTGGAAATACACAACGTTCACATATTTCCGCACTGATTATTTGTCATGCATTAGTTGAAACGCTTCGTTTGTCATGGCCATTCGGCGGCGTACCTCTTGCGACTCTTTCAATTTCGCAAGCATCAAGTCCCATCGCTGCATTGTCTCCCTATGTCGGAGCTATTGGCATCTCTGTTGTTGTTTTATGGATATCGCTCACGCCGCGAAAAATCCGTGTGATTGCAATTGTTCTTGTATTCATTGGTCTTGCAAATGGATGGGACGGAACATCCGACACAACACAAAAGGTGCAGCTCGCTTTTGTGCAAGGTGGCGGTCAACAAGGCACACACGCCATCAACACCGACCCGAAGATTGTCTTCAATCGTCATCTCGCAGCGACACGACTATTACACCCATCCACAAAACGCACTGCTGTGATCTGGCCCGAAGATGTCATCGACATCAACGACAACAAGAAGTTCATTCATAGTCCAGAATTTGATTCGGTTCTTGCGGAATCACAACGACTGAATGTTCCCATCGTTGTGGGCATTACAGAAGACGTCGTACCCAACACGTTTACTAACGCCGTTGTCGTTGTTAACCCCGATGGTCGTGTCTCAAGTCGTTACGACAAAGTGCGTCGAGTTCCTTTTGGTGAATACATGCCCGGAAGAGATCTTTTCGCTGCCCTCGGAATCACCACTCGTCTCTTGCCAAGAGACGCAGTTGCAGGCGACACTCGTGCATCCATCGAGATTGCTGGAACAATCGTTGCGGTCCCTATCTCGTGGGAGGTCTTCTTCGGAGGACGCACAAATGAAGGTGTCGCCGATGGCGCGGGATACATCATTAACCCAACGAACGGCGCCAGTTACACCGGAACCCTTCTGCAAACCGAGCAGATTGCTGCGTCGCGTCTTCGTGCCCGCGAACAGGGTCGCTGGGTCGTGCAGGTATCTCCCACTGGTTTCAGTGCCTTCATCGGACCAGATGGTCATGTCTATGACCGAACAGCAGTGTCAGAGCGATCAGTAGTCGAGCGCACCTTCGCTGTACGAACAGGACGCACGCCCTACTCGCGTTTAGGGAATGGGGTCTACATTGCCCTGCTCATCGCAGGATTCTTTCTCCTGGCCAGGCGTCGCGCCCGAGCCATTCGGCGGGGTGCCAGTTAGCCTCAATCGCCTATGTCAGGCGCGTACGACCCCAACGGCCCTTTGCGCATTGCGTATCTCACCTATCGAGGGAAACCGCACGTGGGTGGCCAGGGTGTGTACACCCGTCACCTCACCAAGGCGCTCGTCGACCTGGGCCATTCAGTCGAAGTATTCGGTGGCCAGCCCTACCCCGTGCTTGACGACCGCATTGAGATGCACAAGTTGCCAAGCCTCGATCTCTTTAACGACCAGTACCCCGGTCGTATCCCTGGCTATTGGGAAATTAAAAGTTGGCCCGACTTCGTTGAAATGGTCCGTTTGTTTCGTGGGCAATTTGCCGAGCCGCTCACATTCAGCAAGCGCGTGTACGGTGAACTAAAAACTCGCGTCAATGATTTTGATCTCGTGCATGACAATCAGTGCCTCGGCTATGACATCTTGAAGATCGAAAAGATCATCCCCACCATCGTGACTTTGCATCATCCCATTACGCGGGACCGCGAGTTGGAGATGACGCATGCCGCAACGCCGAAGCGTCGTCGATCTTTAAAGCGTTGGTATTCCTTTGTTGAAATGCAAGGACAAGTTGCCAGCAAGATGCCCCGCATTGTTGTGGTGAGCGAGAACAGCATTAACGACATCAACAAAGACATGGGTGTTGAGCGCGACCGCATGCGTCTTGTTCCTGTCGGCGTCGATCCTGATCTGTTCAAGCCTCTCAACAATGTTGCTCGTAAGCCAGGCCAACTCATCACCACTGCATCTGCCGACGTTGCACTCAAGGGTCTTTCTTTCTTGTTGGAAGCAATGGCACAGTTACGCAAAGAGCGTGACGTACGCCTAACCATCATTGGCAAGCCACGTCCTGGCCACAGCATGGACCTCATTGAGTCATTGGGCCTCAAACCACACATCGACTTCGTGTCCGGTGTCAGCGATGAGCGCATTGTTGAGTTATATGCAGAAGCAGAACTCGCAGTCGTCCCCAGCCTGTATGAAGGATTCAGCCTTCCGGCCATTGAGGCGATGAGCACAGGCATCTGCCTTGTTGCAACTGACGGTGGAGCGCTTCCCGAAGTCACAGGTACTGACGGTGAAACTGTTCTGCAGTGCCCCGCCGGAAATGCAGAAGCGCTCGCTGCTGCCATTCGCCGCGGTCTTGACAGTGCAGAACTTCGAGCGCGTGTCGGCGAAGCCGGACGTCAGCGTGTTGTGTCACGTTGGAGTTGGAGGCACTGCGCTGCACTCACAGTCGATCAGTACCGCGAAGTCCTCGAGATGCCACACAATCAAGCCAAGCTGCAGAAGCGGGGATAACTCCATGCTCACTATTCGATTCAATACTCTCGGTCTTCGCCCCGGCGACAAATTCCTTGACGCTGGTGCAGGCTTCGGTCGTCATGCCTTCGAAGCAGCGCGTCAAGGCGCCACTGTCTATGCACTTGACTGGGCACAAGAAGAAGTGGTCGGCACACGCGCGGTTTTTGGCGGCATGGTGCATGAACATGAAATCCCTCGTGCCAACTTCGGAGGAGTCCTTCGCGGTGATGCAACTCGTTTGCCATTCCCCGATAACACCTTTGATTGCGTCGTCACATCTGAAGTTCTCGAACACATTCAAGATGACGTCACCGCAATCTCCGAATTACACCGCGTACTCAAGCCAGGCGGATCATTGGGCGTCACCGTTCCCACATGGTGGCCAGAAAAAATCAACTGGATGTTATCTGATGAATATCACGCACCAAAGAGCGTTGGCGGCCACGTGCGCATTTACTCTGCAACAGAGTTGAAAGCAAAGCTTCGTTCTGCAGGTCTTGATGTTCGCGCATCACATCACGCACATGCATTGCATTCCCCGTACTGGTGGTTGAAATGCGCCGTTGGTCCCCGCAATGACGATCATCCGATGGTCGCGAAGTATCGCAAACTTTTGGAATGGGACATCATTGAAGGTCCAAAGTCCATGCGCATCGCTGAGCGAGTTCTCAGCCCCGTCATGGGTAAGAGCTTCATCGTGTATTCCACAAAGCCAGTAACTGCGGGTGTGCACTCATGACCATGCGCATGCCGCACTTGCCCGGCATCCTCACAACGGCTGACCTTGCGAAAACAGCTGATTCCATTGAGGCTTTACAGCTCTCTAACGGAATGATTCCGTGGTATCCGAATGGTCATTGTGACCCGTGGAACCACGTAGAGACTGCGATCGCTCTCGACATCATGGGTCGTCATGATGCTGCGTTCGCCGCATACACCTGGCTTGCAAATAATCAAGATGCAACGGGTTGGTGGTTCAACTACTACATGCCCGATGGTTCCATTGAAGATCGCAAACTCGATACCAACGTCACTGCATACATCGCAGTTGGCGTCTGGGCACACTGGATGTGTACACGTGACACCAAAGCTGTCGCAGCACTATGGCCCACCGTGCGCAAGGCGCTCAATTGGGTGATGGACATGCAACGCCACGACGGAACTATTACTTGGGCTCGTGAGGTTGACGAAAAACCGTGGGACTATTCACTGCTCACTGGTTGTTCTTCAATTCGACATGCATTGCATTGCGGTGCAGCTTTAGGAGATCTGTTGAATGACCCGCAGCCGCAATGGACATCTGCAGCTGACGCCATTGATCGCATCATCAACACAGATCTCACTGCATTTGAATCAAAAGACCGTTGGGCCATGGACTGGTACTACCCCGTCCTCACCGGCGCGATGACGGGCGTGCGTGCAAAAGCTCGACTCGCAGAGAGTTGGGACAAGTTCGTTCTCGATGATCGTGGCGTGCGTTGTGTGTTTGACGAACAATGGGTAACAGCAGCCGAGACAAGTGAATGTTCGATTGCTCATTGTGCGGCAGGTGACCGCGAAACAGCACGTGAGTTGTTGCTGTGGACCATGCCTCACCGTCGCGAAGACGGTGCGTATTGGACGGGCATTGTGTATCCGTCGGATCCCGATAAGACAATGGTGCACTTCCCCGCCGACGAGTACAGCGCGTACACAGCAGCAGCCATCATCATGGCGGCAGATGCAATTAGCGGTGGTTCGCCTGCGTCGTCATTGTTCACGAAACCCATGGCGCGCAAGAACGCACACCTTCAAATCTCTGCGCTCTAATTAGATGCGGCGCAGAATGCGCAACGAGCCTTCAACACCCGTCTCTTCAAACAATCCACTTGCAATCGCTGGCAAGTAGATGTTCTCATAGGGAGGACGGCCACCATCCGCTGGGTCAGGGAACACATCATGAATCGCAAGTGTTCCACCACGCGCTACACGCGGTGTCCATAACTCGTAATCAAGAGTTGCAGGCTCGACACCATGTCCACCATCAATAAATAAGAACGCCAATTCTGTTGTCCAATTGCGAGCCACTTTCGGCGAATCACCAACGACAGCAATCACGACATCTGTAAGGCCTGCATCAACAATCGTGGCGCGAAAACGCGGCAACGTATCCATTCGGCCTGTGCGTTCGTCCACAAGATCTGGCTCATGCCATTCCCACCCTGGCTGATTCTCTTCGCTGCCCATGTGATGATCAACGGCATACAGCGCGCGCCCAGAGTCACGTGCAGCGCCACCTAACCACACCGTGGAACGACCGCAATAGGAACCCACTTCAAGAAATGGTCCTGCGGCATTTGATGCAGCTATAACGGCAGCGTCGTATAGCGCGTCACCTTCGTTCTCTGGCATGAATCCGCGTGCCGCTAACGCATGTTCACGCAATGTTGAATTCAGACTCACCATGTATCCCAATGAATAATGCTGTCGGCATCTGGACGAGCAGCAGATTTAAAATCAGTGCCCTTGGTGTACGCAAGTGGCGACAAACACGCTTGCTGCACAGTGTCAAAGGGAATACCAACGATGTCAGCGACTTGCTGTTCCATCATGAGATGAACAGTGGTCCATGCAGTGCCTAAACCACGTGCGCGTGCAGCCAACATGAAACTCCACATGGCGGGCAATACATTGCCCATCATTGATGCAGCCATCATTGCGGGGGCGCCTTCAACGCGTGAGCCCACGTTGCAGGCAAGTACTAATGCAGGCGCATCACCCATGTGCTCACCAAGAAAGTCAGCCGATGATGCTGATCGCGACTGTTGAGCATTCTCCGCATCATTGCTCTTCTCGATAGAACCGATGTAGATGCCATCGAGTGATCGGTAGATCTCGTAGCACTGGCGATACACCTCACCGATTGCCTTGCGTTTTGCTTCATCACGCACCACAACAAACTGCATCGTCATGTTGTTGGAACCTGATGGTGACTGCATTGCAATCTCCACACATTCTCGGATGAC
Source organism: Acidimicrobiaceae bacterium (assembly GCA_947446815.1). Taxonomy (GTDB): domain Bacteria; phylum Actinomycetota; class Acidimicrobiia; order Acidimicrobiales; family Ilumatobacteraceae; genus UBA2093. The sequence goes on from CANFGT010000004.1 coordinate 108,102, forward strand.
GGAATCCTCCACGGGGCGATCAAAGTCCAAACGCTTTCGTACTGCACGAGTTGTTGTGAGTAATTGGTCAGCATCCAACGGTAAAAGAGCCATGAAACGACCCTACTATGGGGTGATGGCCAGCCCTCTTGACGCACTTGTATCCCTGCTTGACCTAGAAGTCATTGAAGTCAACATCTTTCGAGGGAATTCCCCTGAAGAAAATGCGGTGCGAGTCTTTGGTGGACAAGTCGCTGGACAATCACTTGTTGCTGCCTCACGCACGGTGGACGAACCATCTCGACATGTCCATTCATTGCACGCCTACTTTTTGCGACCTGGAGACCCGGGTGCACCCATTCTGTACGAAGTTGATCGTCTACGTGATGGCCGCAGTTTCACAACACGTCGCGTTGTCGCCATTCAACACGGCGAAGTCATCTTCAACCTGCAGGCAAGTTTCCATGCGTCAGAGCCCGGCCTTGATTGGCAAATTTCCGCGCCATTGAATCTTCCGAACCCAGAGACTCTCCCCGACTTCAAGACCCGAATGGAACCATTCAAGGAGCAGATGGGCGAATGGTACGACAAGCCTCGCCCTATTGACCTTCGTTACATCAACGGCTCGCCATTTGAACGCCAAGGCGTTGAAAGCAATGGTCAACAAGTGTGGTTGCGAGCCGATGGTGCATTGCCAGAGGATCCCGTTCTCCATGCGTGTATTGCCACCTATGCCAGCGACATGACTCTTCTCGACACCACGTTGTTGCCTCACGGCTTGGGCTGGAATGAGGGCGGCGTACAGATGGCCAGCCTCGACCATGCGATGTGGTTTCATCGACCATTCCGTGCAGACGACTGGCATCTGTACGATCAGCGCGCGATTTCCACGTCGAATGCTCGGGGTCTCGCTGGTGGATCTATTTACACAAAGGATGGCCACCTTGCCGTCACTGTTGTGCAAGAGGGTCTTATTCGCGTGAAGCCTGCCGAATAATGCGTCGTTGGGCGCCAGTCCTCTGCGCGCTCGCGTTGACGGCATGTTCACAAAACACCAACGCACCATCTTCCAGCGACGTCACCACCACAACTCCGAATATTGCTGTTTCATATTCCTCCCATCTGATTGGCAAACTCGACGGCGTCGTCGATCTTGTTGAACGTTCGGCCGCAGACAATTGGTTTTATGTCGTCTCTCAGAAGGGAACCATCGAACGTTGGACTCGAGATGGACAGCGAATCGACACTGTCCTTGATATCTCTGCGATGACTCATCCTGAGGGTGAGCAAGGACTTCTCGGATTTGCCGTGCGTCATCTCTCTTCAAAAACTGATGCATTCATCAACTACACGAATACCGAAGGTGACACCGTTATCGCATGGATAGCCGTGAATGATGATGGAACTCTCGACAACTCCAGCAGTATCGCAGGAACAGAATTTCTCACTATCAAGCAGCCATATGCCAATCACAATGGCGGCGGCTTGGCAATCGGCCCCGACAACTTTCTCTACATCGGCACTGGTGATGGCGGAAGTGCAAATGACCCAGAGCACCGTGCACTTGATACTTCATCTCTCTTGGGCAAGATTCTTCGCATTGACCCCAACAACATCGACGGTGTCGGCAATGAGGGCTACACCATCCCTTCCGATAATCCCTACATCGATGTAGCCGGAGCACGGCCGGAGATCTGGTCAATTGGTGTCCGCAATCCGTGGCGTTTCACCTTTGATTCATTCGGAAATCTATGGATAGCCGACGTGGGGCAGAACTCATGGGAAGAAATCAATGTTGCCCGAGGAACCAGGCATGAAGGCGGCGGTAAAGGCCTCAGTTTTGGGTGGAGCGCCTACGAAGGGAACCACCGATTCAATTCCGATGTTCTTGCGCCAAACTCCGTCAAGCCCGTCTTTGAGTACCCCCACGAAAATGGCGCTTGTTCTATTTCTGGCGGCGCCATCGGGACTAACACTTCCACTATGGGCCGGGCTGGCTGGTTTTACTTCGGTGATTACTGCACCGGAACTGTGTCTGCCATCCTCACCGACGGAACCGTGACGGTCGCAAATGAAGAAGTTCTGACGGGTTTAGGAAACATCACGGCCATTCGCTCAACGCGCGATGCGTTATATGTGTTGTCGCAATCAGGTGAAGTGCGTCAACTAATTGTGACGCGAAAGTAACTAGCGACGCGCACCCATGAACATGCCACGCAGAGCTTGGTAGTTCTCAATACAGTGACCCGCTCCAAGCACAACTGCTTCCAGTGGTTGTGGCGACATTTTCACCGGCACTTGGGTTTCGCGTTGAATGCGTTGTGCAAGACCTCGCAACATTCCGCCACCTCCAACGAGATACATGCCGCGTGCCAAGAAATCTTGTGCAAGCTCGGGCGGTGCCTTCGCCAAGCAACGCTTCACCGACAACACCATTGCCGCCACTGGTTCGTCAATTGCAAAACGAACTTCTTCTGCAGTGAGGCGAACCGTCTTAGGCAAACCGGTCACTAAGTCTCGACCACGAATATCTGCGCTGCGATCGTCAGGGCCGGGTTCAGCCGAACCAATTTGAATTTTGATTTCTTCTGCCGTGCGCTCACCAATTGCAACGCCATGTTCACGACGCACGTAGTTCTGGATCGCTGCGTCAATATCAAAACTTCCGACGCGAATCGCTTCAAGTGCAACAACACCACCGAGGCTGATGACTGCTGTCTCTGTAGTGCCACCACCGATGTCAATCACCATGTTTCCGACGGGCTCGTCGATCGGAAGGTTCGCACCAATCGCAGCGGCCATCGGCTGTTCAATAAGTTGTGCATCGGAAGCACCAGCGCGGCGAGTTGCGTCGGTGACAGCACGACGCTCGACTTCAGTAATGGCCGACGGCACACAAATAACGACCTTGGGACGGGTGAACCGCGAGACGCCAACACGCTGTAAAAGCAGGCGAATCATGCGTTCTGTGATGTCAAAGTCTGTGATTGCGCCACCACGCAATGGGCGCACCGCCACGATGTAGCTCGGCGTACGACCAATCATGTCCCAGGCCTCATGACCCGTTGCCAACACTTCGCCGGACTGACGATTCACTGCAATAACGGATGGTTCGTTGAGAACGATGCCACGACCTTTCATGTACACCAGCGTGTTCGCTGTGCCGAGGTCGATTGCAAGGTCACGTGCCATTAGCGGCTCCACCGATCATCTGAATTGTTGTGGTGAACAGAATTACGACGCGCTTCGGGCGAGAGCGCATCAATGTGTCGACGGAACTGCGCGATGCCATCGTCGATCCGGCTCTTGCGATTATCGAGATACACAAGAACTAATAAAGTTCCACCCGACACCACTGCCATGAACGTAAAGAAACTTGTGATGAATGACATTGCAATCATTTGGTGCCTCCGACCCCGTGTGGCTGCACAATGTCGTGCGCACCTGTTCCCCAGTCAGACCCACCTGACCAGTTCTCCTTCTTCCAGATAGGAGCACTCTCTTTCAAAGCATCAATTGCAAATCGAGCCGCATCAAATGCAATCGGACGATGCGCCGACGAGACAGCAACGACGACAGAAGATTCACCGAGTTCAAGTGATCCGGTGCGATGAAGTATTGCAATTCTTCGTGCATCAGGAAAACGAATTCTTGTCTCCGATGCAATCTTTTCGAAGGAAGGTATGACTACGTCTTCATATGCTTCGTATTCCAGCGAAGTGACGTCACTACGTCCATCAGCGTGATCACGAACTGTTCCCGAAAACAAGACAACCGCCCCACAATCGGGACGAATGGCCCATTGGTAAATATCTGCCACAGGGAGTTCATCAGCGGTCAAAGAAAACCACTCATCTCCAACTTCAGGCACCATCACTCCTTCATCGTACCCCTACATGACTAGGCGGAACCTGTGATGCCGCCATCGCTCACGACTCATTTGCGATTACTCTCATCTCTTCGTGACGGCTGACGAATTCGATCAAGAACGATTGACACCTGTCTCCCCCGATGAGCGGCACTGGCGTCACCCAGCTGAGCACGCAGACGCAGAGCGCAATAAACACTTCACGCACAACCCACCGCTCGGGCGTCGCCTGACTGCACTCACCGCCACAGTCAGCCTTGTTGCGTCCATCGCCATACTTTTGGTCGCCATTCCAAAGGGAATCAGCGAATACGTTGACGCCGAGATTTCTTCCACGACCCATTCGATACCTCGCGTTATGGGCTCACTCTTGCCCCTCATCGCAACTGCCACCGGTGCGAATGGGGCAACGACAGCTGCCTCGTTGGGCAATGGCTGCTGGGTCGTTTCAGCAGAGGCCGTCGACATATCTGAGCCCATCTGGCTGACGGATGAAACCGGTGCCGATGCCAAAGTGCGTTTTATCACCGTCAATGCAGACCGATCGCTTCTCCTTCTTCGCACCAGCCAGAACGCATACGCCACGCCATCAACCAATTGGGGTGCGTACCTCACGCCAACGACACAGACAGATCTTGAAGGGTCCCAGGTCATAGATCGGCATGGCCCACACCGCATCACTGATGAACTGGTGATCAAGCTGCGGGCAAATTCAGGTGACATTCCTGTGATGACTGATACACCCGTTGATGGAATCGCTGCAATTGTTCACAACCCGTCAACTCTCGTCGGAGTGACCCTTTCCTTGCACCAGAGCACATGGTTCGTTACCAAAGACATGCTCGTCACGCTCATCAACCAAGTGCCACACGCCGCCCCATAAGCACCCCATGCGCCACCTAACCTGAACCCATGGCGGACGACGAACCAACACCGTTTAACCCTTTTGGAGGCATGCCGTTCTTCAACGACATGATGCGGGCGATGTCACAGCAAGGCCCCTTGAACTGGGACTTAGCGCAGCAATTTGCTCAATTGGGTTCGGTCGGAGACACCGCCGACCCTGAACCTGATGCATCAACTCGCATCGCATTCAATGCACTTGCAGACATCGCCGACATGCATGTACGCGAAATCACCACGTTGTCCACCGGCCCGAAGGATCGCCACGTCGAGATTCTCACCACTACTCGAGCCAAATGGGCTCACCGAACCCTTACTGACCTTCGGCCTCTCTTCACAAACCTTGCAACTGCACTCAATCGTCGTGATGACAATGGCGAAACGCCCAATGACCCCATGGCCGCCATGATGGCCAACCTTTCAACGATGATGGCACCCGCAATGATGGGTATGTCCATCGGCTCCATGGTTGGTGCCTTGGCCGCGCAAGCACTTGGACAATACGAACTTCCATTGGCGCGACCACATGCATCAGAAATTCTGGTTGTGTCATCCTCTGTTGACTCATTCGCATCCGAATGGAGCATCCCGACCGATGACATGCGCATGTGGGTGCTCATTCATGAACTCGCGTCGCATGCCATCTTGGCTTCGGCAGCAATCGACGATGGCCTCACAGCACTTGTACAACGCCATGTTTCTGCATTTAGGCCAGACCCTGAAGCATTGATGGAGAGCATTGGGGAACTTGACCCATCGGATCCCGATGCAATGGCACGCATTCAAGGCGTGTTTTCTGATCCGATGGTTTTGATGGGTGCAGTACGTTCTCGCGAACAAGAAGCAATGGCCCCACTTCTAGATGCCCACATCGCAGCAGTGTCGGGTTACATCGATTTTGTTGTCGACTCGGTGAGCACGCGCCTTCTTGGAACAGCATCGCCGATTGCCGAAGCTGTCCGTCGTCGTCGTGTTGAACACAGCAAAGATGGCCAACTCATTGAACGACTTCTTGGCGTCTCACTTACTCGCGAACAACAACACCGGGGCAGAACATTCATCGAGGGCGTCATCGAACGAAATGGTCCGAGCGCACTGATACCAATGTTGGAAAAGTCCGAGAACTTGCCTACTCCGAACGAAGTGGATGCTCCGGGTCTGTGGCTCGCTCGCCTCGAGATTTCTTAACGACACCTCCGGCACGGAAGTACACAGCTGCGCCCACCATTCCAACGAGTGCAACGGCAGCAAAACCCACCTCACCACTAGGGCGAAGTATCACGGGAATCACGCCACCAATCACCCAGGCAAGTTGATTCTGAGTTTCAAAATGCGCAAAGGCACGACCTCGGTTTGCATCAGGAGCATCACTTTGAACAGTTGACTCAAATGCAAGTTTGCCAATCGTCGCTGCTGCATTCACCACTGCCGCAAGCAACACTGCACCAACTACTCGGTCATACCAAGCGGCAACAATGCCGGCAATTGCAACTGCAAGAAGTGCAGCCAACAACATCTTCGATTCGCGCATGTGCCGCTTGACAAACGACCCAAAAGTATTTGCAAGAAGAACTGCCAGGCCTGTCATGGCAATTGCTAAACCGAACCAGGCAGTTCCTGCCACTTCTCCACGTAACCAAAATGCAAGATGGAAGAACATAAATCCAACGCAACCGCGCAGAATTCGCATTGCGTTTCCAGCAGTAACAATTGATGATGACTTCAATTCAGTCTTCTCTAATTGCGCTGCATCCTTTGCCGCTGTCACAACTTTGGGCAACCGATACGCGTTCAGGCCAGCAAAAAGGAAAGCAACTGCACCGAAACACAACGTCGCTTTCGGGCTTATCACTTGAAGTATTCCTGCAGGAACCGCGGCAGCGAATCCGGTGATTCCGGCAATCTGGCCCAATTTGCTGTTAGCGCCTACTAAATCTTCTTCAGCTTTCACTGTGCTCGGTACAAGAGCAGATTTTGCAATGGCGTATGTCTTGCCAAGAATCATCGAACAGAAGATGAGTGTGAGAAACAATCCGACACGCACAATGGATTTACCTTGGACAACTTGTGCGATACCTATGAGAACGGCCGCGCGCAAGATGCTCACAGCAATAACAACCATGCGGTGCCCGCCGCGCATCTTGTCAATGTTTGGCCCGATGTAGGGACTCACCACAACAAAGGGGGCCATGCTGATGAGCAAGAAAAGGATGACCTGACCGCGTGCAGCATCGGGGCTGACAGACAAAAACATCGAACCGGCAAGCGCGATGGCCATTGCTGTCTCACCCACGGTCATAAGCGAATGAGTGCGCTTCATCCGCTCAAACGCCGGCAGAGGGGGCAGACCGTGCTCTTCTAGATGCGCAGATTGGGAGCGGCGGTTCACCCCACGATGTTATGCGGTACGAGACTTCTCGTATTTGTATCCAAGACCACGAATCGTGATGATTCGCGTTGGTATCGCTGGATCATCTTCAATCTTGGAACGAAGACGCTTGATGTGCACATCGAGAGTCTTGGTATCGCCCACATAATCAATACCCCATACCCGATCAATGAGGGTTTCACGAGGCAACACACGACCGGCATTCGCCAACAGAAGGTGCAGCAACTCGAATTCCTTCAATGGCAACTTGTGTGATTCACCACGAATAATCACATCGTGCTCTTCGGGGTCGATGGCGACATCGCCTACTTCGATTGATGAACTCGAAAGTTCAGCACCTTGGGTATTGGGAACTCGACGCATAACGGCACGCATGCGGGCAGTCAATTCACGAAGGCGATATGGCTTTGTCACGTAGTCATCGGCGCCCACTTCGAGGCCTACGACTGTGTCAATTTCTGCACCTTTTGCAGTCACCATAATGATGGGCGTCGTTGTCTTCTTTCGAAGCTGACGACAAACATCAATGCCTGACATCTTCGGAAGCATCACATCGAGCAACACCACATCTGGCTTCACAATGTCAAACATGTCGAGCGCCTGCTGACCATCGCGAGCAACTTCTACTCGAAAGCCCTCTCGCTTTAAGCCAACCTTCAGAGCTTCAACGAAAGACTCTTCATCCTCTACAACGAGGACAGTCGGCATGCCTTGGGATTGTGGTGCGTTCATACGTAGTTACATCGTGCCTTATCTGGCGTTCACATTGCTCGGGAAACGGAGAATAAAGGTAGAACCTTCACCCTCTCGTGACCGTACGTTCACTTCGCCGCCATGATTGGTGACGACATGGCGAACAATCGAGAGTCCTAGGCCAGTTCCACCCGTACCACGACTACGTGCCCGATCGACACGATAAAAGCGCTCAAAGATTCGCTCCAGGCTTGCCATAGGAATGCCAATCCCAGAGTCAGCGACACTTACTTCGACAAATCCATCGGTGACATGTGCTTCAACCTGTACTGCCCCATTTTCATTGCTGTATTTCACCGCATTATCGACGAGGTTGCTGACTGCCGAAACCAATTGATAATGATCTCCGTTGATCGTGCAAGGTGAACTTGAGCGTTCAAAGTCAATAGAAACGCCCTGGCGAGTAGCAATGGGTTGTGCCCGATCAATCGCTTCTGCAATCACATCATTGAGATCAACTGACGCGGTCAACATCTCGCCCCCCATCTCAATACGGGAGAGTTCCAATAAGTCGTCGATTGTGCGAGCCATGCGCTGAGATTCAATAATCATTCGCTTGACCAAACGAAGAACTAACTCATCATCAGTTTCGCCTTCAATCGTCTCAGCAAGAACAGAAATAGCTCCGACCGGAGTCTTCAGCTCATGACTCACGTTCGCCACAAAATCCGTACGGACTTGATCCAGGCGCCACCGTTCCGTGATGTCATCAATCGTTGCGATAGAACCGCCTTCGGTCAATGGCGTCACACGAACATCGAGTACTCGCTGCGGCGGACCAGCTAATTCAATTTGCTCAGACTTTGCACGTCCACGAGATGCCGACCGAATTAATCGCTCCATCACCTCATCAACTAAAACATCCGCATGCCGCATACCTGTGACTTCGCTCGCGGCTTTATTACGAAATAGTTCGATGCCATCGGCACCAACAACAACGACACCCAATGGCAATGCATTGAGAACGTCCAAGGTGTCATCGTTTTCCGATGAAGGCTCTTCGACCACTTCAACAGGAGGGCTGCTGGGGATCTCCTGATGCGATTGACGCCGCAGATAGAGGGCCGTTGCCCACCCCGCAACAGACAACACAATAAAGAACGACGTCATACAGGCGGGTTTAGTTAGTCACCGACAATGACAGGAATGCTGCCAGTGTCATCGTTTGGACGAGGGATGCCCGCTTTGTAACGAGCAGCGCCTTTGTGTTCTGGCAACCAACCGGTCACCACATATTGCACTCGTTCACCGATATTGACAGCGTGGTCACCGATACGTTCATAAAACCGAGCGACCATTGCCATTTGGATTGCAACTTGAAGATCGATGCGATCGTCGGAGTTGCTCTCAAAAATCGTGCGCATGAGTTCACGCTGCAGCCCATCGAGGTACGAGTCCATGTCATCAATCGCAGCAGCCTTTGCTGCATCGTTTTCTTCAAAGGACTCAAGAGCGGCGGCGAACAGTTGCTGAGCCTGCTCACTCATTCGACTAATCAAACCGCGAAGTCGAGGGTCAAGTTCATGACCATAGACACGACGAGCAGCCTTGCAAATATTCACAGTGAGATCCGCGGATCGCTCTATGTCGCCCACCATCTTCACGATGGCCACGAGTTGACGAAGGTCTCCGGCTACTGGTGCCTGCAATGCAAGAAGTTGGTAGCAACGTTCTTCTAGTTCCACAGACATTGCATCGATGCGGTCGTCATCACTGATCAGAGCATTTGCACCGTCAAGATCTCCGTCCAACAAGATTGTTGTGGCACGAGGAATTGCCTCAATGACGGCTGCGGCAAGACGCACGAGGTCCTTACGCGCGCTTTCAAGTTGGTAGTGAAATCCTTTGCGCAGTTCATCCATTTGATTCACCTCACTCTTCTGGTTGCGTCCGGGCCCAATAAGTACCGAACGATAAGACAGCCATCAGGTTAGTTCGGGACAAATACGATTACTTCAACTACCAATGACGATATTGCAGCCCAAGAACTCCTGCAGCATGTCGACCCGACCCTGCGCAGTAAAGGTATTGAGCGCAAGAGACTCAGCGGTTCCAGAACTTGGCCTCGGGATAATCGTCAGAATCTCGTTCTTGTAACTAGAGGACAGGTCCGAGATGCTCTGGTCGTGGGACCGGTCGAGGCCCGTTGCAATTCGAACAATTCCTGCCAACAGCTCCACATCGTGTCGGCGATTTTCTGGCAATTTTGCAAAGTCGGAGTGACTTAGCTTTGGTGCGCCTTTTCGGTGATAGCGCGCCGCTAGTGCGATCACTTCGATCTCTTCATCGGTGAATCCCATGAGGTCTGCATTGCGGATGATGTAATACGAATGCAGGTGGTGCTTTGAATACGACACTGCGTTGCCTGTGTTCGCCAAGAGCGCCGCAGCCTCGAGTAGCCGACCCAATGACATATCAATATCGAATCGGCGAGACACTAACGAGAGAATCTTTCGAGATAACAAAGCGACATGACTGCTATGAAGAATGTCAACTGAGCAGCGTTCTGCAAGTCGCATCACACTGCCCAAACCGGCATCGACAGCATCCTCCTCGATGAGGCCTCGCAATCGAGCCGCGTTCACCAACACGCCTTCACGTAATGCATATTCACTGAACTCAAAGGATTCAATGCCCAACGCCCTCATAATCTCATGCAAAATGGCGCCACCAGCTACAATGATGTCGCTACGTTTCGCGTCCATCCCCTGCAGTTCTTGGCGTTCACGCGCGGTAGAGCACGAATAAATCTTCTTTAGAACGCTCGTTAATTCTTCAGCAGTAAACACAAAACCATTCATTGACTGCGGAAGTCGATTGTCTCGTTCATAGGCAATAAGCCGCGCGAGGGTCTCGCAAGTGCCCGAAGAAACCACCACACGAGAAAACCCTGATTGTCGGATTTCAAAAGCCAGTGGAGCAATGACCGAGGACACTTGGGCGCGCAATTGACGTACTGCACCTTCGTCAGTGTCGTCCGAAGACAAGAAGGCATCTGTCAGTCGTACAGCTCCGACCTTCAGACTCTGAGCAATCTTCAATCGCCCCCGAGTTGAGACACAAAATTCAGTTGATCCACCACCGATATCAATTGACAGGATTGTCTCAGCGCCGAATGCAATTGATTGCTGTACCCCGAGATGAATCAGGCGTGCCTCTTCGTTCCCGGAAATTATTTCGACGTCAATTCCCACTTCTTTTTTGGCACGCGCAATAAACACAGCAGAATTTGTTGCTTCACGAACAGCACTTGTTGCAACCGCACAAATCTCAGCCGAATGCGCATCAGCAATTCTTTTCATGTGACGCAGCGCTACAACTGCTCGTTCTATTGCCGCATCAGACAGAACATCAGCACCTGCCACGCCGGAACCCAAACGAACAGTCTCTTTCTCCGTGGAAAGCACATGAAAGCCGTGCTCGCCCACGCGAGCGACGACCATATGGACGCTGTTGGTGCCGACATCAATAGCAGCGATGACTGAATTGAGGTTTTTCATGGTCGAAGTAGCCATTTCAGACCCCTCCAAGATGAACCGAAACTAAATGTTGAGTGAACAAGCACATTTGTACCTGATTCAAATAGTTGATGGTTGCGATTCATTTGTACGGTTTCTGGTGTGGTGTCACGTTTTGTCAACAGAGAACTTAGTTGGCTGGAATTCAATCGGCGAGTTCTGACGCTCGCAAGTGAACCTGCGACCCCACTTCTTGAGCGTTTGAAGTTTGTTGCCATTTTCAGTTCCAATCTGGACGAGTTCTTTCAAGTACGAGTGGGAGCACTTCACGACCAAGAAGAGGCACGGGTCGCAGTGCGCAGTATCGATGGCCTGACTGCAACTGAACAACTCGGTTTCATTCGTACTCAAGTTGTTCAATTAAGCACCGAGAGAGATGCCGTTCTTCGCCAGTTGTTTGATTCCCTGCGTGAGGTCGGAATCAAAATGTGCCGACATGAAGAGCTCACCTCCTCAGAACAGGAATACCTCGACGACTATTTCAATCGTCGCATTCTTCCGATGCTCACGCCATTGGCCGTTGACCCAGGTCATCCTTTCCCATATATCTCCAACCTTGCGCTCAGTATTGGCGTCATTGTCACCGACCCCGACACGTTGGAAGAACGATTTGCGCGAGTCAAAGTTCCCACCACGCTTGATCGATTTGTTGACATTGGCAACCAGCGCTTTGTCACTCTGGAAACAATCATTGTTCATCGTTTGCACAGTTTGTTTCCGGGCATGAAAGTTTCAACAGGACAAGTGTTCCGCGTCACTCGTAACACCGACCTCAGTATCGATGCAGAAGAGGCAGAAGATCTGTTGATGGCGGTGGAGCTTGAATTAAGAACTCGTCGCTTTGGTAATCCAGTCCGGCTTGAGGCAGAACGTGGCATCGATCCGCGCATCCTCGAATTGGTTCTTGATGAACTCGAGCTTGACCCAATTGACGTCTATTTCACTGATTTATTGATTGACACTGAAAATCTCTGGCAACTTCACAAGATTCAGAATCCATCTCTCCATGACGCGCCTTGGGTATCCGTGACAGCAGGCCGACTAGCTGTTGCAGAAGAAACCGGACAATCCATTTTCAGTGTGATTCGGCATCGTGAACTCATGGTGCATCATCCATATGAGTCTTTTGCGTCTTCGACCGAAGAGTTCATTCGCCAAGCGGCAGCAGACCCCACAGTTCGTGCCATCAAGGCGACTTTGTATCGAACTTCAGCAAATAGCGCAATCGCACGCAACCTCATTGTGGCCGCAGAGCGCGGGGTGCAGGTCGTTGCCCTTGTGGAACTCACTGCACGATTCGACGAACAAACAAACCTGAACTGGGCAAAAGAACTTGAACGTGCCGGAGCACATGTGGTGTACGGAATGGTGGGCTTGAAAACCCATGCAAAGTGTCTTCTTGTTGTGCGCGAAGAATCTGATGGACTTCGTCGTTATGCCCATATCGGTACGGGTAACTACAACTCAAGCACTGCCCGAACGTATGAAGACATCGGACTCTTTACGTGCGATGAATCCATCACTGCCGACGTTGCCAATCTTTTTAACTACCTCACCGGATTCAGCCACTCACCCGACTTCCAAAATCTCCTCACCGCCCCTCGCGATATTCGTCCTCGCTTTCTCGAGCTGATTCAAAAAGAAGCTTCCTTCGGTGCTGAGGGCCGGATCCAAATGAAGATGAATTCATTGGTTGACCCGCGAATCATCACCGCATTAGAAGATGCAGCATCAAAGGGCGTCTCAGTTGACCTTTTGATCCGGGGAATTTGCTCGCTCGATCTCTCACAATGCGATAACGGCAACATCCGCGTCCGTTCCGTGCTTGGCCGTTTCCTTGAGCACTCGCGTATCTATGTTTTCGGCCACGGTGCAGAAAACGACTCCCCGAGCTATTACATCGGATCAGCCGACATCATGCCCCGCAACCTCGACTTACGTATCGAAGTACTCGCGCCGATTCGTCATCCAAAACACCAGTCATGGTTGGCAAAAGTGCTTGACATCATGTGGGGCAAGAATGTCGTTGCTTTCGAACTTGACCACCTGGGTAAATGGCAGCGCGTTGGACCCGCTGATTTCACCTTTGAACATGACGCCCAAGGTCAACTGATGAAGTGGGCAACAGACTTACAGCTCAGTCAAGGAACGCCATCGGATTTCGACCTTGATGAATCGCCTCACCGCATGGCGACAACGCCTCGATATGCGGGCATGAAGGAATGGTTCCGCGACCGCTTTTCCTCAGACAGTGATCTCACCTAACTAAATCCGAAGACAGAAAAAGCCACCCCCGAAGGAGTGGCTTTTTCGAGAAGGACTATCGAACTCAGTATTCGTAGTTCGGGTCACCCATGTCCCACTCAAGGGAGATGAGTTCGCGCTCTGCATCACGCACAATGCGTGCCATGTTGCGGCGGAATTGTGGATCGTCACGAGGCAAGAGAACCAAGCGAGCCAACACGCGTGCACGGAATTCATCGAGCACTATCTGGTCGCCATAGTCGCCGTAGACCTCCCAATGAGGGGAAACGGCGCCGAGATACACGATGCGAGCGTGAGCTGTAGGTGCTTGCGGGATCTGTGTGTCTGACATGGTGCCTCCGGAAACAGTGACGTGGAGCACATGCATACCGACATGTGCTTATCCACAAGCCTAGCGCCATCAGGACTTCTCCACTTATGTGCAGTTTTTGCCCGATTTCATTGATGATTTCAATACTTGCCTGTGGATAAGCCAAATCTTTAACGAACCTTTACCAAGTCGGTACTCCTGTTTCTCAGAATCGTGCTTGACTGAAATTGCGGGAACTTCCCGCCATGTCTCGGCGTCACACAGACACCGACCGAGAGTGTTCTCAACGGGAGAACGCAGCGAGGAGAGCCATGAATCTCAAACTTCAAGTCACCAACGTTCCAGAGAAGCCTCTGCCGTTTGACGACTCACCGACAGCGTGGATGGCGCAGGGTAATTGTCGCAATTATCCGCCGGCCACGTTCTTTCCCTCCGATGGAGTGGGCGTTGATCGCGCTCGCGTCATCTGCAAGGGATGCCCCGTTGGAGATACGTGCCTTGAGTACGCACTTGAGCAGCGCATCGAACACGGTGTGTGGGGTGGTTGTTCAGAACGCGAACGCCGTCGCATTCTGAAGCGTCGCCGCGGCTTAAACATCTAGAAAATCGGTCGTCATGACCGACAAGCGATTACTTGGACTCTGACGAGTCGTTGTCGCTCTTGCCCTCTTCCATGGCCTTCTTCAGCTCGCGCTGAGCCGAACCAAGGTTCTTCGCAAGCTTTGGCAATTGGGCGCCTCCGAATAAGACGAGTACGACGATTGCGACCATGATCAGTTCAGGTGTTCCCATGAAACGAACCTTACCAGCAGCAATGGCGAGACGACCTTCGGGCTTGCTAAGCAATAGAGGTGCTGGAGTGCGTTGTCAATGTCAGCGAGGGTCGAGACCAAAGCGTTCTTGATCAACTTGCTTCGTCAGTCAAAGGGGACGTCCTTGATGTTCACACCGACCCCGACCACAATCGTTCCGTTTTCACGCTGATTGGCGAAGACGCTCCTCGGCGTCTCACCGCAGCAGCTGTTCGCCTGATGGATATCTCTGATCATTCAGGCGTCCATCCACGAATCGGCGTGGTTGATGTTGTGCCGTTTGTGCCACTTTCTGGGTCCACATTTGATGACACAGTCCGTGCGCGCAATGCGTTCGCCACGTGGGCATCACAGGAGTTGCAGGTGCCGTGCTTTCTCTACGGGGACGAGCGCACACTGCCCGACATCCGTCGTGGAGCGTGGAGCCAGTTATTCCCCGAGACTGACCTGAGAGAGCCTCACAGCACCGCTGGTGGCATCTGTGTTGGTGCGCGCATGCCTCTGATTGCGTACAACATCTGGCTTGAGGGAGTTGACCTGGCACATGCAAAGAAGATTGCAGCAGATGTGCGTAGCAACAGCATTCGCACGCTGGGACTTCAGGTGGGTGAATTCACACAAGTGAGCATGAATCTGGTCAGCCCGGAAATTTCGCACCCGGCCGATGCGTTTGATGCCGTGCAACAGTACGCAGACATTCACCATTGCGAATTGGTGGGATTGCTTCCGAGAGACGTTCTGTTTTCGATTCCGGAAGGTCGCTGGGAGAGCTTGGACCTTGCAGAGGAAAAAACTATTGAGTGGCGGTTAGACAACCGCTAACGGCATTTAGCCGTTAATAACGCGTCGCGTGTCTTGCGCACGCTGGCGGCGAAGACGACGGCGCTCACGCTCGGACAGGCCGCCCCAGATGCCGAACTTTTCGCCATTGGCCAATGCGTATTCAAGGCACTCGCCACGAACAACACAGCCCTTGCAGACTTCTTTTGCCTCACGGGTGCTGGCACCGCGCTCTGGGAAGAACAAGTCAGGATCAACGCCAAGGCAGTTAGCGGCGTCTTGCCAGCCACGTTCTTGACTAAAGGTTTGAGTTTCTTCGAGCATGTGTGCCTCCCAGCGTGGGGCCGAAGCGACTCCCCGGGGGGACATCGACTTGCGACCCTGTAATTACAGCGTTGTCATTGTGACAAATTTGGAGGGAAAATGCAATTCCGTGAGATGAGAATCAGCGAGAACGGGCGGTTCTACGCCGATTCTCTAAAAAGTCGACCAGAACGAAGTCGCCCAAAGTGTCAGCAGAAGTGAAAAAAGCCCTGCCTTTATTGATTTCTGCCATCTGTTCGATGATTTGGCGCAGCGATCCGTTCGCATCAAGGACAAATGAGTTGAGTGTGATTCCGTCTTTTGTGAGGCGCATCACTTCACGCATTGCAAGCTCCACCGATTCCTGGATGTAGGGGTACGTGAAGATGGGATAGCCCTCGGGGGTGATGTGCGACGTGGGTTCACCATCGGTGATCATGATGATTTGCTTGCTGCCGGCCTTGCCTGCCAATTGCTTGCGAGCAAGTGCGAAAGCGTGATGCATGTTGGTGCCGTACTCGCGGTCCCAACTCACCTCGGGTAGTTCTTCGGGGCGCAATGGATACGCGATGCTGCTGAATCCGATGATGGACAAGAAGTCACGAGGGAACTGCGAGCTGATGAGCGAATGCATCGCAATCGCAACTTTCTTTGCGGGAACGAATCGATCGGCCTGCACCATCGAGTACGACAAGTCGAGCAACAAAACTGTTGATGCTTGGGTCGTGTGCTCGGTGCGCTCGATTTCAAAATCTTCGGGCGAGAGTCGTACTGGTGTGCCGGTGCCATTACGCGAAATTGCATTGCGAATCGTGCGCTGTAAGTCGAGTCGGAATGGATCGCCGAATTCATAGGGCTTTGAGTCATACGTGCGCTCGTGGCCACTGCCCTCACGCGGGATGCGATGTTGTCCGATCTTGTCCTTCGACAATTTGTTAAACATCTCGCGCAGTGCATTGTTGCCAATTGCACGAAGACCACGTGGCGTGACTTCGAGACGACCTTCTTTGTTGTTGATGAGACCCGCTTCTTCCAACACCTTGGTCATTTCAGCCAACTTTTGCAGGGATTTTGCGGCGCTATCGCCTAACAAATCTCGTACTTTGTCGATATCAACTTCGGACAACTGTGCAGGGCTCGCAGCCTGACGCATCATTGCTTCCATGTCGTTCAGTTGGCCCATTTCGGCCATGGCCTGCATCGCTTGCTGCATGTCCATGGGTTGTTCGCCGCGGAAGTTGTAACCCTCTTGACCATTGCCTGGTTGCGGGAACATCTGCGAAAGCTTCTGACCCAACTGTTGCATCTGCCAATTGAGATCCATGTCTTCCATCAGCTGATCTGACAACTGCTGCAACTGCGACCGCTGTTCTGGCGTGAGCGAATTCATGAAATCTTGCATCGCTTGCATGCGCTGCGCCATGTTCTCCAACAACTCGTCGAGTGTCTCCGGATTCTCCGGGAAGAAGTCGCCGAACTGCTCCATGAAGTTTTGAAAACCGGGGTCTTCACCCTGCTCGCGCTTCTCAATCATTTCGTTGAGAGCAGCCATCATGTCTTTCATGCGTGACATGTCTTCCGGTGACATGTTCTGCATGCCGTCTGACATCTGATCAACAACTTGTTGCATCATCTGTTGACGCAATTTGTCGAGCATCTCTTCAAAGCGTTCTTTTGCCTCTTGAGATTCGAAGTCGTAGCTCTGCAACTCGCGCACGAGACCAGCAAGGTCTTCGGGCATCATGTCGAGACGGAAGTTGCGCTCCATCGCTGCGTCTTTTGCAGTTTGCGCACGACGTTCATCACCGGATGCTTCGGCTTCGCGCACAGCGTTCTCCACTGCATGGCGTTCCTCGTCGATGATGTCTTTGAGACCCTCTGCGATTTCGGAGTACACACCTCCCAAGTCACCGCTTTCTTCAAGTTCTTTCTTGCGCTGACGGATGCGATCCATCATCTCGCGAAGACCCTCTATTCGGTTTCCGTCTTGATCGGTCATTCCTTCACGCATCAAACGACGTAACGCAGCCTGCAGGTCGCCGTGCATGAGCAAATCATCGGTCAATTCATCGAGAATTTCATCAGCATTGACGCTGTATCCCGTTTGCGTACCGTCCCAGCGGGAATAGGTGAACCGAGCAGACATATTCGCAACCTACTTGTTCTAAGGTGTAGGTCACCATGCGAGTACCAAGAACTTTTGTATTCGTCGACATCTCTGGTTTCACAAACTTCACAACCGAGAATGGCGACGACGCCGCCGGTCGACTTTTGGCGTCTTGGCGCGCTGTGACTCGCGATGTGGCCTCTGAAACGGGCGTGCGCATTGCCAAGTGGCTGGGTGACGGTTGCATGATCGTTGCTGTCGACCAGCGCGATGCCGTGACGTTCTGTCTCGAGCTGCAAAAGCGCTCTGCAACGGCCTGTGCGCCCCTCAGCATCCGCATTGGCATGGCTTCTGGCCTTGCGCTCCTCTTCGAAGGCGACGACTACATCGGAACCGCTGTGAACATGGCTGCGCGCCTCTGTGACGCCGCCGAGCCATACGAGGTCATCATTCCGACCGAACAGGTTGAGAACCTGCCTGAGGGCGTCATAACGACCCCTCACGTGGCTCTCACGTTGCGTGGGCTGAACGAAGCAATCCCTGTGGTGACGTTGACGGGCGAAGCATCAAATGCTGCGCGTAACGACACGGGCGAGTTGTGGACTCGCTCCCCCTTCGTCGTCTAAGAACCTCGCTACCGAATTACTTGGAGCGTGAGCGGTAGGTGGCTTTGCCACCCGATGCGTCTTTGTTCAGTCTACGCGTGAGGTGCAGACCTTCAAGAATGAATTCCACTGCACTGGCAATGACCGGCGCTGACTGGTCTCCACCGGTGATGGTGTTGATCGGACCAGAGAGTGAAGGAATTTGGCTGACCAATTTCACAAGTTCACCAGAAGGAACATCTTCGCCAACGTGCGCAATAGCGCCGGTTTCAAAAGCGGTAACAACTTCGGTCATTGAAATACCTGCAGTTGCTTCGCGATACACCTGGAACACAGCATCGGAAATGAGACGCTCGAGAATCATTGACTCGCGGCCTTCTTCAAGGCTTTCGATTTCCACCTTGCCACCCGTGGATGCAGCAAGTGCGCCGAGGTCACTGACACGAGGCGCAACATTGCGCTCACCTGCACGTAACGCACGACGGACAGCATTTGCACTGAGGATTTCAATGTTGCTGACCGACAAACGCACACTGACGCCGCTGCGCTGATTCACCATTGCGCTCTCACGCGCTTGATGCGAGAACGTTGCAATGATGCGCTCCATAAACGCTGGCATTGTGACTTGCACATCACCGATTGATGCAGGGCGAGCTTCTTGGCGCATGATCGCGATTTCGGTATCGACTTCCAACGGATAATGCGTACGAATCTGGCTACCGAAGCGGTCCTTCAATGGCGTGATGATGCGACCACGATTGGTGTAATCCTCTGGGTTTGCAGAGGCAACAAGCAACACGTCGATAGGAAGACTGATCTTGTAACCGCGAATCTGCACGTCGCGCTCTTCCAACACATTCAGCAAACCAACTTGGATTCGCTCGGAAAGGTCGGGCAATTCGTTGATTGCAAAGATGCCGCGGTTCGTACGCGGAACAAGGCCGTAATGCAATGTGAGTTCGTCACTGAGGTAGCGACCTTCTGCAACCTTGATGGGGTCAACTTCACCAATGAGGTCCGAAATAGAAGTATCAGGCGTTGCCAACTTCTCGCCAGAACGTTCACTGCGATGCACCCATGTAATTGGAGTGTTGTCACCCTCGGCTTCAACAAGATTCTTCGCGTGACGTGACACGGGGTTGTATGGGTCGTCGTTGATTTCACTGCCAGCAACAATTGGCATCCACTCATCGAGCAAATTGGTCAGCGAACGAATCATGCGTGTCTTTGCCTGACCGCGCTCACCAAGAAACACCACGTCATGGCCGGCGAGAAGTGCATTTTCAAGTTGCGGCATGACGGTGTCTTCGTAACCCATCACACCTTCGAAAAGTGGCTTGCCTTCAGAGATGTTGCGCACAGCGTTCGTACGCAACTCTTCCTTCACTGGCACCGACGTCCAACCGGAGGCACGGAGTGCTCCGAGAGTGGTGGGCAGGGACGTTGGCACTTCAGGCTTTGTCATAGATGCGACAGTACCGCCAAGGCCCGCGAGACCACCTAGCGAAACGACAATTGCATCAGGAGAAAACAAAAGGGCCGAGGCAATAGCCCCGGCCCTTTCATACTTCGTGGTGCAATTACTTGCGAGCGAGGTCCTTGCGGTTCACAAACTTTGCCTTACGGTAATCCTTGTGCATGAGTGCAATGACGTCGATGCTGATTTCCTTCGGGCAAGCTGCTTCGCATTCACCGTGGTTCGTGCATGAACCGAAATGATCATCCATTGTCTCCACCATGCTTTCCACACGGCTGAAGCGCTCGGCTTGGCCCTGTGGCAAACGGCTGAGGTGAGCAATCTTCGCGCCAGTGAACAAGTTGGCAGCACCGTTCGGGCATGCAGCAACACAAGCGCCACAGCCGATGCACTCAGCCGAGTCCATTGCCGCATCTGCGATGGGCTTTGGAATGGGGATCAGGTTTGCATCAGGTGCACCACCGGTGTCGGCCGTGATGTAACCACCGGACTCGATGACACGGTCAAATGCAGAACGGTCCACCATGAGGTCTTTGATGAGCGGGAATGCCGCTGCACGCCAAGGCTCGATGGTGATGACTGCGTTGTCCTGGAACTGGCGCATGTGCAACTGACAGGTTGCGGTGCCGCGCTGCGGACCATGTGCCTGACCATCGATCATGAGCGAGCAAGTTCCACAAATTCCTTCGCGGCAGTCATGGTCGAAGACCACAGCTTCCTTGCCGTCGTGAATCAACTTGTCATTCAAGATGTCGAGCATCTCAAGAAATGATGCTTCGTCGGTGATCTCGTCGACAATATGTGTCTCGAAGTTGCCCTTTGCCTGTGGGCCATCTTGGCGCCAGATCTTGAGCGTGATGTTCTTCAGGTTGTGACTCACTTGTAGCTCCTCGTTGCAAGGTGAACTTCTTCAAATTCAAGTTTTTCGACGTTGAGGTTTGGCTTCATCGCGTCGCCACCCCACTGCCACGCAGAAACGTGGCAGTAGTTCTCGTCATCACGAAGTGCTTCGCCTTCTTCCGTCTGGTACTCAGCACGGAAGTGCCCGCCGCAGCTTTCCTGGCGATCAAGAGCGTCCTTGCACATGAGAATTCCGAGTTGGAAGAAGTCATCGACGCGGCCGGCCTTCTCCAATGTCTGGTTCATGTTTTCGCCGCTACCGGTAACGCGAAGGTCTGTCTTGAATTCCTCGTACAACGCTGGAAGGTCCGAGAGTGCCTTAGTGAGGCCTTCTTCGGTGCGCTCCATACCGCAGTAATCCCAAATGATCTTGCCGAGTTCGCGATGGAAGTAGTCAGGAGACTTTGTTCCACCTGCAGATAGGTAACCATTGAAGCGCAAACGAGCTGCTTCTTCGGCGGCCTTGAACTCTGGGTGATCAGTTCCGGGAATCGACTTGTTGAGCATTGGAGCCAAATAGTTACCGATGGTGTACGGCAATACGAAGTAACCGTCGGACAGACCTTGCATGAGAGCCGAAGCGCCCAAGCGGTTTGCACCGTGGTCGGAGAAGTTGGCTTCACCGGCTGCATACAAACCAGGAATGTTTGTCATGAGTTCGTAATCAACCCATAAGCCACCCATTGTGTAGTGGCTTGCTGGGTAGATACGCATCGGCTGCTCGTACGGGTTTTCACCAGCGATGCGTTCGTACATCTCAAACAAGTTGCCGTAACGCTCTTCCACCACATCGCGACCGAGGCGGTTGATGGCATCAGCGAAGTCAAGGTAGACACCATTCTTCTTTGCACCAACACCAAGACCCTTGTCAACGGCACGCTTTGCAGCACGTGACGAGATGTCACGAGGAGCCAAGTTGCCGAACGATGGGTACAAACGCTCGAGGTAGTAGTCGCGCTCGTTCTCTGGCACTTCGTGTGCAGGACGCGTCTCGTTGGGGTTCGTTGGAACCCACACGCGGCCATCGTTACGAAGTGATTCAGACATGAGCGTGAGCTTTGACTGGCTGTCGTCGCTCTGCGGAATACATGTTGGGTGAATCTGCGTGTAGCAAGGGTTTGCAAACAATGCGCCCTTACGGTGTGCACGCCATGCAGCTGTGACGTTGCAGGACATTGCGTTGGTGGAAAGGAAGAATGCGTTTCCGTAACCACCTGTTGCAAGAACAACTGCGTGTGCTGCGTGTGATTGCAGTTCGCCAGTGACGAGGTCACGAACAACGATGCCCGATGCATGGCCATCGATAACAACAACATCGATTAACTCGGTGCGGTTGAACAAACGAATGCCACCGAGACCGACCTGGCGCGAGAACTGCTGGTATGCACCAAGCAAGAGCTGTTGACCTGTCTGGCCACGTGCGTAGAACGTACGGCTGACCTGTGCACCACCGAATGAACGGTTGTCCAAAAGACCACCGTATTCACGGGCGAATGGAACACCCTGGGCCACCATCTGGTCGATGATGTCGACACTGTTTTCTGCGAGGCGATGCACATTGGCTTCGCGTGCGCGGAAGTCTCCGCCCTTGACGGTGTCGTAGAACAAACGGTGAATGCTGTCGCCGTCACCCTTGTAGTTCTTTGCACCGTTGATGCCGCCCTGAGCGGCAATGGAGTGTGCGCGACGTGCGGAGTCGTGGAAAGTGAACGCGTCGACTTGGTAACCAAGCTCAGCGAGTGTTGCTGCTGCGGATGCACCAGCAAGACCGGTTCCGACAACGATGACTTTGAACTTGCGCTTGTTGTTGGGGTTCACCAACTTCATGTTGTCTTTGTACGAGTTCCACTTGTCGGCCATTGGGCCAGCAGGAATCTTCGAATCAAGTTTGACGGTGTTCTGCGCAAGCAGTTGATCTGTGAGGCTCATGAGTATTGCTTTCTTCGATCAGCCGACAATGCCGGCCATGACTGCGATGGGAAATGACACGTTGCCGATGACAACGATGGCGGCGAAACCAGTAGCAAAGCCACGGCGCCACTTGTTAAAACGTGGGTTGTTCCAACCAAATGACTGGAAGATGCTCCATGCACCATGGAAGAGGTGCAAGCCCAGCAACACATTTGCGAGGACATAGAACAATGCAACGGGAGTGCGCTGGAATGAACTGACAACGTTGCCATAAACATCCTTCACCTGATCGCCTGCATGTGCACCGACGCCTGTCATGGTGCCGACGTGGCTATTCACCACACCAAAAGTGAGGTCAAGAAGGTGCCAGATGATGAACGCAAGAATGACAAGACCCGACAAGCGCATGGTGCGGCTGGCGAAGTTTGCAATCTGATAGTCCCGAGGGCTCTGGTACTTCACAGGGCGCGCCTTGCGGTTCAACACCGTGAGTGAATACGCGGCGTGCAAGTGCAATGCCAATGCGGTGATAAGGCCACCACGAAGAATCCACAACACCACGCCTTCTGGCGCAACGGGAACGAGAAGATTCTCAAGAAAGTGCGCGTACTCGTTGAGGTGCACCGCACCTAAGTACATCTTGAGGTTTCCAATCATGTGGAACAGGACAAAGCCCATCATCATGATTCCGGTGGCTCCCATGACGTACTTCTTGCCCACTGCGGTGGAATAGAGGTCAATCAGGAAGGGACGACGCTTCTTGGATCGAGTGGCGGTACCGGTGACCGGACCGCGCTGGCTCGTTACTACTTGTGCCATGTAAAAGGACTCCTTGCCGGCTGGGGGTTCCAGCGGTGCAATTGCGAAGGAAACGGTACCCCTAATAGGGGTCTCAAGGGAAACCAAACCCGTCACAGGGCCCAGACGGATGATTCGCCATCCATGTGCCCTGCTTCACTACTGTTTCCCTGTCCACTTAGCGGGCTTTGCCAGATGGCGGGTCCCATAACCGGCCAGGAGTTTTTCGGTGTCAGGAATATTTGCAGCTGAGGGCGGCTACCAGGAGTTCGTACTCAAGGGCGGAGAATGGTTGGTGTTGTGGCTTGCAGCCGCAGCAGCAGTCCTTGCTATCGCCGTTGGGTTCTTCTTGGTCCGCTCAGTCATGGCGGCCGACGAAGGTACGCCCAAGATGAAAGAAATCGCCTTGGCGATTCAAGAAGGCGCGTTGGCTTACCTCAAGCGTCAGTTCAAAACAATCGGTCTCATTTTGATCCCGCTTGTCATCATCGTGTTCGTCACATCCACAAAGATTTTGAAGGGTGACGGAACGCAAGCTTTGTCACAGTCGCAAGCCGGCTTGTGGCGCACTGTTGCTTTCGTGCTTGGTTGTTCCGCATCTGGCCTCATTGGCTACATCGGCATGACCCTCGCAACACGAGGCAACGTTCGTACAGCGGCTGCTGCACTCACCAACTCGATGCCGAAGGCGCTTGACGTTGCCTTCCGTACCGGCGGTGTTGCAGGCATGTTCACCGTGGGACTTGGTCTTATCGGTGCAACTGGCATCATCATGATTTTCCAGAACACCTCCAGCGTCATCCTCGTTGGATTCGGTTTCGGTGGATCATTGCTCGCGCTCTTCCTTCGCGTTGGTGGCGGCATCTTCACCAAAGCGGCGGACGTTGGAGCCGACCTTGTCGGCAAAGTCGAAGCAGGCATTCCTGAAGACGACCCACGCAACCCCGCAACAATCGCCGACAACGTGGGCGACAACGTAGGTGACTGCGCCGGTATGGCCGCCGACCTTTTCGAAAGCTACGAAGTCACACTCGTCGCATCGATCATTCTCGGTGTTGCTGCGTTTAAGTCGATTGGCTTGAACCCAGCAATGGGCCTTGTGTTCCCGATCGCTGCTCAAGCAATTGGTGTTATCTCCTCCATCGCTGGTGTCTTTGCTGTGAAGGCAAAAGAAGGCGAGATGGACGCACTGAAGCCCATCAACAAGGGCTTCATGGTTGCTAGCGCAATAACTCTTGTCGGAACTCTCGCACTTGCACTCAAGTACGTCGGAAACGCTAAGGCAACACTGGTTCAGGCTCTTGCCGGCATCGACAACAAAGAGGAAATTGCAAAAGTAACGGCCGAGTTCAAACGTGTAACCCCAATGAGTGGAGCTGGTTGGCGCGTCTTTGGCGCGATTGCAATTGGTCTTGTGCTTGCACAGCTCATTAGCCGTCTGACCGAGTACTACACATCGACACACTTCCGACCCGTGCAAGAAATTGCAGCGTCAACAGAAACTGGTCCAGCGACTGCAGTTCTTTCGGGTACTGCATTCGGTCTTGAATCAAGCGTGTACGCAGTCATCGCAATTGCAATCGCCATTGGTGTTGCACTCGCACTTGGCGGCGGCAACCTCACGTTCTCGCTCTACCTTGTTGCACTCACTGGTATCGGCATGTTGTCGACAACTGGTGTGATCGTTTCGGAAGACACCTTCGGACCTGTCTCTGACAATGCCGCAGGAATTGCAGAAATGTCAGGCGAGTTCCACGGTGAGCCAGAGCGCATCATGGTGAGCCTTGACGCAGTGGGTAACACCACCAAGGCAGTGACAAAGGGTTTCGCAATCGGCTCAGCTGTTATTGCTGCGGTTGCGTTGTTTGCATCATTCATCGAGACCGCTGGTTCCAAGTTGTACGTGCCGAATCCCGCAGACCTCAACGGTCCAAAGGTTCTCGCATCAAGCTTGGTCACCAACCTCGCTGACGGCGTGTTCAAGCTTCCTCAGTTGGCTATCAACGCAGCTGATCCGAAGATCTTCATCGGCATCCTTCTCGGTGGCGCTGTGCCGTTCCTCTTCTCCGCACTTGCGATTCGCGCCGTTGGCCGCACCGCAGGTGTTGTTGTGCAAGAAGTGCGTAACCAGTTCGCTGATGGCGGAATCATGGCCGGCACAAAGAAGCCTGAATACGGTCCAGTCATTGACATCTGTACAGAAGCATCACTGCGTGAGTTGGCTACACCAGCTCTCCTCGCAGTGCTCACTCCTGTCATCGTCGGTTTCGGTATCGGCTGGCAGGCGCTGGGTGGCTTCCTCGCAGCAGGCATCCTTGTTGGTCAGCTCATGGCGAACTACCTCAGCAATGCAGGTGGTGCATGGGACAACGCCAAGAAGTACATCGAAGATGGACACCATGGCGGCAAGGGTTCCGACCCATACAAGGCAGCAGTTGTTGCCGACACCGTTGGTGACCCGTTCAAAGACACTGCAGGCCCAGCGCTCAACCCACTGATCAAGGTGATGAACCTTGTGTCGTTGTTGGTGCTTCCTGCAATCATCACGAACGCCGACAACACAGGAAGTCGCCTCGCAATTGCAGGCATTGCAACAATTGTTCTGGCCGGTTCGGTTATCCGTTCCAGCCGTCAAGGTTCAGCAATCACAACTAACTGATCAATACGTATACAAAGGGCCCGGGCAGCGATGCTCGGGCCCTTTGCTATTACCCCACTAGCGTTCTCTAAATGCTCGCACTGCTCAACCCCGAAGATCTCCTCGCTAACGGAGGGCTTCTTCTTTTAGGAGCAATCATTTTTGCTGAATCTGGTTTGCTCATCGGATTCTTTCTTCCCGGCGACTCGCTACTTTTCATCGCAGGTTTCTTCTCCAGCAGCGCAGCAAAGAGTGTCTCCGACGTGCACCTTTCACTCCCCCTCGTCATGCTCGTTGCAGCAGTTATGGCAGTGGTCGGCGACCAAGTGGGTTACGTCATCGGCAACAAGGCTGGCCCTGCACTTTTCAATCGCCCCAAGTCGCGTTTGTTTGACCCCGCACATGTTGCAAAAGCGCAAGGCTTCTTCGACAAGTACGGCGCGCGCACGATCATCCTTGCTCGCTTCGTTCCCATCGTGCGTACGTTTGCCCCCGTGGTCGCTGGCGTTGGCAAAATGCACTACCGCACCTTCATCCGCTACAACATCATTGGTGGCATCGCATGGGGATGTGGGTTGCCACTACTTGGTTTCTTCCTGGGTCATTTCAACATCGTGAAAGACCACATCGAAATCGCAGTGCTCGCGGTTGTCGCACTCTCGTTGTTGCCCGTGGTCATTGAATTCATCAATCACCGTCGCAACGCATCGAAGCACTCGGCAGACTGACATCATGCGCTATCTCAGTCTTGAATGGTTGGAAGCGATGCAGGCGCAAGTGTCTGCATCCGAATCTCTCACCGAACTCGCCAACACTGCCAGCATCGGCGTGACACAAGTAATCACCGATGGTCCTGAAGGGACCATCGTGTATCACCTACAAGTCGGCGATGGCGTTGCAACTTTCGGTCCTGGACCCGCCCCAAGCGAAAACGTCCGGATGGAACAGTCATGGCAGACATCAGTGGATGTCGCCACAGAAGCAGTTCCCGCTCAGGAGGTCTTCATGAAGGGTCTCGTCAAGATCTTTGGGGACCCTCAGAGCATCATGAACAACGTTGCGGTGTTTGCAGCTCTTGACACTGCGTTCGCTGCTGTTCGACCACAAACTGTCTACAAATAGAACTCAGCGCACACTGACAATTGTTGGTGCAACTGGTCGCGATGAATCATCGTTTGACCCAAAGGCCACGGAAACAACACCCAAAATGGCAACAGCGGCCGCTATGAGGGCAACGCCAACTCTGGCAACGCGAGGGCTAAATGAGAGCCCGCGGGCATTCTCGGCACTATTCGCAGCAGTGAAGTTGATTGTGGTCATAACGTCCCGAGCAATTCCTGATAATTCCGACTGATTTACTCAGGTATTCAACCAGAATCCTCGCTGGCATGCAAATGCGGGGTTAAGACCGCCGAAAATAAGGATTAGTCGGATGAACCATTGCGGCCAGCGCAGCGGTCATTTCCGTGGCTCCAGAACGCGCCATAGCGAGCGCTGAGAGCGTTGCGGCTCGATTGTTGGCAAACACTTCCTCTTCGTCATTTGCCCCTGGATTTACCCACACAGCAGCGATCAGGACGTAGTCATCGCAATCGGATGGCATGTGCCCATCAATATGCGCCTGCCCCACCCCAGCGGCAAGTCCGGCCTGAGCAGCACCCCACGTGAGATTTCCGTGAGCATCATCTTCGATAGTTGCTTTATTCACGAACAACGTGAACGGAACGATCGGCGAACCAGGTGTTGCCACTGCAACGAATGGCACATGTCCAACCCGTGGAGTTGCCAATGCTGTCACCCAAGCAGTTCCAACTGGACCGGACCGCTTCCCCATCACCGTGTTGATATGAGCTGCATTGACACCTTCGCCAACAAACCCTTCACCAATCAAAATACGATCGTCGCTCATACGGGCAGTCGTCCATATCGGCCCAGTTTTAATTCATCATTTGAATCAGTTCCTGGCTTCGTGTCATACGCAAGTAACGCAACATGGCGGGGAACTTTGCCATGGACTTGAGACACACGGTGATAACTCCAACGACCGTTGAACACCATCAGCGTCCCGGGAGTCATTGGTTCAATGCGAACTAAATCGGCACGCTCCCCACGACGGATATCTGCAATCGTTTCAACATTGTCGTCAGAGGCAGAGCGAATACGGGGCACGTTCTCGAAATCACCACCTTGAAGTGACGGCTGCAGCGCGATGGACACAACAAAATCCGTTTGATCAAAATGCCAACCCAACTCATGGCCATCTCGCATCACTGCGAGATTCAGTGCACCAAATGGATCGGCGTATCGAAATAATTCTTTCTCGCCCAACACCTGTGCAACAAAATGCATCAGCGGGTCCCATTCGTAGATGGCCCGAATCACACTGTCGGTAGGAAATTGATCGTACGCAACAACGTCGAGATTTGCATTGACATCAGTGTGATAAGCAATTTTTGCTAACTCATCACATTCAGCGATTAACGGACGAAGCGCAGATTCCTTAATGAATCCAGGCATCACCACGATGTTCTCGCGAACAAACGTGGAGTGAAGTTCCGACAACAAGGCGTTGTCGTTCATTGGCCACCGGTCAATATCGACCAGTGATTCAATATTCATTAGATGAGGCCGAGCTTCTTTACTTCGTCGCGCTCTTCCACCAACTCAGCAACCGACGCATCAATGCGTGCACGGCTGAAGTCATCGATGTCGAGACCCTGAACGATGCTGTACTTGCCGTCCTTGCACACGCATGGGAACGACGAGATGATGCCCTCTGGGACGCCATAGCTGCCATCGGATGGGATTGCCATCGATACCCAGTCACCCTCGGCTGTTCCGAGTGCCCATGAGTTCATGTGATCAATTGCTGCATTTGCTGCAGACGCTGCAGACGAAAGTCCACGTGCCTTGATGATGGCTGCGCCACGCTTTGCAACGGTGGGGATGAAATCGTTTTCAATCCAAGCCTGATCATTGATGAGCGCTGCTGCATTCTGACCATTGACTTCACAATGAAAGAGGTCGGGATACTGCGTGCTGGAGTGGTTACCCCAAATTGTCATCTTCTTAATGTCAGTGACGGACTTGCCAACCTTTGTTGCCAACTGTGTCATTGCACGGTTGTGGTCAAGACGTGTCATCGCAGTGAAACGGCTTGGATCAAGACCCTTCGCGTTATTCATTGCAATCACTGCGTTGGTGTTTGCTGGGTTACCAACAACAAGAACCTTCACGTCCTTCTTTGCAGCTGCACCAAGCGCCTGACCCTGAGGCTTAAAGATGCCGCCGTTTGCGCTGAGAAGATCGCCGCGCTCCATGCCGTCCTTGCGTGGCATTGCACCAACGAGGAATGCTGCGTCGGCATCGCCAAATGCAGTTTCTGCATTGTCGGTGCACACCACACCAGCGAGCAATGGGAATGCACAGTCATCAAGTTCCATGCGGACACCTTCGAGTGCACCAAGAGCAGGCGTGATTTCGAGGAGTTGCAGAATCACAGGAGTGTTGGGACCGAAAACGGCACCAGAAGCAATACGGAAAAGGAGGCTGTAGCCAATCTGGCCGGCTGCACCGGTGACGGCAATACGAACGGGAGTTGTCATGCCTTCAGCGTAGGCGCGCCGACACCCCAATACCGAATACAACTGGGCAAAACGCCCGTGAAATCAGCGACCAACAGCCTTCAGGATGAAACCGACGTACTGGTCCTGGCCCGCTGCGTTCGGATGAATTCCGTCAGACGCAAACCAATCCTTATGCCCCTTTGATAATGCCTTCCAGTCAAGGATGGTCACATTCGGATACTGCAATGGCAACGCCGAAATGATCTCGTTGTTCTTATCCGTGTAGGCGCTACCTGGGACATTGACTGTGAGCACAATCACGTGCGGGACTTTGGAAAGTGGTCGCATCAAATCGCCATAGCTAGATACTGAGCCACGGCCATTTGTTCCGAGATGGATGACAACAAAGTTGCCCAGTTCTCCCGTTTTCATTCGGTAATCGAGAATCTGACTTCCTGCCGTGACTTGACGATTCTTTGCAGCATCGACAGTGATGCCATACGAGCTCAGTTTGCGAGCCGAGCCCAGCATCACGGAGTCGCCAACTGCAAACACATCAAACTTTGCAACAGGCGGTGCAGTTGTCGTTACTGCAGGAATCGTTGTCGTACCAATGGGAAGAGTTGTAGTGGGGATTGTGACAACCGCACCTGTGTTGTCATCAAGATTGCCTGCGACGTCTTCTGGCATCACTCGTGCACCAGCCATGCTGACAACAGCAAAGACAGGAACAAGGGCAAGTGTTGCTAACACCACTGGAAGTGGACCGCGCACTCCTCCACTGCGTTGTCGCCATGCGCGATATGACGCAAGTGCTCGACCAGTACGAATCGGAGTTTCAATGAATCGATACGACGCTTCTGTAATGACAACTGTGATTGCCATTAATGCAACGAACTCGCGTGGCTCCAACGGCATACCAGCGCTCTTGCGGAAAGCTTGAAACACAATCCAGTGGTACAGGTACAGACCGTACGAACGCTTCCCTACCCACACCAGGATGGGCGAGCCGATCACATACTTGCCAAGTCGTGAACGTGGATGCGTGACTGTTGCAATCACCAACATCGTTGCAAGAGCAACGAGAATAAGACCACCGCGATACAGCAGTGCATATCCCTCGGTGCCTGCTTCGGTCACCACGGTTTCACGGAACTGCCAACACATGTAAGCCAGTGCACCAAGACCCACAAGACCCAAGAGGTCAAGTCCGTTTGCGTTGCCGCCGGCACGGCTGCGGCGAATCGCCCATGGGCGCCATGCCGTTGCAAGTGCTGCACCCAGTAACAGCCCTGAGGCACGAGTCAATGTTCCGAGATACAAGAAATCGGTACGCAACACGTGGCGACCGAACAACGACATGAATTGATCGGGAGTCTTTGCGAATGTGTCAATTGGTCCGGAGTGAAAAATAATCGCGGAGTACACACCGATACCTGCAGCCAGTGCTGTGAAAAATATTCCCAGTACTGGCAGGGTGCGTGATCGAAGGTTGCGCAGCAACACAAACATCACAATCGGCCAGATGATGTAGAACTGTTCTTCGACCGCCAAAGACCAGAGATGGCGAAGTGGTGCGAACTCAGCAGAGCTTGTATACGACGAGCCAGTCCACACTTGGAACCAATTCGATACGTAGAAGATTCCACCAACAACATCACCACGCAAACGACCAAGACGATCGCTGTTGAACATTGCGCAGTACGTGATGGTGCCAATGAGCAACGTGAAGAGCGCCGGCAACAAACGACGTGCTCGGCGCACCCAGAAGTTGCCAAGCGACACTGTTCCCGCACGTTCACGTTCTGCAATGAGCAGCAAGGTGATGAGATAGCCAGAGATAACAAAGAAAACTTCGACACCAAGGAATCCGCCGGCGAGCCATTCACGATTTGCGTGATATGTAATCACCGCAATGACCGCTAGTGCTCGAAGCCCATCAAGCCCTGGTACGTAAGGAACGACTGGACCACGACCGATTCCTGATGATGGCGTGCCACGGTTCGGCGCAGAAGTGTTTTCTTGATAACTCATGACGAGAACGTGGTCAGGCGACCGGAAGGCCCAGTTGGGCGTAAATCTCTAAGGTGGCTGTGGACTTATTCATTGTGTAGAAGTGCAAACCAGGTGCGCCAGCTTCTAACAACTTGGCACTGAGTTCGGTCGCTGCTTCAACTCCGATACGGCGAACATCTTCTGGCGAAGTACCCGACTCAAGACGTTCACGCAGCCACGCAGGGAATGCAGCGCCAGACAATTCCGCCATGCGTTCCACTTGCGCAATATTCGTCACAGGCATGATGCCAGGCACCACAGGTTTCGTGATTCCGAGATCTGCGAGGTCATTCACCAAAGACAGGTAATGGTCGATGTCAAAGAAGAATTGTGTTGTGGCAAAGTCTGCAACACGCATCTTGTCTGCAAGGTACTGACGATCAGTTGCAAGGTCCGTCGATCGCGGATGTCCTTCAGGATGTGCCGCAACTCCAACAGAGAGATTCGCAATTTCCTTCAGATGCTCAATGAGGTCAATGGCGTAGGTGTAATCACTGGGGCGAGCATCTGCAGGGTCTTTCGGAGCATCGCCGGCGAGTGCAAGAACATTCTCAATACCTGCGTCGACATATGTCGCGATGATGTCAGCGATTTCTGTACGGGTATGCCCTACGCATGTGAGATGAGCCATCGAAGGAATCGCTGTTTCTTTTTGCACCCACAGAACGGTGTCACGAGTGTGTTCGCGGGTGGAGCCACCAGCACCATATGTGACCGAAACAAAAGATGGATTCAAAGGTTCAAGCTCCGCAATGGTGCGGCCCAAAGACATAGAACCCGAGGCGGATTTCGGAGGAGAGAACTCGAACGAGAACGTACGTCCCGCTGCAAGAAGATCTCCGATGCGTGCCATTTAGTCAGTCTACGGGCTGCTCAGTGGCGGAAGTGGCGTGTTCCGGTGAACACCATTGCAATGCCATGAGTGTTGGCCGCCGTGATGGATGCAGAATCCCGCACACTGCCACCGGGTTGGATAACGGCAGTGACGCCAGCGGCGGCCAACTCTTCGACAGTATCGCCGAATGGGAAAAACGCATCACTGGCAGCGACAGAACCCTTGGCGGAATCCCCTGCACGACCGATTGCAATTCGCGCCGCATCGACACGATTCGGCTGGCCACCACCAACACCAACAACGGTGTCGCCATTCGCCAGAACAATTGCGTTGCTCCATGTTGCAGCAACTGTTTGCCATGCAAGAAGCAAGCTCTGCCACTCTTCTGCGCTTGGGGCACGATCTGTCGCCACAGTGAAATCATCAAGCGGTTCGTCTACTTCATCAACTGATTGCACCAACATGCCACCATCAATCGAACGCACATTGATTGCCATTGAGTTGAATGGTGCCACTGCTTCAATCAATCGCAAGTTCTCTTTGCCACTCAGAATTTCTAAAGCATCGGCAGAGAACGATGGGGCAATCACAACTTCTGTGAATACTTTGGAAATCTCCAATGCCGTTTCGGCATTCACCTCACCATTCACAGCGATGATGCCACCGAATGCGCTCACTGGGTCTGCTGCATGGGCACGTGTGTATGCCTGAAGAATTGTGTCGCCGAGCGCAACACCGCAGGGGTTTGCATGCTTCACGACTACTGCCGCGGGACGATCAAAACGCGACACGAGTTGCCACGCAGCCTCTGTATCAAACACATTGAGATACGACATCTCTTTGCCGTTCAGCTGTTGGGCTGAATCCCACCAGCTCTCAACACCTGGCAAGCGATAACGCGCGCCGGTTTGATGGGGGTTTTCGCCATAGCGAAGTATCTCTGCACGTTCGGCGACCAAGGTGAGAATCGGTGGAACAGTTGCACTTGCGCGATCGGGACTTTCATCTGCAAGCCACGACGCAATCGACGCGTCGTATGCACTGGTGATACGGAATGCCTTTTGCGCGAGCACTCGGCGTGCGCTGATTCCGAAGTAGCCGCCTTCAATCATTTCAAGAACGTCTGCGTAGTCAGCGGTGTCGACGACAACTCCAACATGTGCAAAATTCTTTGCTGCAGCACGCACCATTGCGGGGCCGCCAACATCAATCAGTTCAACACTCGGCTTCGAACCGAACGGATACAAGTTGACAACAACAAGATCAATCTCTTCGATGCCGTGTTGCTCAAGTTCATCGAGATGTTGTGGCTTGTCTCGGTCGGCGAGAATGCCACCATGCACCATTGGGTGCAGTGTGACAACTCTGTGATCGAGAATGGGTTCTAATCCGGTGAGTTCTGCAACATCGGTGACAGGAATTCCTGCATCACCAACTGCCTTGGCTGTTCCACCACTAGAAAGAATGGTCCAGCCAAGCTCGTGCAACGCCGAGGCGAACTCGACGATGCCGGTTTTGTCGTAAACGGAAAGAAGTGCGCGTGGCACTCAGCGAAGTCCAGCGACGATTTCTGCCATGAGCGCACCGGCTTCAGTGGGGTTCTGACCCACCTTCACACCAGCGTCACGCAATACGTCCATCTTGCCCTGTGCTGTTCCCTTGCCGCCAGAAACGATGGCGCCTGCGTGGCCCATCTTCTTGCCTGCAGGTGCAGTCACGCCGGCGATATATGCCGACATTGGCTTTGTCACGTTTGCCTTGATGAACTCTGCTGCTTCTTCTTCAGCGGAGCCACCGATTTCACCAATCATGATGATTGCGTGAGTCTCTGGATCATTCTGGAACTCGCGCAAGCAATCGATGAACGAAGTACCTGGTACGGGGTCGCCACCGATACCAACACATGTTGATACGCCAATGCCGCGCTGCTTCAGTTCGTAGAGAGCCTGGTACGTGAGTGTTCCGGAACGAGACACGATGCCCACGTTTGGACCACTTGCCGACGGAAGCTCTGCAATTTCACCAGCGGTAATACCGATGTTGCACTTACCCGGGCTAATGATGCCTGGGCAGTTTGGACCAAGAAGACGCACGTTCGGGAAATCACGAACAAGTGTGTTGTAGGTGCGGGCTTCGTCTTGTGCAGGAATACCTTCGGTGATGCACACGATGAATGAAATACCAGCAGCTGCTGCTTCCAAGATTGCTGCCGATGCAGCCTTTGGTGGAACAGTGACGAATGATGCTGTTGCACCAGTTGCTGCCACTGCTTCCGCAACGCTGTTGTACACGGGGATGCCTTCAACATCAGTGCCACCCTTGCCAGGTGTAACACCAGCAACAACTTGTGTGCCGTATGCCTTGTTACGAAGACCGTGGTACTTGCCTTGGCCTCCGGTGAGACCTTGGACGATGACCTTGGTGTTTTGATCGACGAAAATTGCCATGACTGTGGTCCTTACTTCGCGAGTGCCACGGCGGCCTCTGCGGCCTCGAGCATTGTTGGCTTGCTGGTGAGCTTTGATTCGGGGATGCCTGCGTTGGCGAGAATCGAACGACCCTCTTCCGCGTTGGTTCCGTCGAGTCGAATAACGATGGGTGCGCGAAGATCAACGCGACCAAGGGCTTCAACGATGCCCTTTGCCACTTCTTCACCACGAGTGATGCCACCGAAGATATTGATGAAGATGCTCTTCACTGCCTTGTCGGAGTTAATCACTTCGAGCGCGCTCGCCATGAGGTCTGCGTTTGCGCCGCCACCGATGTCGAGGAAGTTTGCAGCAGTGCCACCGACTTGGTTCACCACGTCGAGTGTGCTCATTGCAAGACCAGCACCGTTAGCGATAATGCCGACTGTGCCGTCAAGACCGATGTACTGAAGACCCTTTTCTCGTGCAAGCTTTTCGCGTGCATCGAGTTCTTCGGTTGCCTTGAACTCTTCCCACTCTGGGTGACGGAAGTCTGCGTTTGCATCAAGGCTGACCTTGGCGTCAAGCGCGTGCACTTCGCCAGTTGGCTTCAAGATTAGTGGGTTGATTTCTGCGAGGTCGCAGTCACCTTCAACGAAGCAGCGGTAGAGCTTCACCAAGATGTCAGCGACACCCTGCTGTGCCTTCTCAGGAATCTTTGCGTCAACAGCTGCCTTGAGTGCACCTGCAGCGGAGAGACCGTCGACGGGATCAATGTGAAGCATGAGGATTGCTGCAGGATTTGTTGCAGCAACTTCTTCAATCTCCACGCCACCTTCTTTGGACAACATGAGGAGGTGCTTCTTCGCGCCGCGGTCAAGTGTGAACGATGCGTAGTACTCCTCAGCGATGTCGCTGGCGTTTTCAACCCAGACGCGCTTCACAACATGGCCCTTGATGTCCATGCCCAAGATGTTTCCAGCGTGTGTGCGCACTTCGTCGGCGTTGTTTGCCAACTTGATGCCGCCTGCCTTACCGCGTCCACCCACTTGCACCTGCGCCTTGACTACAACCGGGTAACCGGCTGCGTCAGCTGCAGCAACTGCTTGGTCAACAGTGACAGCGACGTCACCCTTCGACACGGGTATGTCGTAGCGGGCGAAATACTGCTTGCCCTGATACTCAAAAAGGTCCATGAGTTACTCCATGTCTTTCTATTCGCGGCTATCGAGTTCTTCTTCAAGCCATTGTGCAATGGCTTTCAAAGAGGAACCTGGGCCAAAGATGTTTCCAACGCCTTGCTCGCGGAGTGCGCGCGCATCTGCATCGGGGATAACGCCACCGCCGAACACGAGCACCTCGCCCATGTCGCGGTTGCGAAGTTCTTCCATTGTTCGTGGGAAGAGAGTGTTGTGGGCGCCAGATAAGAGCGAGAGGCCGACAGCGTCAGCGTCTTCTTGCAGAACAGTTTCTGCAATCTGCTCGGGGGTCTGGTGCAGACCTGTATAGATGACTTCAAAACCATGGTCACGCAATGCACGTGTAATGGTCTTCGCGCCACGGTCATGGCCATCGAGACCAGGCTTGGCGACAACAACTCGGTAGGGGCGCTTCACAGAAAGGAAACCCTACGCCGTACAGGTGTTGTCGTACCAACCCGCCACAATGGGGGGTATGCGTACTCCTCGCCTTCGATCCCCCTTAGCCCGTGCTGTTGTGCCCGTCTTGGGCGGAATTGCCTTCTTTTGCTTGTTTTTTGGGGGTCTCTGGGTGGTGGCCTCGATCATCAACAACCGCGCTACCCCCACCTCCAATGTGGCCAACAAGGTCTTTGAGGTCGGCAAGGTGGAGGCCATGGCCAAGGCCGTCGCCAAAGATGGCCCCCTGCTCTTCCCCGATCTCAAGAGCCCCGATGGTGTGCGGTCCATTGTGTTGGACCACACCGGGACCGACCCCGCCGAGGGCTGGCGTGTGTACTACGGATACCCCGAGGACCTCGACGCAACTTGCTTAGTGACCCACATCAAGGGCACACGCACGTTCACCGATTGCCATGGCAGGAAAATCGAGATCAATCAGTTAGAGAAGCCACTGAACGTGCGACCCATCGTGGAAAACAGAAAAACTCTCTACGTTGACTTGCGCGGAATTACATCCGCAACGACAACCACCCCGTAAATACAGGGTTTTTGTTACTTGCTGGCGGTGGCGTCAGTGAGACGAATTGCAAACTCTTCAGCATGTGCTGCGAGCTTGCTGCGATGCAATGCGAGACCACCGACTACTTCAGCACCGCGATATTCAAGTTCGCGTGTCATCACATCGAGTGAGCCGCCAGGGTTCAGCGCGAATGTGCAAAACGCTGCAGCTTTCTTGCCGGCCATTGCAGGCAGAGCGCGAAGCCGGTCAATAGCCCAAGGCGCCTGACCCACAACGAAGAGACCGTGGACCCATGTGCCCACGATGACCATGTCGGCATCCTGAATAGACGCGTGGTCGGGGTTCTTCACTGGGGAAATCCCTGTGATGGACCAGTTCTCCTGCTGGAGGTTGGCGGCGATGCGCTCTCCCGCCTTCCATGTGTTGCCGGTGAGACTCTCGATAAGGATGGCTGCCTTCATGGCTCTATTTCTACTACCCGAGCGTCCCTCGCGCGGATTTGTTAGAGCTTCTTCAGCGGTGCCCATGCCAACGCAAGGTGTTTTGTTCCGCGGTCACGGAAGCGCACAGCGACCTCGGCCTTGTCGCCGGTGCCCTTGATTTCGATGACAACACCTTCGCCAAATACTGCATGTTCCACGTCGTCACCCACTTTGAGATCAACGAGATGATCGGTGTTTCGCGGCTCCGATGGAGCACGCAATGCTCGCTCTGCGCGCTTGGCGCCATACGTGCGTCCGGACGGCTCTTCATCTCGGCGACGGTAGGACGGCAAGTCGCTATCCCAATTTGTTGAAGAGGAACGGCCATACACACGATCATGATCCGTACCGGAATCAACGTGACCCTGACGATCGAATAACTCTTCAGGAATTTCCGCCAAGAAACGTGACGGAGGGTTATACGAGGACTGGCCGAACAACATGCGATGCCATGCATGCGAAACAAATAGTTTTTCGCGCGCACGTGTGAGACCCACATATGCAAGACGACGCTCTTCTTCAAGCTCTGCTGGGTCGACTAATGCGCGACTGTGCGGGAAGATTCCTTCTTCACAGCCAACAAGGAATACAACGGGATACTCAAGACCTTTTGCGGAGTGCAATGTCATCAAAACAATGTGGTTTTCATTGTCGAGGTCATCAGTGTCTGCCACCAACGCCACTTGTTCAAGGAACTCTTCTACCTGGGTGTACTCCGCAGCAGAACCAATCAGTTCCTCGAGGTTTTCTAAGCGACCAGCCGCTTCGACGGAATCTTCATTTTCAAGATCTGTCAGATAGCCACTGTTATCCATAGCAATTTTGATGAGCGCAGATGGACCTTCAGCAAGAGCAACATGCATCATGTCGACCAAGGTGACAAACGATGCAATGCCTTTGCTCGCAGAACCGCCAACGCCAGCCTCGCTTGCACGGCGCATGGATTCCATAAATGAAATACCTTCCGCTGCAGCGAAGGTATCGAGCTTGCCGATACTGGTATCGCCAATGCCGCGCTTCGGAACATTGAGAACTCGCTTGATGCTGATCTCATCGAGCGGGTTTGCACCGGCTTTGAGGTACGCAATTGCATCTTTGATTTCACGACGGTCGTAGAACTTGGTGCCACCAACAACCTTGTACGGAATGCTGTAGCGCATGAACGCTTCTTCCATTGCGCGGCTCTGCGCATTGGTGCGATACATGATGGCAATTTCACCCCATGAGCGATTGTCTGTCTCGTGGATTTCTTTGGCAGTTTTTGCCACCCATGATGATTCGTCATACTCGTCTTCTGCAAAGTAACGAACAATGCGATCACCTTGGCCAGCCGATGTCCACAAATCTTTCGGACGTCGGCCAATGTTCTGCGAGATCACAGCATTAGCTGCAGAAAGAATTGTTTGAGTACTGCGATAGTTCTGAGCAAGAACCACCACTGTTGCTTCACCAAATGCACTCTCAAATGCATCGATATTGCGCAAGTCTGCTCCGCGGAATTTATAAATGCTCTGGTCGCTGTCGCCCACCACGCACACGTTCTTGTGGAGTTCGCCCAACAACAAGACAATGCGATTCTGCGCCTGGTTGGTGTCTTGGTATTCGTCAATGAGGATGTGTTTAAAGCGATCTTGATACATCCGAAGCACATTGGGATGATTCTCAAAAAGGCGCACCACGTTGACTAGCAAGTCATCGAAGTCCATTGCTCCGGCGCGCAGAAGGCGCGCCTGGTATTCGGTGTAGATCTCTGCATGGCGACGCATGATGATGTGCTCTGCACCGTCATGTGCGCGTGCAGTCGTTACAAGTTCGTTCTTCCACAAACTGATGCGCGACTGTGCCGCATTCGCTGGAAACTTCTTGATATCGAGACCCATGTCGCGAATCACGTACCCAATGAGTCGCTTTGAATCTTGCGAGTCATAAATAGTGAACTGCTTTGGATAGCCGATGAGTTCTGCGTGTTGGCGCAAAATACGCACGCAGGTTTTGTGGAATGTGGTGACCCACATCGACTTGGCCACCGGGCCGACGAGATCAGAGACGCGGTGGCGCATTTCTTCTGCAGCCTTGTTGGTGAACGTGATGGCAAGAACCTCTTGCGGATGAATGCCCTTTGAGATGAGCCATGCAATACGTTGCGTGAGCACTCGGGTTTTGCCTGAGCCCGCGCCTGCGACCACAAGCAATGGTCCACCTGGGTGATACACCGCCTCTTCTTGGTCGGGATTCAGCGGGACGCTGACCCCTTCGGAGGCGTGTTGAAACTCAGACATGGCTCCGCCAGTGTAGGTGCGGGTTGTGTCTCGGGCTGAAACGCCCTGTAACTATGCGCGAACGTTGATGCGGAATGGCAAGTTGCGAGGACCGCGAACTTGACCTGTGCTCCAGGTGACTTGCTCAGACGTCTCCAACTCGAAGTCGGGGAAACGCTTGAGGAAGACCTCGATAGCAACGTTCATTTCTAAACGAGCAAGGTTCGAACCGATGCAACGGTGGATACCGAGACCGAAAGCCGCATGGCGGTTTTCTTCGCGCTCAATATCAACAATTGCTGGATCAGCAAACTGATTCTCATCGCGGTTAGCCGCAGGGAAAGGAAGAAGAACGCGGTCTTCTTTCTTCATCTGTACGCCATGGAACTCCATGTCGTCGGTGACCATACGAGCCATCGTGACAGGTGCATATGCGCGAAGGAATTCTTCCACTGCCATCGAAATCTTTTCTGGGTTCTCAACGAGACGACGACGGTCGATCGGGTTAGAGGCAAGGTGCCACAACGATGAACCAATACCGCTCCAGGTGGTGTCGATACCAGCGATGATGAGCAACAAGATGGTGCCGAACACGTGACGTGGGGACAACTTCTCGCCGAAGATCTCTGAGTTGATCAAGTAGCTGGTCAAGTTGTCTTGAGGATTCGCGATATGCGCTTCGATGTGCTTTGTGAGGTACTCATCCATAGCCATGAACTGTGCCATACGCTCTTCGCTGCGCTCTGCGCCGATACCGCCGAGAACCATGTCTACCCATCCGCGGAATTGATCAGCATCAGACAGTGGCAAGCCCACCATCTGTGCCACAACAAGAACAGGAATGTGCTGCGTGTACTGCACAGCTGCGTCGATGACGTCGGTATCACCCATGTCGTCGATGAGCTTGTTGCAAATCTCTTCGACTTCCTTGCGCCATGGATCAATCACCTTTGGTGAGAAAGCTGGCAAAAGAAGACGACGTGCGTCTGCATGGAATGGGGGGTCAGAAGAAATCGGTGGCACTGGTCCGATTGGAGCGCCGAGTGCTTCTGGATCTTCCAAAAGTGCTTCGCTTGGCTTCAATTGTTGAACAACAGGAGTGAGGCTGGAGAAACGTGATGGGTCGTATGCGATCTCTTTCACCAAGTCGTGGGTAAGAGGCAACCACACGCCGCCATAACGCTCTGTGTGAGCGATGGGGCAACCTGCAGCCTTGAGGTCATCCCAAATCTGGTGAATGTTGTTGTTGTACTCCGGTGCGCCGTGGTCGAAGTCGGTCGCCCAATCGGTGACGGGGCCATAAACGGTGTCAGTCATTTTCTTAATCCTCGATTGTGATTGCGAATTCAGGGCAATTGGCGACGGCAAGGCGAGCCTTGTCTTCAAGCCCTGCAGGAACAACTCCGTCGTTCAATTCAAACGCGTTGCCGAGATCGTCAACGTCGAACAATTCGGGGGCCAACGCATAGCAGCGGTTGTGGCCCTGGCACTTGGATGAATCTACGTGTACTCGCATACGCCTAGCGTAGGACGGAGGAGAGGAAAATTCACCATGGGAGCCAATCCTTTTTTTATCTTGCTTCCCCCGTCAGAGGGCAAGGCCACTGGCGGCGAGAAAAAGTTGAAATATGCAAGTAATTCAGGTGTGTTTGGCTCTGCCCTCGGTGAGTTCCGTTCTGAAGTTGCCGATGTTCTCGCGCACCTAAAAGGTGGAGACGGAAAACTGCTGGGCGTGAAAGGTGATCTTCTGACGCGAGCCCAGCAAGCAAACGCATCACTTGTTGGTGCTCCCACTCTTCCTGCATGGCAGCGCTACACCGGCGTGGTCTGGGATCACCTTGACCTTGTGTCGTTTTCCGGGCCGATTCGTGTTGCTGCGACGAAGCGCATCGTCGTGCCATCGGGATTCGCTGGGCTCGTTCGGGCCGATGATCCACTCCCCGACTACCGACTCAAGATGGGCGCGCGTTTGGCGCCCATCGGCTTGATGTCCACATGGTGGCGCGATGACCTCACGGTCGCACTTCTTGGGCACACAAAGAAGTCCCCCGTTATCGACTTACTTCCGCAAGAACACCGTTCTGCATTTGATTGGTCTCTCGTCACCACACACGTGCGCGTTGACTTGGTGTCTCGTACTGGTGGAGTCGTTGGTGGTCACAATGCAAAAGCAGCAAAGGGGCTTCTTGCCAAGCATCTGCTTTTGTCAAAGGAGTCAGATATTCAGCGTATGGTTGCATCGTTCACGCATCCTGAATACACAGCAAAGGTCAGCGCATGACATCAAAAGATTTGTTCTCGCTCGCGGGTCGCACCGCAATCATCACCGGCGGAAGTCGGGGACTCGGTCGCGAAATGGCACTGGCGTTTGCTGCCCACGGCGCCAATGTGGTGATTGCAAGCCGTAAGAAAGAAAACTGTGAAGTTGTGGCCGAAGAAGTGCGCGCTCTCGGCGTGCGTGCACTCGCAGTTGGGTACCACGCAGCATCTTGGGACGATGCAGGTCGTTTAGCCGATGAAGCCATCGCTGAATTCGGTCGCGTCGATATTCTCGTCAACAACGCTGGAATGTCCCCGTTGTATTCATCGCTCGTCGACGTCACCGAAGATCTCTACGACAAAGTTCTTGGCGTCAACCTCAAAGGTCCGTTCCGATTGTCCACCTTGTTGGGTACTCACATGACTACACCCGATGCAGATGGCGTGATTCATGGTGGAGCCATCATCAATGTGTCCTCCACTTCAAGTCAGCGTCCTTCGCCCAATGAAGTGATCTACGGCGCGGCAAAAGCAGCTATCAACACATTGACAATTGGATTAGCTCGCACCTATGGCCCGCACGTACGAGTGAACTGCATTGTGCCTGGGCCTTTCCTCACCGACATCTCCAAGGCGTGGGATATGGAACAGTTCAATGCGCGAGCAAAGACTGCATATGCAATGCAACGAGGCGGACAGCCGCACGAAATTGTTGGCGCTGCTTTGTATTTGGCAAGCGATGCCAGCAGCTACACCACTGGCATGCTGCTCAATGTTGACGGTGGTCCGCGCTAAGCGCGACTACTTCAACTTCTCACTAAAGAAGTCAAGGACACGTTGAACACTTGCTTCGTCTCGTTGCTCTGTTAACACACTGTGATCTTTCGGAGATCGTGACGGCAACTCGATTGCGATGAATGCATCACCAATCAATTCGCGTAAAGAATTGAAGCGATCACCGACCAACTTGTCTTGATCAAAACGCAGACCCAGTACTTGACATCCATCT
The DNA here is from genome assembly GCA_947446815.1 of Acidimicrobiaceae bacterium. Classification (GTDB taxonomy): domain Bacteria; phylum Actinomycetota; class Acidimicrobiia; order Acidimicrobiales; family Ilumatobacteraceae; genus UBA2093. The sequence continues at coordinate 151,450 of CANFGT010000004.1, forward strand.
GCAGCACGTTGCGCAATCACGAGTGCATCATCAGGAGACAAATTGAGATCTGCACCGCGACCCTTGCCAACGTTGAACGGCAGTGATGGTTGCGATAACACCGGAGCAATCATGATGTCGTCCACCATCATCCCCAGAGCAAAACCACCGGAGAAACACATTCCCACTGCACCAACGCCTTTGCCGCCCACTTCGGCATGCAACGATTTCGCGAGCGCACGCAGCCACGAAATGATCGGCGATGTCTTCTGCAACGCCATATTGGTGAACTCTTTGGAGATACACACTTTCAACATGGATGAAGCAACGTATTTCCCCGACACTTCACGACCAGCAGTGCCCACCAAGTTCGGCATCACCACAGTGAAGCCTGCATTGACAACATCATTTGCAAATCGCTCAACGGCCGGCGTAATGCCAGGAATCTCGTGCACCACGATGACAACCGGGCCACTTCCTTTTCGATATGTATCGCGAGTCAAAGTTGCTGCCGTAAAGGAACCCTTCACCCATCCATCAAGTGCCATCGGTACTACCCCTTAATTGCCGTGAGTGCGGACTCAGCGAGAGTCTCAACGGTGAGCTTCATCGGCTCTAGATCAATTTGCTGGTCACCCATCGCACCGTGGAGATACCGCGCATACACACCTTCACAAATCACTGCGAGACGGAAACTTGCAAATGCTTTGTAGTAACCAATGTTGGAGCAATCACGTCCGGTGCGTTGCGCGTACCGCTCAACGAGATGATCAAACGTAGGGAATCCTTCAATGCCCGATGGATCTGTTCCACGCATGTTCGGCATCCCTGGGTCCGTCCAGTAGATACCCACATATCCGAGGTCGGCAAGTGGGTCGCCCAATGTGCACAGTTCCCAGTCGAGCACTGCAGCGATACGGCCGTTCTCAACATCGGTGAGGCAGTTGCCGAAGCGATAATCGCCGTGTGCAATGGAAACACCTTGCTGTGCAGGGATGTTGTTGCCCAACAATGTTGCTACCTCATCGACAGCGGGAAGATCGCGAGTCTTTGAGTTCTGCCACTGCGTTGACCAACGCTTCACTTGACGCTCGACATAGCCATCGCGTTTTGCAAGATCTCCGAGTCCGACTGCATCAACATCAACTGCATGCAAATTGGCAAGAACGTCAATCAGATCTTCTGAAGCTTGCGTACGCAAGTGCACGGGAAGCAAGTTGCCCTTCTCGGGGCTATCAAGGACAATGCCTGGCACGAATGCCATGACGTAGAACGGTGCACCGTTTACTTCAACATCTGTACATAAACCAATCGTGCGCGGAACAGGAACATTCGATTGACCGACCGCAGTGATCAAACGATGTTCACGTGCCATGTCGTGTGCGGTGGCAAGCACGTGACCCATCGGCGGACGGCGCAACACCATCTGCAATCCATTTGCATCAACAACACGGAAGGTGATGTTGCTACGACCGCCTGCAATCAGGTGATACGTATACGGGCCTTGCGCCCCTTCGATATTTGCGTTGAGCCATTGCTCTACACGCGCTTCGTCAATGCCCTGCATAGGCAATGACCGTAGTGGCAATTACCCCGGCCGAACGACGCCGGTGACGCGATTCCAACGAATTGCAGAGATCTTGACAACATCACCGTACTGCGGTGCATGCACCATGGTTCCGTTGCCTAAGTAAATACCAACGTGGTGAATCGGAGAACCTTGGAAGATGAGGTCTCCGGCCTTTGCCAATTGCTTTGGAATCTTCGAGCCCGAGTTGAACTGACGACGCGAGTTACGGGGAAGCCCGACACCTGCTTTACCCCACGCCCATGTGGTGAGGCCTGAACAATCGAATGCACGACCAGGAGCACTTTGTCCGTATCGATACGGCACACCCAGCTGGCTCAAAGCATTGCGAATGGCAGATTGTGCACGCGCAGATACTGATGGAATATTGCCGTATCGCTTCTGAATAGACGAGTACTTGCTCTTGTAACCCTTGGCTTGACGTTGAGCATCCGCAAGTGCAGCCGACTCACGGCGTTGACGTTCCTCGCGCAACAGGTCGACAAGGTCGCCTTGCACTGTTGCTTGCAGTCGTTCGTATTTCGCAGCAAGCGACTCGGCGGCACCTTGACGCTTCTTCACATCCACTGCCACGGATTCAGCCTTCTTGCGCTTTTTCTCAAGAAGTGTCTTCTTCTTGCTCAATTCAGTTGCGGTGGCCTCGAGCGAGTCTGTTGTTAATGAACCTTGATTCATCGCAATCGATGTGAGTTGGCTGCGCTGTAATGCATCTTGCACGCCTCCAGCTGATGCGAGGAGATTTGTGAGCGTGGAATTACGGCCGCCGTGCATGAACTGCGTGACGGCCGAGTTGTACAAAGTGCCTCGCATCTCGGCCAACTTCGCCTCTGCCGCAGCAACATCAGCCTGTGCTCGTTTGATCTCCACTGAGAGGTCGGCCTGAGATTGCAGCGCCTCGGAGTAGTTCTCGCCCAACGCGTCCATCTGTTCGGTGAGCTTGTCCAGTTGGTCCGCGATGGCAGCAGCTTGGGCACGCTTCTGGTCAATGGAATCTGCCGAAGCCCTGCCAGGAAGTACCACCGGAGCCAGAAGAGATGTCGCCAGAATCATCGAAGACACTGCCGACCTCAGGGGTCTACGGGTTCGGCGAGTCGAAAACATGACCCCATCAGGGTAGTTGCATCCCCCAAAACCCAGAGGTCGTTACCCGTCAAACCCTTGTAAAACAAGGGAAATAAGTGTTCCGAGGGGTTAAAGAACTATTCCCATTCAATGGTTCCGGGCGGTTTCGACGTCACGTCGTAGACCACGCGGTTGATGCCCGGCACCTCATTGATGATGCGGTTCGACATCTTCTCCAGAAGCTCGTATGGCAGACGCGCCCAGTCGGCCGTCATTGCATCGTCACTTGTGACAGCACGAATAATGATGGGGCGGCCATAGGTGCGCTCGTCGCCCATGACACCCACGCTGCGGATATCAGCGAGCACCGCAAAGGATTGCCAAATCTCGCGTTCAAGTCCCGCAGCTTTCACCTCATGACGAACAATCTCGTCGGCGTGTTGCAGTGTTGCCACCTTGTCGGGGGTTACTTCACCAATGATGCGCACGCCAAGACCAGGTCCGGGGAATGGTTGACGCCACACGATGTCATCGGACAAGCCAACTTCGATCCCGACTTTACGCACTTCGTCTTTGAACAACGCACGGAGGGGCTCACACAATTTCAGTTCCATATCGTCTGGCAAACCGCCGACATTGTGATGGCTCTTAATGACTGCAGCAGTGCCATCCTGCCCGCCACTCTCCACGATGTCGGGATACAACGTTCCTTGCACCAAGAACTTTGCATCGGTGATGCCGCCGGTGTGTTCTTCGAAGATGCGCACAAACAATTCGCCAATCGCTTTGCGCTTTGCTTCAGGCTCGGTGATGCCCTTTAACTTTTCGAAGAAACGTTCACCAGCATCAACGTGAATCAGTTCAATGCCCATACTGCGACGGAATGTTTCGACCACTTGTTCGCTTTCGCCGCGACGCATCAGACCAGTATCGACATACACGCATGTGAGCTGCGAACCAATTGCACGATGCACTAACGCGGCAGCAACCGAAGAGTCAACGCCACCAGACAAACCACAAATGGCACGTTCTGAACCAACAAGTTCACGAATCGCGGCAATTTGATCTTCAACGATGTTTGCCATTGTCCAGTCTTGGCGGCAACCGGCAACTTCTACGAGGAAACGCACGAGAAGGTCTTGACCGTGGGTGGAATGCACCACTTCTGGGTGATATTGCACACCGTAGATACGGCGTTCGTTGTTTTCGATGAGGGCGTTTGGCGCATCCGGGGTTGCGCCGGTTGTGACGAAACCTGCAGGAACATCACTGACGTAATCAAAGTGGCTCATCCATACGTCGAGCGATGCCGGGGCACTCGCAGGAAGCAAAACAGAATCTCCGTGACGAGTGAGTGTGGCACGACCATATTCACCGCGACCACCGCGAGCCACAACACCACCTAATTGCTGTGCAACAAGCTGACAGCCATAACAGATGCCCAAGATGGGGATACCCATGTCGTAGATGGCAGGGTCAAGGATGGGTGCGCCGTCAACATGAACACTCTTCGGGCCGCCAGAAAGGATGATGGCCTTTGGCGCCTTGGCACGCACTTCATCGGCAGTGATGCGGTGAGGAACAATCTCTGAGTAAACCTGTGCCTCACGCACGCGACGGGCGATGAGTTGGGCGTACTGAGCACCAAAATCCACAACTAGAACGACATCGTGATGACCTGCGGTGTGACTTGCGCTCATGATTTGTTTAACCCTAGTTGGCGTGTGACGATGTCCCTATGCCCCGATTCGCTTCCCTCGCCTGTGCCGTACTCCTCACCACCGCGCCCTTCGGTGCGGCCGTGGCTCATGCTGCAGATTCCACCGACACAACGGTTCCTTCTGGCCCCGACCAGACCGTCGTCGCATACTCAGCAGTTTCTTCAGATTCAGTCGTTCCCACAGATTCCACTTTTGTGACCGACCCAAATTATGTCTACGACTTGCAAAATGATCCGTCCGAATGCCTCAACTCGAACCCGCGCCCAAATTGCGGAAAGAAGCCACAGCAAGCCGGCGATCGAGGCGGCTCGTTGCAGTACCTCACTTTTATCCTCATGCTTGCGGGCGTGGGCGTTATCGCAACGGTTCTCATTCGCAATGTCATGAAGCGTGATCGAGCAATTGCAGCCAAAATGGCAAAGGATGAAGACGCGTCCCATTAGCGTTCGCCTATGGGCATCATTTTCATTCTGATTAGTGGTGCATCGTTTGGTCTGCTTCCGTGGTTCGCGCGCATTGCATACGACCACGGCACTGACCCGCTTGGAATGTTGGCCGTGCGATTCACATTCGCATCCATTGTGCTTCTCCTTGCTCAACGTTTCCGCACGACGACATCACCACGACCCAACCGAAAATTAGGAACACAACTCTTTCTGCTTGGCGCCGTTGGTTATGCGCCTCAAGCAACCTTTTTCTTCTTTGGTATTGAACGGATAGATACCAGCCTTGCGACCGTCATCTTCTACACGTACCCCGTGTTTGTGGTGTTGGCAAGTTGGCTTGTCTTCAAGCACACACCCACTCTGCGCATGACAGCATGTTTGATTGTCGCGGTTGTCGGGACAGCGTTGACTGCAGGCCAAGTATCAACGGGTTCATGGCTGGGCGTTGCACTGATGTTTGGCGCCTCCGCTTGGTACACCGGTTACATCCTCATCAGCAGCAAAATTGTTGGCCACGCTGGTGCGTTCGTCTCGCTGACGTACGTCATGGTCGGTGCAGCGGTTGCACACCTCATCCTCTTGGGTGCGCTGCAACCTTCATTGCCTCAAGACAAAACCGGATGGTGTGCTGTTCTCGGTGCGGCCATTGTCTCCACCATCATCGCAATGGGTTTCTTCTTTGCAGGCGTGTCGCGTATTGGCCCAGGAGAAGCAGCAGTTTTCAGCACGATTGAGCCAGTGGTATCAATCGGTGTCGGTGTAGTGGCCTTGCATGAACATCTCACTCCAACTCGCCTCATCGGAGCACTGTGCGTGCTCGCTGGAGTCGCGGTGTTAGCTCAGTTGTCGCGCGCAGATACGAAGTAGAACTCCAACGCAGACAACATTGCTGCGTATGTTGCTTCCGTCTTCTCTGCTCGTGAAGTTTCCCACCAAGTGATGCGCATTGCGAGAACAGTGAGAAACGCAAGAACAGCAGCGTCGGTCAACGCCACATGACTCAAAGCCCACACGCCCGCGAAAGATTCACCTGGGTTCTGCTGCCAAAACCAGAGAAAGTTGGCACTCGCTTGTTGATTCTGCAAGTACAGCGAGAACGGCCCGATGACCTGCGACAACGCAAGCCATGTGAGGAGAATCGGCAAGAACATCGCACCAGCACGAATCACCATCAGCAAACGTGGCGTCTCGGATCGGAACGGAAGAATCTGTTCGACGTTGACCTTTGACCATTCACGTTGATTCTGATGATTGCGAAGATCGTCAACAAACATGCTGGCGCTCGCGCCAAGTGATTCAGATTGCTTGGTGATGGTCAACCACTGTTCAACAGCGTCAACAGCATCGGCATGGGCGGAGGCGGATAAAGACATGGGAGTTCCTAACGAGTGCAGTCTTCTGAGAGTTGGGGGCCACTAAACAGCAAATATGTGACCATGAGATAAGAACCAGCACCGCCAACGGTGGTATTGACTCCGTTGACACGGACAGTTCGAGCTCCGCCCGTGCGTATTTCTACCTGCTGCAGCAACGGCGTGCTTGCGCGTAGTTGGCCAAGAATTGACTGAGCACGAGCATCACCGGCGCCGGGTGATTCGGACCCGCCAAAGCCACCCATCACGATGACAAGACCAGGCTTCGAAGAGTCAGATGTCCAGCCACGCTTTGCGATCTCTGCCGACACCGCATTTTCAATCGCCGCGCCACCAGCACGGATATTTCCTGGAACGCGCACTGCGAACTCAGCACAACTGAGTTGGAAAGCTTTTGGAGCTGTTGTTTGAGTTGACCCAGATGCAGATGACGTCGTCACTGCAGCCGAGCCAAGACCCACGATCATGAGAGCAAGGAACAAGTCGGCATAAATCCACCCTGCACCATCTTCGCCTGAATTGGATTTACGACGGAACCCGAAACCTCTAGCCACGTGCCAGTTTCTTTCGGCGGCGCACTGTGGTGGGGATCACAAGACCGACGATAATCGCCAAGGCTATTGGAAGTGTGATTAACAACTTGCCGGTAGTTGAGAGGCCTGAGGATTCATAACCAGCAATGACACCCACCGTGACGAGAACTTTCTTGCCGCTTGCCGATGCTCCACTAAGAACCATTCTGTGATTGCCTTCTTCGATCACAGAGGGCAAAATCACACGTCCTGAGATATTTCCTGAATCATCTGCATTCAGTTTCGCAAGTAGACGCGGCGTGGAGAACATCCACACTTCAACTTCCTGTCCAGGAGCAAATCCACTGCCTTCGACCGCTACCGAATCTCCGCCAGCGAATCGCAAATTTCCGTTCGAATCCAACGCGATGACTTTCCCGTCTTGCGACAGTGCACTCAGAGTTGCACTCACTCCACTGGCTGAAACTGTCACGCGATTATTCACTCGAGTCACTGTCGCAATTTGCTCTTGTCCATCGAGAACAAAGACTCCGTCCCCTGGAGATGCATTGGGAGCATCTGGTGCAGGAACAGTGGAGGTCGTGGTCGTCACAGGAGCCGTTGAGGATGTTGTCGAAGATGTTTCACCTGTGTTCGACTTCGGGATCGTTGGTATTGCGGATTGACCCTGAGCCACGGTTGAACTTGGCGCCACACTCGATGTAGTCGAAGGCGCGACGGTCGTCGTCGTAGTCGTCGTAGTCGTCGTAGTCGTCGTTGTGGTCGTTGTGGTCGTCGTGGTCGTCGTTGGCACAACTTGAGGGCCGGACAACCCAGTTACTAGTTGTGCCGTCGTTGCGTTACTGCTTGAACCCGTACCCAATAAATACGAAAGTCCCCAAGTGAAAATATCGCCGGCGGTATTCATTGCCATCGCGCCGTATGCACCCACACTGATGGAATTAATCGTTCCGGTAAGACCGGTCACAGATTGTGGAGTTGTATCTGGGTAGCCCGTAACGCCATGTCCATTCTGTCCATGTCGATTGTCTCCCCAACACTTCACAACATTTGTTTCAAGCAATGCACATGCATTGCTGCCATGAGCTGAAATTGCAGTGACGCCAGAACTCAATCCGGTCACTGTTGTCGGGGTGGTTGTGCCATTCGTGGTTCCGTTCCCTAATTGCCCACGGTCATTCCAACCAAAACATTTGACTCCACCACCATTTATCAATGCACATACAAAATATGCTCCGACGGTGACAGCCTTCACTCCCGAAGTGAGTCCAGCCACATCAGTTGGCGTAGGAATAAATAGGTCAGAAGCGCTACTGAAAATTGTTCCGCCTCCGTTGTAGCCCCAACACTTCAAAGCGCCTGACGTCATTACTGCACAAGTGATGTCAGCTTCTCCAGCAGAAACTGTTTCGACTCCGCTGGCAATGATACGAACAGGAGAAGTTCGTGCAGTCTGAGTTCCATCGCCTAATCCACCCCATGGGTTCGATCCCCAGCACTTCAGTTCGCTTGTTGTTAACACCATGCAGGCATTCGTACCTAAAGATATTTGTGCGACACCGGATGAATATCCAGAAACCGCAACGGGAACGTTGGAGTCATACGTTGGGTCATACAGCGGGATTCCTTGACCCCAACACTTCAGGCCACCTGATGTAGAGATTGCACACGCTGCACTATCTTTCGCCGTCACTGATGCAACACCGCTGGACATTCCCACAACGTTTGTTGGTGTACGACGAGGACCATCTCCAGATACACCATCACCAATGACTCGACCGTTGTAATCACCCCAACACTTCAATCCATTGGAACTGGTGATCGCGCACGCAGACAAATAGCCCATCGAAATGGAACCTTGTGCTCGATTGAACTGGTCCGTTGATGGGGAACCACTCGAATCGGCCAAGGCTGGTCCGCTTGAGTGCGTTGCAAGTGACATTGCCAACACGCAAGACACGAATGCGCTGACAAATAGAGGACGAAAGATTCGAGTGATGCGACTCATAAACCGAATGTAACAGTCGTAGACTCCCGATTAGAAGTTCCAAAGTAGTCCTAAAATAAATAGGCTCCATGAAAACACTGCAGTCAGGTCCCAAACCTATGGGCAAGTCAACGACTCCCGCTAAACCAAAAAGGCGCTCACCCATTACGCGGGCCGAAGGCGAACAACGCCTCATTGATGCTGCAATCCAATTGGTTCGAGAACGACCATTCTCTGAAGTGGGAGTGCGCGATATTGCTGCCGCAGCCGATGTCAACCATGGTTTTGTTCATACGTGGTTTGGTTCCAAAAATGATCTTCTTATTGCTGCAACACGTCAACTTGTAGAAATGGCCGCAGCCAAAGTCGCCGATGCTGCCCCAGGCCAACAAGCTGTCAATCCCTTCGAGCCAGATGTTCAGTTGGCAATCCGGCTCGCAATTTGGTTGGATCTCGAAGGCACCAACGCGCGCGACCTCCTCAAAGAGATGCCGATCATTACGGCATTGACCAAACGATTTATAGACGTCGAAGGCCTATCGCCAGACATCGCTCAAGTAGCTGCGGTGCAAGCAACTGCAATCGGCATTGGTGTTGTCACCTTTGCACCTCTCATCGATATTGACACCACGAGAGTTGTCGAGGTCTTTGCTTTATGGCGCCACAACCTCGGGTTGTTGGCTAAGTACCCACCGAAATAGGCGAGTTACCGCGCAGTTGCTAATCGACTGCCTGGCGCTTCCTTCGACGCGATACTGCCGGAATCAGAATTCCAGCAAATATTGCCAGCAGCACTGGAACAGTAATCAGAATTCGAGACATCGAAGAAGATTGTTCAAGTGATCCCACTGCGATTCCAATTCCTAAAACGACTGGAACTGAAGCAGTGTTAGCACCATCCAGTACCACTCTGTGATCTCCACTTTCCAATGCTTTTGGTAGTCCAAAAACATTGGATACTTTGCCGGTTTCATCAGCCAGTCCATCGCCAAGCGAAAACGGTGTGGAATACATCCACATCGATACTTTCTCACCGGGAAGATAACCAGATGCTTCAATTGAAATCTTGTCCTTCTGATTCAGACGAAGGATGCCTTGACTATCAAGCGCAACAACTTTTCCTTCGGGCGTGATGCCTGAAATAACTGCCGTAATTCCTGCCACCGTTGCGACGATCTTGTTGTTGCTTCGAGTTACTGAAACCGCCGTAGCTTTTCCACCGACTAAAGCTCCCGCATTGCCGGGTTTTGCCGCTGGGGCTTCTGGTGCAGGAATTGTTGTGGTTGTAGATGTCGACTCAGAAGGCTTTACTCCGCCTTGAGAACTCGTTGAACCCTTGGGCACAGTCGTATTGGTTCCGGAATCTGTATTGGTGTTGCCACCAGAACCGTTACCTGAATTTCCAGACGGAGTATTCGAAACGACTGTCGTGGACGACGAGGACGGAATCGTGGTGGTAGTAGTGGTTGTCGTAGCGGTCAATGATCCGAGAGCGCTCACCGTTTGTGGAGTCTTGAAAATGAAGGCACTAGGGGTTCCTGATTCAGTCGTCCCGTTACCCAATTGACCGTCGTAGTTGTAACCCCAACACTTGGCCGATCCAGAAACGACAGCGCAGGAATAAGCACTTCCAGCGGCGATGGCCGTTACCCCCGACGACAAGCCCATCACCGAAACAGGAGTTACCGAATTCAACAGAGTCCCGTTACCGAGTTGACCAGATGAATTTCCACCCCAACATTTCATGCCACCTGAAACCAATGCGCACACGTGGTCATTGCCCGAGCTGATTGCAGTCACTCCAGTAGATAAACCGGTCACTGAGACGGGAGACAAAGACTGAGTCGTTGTTCCATCTCCCAGTCCACCAGTCGAATTTTGGCCCCAGCACTTAACACCACCAGACACCAACGCACACGTTTGGTTACCTCCTGCTGCGATATCAGTGACGCCAGAAGACAACCCCGTGACAGAAACTGGAACGTTTGATTGGCCGGATGTACCGTTGCCTAACTGGCTGACACCCCAACACTTCGCAGCACCAGACACCACAGCACACGCGTGGTAGTTGCCGACGCTGATGGCTGTCACTCCTGAGGACAAACCCGAGACAGCGACGGGCGAAGTCGCAGTGTTCGTTGTTCCGTCTCCTACTTGACCATTGCCATTATGTCCCCAACACTTCGCAGCACCAGACACCACAGCACAGGCCGACTGTGCTCCACCAATTGCTGTCACTCCAGACGACAACCCAGAAACGGACACAGGAGATAGTGATGAAGTTCCGGTTCCGTCACCCAAAGTTCCGGCGGCGTTGTAACCCCAACACTTTGCGGCACCCGACACAACAGCACAGGTGTGGTTCGAGCCAACAGCGATGTCTGTTACACCGGATGAAAGACCCGTCACCGACACCGGTGACGAGGAAGAATTTGTATTTCCATTACCTAATTTGCCAAAAGAGTTCACACCCCAACACTTTGCGGCACCCGAAACGACAGCGCAAGAATGAGGACCTACCGAGAGAGCCGTAACACCAGACGTGAGCCCGCTGACCTGGCTCAATTCAAACGCAGTGGGGCCGGATTGTCCAGCAGCATTGGAGCCCCAACACTTCACTTGAGTGGCAGTAACTGCACACGAATGTTGAGCGCCGCTAGTCACTGCAATAACTCCGCTTGACAAACCTGAGACCGAGACCGCAGTTGGTGAACCAGTTATGGAGTTATTACCTAGTTGACCGAAGGAATTTGCACCCCAACACTTCACTGCACCTGATAAGAGCGCGCATGCGTGGCCTCCACCTAAGGAGATTGCAGTCACTCCGGAGGACAAGCCAGAAACTGAAACAGGGACATTTGAATCAGTTGATGTTCCGTCACCTAATTGTCCACTGCTGTAATTATTCGCACCCCAACACTTCGCTGCGCCAGAAACAACTGCACACGAATAGTCATATGGGCTGTACATGTACTGGCCGAAATATCCTCCGACAGAAATTGCAGTGACGCCCGAAGATAAACCCAACACTGAGACAGGGACATTGGATGAAGTGTTCGAGCTATTCCCTAACTGACCGTTGCTATTCGCGCCCCAACACTTCGCAGCACCAGACACCACCGCACACGTATGGCTCTTGTACGTATTGGACATTCCCATAAAACTTGCCCAGGACGAGTTCGTGGAGATAGCAGTGACGCCAGAGGACAACCCAGACACAGACACAGGTGTTGACGAAGCAGTTGTAGAACCATCACCAAGTTGGCCACTTTCATTGGCGCCCCAACACTTCACACCGCCAGACACCACCGCACACGAATAACTCTTGCGAACAGTGTCGGTACCTCCAGAACCAGCAACCGAAACATCGGTGACGCCAGAGGACAACCCAGACACAGACACAGGTGTCGACGAAGCAGTCGTTGAACCATTACCAAGTTGGCCACTTTCATTGGCGCCCCAACACTTCACACCGCCAAACACCACCGCGCATGCATGAGCGGAACTAACCGAGATCGATGTCACTCCTGACGACAGCCCGACTACCGACACGGGCGTGAAGGAAGGAACAGTTGTTCCATTTCCGAGCTGACCATACGTGTTGGCACCCCAACACTTCGCGGCACCGCTTTCAATCACACATGTGCTGGTCACACCAGCCGAGATAGAACTCTGTGCCAGCCCACTCTCACCGGTCGATCCCGTTTCATTTGCGTCGGCACTCGCGATGCCGTTTGCAAGACCCAATGTCGCAAGGACGACCGCCACGACTGTCAACCGCATCGCGGAACTTTGGGTAAGTGCCGACTTTGAATTCTTGAATAAGCGCATCACATTCATTTCTGTGCAAATTGTGAAAGTAGTCAGTCACTATGTTTCAGCAGTCACCGACTATCCGTGAGGCTACTCACATATTTGTAAGAGTCAAAGACATTTGTCCCAAGTTGCTGGCTTCCTATCTGCGCCCATAGCCTGAACTCGTTCAGCTTCGGCTGGGCAGTACATATTCAAAACACCCCTTGCAGGGTCGGGTGCAAGTCCCAACCGGCGGTATAGCCCGCGAACCCCATCACCTCGGTGGTGGAGCCGACTCAGTGAAATTCTGAGGCCGACGGTCACAGTCCGGATGGGAGCAAGGACACAACATGACTAACCACGAGGCGCTCATGCGCCGTGCCATGCATATGGCTGAGACAGCGCGTCTGCACGCGCGTCCCAATCCGTGGGTGGGTGCTGTCCTTGTATGTACAAATGGCGCAGTGCACGAAGGTGCCACGCAGTCCCCCGGCAGTGCACATGCAGAAATTGTTGCGTTGCGATCCGCGGCTACAGCTGGTGATTCCACTGTTGGTGCGACTCTCTACACGACGCTCGAACCGTGTTCACACACCGGCCGTACCGGTCCGTGTACTGAAGCGATCATTGCCGCCGGCATCACTCATGTTGTTTCCGCAATCGCAGACCCAGATATCAAAGTTGCCGGCACGGGCTTCGCTTCTTTGCGCGCCGCAGGCATTGAAGTAACAGAAGGTGTGCTCGCTGACGAAGTGTCGCAGCAACTTGCGCCCTACTTACATCACCGCCGCACTGGTCGCCCGTTCGTGATGTTGAAGATGGCAACCACACTTGATGCACGCACCTCTATACCGAATGGTCCGCGTTGGTTGACAGGCGATGCCGCACGCACACGTGTTCATCAATTGCGCGCCGAGAGTGATGCGATTCTTGTAGGCGCTGGAACAGTTCGTGCTGACGACCCAGAACTAACAGTGCGTCACGTTGAAGGTCCATCGCCACGACGCATCGTGTTGTCACATGGCCCAGTCTCCGATCAAGCAAAAGTGCACCCTTGCACCGTGTGGTCAGAAAGCCTCGATTCATTGCTCGACACACTCGGCGACGAAGGTGTCCTGCAATTAATGGTGGAAGGCGGCCGCACAGTTGCATCTGCGTTCCACGACCAAGGCCTCATCAATCAGTACGTCTTTCATGTTGCGCCCATTGTTTCGGGCAACACTGACGCACCTGGCGTCTTCATTGGAGACACCCCACAAGAACTCTCGCACTGTGCAGTTGTTTCCACGACTGCCCTTGGTGATGACGTTGAAATCGTTTTACAACCCCTTACAGAGAAAGTTGGAGCATCATGAGCGAATCAGGTCTTGATCCCATTGAAGACGTCATTGCTGCAATGGCACGCGGAGAAATCGTTGTCATGGTTGACGACGAAGACCGTGAGAATGAAGGCGACTTCATCATGGCCGCAGAACATGCAACGGCAGAGAAGCTTGCGTTCATCGTGCGCTACTCCACTGGCGTGATTTGTGTTCCTCTCACTGGCGAGCGTTGTGAAGAACTCCGCCTGCCACTCATGGTGGAACAAAACACTGAGAGCCAGCGCACCGCTTACACCGTCACCGTTGACCTCATTGAGGGAACAACAACAGGTATCAGCGCTGCTGATCGTGCAGCAACGTCTCGCGCTATTGCAAACCGTGATGTTGATTTCAAAGCATTCGCTCGTCCCGGACACATCTTCCCGTTACGCGCACGCACCGGCGGAGTGTTGAAGCGCGCAGGCCACACAGAGGCAGCTGTTGACCTGGCACGTCTTGCCGGTTGTGAGCCAGTGGGCGTTATCTGCGAAATTCAGAATGACGACGGCACCATGATGCGCCTTCCCGACCTTCGTAAGTTCTGCAAGGAACATGGTCTGTTGTTGTCATCGATTGAGCAACTCATTGAGTATCGCCGTCACAACGAACGTCTCGTGGAGCGCATGGGCGAAGCAATTGTTCCGACCGAATACGGCACTTTTAATTGCGTCGCATACCGCAGCACTATTGACGGCATCGAACACCTCGCGTTTGTGAAGGGCGATGTCACCGGAACCGAACCAGTCCTTGTTCGCGTGCACAGCGAATGCCTCACGGGCGATGTCTTCAGTTCGCGTCGCTGTGATTGCGGACCACAGTTGGCAGCAGCCATGAGCATCGTGGACAACGCAGGCGCAGGCGTGATTGTGTACTTACGCGGTCATGAAGGTCGTGGCATTGGTATCGGACACAAGATCCGTGCGTACTCATTGCAAGATCAAGGCCGTGACACGGTCGATGCAAATACAGAACTCGGATTGCCTGTCGACAGTCGCGAATACGGCATTGGCGCACAGATTCTTGCCGACCTCGGTGTGCACGACATCCGCCTCATGACCAACAACCCCGCTAAGTACGGCGGCCTCGGTGGTTATGGTCTCAGCGTTGTCGAACGTGTTCC